>CANPXE010000031.1 GCA_947585665.1 uncultured Bacilli bacterium | reverse complement strand
ATTAATTCTGATAGGTAATACGTTCTACTCTCACCATTTGGTACACATTCTTCTCCTCTTGACACGCACTCACTCATAAGATTACTGGCTGCGGTCTTCATATCTGCTTCATGTAAGTTATATGTCTTATTTCTTGTCTCTCTTATCCTTCCACTTATTGAGGGAAAAGCTATTCCTATTAATACTCCTAATATTACTATTACCGCTAGTAACTCTATTAATGTGAATCCTTTTTCATTTTTTCTATTTTCCATCATATCACCTATACTCTATCCTCCTTAATTGTATCAAAAGAAAAAGAGTTTCTCAACTCTTTATTTTAATAAAGCTTTAGTTTCAATCTTTTCTTTTATTAATTTAATAAATTCATCAATAGATACTGTTGTTGTATCTTGTTCACCATATAAACGATATGTAACAGTTCCATTTTCTTGTTCTTTATCACCTAAAACTAAACTATATGGTATCTTTTGTGTTTGACTTTCACGCATACGATATCCTAACTTTTCATTACGATTATCAAGTTCAACTCTTATTTTTTCTTTTTTCAATCTTTCAACTACACTTCTTGCATACTCATCATGTGCTTCAATGTTTACAGGAATGACATTTACTTGAACAGGTGCAAGCCAAGTTGGGAAAGCACCACCAAGATGTTCTGTCAAAACACCAATAAATCTTTCAAGTGAACCATAAATGGTACGATGAACTAATACTGGTCTTACCTTACTTCCATCTTTATCAACATAAGTTAAATCAAATCTTTCAGGTAATTGATAATCAAGCTGAATCGTTCCTGTTTGCCACTCACGTCCTAAAGCATCTTCCATTTTTAAATCAATCTTTGGTCCGTAGAAAGCTCCATCACCAGGATTTAATACCCATCCATCTTTGCCAAAGGTCTCATTTAAAACTTGTGTTAATTTTTCTTCGGCTTCATTCCATTTTTCAATTTCACCCATATAGTCATCTGGTCTTGTTGATAAATATGGTGTGAATTTAAGTCCAAAAATATCATAAAAATAATTAGCAATATCCAAAATAGATTTAATCTCATCAAATATTTGATCTTGTCTAATAAAGTTATGACTATCATCTTGATGGAACACTCTTACACGAAGAAGTCCATGAAGAGAAGCTGCTCCTTCATTACGATGAATGGCATCAACATCATTAAATCTTAATGGCAAATCACGATAACTTCTAATCTTATTCTTATACACCAAAATAGCATTAGGACAACTCATTGGTTTAAGAGCTTGTTCTTCACCATCAGCATCCTCTAAAACAAACATATCATCTTTATAATGATCCCAATGTCCACTTCTTTTCCACAAAGCACTATTATTTAACATTGGTGCTGAGAACTCTTGATATCCTCTTTTTTCATGTTCCTCACGCCAAAAATCGACTAATGTGTTATACATCTTCAATCCTTTTGGTAACCAATAAGGCATTCCGGGAGCTGTCTCATCAAACATGAATAGATCTAGTTCCTTACCAAGTTTACGATGATCTCTTTTCTTAGCTTCTTCAATCATTTTTAAGTATTCATCTAAATCTTCTTCTTTTTCAAAACAAATACCATAAATTCTTTGAAGCATCTTATTGTTGGCGTCTCCCTTCCAATAAGCACCACTTACTTTTAAAAGTTTAAAATACTTTAATTCTTTTGTTGTCTCAACGTGTGGTCCACGGCAAAGATCAGTAAAGTCACCTTGTGTATAACAAGATATAACTTGTTCATTTTCATCCATTCTTGAAATCAAATCAATTTTATATGGATCATTCTTAAACATTTCAAGTGCTTCTTCTTTAGAAATTTCATTACGAACAATTCTCTTACCATCTTTAGCACATTTCTTCATTTCTTTTTCTATTTTTTCAAGTTCTTCTTCTTTAATTACTTCGTCTCCTAAATCAATATCATAATAAAAACCATTTTCAATAACTGGTCCTACCCAAAATAGAGCCTTTGGATATAAATGTTTTACTGCTTGTGCAAGAAGATGGGCACAAGAGTGATTTAGAATATTTAATCTTTCATTTTCTTTAATATTAATCATTTTTATCATCCCTTTTCTCAAATTTTATTATTTTTGCTTTTGATTTATTACCAGTCTTTTTAGTCCTTTCTTCAATAATAGTATCAGCTGCACTTGACACAAATTTATTTCCAAAAATGCTTAATTTTTCTAACTCTTCATTACTTAAAGTCGGTAATAAATTTTGCAATACATCAATTTCAATAGGCTTGTTTTCATCGACTAGATGACTAGCAATAGCATCACCCAATGCCAAATTTTGAACTCCTACACTCTTAACATACATTAAATAAATATACTGATATGGATATTCGCTATATCGCGATGCTAGGATTTTTCTTATAGCATCTAATTGTTCTTGATCATCAATTCCTCTTGCGATTGCTAGCAAAACTTTATTGGAATATCGTTCTAAATCTTCATAACTCATATTTCCTTGTATAATCAATCTCATAGAAATGAGTTAAATTTTTATAGATTGATTAATTCCTTTCTATTTATATTTTTTGAA
>CANPXE010000030.1 GCA_947585665.1 uncultured Bacilli bacterium | reverse complement strand
AGTTTTGATCCCTTTACTAATGGTCATTTACAAGTTGTGAGGATTGCTAGTCAAACATTTAAACAAGTTATAGTAGGAATTGGTACTAATCCTGATAAAACACCTAGATTTTCTAAAGAAGATATGCAAAAAGCAATCGAAGAGAGTCTTAGAGAAGCTAAATTAAATAATGTCAAAACAATTATATATGATGGTGAGACCTGGAAAGCAGCTAAAGAAAATGGTTGTGGTATTTTAATTAGAGGAATAAGAAATGAAACAGATTATCGTTATGAAGAGGAAATAGCTAATTATAATGATAAATATGGAATAGAAACAATCTATTTACGCGCCTTTGGTTGTGGCAAAATTTCTTCAAGTTTTGTCTATCAACAATTTCTTGAAAATAAAGATATATCAGAATATGTTCCTTCACCAGTAAAGAGACTAATTATGCGAAAATAATTTTCTATATTAAAAAAATCTAAATATAAATTTAGCTATATGTGATATACTATATAAGTAATGATAATTTTGAAAAAATAAACATATTCGTTTTTACTTATCATATTTATATAGTAAGGGTGATTTAGATGAATAAAAACATGATTATAACGATAGTTGCTATTGTTATTGTGTTAATTGGAACAGTAGTTGTTTTGAATATGAACAATAATAAGTCAGTGACAACTAATAAGATTGAGGCAACTATTTTATCAATTAGTGATGACTCTTTGACAGTTAAAGATGATAATGATGGCGTATATACTTTTAAAGGTGATAGTAGTGATTTGGCAGTTGGGTCAAGAGTTGTCATTGAATATAGTGGTTTATTAAATCGTGATGCAGAAGTTAAAGATATTAAGCTCGTGGAAATGAAGGATATTGAAGAAAAAGAAGGACTAGGTGACACCATCAGTGAAGATTGGCTTGATAATGGACTTTTTAGTAAGTACTATACACTTGCTTTCAATAAATTAAAAACGATGACTTTAGATGAAAGAATTAATCAACTTCTTTTAGTACGTTATCCTGATAGTAATCAAGTTCAAGTAATGAAAGATAAACAATTTGGTGGGTATGTATTATTTGGTAAAGATTTTACAAATAAAACGGAAACAGAAGTTAAGAAAATGATTGATGATTTTCAAAAAGTATCTAAAATTCCTTCTTTGACAGCCGTCGATGAAGAAGGTGGAACAGTTGTTAGAATAAGTAGTAATCCTAATTTGCGCAGTGAGAGATTTAAGTCACCAAGTGCCTTATATAAAGAGGGTGGACTAGATTTAATTAAGAAAGATACAATCGAAAAAAGTAATCTTTTAAATAGCTTAGGAATAAATTTAAATCTTGCGCCAGTTGTTGATGTTTCAACTAATAGTGGGGACTATATGTACTCTAGAAGTCTTCAACAAAATAGTGATATTACTTCTAACTTTGCTAAAACAGTTATAAATGCTAGTAAGGGAACAGGTGTATCATATACATTAAAACACTTCCCAGGATATGGCAATAATGCTGATACTCATACTGGTACGGCAACTGATAGCCGTAGTTATGAAAGCATTTTGAAAAATGATATTCCACCTTTTGAAGCTGGAATTGATGCTGGTGCTGAAGCTATTTTAGTAAGTCATAATGTCGTTACTAATATTGATAAAGATAATCCAGCTAGTCTTTCTCCAACTATTCATAATTTACTTCGTGACGAATTGAATTTTACAGGTGTTATCATTACTGATGACTTGGATATGGGAGCTGTTTCTAAAATTGAAAATGCTTCTGTTAAAGCAATTCTTGCTGGTAATGATTTAATTATCACAACAGACTATAATAAGAGCATTAATGAAATTAAAAAAGCATTGAGTGATGGTACTTTAAAAGAAGACGATATCAATAAATTAGCATTTAGAGTGCTTGCTTGGAAGTATTATAAAGGTCTTATTTATGAGAATCAAAAGTAACCAAAGTTACTTTTTTCTTGTTATATTAAAATAATGGAGGATATATGGCAAATATTGATGATTTTTTAAAATTAGATATTAGAGTAGGGACAATTGTTGAAGTAAAAGAGTTTGAAAAAGCAAAAAAACCAGCTTATCAATTAAAAATAGATTTTGGTAGTTTAGGAATAAAAAAATCTTCTGCTCAAATAACAGCGTTATACAGTAAAGAAGATTTAATTGGAAAACAAATATTAGCGGTTGTCAATTTTCCACCAAGGCAAATTGCTGATTTCTTATCAGAAGTTCTAGTTCTTGGTACTTATAGTGAAGGCGGTGTCGTTTTAGTTGTTCCTGAACAAAAAGTAAAAAATGGTGACAAATTAGGTTAGTATAAGAGGTGGTAAAAATGAAGATACCTTTACGTTTTCAAATAACAGAATTTGATTGTGGAACAGTATCACTCCAAAATGCATTTAGTTATTTATTTGAAAGAGATGAAATACCAGCCGAATTAGTAAAATCAATTCATCGTTATACTTTAGATTGTTATGACGAACAAGGTAATTTAGGTCAAGGTGGTACGAGTAGGGAAGCTATTAATAAATTGACCCATTGGATTACTAGATATGCTAACTCTAAAAATTTTAAAGTTCGTTGTGAAAGATTGGAAAAAGATGAAATAACACTTGAAAGGATGCAAGAGTGTTTAAAAAATAATGGTTGTATTTTTGTTAGGTGTTGGCAAACTCAAGAACACTATGTCATAATTACTAAAATAGATAAGAGATATGCCTATATTTTTGATCCTTATTATTTGGATAAAAAAGAATATGATAGGGATAGTCAAGTAAAAATTATCTTGAATAAACCATTTTCTCATAATCGTCGTGTAACTTTAAAAAGATTATTCTCTGATACTAAAAAAGACTTCGCTTTGGGCGAAATAGAACGAAGAGAATGTGTTTTAATAAATAGAACATAAAAACTTGCTAATAAAAATCAATAGTTTTTTGTAAATTTGGTAAATTTATTTCTAAGAAAATTTAAAACATGC
>CANPXE010000029.1 GCA_947585665.1 uncultured Bacilli bacterium | reverse complement strand
CATAAAGCAACCTTACGAATACATTATACAACATATTTTAAAAAAAGAAAAGACCATTGAACTTTGTCAACAGTCTGTAAAGAGACTTAGATTTAAGTCTCTTTTTTTAATTATGTATTTTTTATTTTTTCTTTTCTTCATCTTGTTCTTCCTGTTCTTGAACGTAATACTCTTTTAATTGTAATTTTAAAGTCATATCTTCTTCAAGAAGGGTACCATTTTTTATACTTTGATTAGTTACATAACCATTTCCTTCGATTTCATATTTAATATTCAAATATGAAAGAATAGTTTTAGTTTCATTTAAACTTAGTCCTTTAAAGTTAGGCATTTTAATATTTTCTTTATCATTAGTAACCAAAATAACCATATCTTTTTTAGTTAGAACAATACCCGTTTTTGGATATTGACTAATAATCTTATCCCCTTCACCAATAACAATTGTTTTTAAGCCAAAATCAGATAATTCTTTTTGAACATCAGATGTTTTCTTATTTATCATACTAGGAACCGTATAGGTAGCAACTTTTTGTATTTCTTCTTCTTTATTATCATAAATGTCATAATAACTACTAATATTAGTTACTATTTCTTTAACTACCATAGACATTGGTTTTACACGTCCCCCAGCACCATCATTCGGTTTTTTAGCAGCAACATAGAAAATAATCTCCGGGTCATCCTTAGGAAACATTCCTGCAATTCCCTTAATAACTTCACCCGTATCATAACCACTACTTGAAGCAACTTGCGCAGAACCTGTTTTAAGGATTAAATCATAACCTTTCATATAATATGGATATCCTGTACAAGTACGACTATTACCACTAATAACATCTTCCATTAAATCTTTAATTTTATCAGTAGTGGCTGTTGAAGCAACTTGATACAATTCTTTTCTTTCCCCTTTATAAGTTATATTACCTTTACTATCAACTATTCTATCGACATAATATGGTTGAAGAAGCATACCATCATTAGCAATCGAAGTTAAAGCTTTAATATTTTGGATTGGCGTTGTCGTAATACCTTGACCAAATCCGGCATTATAATACTCTGT
Source organism: uncultured Bacilli bacterium (assembly GCA_947585665.1). GTDB lineage: Bacteria > Bacillota_I > Bacilli_A > RF39 > UBA660 > RUG11788. Next base: position 5,671 of record CANPXE010000029.1, on the reverse strand, counting down.
TTCATAATTAAAATTAATTTTACCACTTGCTTCATTAGGTAATTCAATATTCGTTGGAAGTCCAAAACCTAAACGATTAAAATAAGCTTTTAAAGTCGCTTGATTAATATTTTTACGAAGTAATGATATAACTCCTGTATTACTAGATAAAGCAAAACCTCGATCATAGGTAATATTTCCCCATCCACGGCGTTCCCAGTCACCAATAACAGTACCATCAGTTGTCTTATAGGTACCAGATTTATAAGTAGCATTACCATCGTATTTACTATTTTCCATTACAGCCATATAAGTAAATGTTTTCATTGTTGAACCAGGTTCAAAAGGATAAGCAACATTGTAATCCATATAATTAGTAATGTTACGTTTATTAGGATCAAAAGAAGGATCAGAAGCAGAACCTAAAATAGCTCCTGTCTTAGCATCCGCAACTAAAATAGTATACCAATCCCAACGATACTTTTTTAACTTAGCATTTTGAATAGCTTTTTCCAAGAATAATTGAACATTCGCATCAATTGTCAAATAAATATCTTGACCATCAACGGCCGCTACTGTACGCTCTTTCGTTCCCGCTATTTTATAACCATTACGATCTCGTTGATAAAAAGTATAACCATCAGTTCCTCTTAAAATGTCATCATATTGTTTTTCAATACCCATTTCACCAACAAGAGTCGTTATTTCTTGACCATTTTCATCTGTATAAGTCTTTTCTTTAGCATAACCAATTGTATATGACAAAAAGTCTCCATAAGGATAATATCTTTTTTGGGTTGTTAAAAAATCGATTCCTGGCAAATTTAAATCCTGAATAGCGTCTTTTTGTAATTCTGTTAAGCCCTTTGTCTTAGGACCAAGTTCCGTTTGATAAACATTAGTCTTTGATAAGTATTTTACAATTGTCTCATAGTCAACATCAATGACTTTAGCAAGTTCAGTTGCCGTATAATCAACATCGACAACATGTTGCGGTTTTTTAGGATCCGTCGTACGACTTGGTGACAAGTAAGCAATCAAAGTATATGATGGTACCGTTTTAGCAAGAACATTACCATTTATGTCATAAATTGTTCCCCTATCAGCAGGAAGTGTTCTCGTTGTACTAGTACGAGTACTAGCAAAAGCTTGAATATCAATATCATCTATTTTTTTAGAAAGCGCAAGCACCGAAACTCGAGCAATGACAACACAAAAAGAAAGAAGACCAATTAGGATTAACCATAGTGGAATTCTTATGGTATTAGTACTAATTTTTGTCTTCTTCTTTTCTTTCATTTTATCACTTTCCTATTCTGCTGAATTGATAGATTTTATATTATTATTATTATAACTCAATCCCTCAGACTCTGCAACTTCCTGTATTTTATCAAGGGAAGCCAACTCACTTATTTTCATTGATAAACTCTCGTTTGAACGTTCTTGAGATGTAATTTCTTTCTTCATCTTTTCAACATCATAATTAACTTTTGACAAAGTAGCTTGTGACAAAACGGTCGCAATAGGAGTTATAACCAACAAAAACAAAGCTAAACTATATAAAAGTTTTTCAAATTTTGTAAAATGAAAATTTCTTTTTACCTTTACTACTGTTTTCTTTTTCATTTAAACTCCTCTTTCCCTTATCTTATTCTTTCAATAATGCGCAATTTACTACTACGACTTCGATTATTGTTCGCAAGTTCTTCAGCACTTGGTGTAATAACTTTATTATTGACTAAACGATATTTAGGAAGATATTCTTCCGGAATATTCGGTAACCCTTTTACTTTTGGATCAATCATCGTTACTTCCTTAAATATGTTTTTTATCATTCTATCTTCTAATGAATGGAATGTTATAACCACAAGACGTCCTCCGACCTTTAAAAGGGAAAGGCTATCATTAATGGCTTTTTCTAAAACTTCTAATTCATTGTTAACTTCAATTCTAATTGCTTGAAATACTTTACGAGCCGGATGTTTATCACGTTTAGCCTTTTCAGGCATTGATGACTTAATGATATCAACTAACTCCAAAGTTGTTTCAATATTCTTATTTTCACGATATCTTACGATATTACGTGCAATGCTCTTCGCATATTTTTCTTCTCCGTATTTAAAAAAAATATCAATTAACTCTTTTTCGGAATACGTATTAACAACAGTGTATGCTGATAAATCTTGTTTCTGATTCATGCGCATATCGAGTTTAGCATCGTTATGATAACTAAAACCTCTTTCATCCTCATCGAGTTGTGGTGACGAAACTCCCAAGTCAAATAAAATTCCATCAACCTCTTTAATATTCCTTTTTTCTAATTCTTCTTTAAGATTTACGAAATTATTATTAATGATCTCATAGTTACTACCTATCTCTTTTAGTTTTTTATCACTATAGACAATAGCTTCACTATCTTGATCAATGGCGAAAAGATAACCCCTTCTTAATCGCTTTAATATTTCACTGGAGTGACCAGCATAACCTAATGTACAATCAACGTAGATCCCGTTTTCTTTCAAATTTAGACCAGCAATTGATTCATTTAGTAGTACACTTATATGCATGTTAATCACCATTTTCCCAATTTGAATCAAATAAGTCTTCAGCAATATCTGACAATTCGTCTTTATTAGTATCATAGAAATTGTTCCAATTCTCTAAAGACCAAATTTCAAGGTGATCTCCAACGCCGATTATGACACATTCTTTTATCAAATCGGCGTAAGAAATCAATGGAGAGGTAATATTGATTCGACCTTGTTTGTCAAATACTGTTGCAGTAGCACCGGATAAGAAAAATCTCTTAAAATCACGAGCATTTTTCTTGGTAAAAGGTAGGCTATTCAAACGGGCTGATATTTTTTCCCATTCTTTTTGAGGATAGACAAATAAACTTCCTTCAAAACCACGCGTGACAACGAATTCTTCGCCTAAATCATCACGGAATTTAGAAGGTAAAGTCAATCTTCCCTTTTCATCAATGTTATGATGATATTCACCCATCAACATTTGGCATCCCCCACTTTTCACCACAATTAACCACTGCTAAGTCTATAATACTATTTCTTCCCCACTTTGTAAAGATTAAAAACAAAAAAAGACACACTTTACAAAAAATGTGTCTAATTATTATTTATATATTAAAATATTATTTATTCGTAATGATAATATTCAAAGGTATTATCCGCGTGAACTAATTTATAGTAATCATCATCTAAACTATAAAAGTCATCATCTTTGTTAAGCGTTAATAAAACCCTATTATTACCATTAGCAACTAATTTTTTATCTTTAAGAGAAATTAATTTTAAATCGTTATCAATATAAGTAGCATATTCTTCAAAATCTTCTACTTCTTGTTCATTTACATAAGTATTTTTCTTTATATTATAATATTTACTTATTACATCCATATCTTCATAACAAGAAAATCTTACATTTTCATGATCAATAAAACCACTATTATCTCCATATACGCCTTGACCACAATCATATTCATTAACTACTTTTTTATTTTTATCAAGTAATGTTAATTTAGAAGTATCATCTAATGTTAGATATGTATAATAATAATCATTACCATAATTATAGATTTTTTTTAAATAGTCTTCTTCATATGTATACGTTCCATCATTTTTTATAACTAAATAATCAACATCATAACCATATTGACTATAATCTACTTTTTCAGTTGCATCATAATAATATATCAATATTTCATCATCCATCTTCATTACTGAAAAATTATTTAACTCACCACAACAAGGACGAAGTGTATATCCATATTCACTTGTTTTAGCAACACTCTTAGTAAAAGGAACAATAACTTTTTCATTATAATCAATAATACCTAATTTATCATCTTTTAAAGCTACTAAATAATTCCCAAAAGCTTCTAAACCATCATAATTAAAATCAACAATTGTTTGATTAGATGAACTAATAACTCCGAACTTATCATCTTTTTTAGCAATTAATTTTTCATCATCAATAGTAACTAAATCATCATAAGTAAAATCAATAATCGTTTTACCAGTAAAGTCAATAAGACCATATCCCTCTTTAACTGCAACCAAATACTTAGAACTATTAGTATAAATGTCATCATCAGGACTTGTTCTTGCTTGATCACCTACAATAAGATAATCTTTAATAGTTGTCATTAACTTTCCAGTATCAATATCATATATTTCTGTTCTCTCTTCTTTATCATCATAATATTCAACATAAGCATATTTATCATTTATAAGCTTTCCTAATGTACAATAATCAGTTAAACAAGCCACATAAATATACTTACTATTAGAATCAGTCGTATCCTTAATTGCTTTAGTTGTAATGTTTTTATCCAATGTCATAATCGCTTTTCCATTGCGCATAACTACGCGATCATTAAGAAGATAACCATCATATCCAATATCATAGTTTTCATCATCAGAAACAGAATCAACCAAAGTACTATTGTCGTATAGTTTAGCGATATCAGAAATATCATTAACTTTAGTAAGTTTTCCTAAACTAATAGGATGTTTAAGAACTAATTTTTCTGTACTATTTTTATTTTTATCATCTATCCCCTTCTTGTCCTTAAATACAAATAATAAAGTAATACCAATTCCAACTAATATAACTAAACAAATTATTAATATTAATATTCTACTTTTACTTTTTTTCTTCTCAATATTTTCACTCATGTTTATCTATCCTCCTATTTGATTATATTACTAATATTTATATAAAACAATAGAAAAAAATCCTAAAGTTAATTAGGATTTTAACTATTGCTCCATCCACCTTTACATGTATTTAGATAAGTGTAGCAGCAATCATGAGTAGTGTAACAAAGACTTTGACCACCAGGATCTCTAACACCATCGAGCCAACATAATTCTAAAGCATAACTATCAGTTTTATAACAAGCAGGACCAACAACTTTACGTCCTTTATCACCATCACGTCCACCAGTATAAAAATAATAATTATATCCAAGAACACATTCACTAGAAGACCCTGATATACAACTATTCCAATAATAGATTTTTGATTTTTCACCACTACTATTTCCAGCATTATCTTTACAAGTCTTGTACACTGTTCTATTAGCTCCTGTCGATATGGTCTCATATGTAGTTGATGTTGCTAATCCACTACCACCACTATCACTACAACTTTTTGTAACAGTATTACCACTTCGACTAAATGAAACAGTTGGGGCTGTTTTATCAATATTTACTGTTCTATCAGTATTACATTTTGTTGCATTTCCAGCATTATCATATACTGTTCCAGGAGAATGCTTTCCACTCGTCTCCCAATCAATTTTTCTTGTTACATTACCAGTACATCCACTTAAATCATCACTACATGTTCCATATATTGTTCTACTATCATTTGTCCAATCAGTACTTCCACCACTCGTTGCACAAGTAGGAGGTGTAGCATCTACTTTAATAATATTTTCATTTTCTGAATTAATTGACTTTGGTCTACATGCATTTGTATTTCCTGCATTATCCTCAACATATCCATACCATGCTGCTCCAGTTATAGTTGTATCATCTTGAGTATCTTCACTTACTAAATTATATGAAGTACTACTTGATGTTGTCAATCCATATCTATGAACACCACTTTTCGTCGTACCATTTTCATCTTTTGGATCCAAATTTAAAGTTACTTTACTTTCTTT
>CANPXE010000028.1 GCA_947585665.1 uncultured Bacilli bacterium | reverse complement strand
TAAAAGGACTGTCACCTGTACAATACAGATTACAATCCTTGAATAATTAAACTGTCCAACTTTTGGGGTTCAGTTCACTAAAAGGGTTCTTTTATTTTTTTATTAATGGTCTCCCCAACCGGACTCGAACCAGTATCTATCGCTTAGGAGGCGATTGCTCTATCCTGCTGAGCTATGAGGAGATAGTTACATTATATCAAAAATAATATAGTATTAAAACTATTTTTCTAAATTATCATCACGAATTATATAGATTATTTTTTTTAGTTTCAAGATACGTTTTAAATAAATATTACCCAATGACAATAATGCATAATAATTGTAAACCACCAATAAAAATTATAATATAGGCAAGACTAGGCCAACCATTAACTGAATCACCAAATATTAATGTTCGACCAATGATAATTAAAATGAAAATAAAGGTAATAAAACATAAAGCAATACCATACTAAGAAAGAAGCTAAACAAGGAGTGCTGTTGAAAAAGCTACAATTCCTTCAATGGCATATTTAAATAGTTTCCAAAAAGACCACTTACTCCCGCCTGCTACTCTTTCAACATTTTCATATTCTAACCATTTTGTTTTAAATCCAACAAAGCTGAACAAGCCTTTACTATAACGCTTATATTCTTTTAATTCCAATAAAGCATTGACCATTTTACGATTCATTAAACGATAATCCCTAGCTCCATCAACCATTTCCGTTGCACTCATTTTATTAATCAATTTATAGAAGCATCTAGCAAAAAGACTTCTAATAACGGGTTCACCTTTTCTAGAAACTCTTCTTACACCAACGGAATCATATCCTTCTTCTTTAATACCTTTAATCATATCTTGTAAAAGATATGGTGGATCCTGCAAATCAACGTCCATTACGGTTACATAATCACCCAAAGAATGTTCAAGTCCCGCAAACATCGCTGCTTCTTTTCCAAAATTCCTTGAAAAAGAAATATATTTAACACGATGATCTTTTTTAGCAAACTTCTTTATAACTTCTAAAGTATTATCACGACTACCATCATCAATAAAAATAAGTTCTATTTCTTCTTCTAATTTTTAGAAAGATCATCAACAGTTTCATAATATAACGGCAAAGTCTCCTCTTCATTGTAACATGGAACAACTAATGAAATTAATTTTTTATCTTTTCTTTTTGGCATTTTTTACCTCTCTAAATCTTTCTAAATAAACAACAAGTATGAATCCCATTAAACCAATTAAAGAAATTATCTTTCCCATTTTTAAGTATGGTGTATGATATTTTAACTCAATAGTATGTACCCCCCCCCGGAACATAAGTTCCTAGAAAATACTTATTGACGTTTAAAGTGTCGCTCTTTTTTCCATCCACATAAATATCCCAGCCATCAACATAAGCCGTTGAAAACTGAATAAGACCATTTTCATCTAAATCAACTGTTCCTTTAATATATCCAAAATCTAAGTCTTCCAATTCAAAATTAGATTTATTTAAATTATTAATATCTTCTTCATAATCATTGAATTTTACAAGTATAACAGAAATATCATCATAGGTATAAGTACCTATTTCTGATAACTCAACAGCTATTTGTCCATCTATTTTTTCATAGTTGTGCAAATTGACTAATATATTAGAATCCCCTGTCGAATATGAAGAATGTTGTAAATCTATAAACTGTTTAGATGTATCAATTTTTTTATATTTAACTTTAACAATAAAGTTTTTAGAAGGAATAGGACTTGGCGCAAGAAGTGAACTATTTGTATTCAATTCCTTTATATTTTGTGGTTCATAATTAATATTTTTAATACTTAAATATAGCTCTCCTTCTAAATCTTTAGGTTTAATATCAATATATAAAATGTTATCACCATTATCTTTAGAATTATTAGTAACTTCTATTTTCTTACTATCATTAGAAAGAGAAAAATCTAAATATTCAATATTCTTATTTAATTCTTTTAAAATATTTTCATTTTTCTTTAAATAATTAGTATCAACATCTTCTTTTTCTAAAGCCACACTTTTTAATAAACTTGATTCTTTTTCAATATTTTCTAACTCATTGTATTCATTTAAATCAATATAACTATCATAATAAGTTGCGAAAGGAACACTATAATTATTTTCATAAACTAATGTATCATTATCATCATCTATTAAAGAATAACCATATGGAACTCTTTTATCATTATGAAGAATATAATATTTGTTTCCTAACAAAGTAGTAATTTTAGTGCGGTAATCAATTTCTAACAACTCATGACTAGTCAAATAATTCATATTTGATAAGTCATATCCTAGTTCACCTAATTTTTTAGGAATAATACTATAATAAAAGCCAATTTGTTTAAAATCTAAATATAATCCTGAATTGTAAGTAGCACGATCTTTCATTCTATCAATGCGATAGAAATCTTGATCATTCTTTTTTAATTCTTGAATTTTTTCAGCATATTTAGAACTACGATAGTTATTTGTTTCATTTATCTTAGCAGTTTCGCCGTACTCAACAAATTCATTAAGATAACTATAATTATTATTAGAATAATATAAATATATTTGAGCACAAGTTGATATTACTACCAATGAACAAATTCCTATTTTAAAAAGATTAACTTTCTTCAAAAAATAATAATTTTTAGAAAATTTTTCTAGGAATTGCTTATTTAAAAAGATAAAAAGATAGCCAATAAAAACAATGATTAAAAAATAAGTAATAGAATTAATTTCATTAACGAATAAATAGATTAAACTAAAATAAATTAAATTAAAACCAGTAATCCATTTTAAATCTTCTTTCTTTAAATCATTATACTTATCCAAAACTGAGGTTGTTAAAAAAGAAAATATAAATAACAAGACAAAACTCCAACGATTATTAGGATAAGAAAAACCGGAAAATATTACCCCTACTTGTACAATCAATAATGGAACTAATAAAATTAAGAAAAAAATTAACATATCTTTATTTTCTTTAAAATTTTTAAAAGCAAGTGGTAATGTTAACATAGCTAAAGCATTTATACCTAAAATCGCCCAATTACTAGAAGTAAAACTAGTAAAAGAATATAATAAATTGGTATAATAATTAGAACTATAAACATATGTTATATCACTATTAGAACGCATTGAATTAATAAATTGATAAATAGTTGGAATAAGAATAACTGAAGATAGTGCAATACCAATTAGTGTATAAAGAAACACTTTAAAGAATTCCATCATCACTATTTTAAATCCATATTTATAATATTTACTTATTATTAAAATACTTCCATAAACTAAAAGACATAAAGATAGCATATAAGCAAAATAAAAACTTGATAAATATGTAATAAAAATAATAATTATATAAAATATTTTTTTGTTGTCATTAACAATTCTTTCCATTCCTAACATCAATAAAGGAAAGAGAATACAAGCATTGATAAAATATGGATGACGTACAATGGCAAAAAGAATAAAGATACAAAAAGTATACATAATGGAACCAACAGCACTAGCAAAATTACTTTTATTTTTATATTTTGAATAGATTATAAAACTAATACCGACAAAAAACCATCTAAGAGGTACTAAAAAACTATATAAAAATTCCATTTTATTAGCTGGCAATAAAATGCTCAAGTAAGAAAAAAAATCACCAATTATATAATATGCCAAGTTACCAAATAAATCCATTCCTAAACCAATATTCCAAGTAAAAGTGTTAAAATTACCTGTTTTAAAGAAAGTAATAATGGTATTACGAAAATAATTTAGAGTTACAAAATGTTGACTTAATCCATCATGACCCCATAAAAAAGAACGATGTTGGCGATAAAACAAAAAAGTAACTGCAAGAATGCAAAAGGCGAACATCGTCATATATAAAAGAACAGCACGACCTATTTTTTCTTTCCCAAAAATTTTTTTCATACCTACACCTCCATATTAAAAAGTTATTCTTTCTCAGTAAATTCAATTGATCCTAAAGAAATATCATCATTATTAGTATCAGTAATTACCAAAACTATTTTATCTTCTCTAAATACTAAACGGCCACTCAATTCTATTTGTTCATCATTTGTTGTAATATCAAACTCCGCAGTTGCTCCTTCTAAAAGAGCTGTTTGATTTTCAAAAGTAGCTATATCTTTAATAGAATAACTAAATTCTACTTTTGAACTATCAATAGAATTAATATCTAACTCTTCATTTATTTCTTCTTCATCTTTTAAAAGCCATTTACCACGATATTTATCATAGTTATATTTTTCTTCAGTTTCTTCTTTTTTAGATGTATCAACATCTTTTTTATTACCAAAAGCAAGGAAATAGCCACCAATAGCCATAATGATAATAATGACAAAAAACACACCCCAATAAATGAACTTTTCTCCTTCTGTTTCTTCCATAATGACCTCCCAATAAATAATTGATTTAATTTATTAATTTATTTATCTAAAAACATTGCATAATACTCTTCATAACACAAATTGTGTTCATATATATAAGTAGCTATTTCTACTCCAACATAACGAAAATGCCAGGATTCTGATGAAATACCAGTAATATTTACTTTACTTTCAGGATAACGATGAATAAATCCATACTTATATGAATTATCTAAACACCATTGATACTCTTTTGACTCTTTAAAAATATTTGAATTTTTACTTTTTATATCCACAGATAAACCCGTATGATGTTCAGAATATCCAGGATGTGTTACATACTTCTCATTATATTTAATACCATATAAATTTAAATAAGTATCCCAAGTCTTTTGTTGGGTTTCCATATCACGATAAGTTGAATTAGCTAAAATATCATATCCTTGATCTTTAGCATCTCGACACATCGTCTCAAAGGCTTCCGCCGCTTCTCTACTCATATAATTAGGTTCCGCAATGGAACACTCTTCACTTATTTGTGTTAAATCCGGTACACTAAATTTATCACTAATTCCATGATACTTATTAACTAGCATCGTCACCGAGAAATCATCAGTTAAAGTCGTATCAGTATAATAATCTTTATCAAGACCAATATTTACATAGAGAACAGTTTTTTCATAATTACCATTAAAGTATTTACGATAGCGATCAAAATTAGCTTCTTTAAAATACTTAACAGTTAAATATTTGCTAATATCTTGAATATATTCCTGAAATAATTTGGAATAAAAAGAATCACTAACTTTACTATTAATATTATTTATATCTTCAACAGTATACTTTAATTCAAGAAGTTTATTGACATTTTGTAAAAAGTTAGGTCGATCTTGATACTTAATATTCATATATGATTCATAATTATCAATATTAAAATCTTTATCTTTAACGATTTTATCAAGTGTTTCACTATAATCTTTAACAATTACATCATCATAAAGATCTAATGATAAAATCTCAACGCTTGAAGAAAAACTATAATTGTGCCCTACTAATTTAATTATACTACGAACAGGAAAGTATAAAGTCACTATCAAAATAACAGCAATCGCTGACAAAAGAATTCTAAATGGTAATTTAAGGCGCAACTTTTTCTTCATAACATCACCTCAGTTATTTAAATGTACAATTAAATGCAAAAATTAATAGAAAATGAAAAGCTGCTTTCAATTCAACATTTTTAGCGTACATTGCTTCACGAATAGAAATATAATCATCAACAACATCAACTAAAACACTCTCTTTATATTTAGGAATATGTATTCCAATTGGAAACATATGAGTTTTTATAATATTTTGTTCCTTTTCCGATAATTCAAAATATTTTAAAGAGTTATCAAGAGCATAATCAGGATGAAGTAAAAGAGTCTTAACTCTATTCTTTTTATCAATAGTATAATTATCTACTAAAAAGAAATCATGTAAAAGAGCAGCACGGGCTGTCTTACGTACATCCCAATTAAACTTTTTAGATAATTTATAAGAACGATATGCGACATTAACAGAATGTTGTAAACGATTACTGTTATGATGACCATATTCTTCTAATTTAACAAATTCATCATTAGTTAAGATATCAGAGACAATATTAAAAAATTCCCGATCACTACTAGCATTAAAATCAACTGATTTCATATTTTCTCCTCCATTTACTTTTTTATGCCTACTCTATAATTTTAGCATATTTTATTAATAGAATAAAGAAAAAGACAAAAAAAGAGAGCATTTGCTCTCCAATCTATGTCAAACGCTAAATCATTAGCGTTAATATATATTATGTACCAAAATGTGAAAAAGTTACTCTTTTAGAGAAATTAACTAAAATAGCACCATCTCTAATAGTTACATAAATCTTAACGGAAAACTTATTTAAATTGTCTAGAGTCTCTTGATGGGGATGGCCAAATTTATTGTTTTGACCTGCTGATATCAAAGCATATTTTGGTTTTATCGTTTCTAAAAGATCAGAACTAGTTGAAGTGTTTGACCCATGATGTCCCACTTTTAAAATACTTATTTCTGGTAAATTATAATTATCCAATAATACTTCTTCACTTTTTTTACTAGCGTCTCCCATCAATAAAAAATTATTTTTATTTATCGTTCCATAAAGGATTAAACTACTGTCATTTTCATCTTTTAAATCCCTATTTAAGGAAGTAATAGAAAAAGATCCTATTTTATATTTATTCCCCTTTTTAGAAAAACTATAATAAATATTCTTATTCTTTAACAAAGTAATTATTTTCTTTTCATTATAATTAATATTTCCTTCATTAAAGTAAACGGTTTTAATATTAAAATTATTAATTAAATTAATAGCTTCCCCTAAATGATCATAATCGCCATGTGGTAATTGTATTTTATGCACTCTATAAAAAGAGAGGTAAAATATGAATAATAATTGTATTTATTTAAAGCAAAAAATAAATAGAAAATTAGAATGTAAAAAAGACAAAAGAAGAAATGTTACTAACGATTGTTTTAATTGTCCTTATAAAAAGTATAAACAAAATAATGATAATAGTTTTAAAAATAAATCAACTAAATTAAGAAATTTAGAAAATAAAAGAGAAAGTCTTTTTACCGATGATCTAGACTATTGTTTTTTATGCCATTCAAAAAGGAATGATTTACACGAAATCTTTGGCGGAAGAAATAGAATTAATTCAATAAAATATGGACTTATCTTGCCACTTTGTAGGAACTGTCATAGTAGATATCAAAATGATAAAAATTTTAATGATTATTGGCATAAAAAAGGACAAGCTGCTTTTGAAGAAGCTTATCCTAATTTAGATTTTGTGGAAATATTCAAGAGGAACTATTTGTTTTAATGGTTATATAGTTCACCATTAATATCTATATAAAATATATAAAAAATTTTATTAACAAATACACCTATTAATCTTGCATTAACAGGATTATTATTAGGATACAATCTTATTATTCCATATTTATTATTAAATCTTTCAATAGGAAAACGATCTAAAAAAGCTGGTGGTGTTTCAAGACTTATTCCTAATTTATTTTTATCCTCTATTTCAAAACCTATATTTTTGGGCCATTGAGAAACAACTATATATGTTTCCTTGGAAAGAACTATCATCCTTTTGACTAATTGTGCTTTATGTTCATCAGTAAAATTCCTATCATATTTTATATATGAAAAATTGAATTTAATATACTTTGGATCAAAACATTTAGTGCAAATTTTTTCTTGCAA
>CANPXE010000027.1 GCA_947585665.1 uncultured Bacilli bacterium | reverse complement strand
AGGAGCAACAGGAGCAACAGGAGCAACAGGAGCAACAGGAGCAACAGGAGCAACAGGAGCAACAGGAGCAACAGGAGCAACAGGAGATACGGGACCAGCTGGAACTGATGGTACAGATGGTGTAACTCCAACATTTACTGTTGGAACTGTAACGACAGGGGATCCTGGAACTGATGCTGAAGTAACAATTAGTGGAGGACCAGATTATACATTAAATTTTGTCATTCCTGCTGGACCTACTGGACCAGCTGCTGGATAATAAATATTACTAACGAAACAACATTAATATACAAAAAGAACTATATCTTATTTATAGTTCTTTTCCTTTTTTATATGGTCCAATTTCTTTTATCATTTTACTATTTAAAATTAATTCATTATGCTTAGACATATAAGTATTTTGACTCGTATCTAATAATTGTTTAGGAGTTATTAATCTTGTTGCTCCATTATAAGAATTGATTACTTTATCACCTAATTCCCCAATTGTATAGGGACCTTTTCTTGAAATATCTTCTATTATTGTTGCTCCATCTTTTGGTAAAGCTCCAAATAAAGCATCATAACTTATTTCATATTCTATTCCAACATCAGAATCACAAAAACTTATGACATCATCTCTTGTACTCAAAGTCGCAAAAGTAACATTATTACGACTAGGAGCATTAACTCTTTTATTCCAAGAGACAACAATATAGTTACCACTTTTTAATTCTTCATCCCAAATTTTTTCCACAATTGGTGCTAAAAGTTTTTCTCTTTCCTTAATATCATCATTACTATCGCTAACTAAGTTTATCTTTTCAACGTCTTCTCTTGACAAAAGATGTCCATAGTCATTAAGTAAACTTTTCGCAACATCGTAAATTTGTTTTTCACGCAATTCTATAATATTCATAAACATACCCTCAAATTTATATTATCATATAAAATATAGTTTAGTAAATAAGGAGGTTTTTTAAGTGTCAACTAGAAAATTTTTATTAAATGCTTGGTGTAAACTTCTCTTCGTGATATACTTATAGTAGTAGGAGTAAGGTGTGGTAAAAATGAAAAAGAGAAGAAAAAATAACTATGGTATTATTGGTGTTGCCATTGTTGTTTTAGTGGCGATTTTTGAAGTATATGGTGGAAAAATCGACGCCTTTTTCACAACTATCAAAAATGGTATTAAAGAAAGTTTAAATATTAAAGAAGAAATAGAACCTGTTATAAATGAAGTTAATTCTGATTTAAAAGTATATTTTTTAGATGTTGGTCAAGCTGATAGTATTCTCATTCAAAACAAGAATGAAAACATGTTAATTGATGCTGGAAACAACGAAGATGGACCTAAATTAGTTAAATATTTTAAAAAGTTAGGTATTAAAAATTTTAAATATGTAGTTGGAACACATCCTCATGAAGATCACATTGGTGGATTAGACAATATCATTAATTCTTTTGATGTTGAAAATATTTATCTACCTAACGCTATTACGACAACTAAGACTTTTGAAGATGTATTAGACGCTATTGAAAAGAAAAATAAAAGTTTTGAAACTCCTAAAATTAATGATACTTTTAATTTAGGAGAAGCATCTTTAACAGTAATTTTTCCAGGAACTAATACTAATGATTTGAATAGTTCTTCAATTGTATTAAAGATGACTTTTGGCAATAATTCTTTCTTATTTATGGGCGATGCTCCTGTTGAAGTAGAAGATAAAATATTGTTAAATGGTATTAGTGCTGATGTTTTAAAAGTTGGACATCATGGATCAAGATATAGTAGTAGTGATGCTTTCCTCGATAAAGTTAATTGTAAATATGCCATTATAAGTTGTGGTAAAAATAATAGTTATGATCATCCTCATAAAGAAACGCTTGCTAAATTAAATACAAGAAATATTAAAATTTATCGTACTGATGAAATGGGAACAATTCTTGCTAGTAGTGATGGTCGTGAAATAAAGATGAGCATTATGAAAACAAATACTAATGGGTAGGTGATATTTTGAAATTAACTGTTGATCGCATTGAAGAAAAGATTGCTGTTTGTGAAGAAGAAAATGGTAAGATGTTAGAAATCAATTTAGAAGAATTACCTACTGGTACTAAGGAAGGTAGTATAATTTCTAAAAGAGATGGAACTTATTATTTAGAAGAGGAAGAAGAGAAAAAAAGATATTCTTCAATAATGGAAAAATTTAATAGATTAAAGAAAGATTGATATCGAATTTGCGATATCTTTTTTTATTGCTATTCATATCATATAAAGAGGTGCATAATGAAAAGAAAATATA
The DNA here is from genome assembly GCA_947585665.1 of uncultured Bacilli bacterium. Lineage (GTDB taxonomy): Bacteria > Bacillota_I > Bacilli_A > RF39 > UBA660 > RUG11788. Next base: position 7,792 of record CANPXE010000027.1, on the reverse strand, counting down.
AAATAGCTGTCTATGCCATTTGTAAAAATGAATCTAAATTTGTTGATAGATGGTATGAATCAGTGAAGGATGCTGATGAAATAGTTGTAGTTGATACAGGGTCCATTGATGATACAGTTCAGAAATTGCAAGAAAAAAATGTTAATGTTTATGAGAAAAAAGTCGAACCTTTTCGTTTTGATGTCGCAAGAAACATTTCGCTTGATCTAGTGAGTAAAGATGTTGACATTTGTGTATGTATGGATTTGGATGAAGTAATTCTTGATGGTTGGTATGACAAACTACAAGAGCTTTGGAAAAAAGATTTAAATCGTTTACGTTATATTTATAACTGGCATTTTGATGAAAATAATAATCCTGATGTTACTTTTTATTCGGAAAAGATTCATTCCCGTCAAGGTTTTAAATGGATAAACCCAGTTCATGAAATTTTATCATTTAATGGTAAAGAGAAAACTTTAGTAACTGATGATATCGTTATCAATCATTATCCTGATCAAAGTAAGTCAAGGTCTTCTTATTTACCTCTTTTAGAATTAGCTGTCAAAGAAAATCCAAAGAATGACCGTAATGTCCATTATTTGGGAAGAGAATATATGTATTATGGAAAATGGAATGAAGCCATTGATACTTTGATATATCATCTTTCATTACCTAATGCTACTTGGAAAGATGAAAGAAGTGCTTCTATGCGTTTTATTTCCCGTTGCTATAAGAGCTTAAAACGATATGATGAAGCTCGTCTATGGCTTGATAAAGCTATTGTTGAAACCCCATATTTACGTGATCCTTTTATTGAAAGAGCTATTTTAGAATATCTTTTAAATAACTGGAAAGATGTTGAATATTACTGCCTAAAAGCTTTAAATATCACAACACATGAAAAAAGTTATATCAATGAAACATTTAGTTGGGATTACACTGTTTATGATTTATTATCTTTGAGTTATTACCATCAAAAAGAAAAATACTTAGCTCTACGTTACATCGATAAAGCTCTTGCCATGAAACCAAATGATGAAAGACTATTAAAAAATAAAGAAATAATGGAAAAAATGTAATTGATAAGTATCTTTTTCCTTAAAAAGAATGTAAAATAAATTTGGTGAAGGATATGCGACAATTAGTATATGATGATGATTTTAAAGAAATAGTTAGTGAAAAGATAAAGTATTGGCAAAATGCTTCCGATATTCCTAAAAAAGTAAAAGATTATATAACAAATATCTCTAATGAATTAATATTTCGTACTTATAATGATGAGTATGGATATAAAGATTATTGTTCTAATTGTTTAAAAGAATTAGATGTAAACCATTATTGTGAACATTGTCAAAAAAGTTATACTAATGCCAATAAAAAATATATTGTATATTTAAGACAACAATATATGAGTGATATGAAATATACAAGTTCTTATACTTATGTTTTTGATGTAGTTGATGATGAAGTTGTTTTATATAATATTGAAAACAAACTAAATTATGATCATCTAGCACCTTTAAAATATAAAGAATCAACTTTTTCGATTGCTAGCATATATGATGTAAAAAAAGATTCTTTATATGAGAGAATTGAAGGCCATCCTTTAGAGTATTCTAAAATAGAAGAGTTCTTTAATAATCCTGAAGCTGGTGAAAAAATTACGGATATTTATGTTGAGTTTTGTCTTCCAAATGATAATCAGTTTTTATATGTTGATAATTTAGATGAATTAAAAAAATCATCATTATATAAATATAGTCAAATATGGCAATTAAAAAATAAATTTAATAATAATGATATTACTTTATCTTCTCTAACTTATAATCCTATTTGTTGTAAAGAGTTTGAGTACTTAATAAAAATGCAGTTATATAATCTAGCAATATCTTGTTCTGAAATGAATTTTGGTAAAGGAAAAAACTTTAAAGACATCTTTGGCATTGATAAAAAGTATTATAAATTTATGAAAGATATTGATATAACTAATAAGCAATATGATTTACTAAAGATGTATCCAACAACGGATTTTGATTTATTAAATTTTATTGCGAAAGACAAATATTCACTTGAAATGTTAAAAGAATACGTAAAATTAGAAGATTTAAAAAAGTATATAGAGAGTCAGGAAGATAGTGAAGATCATATAAGAAAATATATTAGTGATTATTATGACTACATTAATGGACTAATAATGCTTGGAGCTGACTTAAAGGATAAGAAAGTTCTATATCCCAAGAATTTTTATGAAGAACATGATCGTGTTTCTGCTGAAGTAATGATTGTTGAAAATCCTGATTTAGATCAAAAAATTCATGATTTATCTAATGTTTTATCTTTAAATGTATATGAAAATGATGAATATATCATCTTTCCTGCTGATAGCATAAGTAGTATGATTGATGAGAGTAGTCAACAACAAAATTGTGTCAGAACTTATTGTGAAAGAGTTGGGAAAAATGATTGTCAAATATATTTTATGCGTAATAAGAATGCGAAAGATAAATCTTTAGTTACGGTTGAAGTGCGCGATGGAAAAGTTGTTCAAGCACGTACAAAGTTTAATAAAGATATTGATAGTCGCCAAAGAAAATTTTTAAGTGATTGGGAAAAAGTGATGATTCCAATTATAAAAGGTGATAATTAAATATTGTTTTTAACTAGATAATTATGTTATAATCTCTTATGTAACAAAAAGTTACAAAAAGCAGGAGTGGCGGAATGGTAGACGCGATGGTCTCAAACACCATTGGTAGCAATACCATGTGGGTTCAAGTCCCATCTCCTGCACCATGAGGTTAAAAGTCGCACCTTTGCGATTTAAGAATATAGGTTCATAACACTGATGTTATGAATCTTTTCATTTGCTTGGAATAATTAAGAAAACGACCATAGAATAATTAACTTTTTCTTGTGAAATTAAAAATATACTAAATATATAAATAAGGAAATGCAGGTGTTTTGGTTATATAATGTTGATAGTTCACTAATAGTGGACAAGGGTTATTAAGTAATGGATAGTGGGAGGTAGAGGTATGAAAAATATAGAATATAATATAAAAACTTTTGAAAATATAAAACACATTGATGAAAATGGTAAAGAATTTTGGTATGCACGAGAGTTAATGTTGGCCTTAGAATACAAGAGGTGGGATAAATTTATTAATGTAATTGAAAGTTCAAAGATTTCTTGTAAGAAAAGTGGTAGTTTGATTTGTGACCATTTTTCCCAAGTGGGAAAAATGGTTGAAATAGGTTCTGGTGCTAAGAGAAAACAAAAGGATTATAAGCTAAGTAGGTATGCCTGTTATTTGATTGCTCAAAATGGTGATAGTAGAAAAGAGAGTATTGCGCTTGCTCAAACTTATTTCGCTATCCAAACGCGAAAGCAAGAACTTAAAGAAAGAGAATATAGTGAACTTTCTGAAGATGAAAAAAGATTTTATCAAAGAAATTTGACAAGAAAAGGGAATTATTCCTTAAATCAAGCAGCTAAAAAAGTCGGTGTAAAAAACTTTGATAAATTCCATAATTCTGGTTATAAAGGTTTATACAATGGTGAAACTGCTGATGATATTGCTAAGAGAAAGGGATTAAGATACCGTGAGGACATATTAGATAATATGGGTAGTGATGAATTGATTGCCAACTTGTTTAGAATTTCGCAAACTGAACAAAAATTAAAAAGAGATAATACTAAAACGGAGAGTGAAGCTAATACAACACATTATGAAGTTGGAAGTAAAATAAGAAAAACAATAAAAGAACTAGGTGGAACAATGCCCGAAGATTTACCAACACCAGATAAAAGTCTTAAAGAACTTGAAAAGAAAAATAAGGACATCGTAGTAGAAGAAATTGATGAATATTTTTAATAAATATATTATGCTCATTTATGATATAATTTATTTATAAATAAAGATAGTCCTTATTAGATAAGGACTTTATTATTGCTGATGAAAAGAGGTATATTATGGACGATATAGTAGTTGTTGTTAGTAATGCCAATCAAAATGTTGATCCGATTACAACCATAGATGCTATTAAAAAAGCTGGTTTTAAGGAAGTTTTTGTCCAATGGTACAATCGTGATTGGAGAGTTTCTCAAGAAGAACAAATGAAACATATTAAAGATATTGGTTTAAACGTTAAGATGGCCCATTTAGGTTATGATGGTATCTCTAATTTATGGGTTGAAGGACCATTAGGTGATAGCTTAGTCACACGTTATAAAAAGGATTTTGATACTTGTAAAAAGATGGGAATAAGTCTTGTTTTTATGCATTTAGAAGGTGGCTTTGATGCAGAACCATACAATGAAATTGGTCTAGCAAGATTAAGAGAAATAGTTTCGTATGCTGAACAAGTAGGGATTAAAATTGCTTTTGAAAACGTTCATAAAAAAGGATATCTCGATTATGTCATCGAAAATATAAAAAGTGATAATATTGGTATTTGTTTTGATATAGGTCATTTTCATGCTTACTTTAAAGATGATTTTGATTTTTCAAAGTTCAAAGATAAAATATTTGCGGTTCATCTTCATGACAATGATGCCTCTAGTGATCAACACTTAATACCATTTGAAGGAACCATTAATTGGGATGAAATAATTACTAAATTAGTTGCATGTAATTATAATGGCCCTGTTATTATGGAATTGTGTTATCGTAATAAATACTTAGAAATGCCGATTGTTGATTTTTATAAGAAAGGGTATTCTACTGGTGAAAAATTAAAAGAAATGTTTAATAGTAAAAGAAATATATAGTGTCAAAAGACTTTATTATATTTCTTTTTAATTGTTATTTTATATAAAATTAGATATAATCTTTTTGAGGATAGGATATGAAGAAACATCAAAAAAAACATTTTCAAAGACGATTAATATTTATTTGTGTATTTGTTATTTTTGTTATTCTACTTTCTGGAATAATTCTTTTCTTATACCATAAATTTGATAAACAAGAAGAAAATCTTACTATTTCTTTTGAAAATAATTCTTTTTTACCTAATTTTGATCCTGATATATATGATTATTATCTTTTGACTAATGATAGGAAAATTGAAGTTAAATGTTCTTTTGAAGAAAAAGAAGTAATTGGTTGTGATGAAGTTATTGATTTATCTAATTATTCTAGTTATATTCATAAAATAATGGTTGATGATTTAATCTATAATTTCTATATAAAAGTAAAAGAATCTGATAGTGAAAAAAATATTTCTATTGATTCACTATCCATTATTCCATCTAGTTGGACTAATAAAGATGTTGACCTTAATATCTTAGCAACCAGTTCTAATAAGCTTATAAGTTATTCAATTGATAATGGTACTTCTTGGCAAAACTCTTCTACTTTTAAAATCCAAGAAAATGGTCATTATGATATCATTGTTAAAGATGAATATGGTAATGAGACCGCTGTTCGTTCGCTTGATATTAGTAATATTGATGAAGTAGCACCCGTTGGGGAAATAATAAAAGCCGAGTCATCTAACGATAAAATTGTTTTAAGAGTTCTTGCGAAAGATGAAGAATCAGGCATTAGCTCATATAGTTGGAATGATGAAGAGTTTAGTTCTAAGGACAGTCTAACTATTACTAAAAAGGGAACTTATGATGTTCGCATAAAAGATAAAGCCGGTAATGTGTCAAAACGTATTTCGATTAATATAAAAGATAGTGATTTTAAAGACCAAAAACAATTTGGTGTCATTTTATATCGTAATGGCGCCGATGAACTTACTAATGATTTCTTGGTTTGTAGTACGAATGATAAATCTTGTGTTGTTACTCTTCCAAACATCATAAGAGAAGATGGTAAAGTCTTAGGTTTTGGTAATGATAGTGTCGAATATAATCCAGAAGAGAAAATAACTATTGATAGAAACCTTTCTTTAAAAGCTCTAACCGAAAAGAAAATAGTCGCTTCTTTCCAGGATAAAACTAGCGTTACGCCTAGAGAATGTACTCTTTATAATAACGATAAATACTGTTACATAACAACACCAAAAATTAGTTTTTCCTCTAGTAAAATAATTGGATGGAATACCAAAAAAGATAGTAATACACTTATCGCAAGTCCTAACTCTAAAATAAAAATATATGATGATAGTACTTTCTATGCTTTGACTTATAAACCATTAGTTGTTAAATTTGAAAAGAATGGGGCTGATTCCCTTTCTTCAGAAAGGGAAGAATGTCGTCTTCTAAATGGTGAAACTTCTTGCTTGGTTACACTTCCTAATGTTAAACAAAAAAGTGGTGAAGTTGTTGGTTGGAGTACTGATAAAAATTCTAAAGAAGCAATTTATGAACCTAATGGTGAAATAGAAGTTGATAGTGACAAAACCCTTTATGCGATTACGAAAAAAGATATATCTATCCATTTTGAGAAGAATGGTGCTGATTCTTTATCAAGTTCTCTTGAAAAGTGTAGTATTTATAATACTTCTAAAGAATGTACGATTACGACACCCCAAATATATCGTAACTCCGGAACTGTTTTAGGATGGAATACTTCTTCCAGTGCTCATGATAGTATTATTTCTACTAATGCTAAAATAGTTGTTGATAAAGATGCGACATATTATGCAATTACCTCTAAAAAAGTAAGTGCTAAATTCTATGCAAATGGCGCTGATAGCATTTCTCCTTCAACGTCATCTTGTACATTGTATAACAATAGTAATGGTTGTGTCGTCGTAACACCAAGTATAACTCGTCCATCTTGGAATATTTTGGGATGGAACACTAATAAGAACTCTACTAATGCTAGTACAAAGCAAGATACTAAAGTAACGATTAAGGAAAATACTAATTATTATGCGATTACATCTAAAAAGGTTAGTGCTCGCTTTAATGTCAACAATGCTGATTACTTAGAAAATTGTGATTTTAATGGCGACTACTGTTTAAAAACTTGTAATATTTATAACACTAATAAGAGTTGTTCTATTTCTTTACCATACATTTATAGTACGGGTAATGAAGTTCAGTTCTTTTCAACCAATTCTGATCCTGGATCAACTGTTGGTTATTCGCCAAGTGTCAGTCTTAATTTGTTTGATAATATTGAATTAAATGCCATTGTGGATAATCGTTATCGTAAAAGTACTTATAACATCGTTAAAACAAAAAAGTATGGTTATACCGCTGTCGAAACAGATGATGGTTGTCCTAGTAATGTTTATAATAATTTTTATAATTTTATGGATCGTCTTTATAACAAAGTTCCATATATTTTTAAAGCGGCCAAGGTTACTTTTACAGGCACACCAAATTTCACAGAGACTTGGGGAAGTTATGCTGGAATGACATATGGTAAAGCGATAGGTTACCGTAATGTTGATTTGAAGTGTCCTGATAAGTATTCAACATATTACCTTCAAACGATGGTTCATGAATTAACCCATAGTTGGGATAGTTATTTTAAAGCTGCTTATGGTACAGCTTTAAGTGATACAAGTGATTTTAAAAATCTTTATAACAAATATGCTAACGCTTCTAAAAGACCACTACGTGATTACGCTTATACCAACATGAGTGAGTTCGTTGCGGACGTTTATGCTTGGTATTATTTCCTATATATTGATACTAATAATCCCCCTACAGTAATTAAAAATAATACCTATTATCCTAGTGATATGAAAAAGGTTATGGAAAAATATATCAAGATTGCAAAAAATGGTTATAAATAAAAAAATGAACTTAAATAGTTCTTTTTTTTGCTTTTTTATGGAAAAATAAATTGAGTTATTGTATAATGATATTATCGATAATTGGGGAAGAATAAAAAGGAGGACATAT
>CANPXE010000026.1 GCA_947585665.1 uncultured Bacilli bacterium | reverse complement strand
TCTCTCTGTCTCCGCCATAATGTAATTAACCTTGATTTTTCAAGGTTTTTTTATGTATAATTGGGTTGATGAATAAATAAAATAAAAAATATTATAGAAAGGAGAATCTAATATAGTGATTAATAAAAAAATCACATAATTAGATTATACGTGATTTTATGAATCAAGTAACAATTAAAATAGAGGGAATGCACTGTGATGGTTGTTGCAAAAGAATAGAAAAGGCCCTTAATCATTTAGGAATTGTTGAAGATGTAAAGGTTGATTTATCTAAAAAAGAAGCAGTTGTTTCTTCATATGATAAAATAGATAACAATTTATTAAAAGAGACAATTGAAAATTTAGGATTTGATGTTGTCGATATTCATTAAAGGGTATTGACTTAGTGTTAACTCCAACTGATAAAATAAAATAGTAAGAGAAAGGAAAGATATTATGGAAAAAGCAAAAGTATATTTTACTAAAGAATTGACACCTGAGAGTGTTGTTAAGATGTTTAAGATGTTAAATAAAGAATTGCCTGGAAAGGTAGCTGTTAAAGTTCATTCTGGTGAAGAAGGAAATCAAAACTATCTTCGTCCTGAATTTATGAAACCAATGGTTGAATATGTCAAAGGAACCATTGTAGAATGTAATACAGCTTATGATGGTGAAAGAGACACAACGGAAAAACATGTTAAATTAATGGAAAATCATGGATGGAGTAAAATGTTTGATGTTGACATTATGGATAGTGAAGGTGACGAAGTATTAGAAATACCTAATGGTAAAGTAATTAAGAAAAACTATGTTGGGAAACATTTGGAAAATTATGATTCAATGTTAGTTCTTTCCCATTTTAAAGGTCATCCAATGGGTGGTTATGGTGGAGCCTTAAAACAATTATCCATTGGTGTAGCATCAAGTAAAGGAAAGAGATATATTCATTGTGCTGGTGCTGAAAATGGTTCATATGAAGATATGTTTAGAACTGATCAAATTAAGTTCTTAGAGGCGATGGCTGATGCTGCTTCTAGTGTTGTTAATCACTTTAAAGATAACATTGCGTATATTAATGTTATGGCTAATATGAGCGTCGATTGTGATTGCTGCAATGTTGCTGAAGACCCTTGTATGAAAGATATTGGTATTCTTGCATCTTTAGATCCAATTGCGATAGATCAAGCTTGTATCGATTTAGTTAAAAATTCTGATGATCCAGGACGTGATCACTTATTAGAAAGAATTAATTCACGTCAAGGAACACATACTATTGATGCAGCTTCTGAACTTGGTTATGGAACAAAAGAGTACGAACTTGTTGAAGTCGAGTAGATTTATTTTAAATCTACTTTTTTTGTGATATATTATCTTGTGGACATAAATAATTTTAAATGCTAGAATATAGTAAATTTAAAAGAAAGAAGGAATAACATGCTTTTTCCATTAAAAATATGTAAATTAGATAAAGAAAAAATAGAAATTTTTAATAATAATTATGCTAAAAATGGTACTTTTATTTTTGAAGGCGTTTGGTTTAGAAGTCAAAATGAAATAAATAAAGAATCATCACTTTGGAAAGATGAAAATAGTAATCGAAGAAGAACAGTTCATTTTAAACATAGTTTTAAAGTTGTTGATGAATATTTAATGATGGATGCGTCATACTTATACTTAAGTGTTAGATTAGAAAATATTGAATATGACAAATATATAAATAAAATTAGAGAAGCATTAAATAAAAGTAAATATATTTTAAAAGATGATATATATACCAAAGAAGATTTAAAAATAAAAATAGAAGAGTTTGAACATCATCCTAAAGAAAAAATGATTCCTGGGTATAAGACTGTAGACATAACTATTTATAGTAATGGTGTAAATGATTTAGAAGCAAATTATGAACAAGTATGGAATCTCCAAGTAAAAGGAATAAGAGAAAAAGATAAAAGAGGTAATCCTAAATACATTAAAGATGTCAATGAACTAAGAGAATATTTACCAGCACAAATAGAATTAGGGTGTGGTCCATCTATTGAAGCAGGAATTAATCCATTGTATCATTTACATGAAATTTATAAAGTTCAAAGACATAGTGATTCTAGATTCTATTTTGCCGAAGATGATGATTTAGTTTTACAAGTAATCGAAAGAGATCGCGATAAATATATGGAGTTTTCGGAAATAATAAGAAATTGTTTGAATGCTTCCCCAACTAAGTTTCATTATGCCGTAAAGAAAATGTATGAAAAAGGTTTATTTGTAGGAACATTATTCAATAATAATTTTGATCATTTGTCTTCCGTCTTAGGAATTGATGAAAAAACTTTAAGAGTTTATCGTATTGATGATTATTTTCCTAAAGTTGACTTTGATGAGAGAGCTAAATCTTTAATTTGTATTGGTTCACATGCGGATCGTCGTTTTATTCAAAAACAAGCACGAAAAAAGGGCTTAAAAATAATTTATGTCGACCCTGAAGGATTTGAAACGGAAAATGGTTTTGAAGAATACTTGATTGAAGGAGCGAGTGACAACGATTTAGTCTTACGTCTTAAGGGGTTAGAGTTCGCTCAAGAATTAGAAGATAACTTTTTAAAATAGATTAATATAATATGATGAAAAGTGAGGTGTAAAATGGGTTTTTGGGAAGATGTTGCGTTATCTAAACTCATTAATGCAGATGATGATGAAGATGTTATGGAAGCCGGTTTTCTTTTTGGCTTAGAGGAAGAAAAAGAAGAAGATGATCCATTTATAGATGAAGAAGACGCTGACGATTTAGAAGAACTTGATGATCTTGACGAATTAGATGAATTTGATGAGTTTGATAGGGATGAAGATTTTTAATTAATTTAAAACTACTATTATTAGTGGTTTTTTATTTTTGTGCATATACTTTATTGGTGATATTTATGTTTTTCAAAGAGATTGATTATCGCATACGTTTATTATTAGTCATTGTCATTCTTCTCTTTTTATTAATTGTTTTTCGTGTTTTATATATTCAAATATTTGATTATCAAAAACTGTCTAATTTAGCTAATGATCTTTGGAGTCGTAATTTGCCACTGGCAGCCGATAGAGGTTTAATTCTTGACCGAAATGGTGTTGTTCTTGCGGATAACATTACGACGACTAGCCTTGTTTTAATACCTAATCAATTAGAAGATAAAGAAAAAGTATCAACTCTTTTAAGTGAAGCTTTAGGTGTTACTAAAGAAGAAATGGATAAACACGTTTACAAGAATTCTTCAATTGAGCGAGTACATCCCGAAGGAAGACAACTTTCTTATGACGTTGCGAATTACATTGAGAGTTTAAATTTAAAAGGTGTCTATTTAGTCAAAGAATCAAAAAGATATTATCCTTATGAGAAACTTTTATCACATGCTTTAGGGTATGTTGGAATTGATAATCAAGGACTTAGTGGTATCGAGTTAGAGTATGATAAAGAATTGACAGGAATTGATGGTGCCATTAAGTATTTTTCAGATGCTAAAGGAAATACTCTTGATTTGAGTCAAGTATATGTTGCGCCAACTAGTGGGAATAATGTCAATTTAACAATAGATATTAATATTCAACAATCAGTTGAAAGGGAACTAGATAATATTGTTGATATGTTTGAACCAGATATGGCTCTTGCTTTAGTAATGAATCCTAATACGAGTGAAGTCCTTGCGATGTCATCACGTCCCAATTATGATTCTAATCACTATAGTAATTATACTTTGGAAGAATTAAGTCGTAACTTACCAATTTGGGCTTCGTATGAACCGGGATCAACTTTTAAGATTATAACAACAGCATCAGCTATTGAAGAAAAAGTAGTTGATTTGGATAAAGATACTTTTTACGATTCTGGTAGTGTTAAGATAGGCGGTGCTCGAATTGGTTGCTGGAAAGCCGGTGGTCATGGACAACAAACCTTTCTTCAAGTCCTAGAAAATTCTTGTAACCCTGGTTTCGTCGAATTGGGTAATCGCCTTGGTAAGGAAAAATTATTTTCTTATTTGGATAAGTTCGGTTTTGGCAAAAAAACAGGAATTGATTTAAATGGGGAAGGGAAAGGTATTATTTTTGATTTAGATCAAGTAGGAAAACTAGAACTTGCGACAACGGCTTTTGGACAAGGGGTTAGTGTAACACCCATTCAACAAGTAAATGCGGTTAGTGCTGTTGTCAATGGTGGAAACCTTCACGTTCCCTACATCGTTAAATCAGTAACAGATGTTAATGGTAAAATCCTTTCAGCTAATAAATCCCAATTAGTTCGTCAAGTTATCAGTAAAGAGACATCGCTACGTATGCGTAGTGCTTTAGAAAGTGTTGTCGCGCGTGGTGGAGGACGTTATGCTTATATCGATGGTTATCGTGTTGGTGGTAAAACTGGGACTGCTCAAAAAGTTGAGAATGGTCATTACTTAGACAATAACTACATTATGAGTTTTATGGCTGTTGTTCCTTCGAATGACCCGCAAGCCGTTTTATACCTTGCGATTGATAACCCCAAACATACGGCACTTTTATCAAGTTATACAACAGCTCCAGTTGCACGTCGTATTTTATTAGATATCATTGATGCTTTAAAAATTTCTAAACAACCAAATCAAATTGAAAAAGTTTATCAATGGGATGATAAAGTTTATGTTGAACTTCCTAACACGATAGGTGTTGATGTTAAAACAGCTCGTCGCATGTTATTTGAATTTGAAGTTGAGTATACTGGTACAGGTGAAAAAGTTGTTGAACAATCACCAACTCCAGGTGAAAGGATTGCTAAAGGATCAACTATTAGATTATTATTAGGCAATTAAAAAAGATCTCTTTTGGAGATCTTAATTTATTTTTTCAAACTTATCTATTTGCCAATTATTAGTATTACTACCATTTTGCATATTAGGTAGGATAGCATTACAATATTTACATCTTAACATCGTAACATCTTTAATTTTTCCACCACAATTAGGACAAGTATAAGTATCATTATTTTTATTATTTATTGAAGTAACACGATATGTTTCTTTTTTATTGCTATTACTTTCATTATCAATTTTACATTCATATTTAGTAATAATTATATATCTATTGTCTTCATCTTTAAAATCTTCAATGATTTTATCACTTACTTTTAAATCTTTGTTATTAACTTTATCTTTTAATTCTTCAAAAGTATCATTTAAAAATTTATTTTTAGCAAAAGTCGGTAATATTTTAAAAATAGAATCAGGATCAAATGTCGTTTCTATTTCTTTTTTTTCTTCTTCTTTTGTTTCTTTTTCAGTTAATCCAGGAAGGACTTTTTCCTTTTCTTTTTCTTCAAAAAAAGCTTTACCTGTTCCACCAGCTTTACTGAATTTAGTAATGATTATAATTACAACACCTAAAACCATTAATAATCCACAAGCGATATAACCAAAGAATTCAAAACTATTATCAGTATTTATTTCAAAAGCATAAACAGGATTCATAGTACTAAAAAATGTTACTAATAGAAATAGAAAAAACATATATATTTTATTCATAATGTCACCCCAATATTCTATAATGATTATATCATAAAATGACTAATATCTAATACATATTTTCATATTTATGAAAAAAATGTGAATTTTTGATAATTTATTGACTTTATATTGAAAAATGTTTTATATTGTTAATAGGAGGGTAAAATAATGGTTAAACAAAATGAAAAAGTAAAGAAAACTTCTAATAAGACTACTAAAAAAAGTCCAAAAGAAGTCGTTAAAAAAGAAGAAAAAAAGGTTGACGAAAAAGATGTAGTAATTGATGAATTTGATGATGAGGAATTTGCTGATATGAAGAAAAGTAGCAATATTGAAAAAACACCTCTTGAAAAAGAATTATCAGTTATAAGAGGAGTGTCAATCGCTTCATTAGTAGTATCAATTATTGTTCTAGTTTTAGCACTTTTAATATTTGCTAAAATAAGTGGTAGTGGTAGTAAAGATTTATCAAGAGTTACTAGTACTTCTGGTGATAATAGTGGTAGCAGTGAAGAAAGTAGTAGTGAGGAAGAGGTTCCAACAGAATACGATGTAAGTATGTTTAATAAAATAAGTTTTGATGATTTCAAAGATATGCTTGAAGATGGTGACAAGAAGGTTAGATTTGTCTTTACAGGTAGATCAAATTGTACATTCTGTCTTAGATTCTTACCTTCACTTCAAAAATCTGTTGAAGAATATGATTATCAATTAGATTACTTAGATATGATTACTGTTTATGATACACAAGCTTCTACATATAGTAAAGAAGACGATGAAACACTAGAAGAGATAAGAGATATGGATTCCCACTTTACTGATCAAAATACATATTTAGGTTCAACACCAATGGTTTATGTTGTTCAAAATGGAAAAGTAATCGATGTTCATGCTGGATATACAGAATATGAAGATTATGCTTCTTTCCTTGAAGAACATGATGTTAAGAAAAAATAGCCACTTTTTAAGTGGTTTTTTTATGCCCAAAATTTATATAGTATGCTATAATGAAAAGGTGAGTGAGGAAGTGAATTATGAAATTATCAGTAATTGTTCCAAGTTATAATGAAGAGGGGAATGTTTTAGCCTTTTATGATACTTTTACGCAAGTATTTAAAGATTTTAAGGGTAATTATGAAATTATTTATGTAAATGATGGTAGTAAAGATAAAACTTTAGATAACTTAAAAGAGATTATTGTTAGTGCTAAAAATGTTAAAGTTGTTAATTTTTCTAGAAATTTTGGTAAGGAAGCAGCTATGTATGCGGGATTAAATGAAGCAACGGGTGAATATACAGCTATAATTGATGCTGATTTACAACAACGACCTGAAATTCTTTTAAAAATGATTAAAATGCTTGATGAAAACGAAGAATATGATAGTGTTTGTGCTTATCAAGCTAAAAGAAAAGAAGGAAAATTCCTAGTCTTTTTAAAGAAATGTTTCTATGGATTGATTAATAAAGTATCTGACGTTCGTTTTGTTGAGGGAGCATCTGATTTCCGTGTTTTTCGAAAAGTTGTTAGAGAAGCAATGCTAAGTTTAGAAGAAACGACGCGTTTTACAAAAGGTATTTTTTCCTATGTTGGGTTTAATACGCATTATATTCCATATTGTGCTGAAGATAGAAATAGTGGAAGTAGTAAATGGAGTTTAAAAAGTTTATTTAAATATGCAATAAGTGGTATCTTATCTTTTTCAACTTTGCCACTTAGAATCGCTCTACCTTTAGGTGGTGTTACCTTAATCGGTTCTTTCATATATTTAATTGTTTCATTAATTTTAAAAGTTGAACTTACAACGATGATGATATTCTTCTTCTTAAGTTTTTTTAGTGGAGTGCAACTAGTAACCATTGGCTTTTTGAGTCGTTATATGCAATTGATGTATAGTGAAATTAAAAAAAGACCAGTTTATATTGTGAAAGAAGTATTGACTTCCAAACACTATAAAAAATAATGATAAAGTACTGATAACAAATGTATAATTTTTGTAAAATTGTTCAAAAAATATATATCTTGTCATATAAGTATAGTATAATTTAATATGCAGATTTGGAGTGATTTTAATGACAGGTGGTAACGGAATATTGCTTTTAACAAAATCAGTATTTGCTATTATGATTGGTTTTTTAGGAGCATTAGTTTTAGGAATTATTTTAATACCAATATTACGTAATTTTAAATTAGGACAAAGAATTAGTGTTTTTGTAGGTGAAAACCATAAGAAAAAAGAAGGAACACCAACCTTTGGAGGACTAATTTTTATATTACCGACTCTTTTAGCAACTTTTGCTTTGTTAATAACTGATAAAATAGAATTTACGACTAATTTAGCGATTGTTTTATTAGTTTTTGTTGGATATGCCTTTTTAGGTTTCTTAGATGATTTTTTAAGTCATAAGAAAAAGAATAATGAAGGTTTGACGACTTTTCAAAAACTATTTTTACAAATTTTAATTGCTTTAGGATTTTTCTATTTATATATTCGTACTGGTGGATCAACAGCCTTGCACATATCAACATTAGGAATAAATATCGAGATGGGTTGGTTCTATGGCGTATTCTTATTATTTATTTTAGTTGGTGCTAGTAATGCCGTTAATTTGACTGATGGTTTAGATGGATTAGCGGGAGGTTTATCAGCCATTGCTTTTATTGCCTTCAGTTTGATTTCTTTGATGGTTGGATTTGAAGAAATTGGTATTTTTACTTTTATTTTAGTAGGAGCATTAATTGGATTCCTATTCTTCAATACTTATCCAGCTAAAGTATTTATGGGGGACACTGGTTCCTTAGCTCTAGGTGCTGTTATGGGTGCTGTTGCTATATTAACCCATCGTGAAGTAACACTTCTTGTTGTAGCTAGTGTCTTTGTTGTTGAAACTTTAAGTGTTATTTTACAAGTTATTTGGGTTTATTTATTTAAAAGAAAATTATTCTTAATGACACCTCTTCATCATCACTTTGAAAAGTTGGGATGGAAAGAAACAGATATTGTTAAATTATTTTGGGCTGTTGGTTTAATTCTTACAATGGCTGGAATATTCTTTGGTGTATGGTTATAACAAATCTCAAGTAGATTTGTTTTTAATTTTTAATTAAAACGGCATATTATCACTGATTCATTTATAAAATGTATAAAGGTGATTATATGCATAAGTATATTGATAAATATTTATTTTTAGCGGTTGTTCTCTTTTCACTTTTTGGTATTGTAATGATTTATTCTTCTTCATATATTTGGGCGGAATATAAATTTAATGATGCTTTTCACTATGTCAAACTACAAGGAATATTTTTAATGATAGGAATTGTTTTAATGATTATTATAAGTAAAATAAATTATCGAAAATATTATCAGTATGCAACACCTATTTTTATTTTTTGTTTAATTCTTTTAATTCTTGTTTTAATTCCAGGAATTGGAACGATTAGAAATGGTAGTCGTAGTTGGTTTGGTATTGGTCCACTAGGAATTCAGCCAAGTGAATTTATGAAGTTGTCTTTAATAATATTAACGAGTAAATATTTAAGTAATAGTAATAAGAATGTAAAAAGTTTTTTAAAGGGTATTCTACCTATTTTATTTGTTTTGGGAATTGTCTTTTTTTTGATTATGTTACAACCTGATTTTGGAACAGGAATGATTATTGTTGTAAGTGTTTTATCCCTTTTATTTATTGCTGGAGCCAATATGAAATTTTTCTTTTTGGCAGGTATAGTTGGTGTAATAGGTATAGTTGGTTTAATTATTATGGCTCCATATCGTATGAATCGTATCATATCTTTTATTAATCCTTGGAGTGATCCATTGGGTACAGGTTTTCAGATTATTCAATCGTTGTATGCATTAGGTCCAGGCGGAATATTTGGCTTGGGATTTTTAAATTCACGTCAAAAACATTTTTATTTACCAGAACCACAAACGGATTTTATTTTTTCTATCATAAGTGAAGAATTGGGAATAGTTGGGATTTTAATAGTTAGTGCATTCTTTATTTTTATTCTTTATTGTGGTATTAAAGTTGCTTTAAATAGTAAAAATTTGTTTGCTAAATATTTAACTTTTGGTATGACTTTTCAAATTTTAATTCAAGCGGTTATGAATTTAGCTGTCGTTGTTGGTTTAATACCAGTTACAGGAGTAACACTTCCTTTTTTGTCATATGGAGGATCTAGTTTGTTGATAACTTTATGTAGTATGGGAATTATTTTAAATGTTTTTAAAAATGGTTAAAAAACATTGTCTAAAGAACAAATGTTTGATATAATATTTTCTATAAATTCAAAGTAGGGGGTATTATAAATGAACAATGTTATATTAGATGAAAAAATAAAAATAGAAGAAATGATTTTTGAAGTGAGAGGAAAACAGGTAATGCTTGACTTTGATTTAGCAAAACTTTATGGATGTGCAAATGGCACTAAATCAATTAACTTAGCTGTTCATAGAAACATTGAAAAGTTTCCAGAAGATTTTTATTTTCAATTAACCAATGAAGAAGTTTCAAACTTGAGGTTTCAATTTGAAACTTCAAAACATGGAGGAGTTAGAAGAAATCCATATGTCTTTACAGAGCAAGGAGTTGCTATGCTTGCAAGTGTTTTAAGAACACCGGTCGCCACAAAAGTAAGTATTGGTATTATGCGTGCTTTTGTAATGATGCGAAAATATATTTCTAGTGAATTAATTGAGCAAAAATATATTAATAATTTGGTAATAAAACATGATGAAGATATTAAATTGTTACAAGAATCTTTTAATAAATTTGAAGAAAAGAAAAAAGACAATGAAATATATTTTAATGGACAAATATATGATGCTTATTCAAAAATAGTTGATATTTTAGAAGAATCACATGATAACATAATTATTATTGATAATTATGCAGATAAGAATGTTTTAGATATGATAAAAAATTTAAAAGTTGATGTAACTATAATATGTAAAAATAATGGTTTATTAAAAAAAATAGATATAGATAAATACCAAAAACAATATAAAAATTTAAAAGTAGTTTATAATAATGATTTTCATGATAGATACATTATATTAGATAAAAAAGAAATTTATCATTGTGGATCATCTCTTAATTATGCAGGTAGTAAAACTTTTTCAATTAATAAATTAGAAGATAAAATAGTAAAGAATAGTTTAATAAAATGCATACTTGCAATTATAGAATAATTATTCTGTTATTTTGTAAATATTACCTATTAAAAATCAGCTATATTTGCAATGATTATGGAATAACACTTCCATTTTGTCGGATAATCCAGTTTGTTAATAACTTTATGTAGGATGGGAATTATTTTGAATGTATTTAAAAACTATTAAAAGAGAATTAAATTTTTATTGTTTAATATTAATTTAGTTAATGGTTTAAGTTTTATGTTATAATAAAAAAAGAAAAGATGGTGATTTAAATGAATTTAGATGAGTTTATAGAAACATTGGATTTTGAAGGATTTACTTATTTTTATCACGAAACTGGTAGTGGCGTTGGTGATATGATAATGGACAGCGGATTGTTAATTGAAGGTAGTGAAGGTTCTAAAATTTTAGAGACAAAAAACATTTTAGAGACAACAGCTCTTCCATTTACTGAAGAAATCGCTGGTACAGTAGAAAAACTTACTGATTTTATTGGACTTGAAAAAAGCAGTTCTTCTTTTCGTGATGTTTCAGAAATGGTTATTTTTGGTGCTCCAAAAGAAGATGTTCCTAATCTTGTTGAACATTTCGGTAAATATAAAGATGGTGTTAATTATATGGGACGTGTTGATAGTAGTTATATTCTTGGTTACATCGATATGAGAAATCAAGAATTTATTTCTAATCCTAATTATGAATATGGTGATTCAGCATTTATGGGTGGATCGTATAAATAAAATAAAAAAAATGCTTCCATTTTATAAAACTGTGTTATAATACATAGAAAAAGTTTTTAAAAGGTGTGAGAAAAATGGATGAAATGTTAACAAAAATGTACAGATTAAAAACAATTGCTGAAGATGTGACTGATAGAATAGGTCGTTTAAGTGATTTATCCGAATTGTTATATACTGATTCTAATTGTGAAGAAGAATTAGATGAATTTATTAAATTGTTTGATATCGAAGATGAAGAATATGATTTTATTTTTGATTGTAAATCAAAAGTAACATCTAGCCGAAGACTTAAATTTATAATTGAATTAAAGAAGACAAGAGATAGTTTTAGTGTTCAAGATGTTTTAGATGAAGAAGCAACTGAAGATAAATATTATGCTGCTTTTGCATTTGCTAAAAAAGTTATTCTTGAAAAAGATGAAGATACTTTTGTTCAGTTTAGCGAAAAGGCAACAAATCCAGCTAATTTTGCTAAGCCATTTAATGAGTATTGTGATTCTTTAGAAATATATACTAATACATGGCCAGGTATTAGCGTTGAGGAACAACCAGTATTAGATGTTATGAAAGTAATGGAGAAAATAAAGGTTCTTTGTCAAATAGTGTTGGTAAACAATAAAATTGATAAATGAATTGCTTTGTTAAGGATGACGAAAGTCATCCTTTTATAATGCCTTTAATTAAAAATATTCTAGATATAAAATGGTCAAATTTTCTATATCCAAAAGCTATTCTTTTTAATGCTTTAATTAAATTATTCGTTCCTTCTATACCTCCATTATTTATATCATATTTAAACGAGTTTTCTATGTATTTAATATTTTCTCTATATAAATTTAATGCTTGGTTCATTTTACTTGATATGTTTTTATCTTGATGATAGATAATATTTTTAAATTTATCAAAGTCTTTATTTTTTATTGAGTTAATAATTCCTTGATAACATTCATAAGTAGCTTTTAATTCTTGATTAGTATTAATCATAAAATTAACCAT
>CANPXE010000025.1 GCA_947585665.1 uncultured Bacilli bacterium | reverse complement strand
AACTTAGATAAGGGAACACAAAGTGTTGACACAAGTGGTCAAAACTGGTATGGATATGTCATAGATAAAGCCGGAAACATAAGTAGTTGTGGTTCAACAACTTATCGAGATACAGTAAAACCAACATGTACGATAAATATAGATGGTGTTTCAGGTAGCAATGGATGGTATAAGAGTAGATCTGTTAATATAAGTTTAACGAGAAGTGATGAAAGAAGTGCAATACATCAATATGGGTTAACGACATCAAGTACAATTAATTACAATTCAGTAGAAAGAGATACGCAAGGTAATACTACTGACAGTGGGGTAGCATGGTATGGATATGTAGAGGATAATGCTGGAAATAAAGGAGATTGTAAACCAAGTACAATTAATACAACAAATCCACAATCTATAAAAGTAGATTCAACAAATCCAAAATGTGGAACTGTAAATAAAACAAGCGGAGTGGGGACGACATCTGGAGTAAGTGGAAATGTAGAGTGTTCAGATAGTGATAGTAAGTGTGAAAAAAGTAGTTTTGGATATAGTAACTTAAAAAAGACTTCTAATGTTACAATAAGAGATAATGCTGGAAATACTAGTGAATGTGAGGTGCCAATTACTGCATATTGTCCAAGTTCATATGTTTCTCGTTGTTCTGCAGCTGGATGTCAAACATATGGTGGATGGTATGTTGTTAGTACTGTTCGATATTGTGGTGATAATGGTTTGTGTACTGGTGGTGCAGAATGTAGGAGTTATTGTGAGGAACATTTTGGAGTTCCAAGTACAAATTTTCATCTCGATGAGTTACGATATGTAGGTGAATATAGTAAAAGAGAATGTACGGACTTAGCGGGTTCTATGTCCGGTGAGGCTGGTTATTCTACAAGTGTTTGTACTAATTATGCTCGTGGTTGTAGTTTATGGAACCAAAATTTGTCAAAATGTGGTTGTGATGCTTGGCATTATAAATAGAATGTTTAAAAATCCTAAAATTAATTAGGATTTTTTTCTTTTGTCTTTTCCTTTTATAAGTTAAATGATATAATAATTATGATAATAATAGGAAGGGTTGATTTGATGAAAAATAAGCAAAGTGGACAAGCATTAATAGAATTCGTTATTATTCTACCAGTCATTATCTTGCTTATTTTTTCTTTTATTGATTTAGGACGAATTGTATTAGAAAATAATCGTTTAGAAAATCTAACAACTATTGTTATTAATAAATATAAAGAGACTAATGATTATGAAGAAACAAAAAAATATATCAATTCTTTAGAGGATAATATTAATCTTGATATTTCTATTTCGGATAATTTATTAACTATTTCTTTGTCAAAAGACATAAGTTTAGTAACACCAGGATTAAATAATATTTTAGATAATCCTTATATCGTTAAAAGTGAAAGAGTTGTAAATTATGAATAATCGTGGTCAAGTATTAGTTCTCTTTTTACTTATCTTACCAATTATGATTATTGGTGGGGCAGTCATTGTTGATTCTTCTTATATGTTATATCAAAAGAATCGTTTAGATATGATTAATGATGATGTTCTTTTGAGTTTTAAAAATAGTAATTTTATTAGAGAAGAAGATATTATAAAGGCTATTTCAAAGAATGATGAAAGAATTGTTAATGATCAAATTTCAATTGATAAAGAAACAACTATTGAAAATCATATGATGATTGATAGTTTATTTGGTAAAGTTATTGGTCTTGATGAATACAAAGTAACTTCTAAAAAGAGTATTGATGTAGGTGAATTGAAAGTTTTAGATTTAGATGTCGATAAAGTAAATAGAATGGATAATCTTGGTAATTATTTGCTTACTTTTAATAATGTTACATATGATAATTCTTTAGTCTTTAATAATTCTTTATTAGTAGTAAATAACTTTAAATTAAATCCTAAATATGAGATAGAACTTTCTTTTATATATAATACTGGTGATTGCACATTAATTAATTTTAATAATTTAAAGATTACTATTAAAGAGAATAAACTTTATTTTAACAATATTTATATTAGTGATTTAGTTGATAATACCAAATATCTTTTAAAAATAGATAATTCTTCATTGACATTTAACAATAAAACGATAAATATTAATTCACAAATAAATAATCTCTCAAAGCAATTAATAATAGGCCAAAATTTTATTGGGAAAATTAATTATTTAAAAATATATATGATTAGGAAATAGGTGAAAATATGGAAATTAAAAAAGGAAAAGGGAAAATTTTAACAATTACTTCAATGAAGGGTGGCGTAGGTAAAACAGTTACTGTTATGATGCTTGCGGATATCTTTTCAAGATGTGGTAAAAAAGTCTTAATATTGGATTTAGATCTATACAATGGTAATTTGGCTTTTGCTTATAATGCTAAAGTAAAAAATACTATTTATAATCTATGTGACGATATGGCTAATAATCGTTTAAAGGAAGGAATTAATAAAGATTATGTTCTTCATCTAAAAGATAATCTTTTCTTGATTGCAGCTCCTAAAGATCCAAGACAAGCTAATAAAGTCGATAATAAGTATTTAAATAGTATTTTAAATTCTTTGACTTTTGCCTATGATGTCATTTTAATTGATACTAATCATATATTGAGTGTTCATAATATGATGGCTTTTGAAAATAGTGATAAGATAATTAATGTAATGACTAATGATAGTTTTGATATTCAAAGTACGAAGAACTTTGTGGCGATATGTAAAAATATGGGTGTTGATAATTTAGTTCTTTTATTAAATAATGCTATTGATACAAGAAAAGGACATTATACAAATTATGATATTAAAAATATCATTAAGAAGAATATTGATTATACAATTCCTAGTTCTCTTTATATAAAAGATTTTGATCAAATTGTAATTGATGGTAAATTAGGAAACTTTAATGATTATTTAAAGGGTGAAGCTAAGAAGAATTTTGAGAGTTTTTCAATGCATATGCTTGGATTAATTGAAGATAAAGGAGGGAAAGTTGATGAAAAAGATTAGTTGGTTAGAAGAATTTGATGTTGATACTTTATCTCCCAAAATAGATGTTGAAAAAGCTGATTATGATGTTTTTGAAGATAAGAATTTATTAGATGAGTTTCGTAATAAGATAATTCAAGATTTAATTGATAGTAATATTACGGATACTTCTAAATTATCACAATCTATTAATGAAGAGTTAAATCGTGTTACTAATGGTTATGACTTGAGTAGTGAAGAGCGAAATCATTTATTCAATTTAATTGAAAATGAAATGACGGGATATGGACCTATTACGGAGTTGTTGGAAGATAAAAATGTTACGGAAATAATGATTAATAGTCCTAATGAAATATATATTGAGGTCGATGGTGTTTTATCACTTGATAAGAGTGTATCTTTCATTAATGATGAACACATTATTCGAACTGTTCAAAGAATTATTCAACCTCTTGGGCGTACGATTGATTCTGCTAATCCCATGGTTGATTCACGTCTTCCAGATGGTTCGAGAATTAATGCGATTATTCCACCTTTGTCTGTTAGAGGACCTGTTGTTACAATTCGTAAATTTAAAGATGATATGGATAATATCGATTCTTTAATTGGTAATGGAACTTTAACACCTTATATGGCAAGATTCTTAGAAGCTTGTGTCAATGCCCGACTAAACATTTTAGTTTGTGGAGGAACTGGTAGTGGAAAGACGACACTATTAAATGTCTTATCTAATTTTATTAGTAATAATGAGAGAATTATAACGATAGAGGATGCGGTTGAACTTCGCTTAAAACAAGATCATGTCATTTCCCTTGAAACCAAAAATGTCAATTATGATCGAGGTGGCGAAGTAACGATTCGTGATTTAGTTCGTAACTCTTTGCGTATGCGACCAGATCGTATTATCGTTGGTGAAGTTCGTGGTAAAGAAGCTTTTGATATGCTTCAAGCGATGAATACTGGACATGATGGAAGTTTGACAACGCTACACGCTAATGGGTGTCGTGATGCCTTAAATCGTTTAGAAACAATGATTTTGATGGGTGAAATTGAACTGCCAATTAAAGCCATCCGTGGTTACATTGAAAGCGCTATCGACATTGTTGTATCCGTTGAAAGACTAAGCGATGGACGAAGAAAAGTGACTTCTATTTCCGAAATTGTTGGTTTTGATGGCGAAAATATTGAACTAAAAGAAATATTTGCTTTCCTAAAAAAAGGTTTAACAGAAAATAGAGAAGTAAATGGTGAATTTGTTTTCTATGATGACGTTCCTAAAATTTATGAAACAATTAAAAATCGTGGTGTTGATAGTATTGATGATTTATTTGTAAAAAAGCCAAAAGAAAGAGAAAAGAAAACGAAAAAAACAAGTAAAAAGTAAAGGAGTGATAACATGAATAGTATTGTAAATATTCTCATTATTTTAGTTGGAATATTAGCAATTTTAGGCTTACTATACCTTCTTTATCAATTATTAGTCATGAATAAAGAAAGACGCCTAGAAAAAAGATTTGCTCCTTTTACGATTGCTATTATCGAAGATGATAATGAACCATTATTTGATACTTTACTCGCTAGTTATCATCATCTTCAAGAAAAAGTTTCGAAAGCTTTAATAAAAATCAAAATATTTAATAGCTATAGTAATAAATATGAAAAGTACAATTATAAAGCAAATTCTATTGATAATATGAATTATATTACTGATAAATTATTTATTGGTTTAGGATTAGTTATTCTTTTACTCTTATCAAGTTTATTTAAAATTAGAAAGATAGATTTTTTATTAATTTTACTTGTCTTTTTAATAGGTTTCTTTTCTTTAGATATATATTTATTGATAAAAGAAAAACTTCGTAAAAATAAAATAGAAAAAGATTTGAGTAAAGCTATTATGATTATGAATAGTGCTTTTAAGTCAGGATATAGCATCATGCAAGCTATTAATTTAATTTATACAGAACTTGATGGGCCTATTAGTGAAGAATTTAAAAAAATGTACATGGATATTACTTTTGGATTAAATATGGAAGTTGTTTTTAATCGTTTTGCGGAAAGAGTTGATTGTGTTGAAGCAAGATATATGGCAACTTCTTTAGCAATCGTCAATAAGACAGGTGGTAATATCATTCAAGTCTTTAAGGCGGTTGAACGTGATATGCAAGCTCGTAAAAAACTAAAAGAAGAATTAGAAAGTGTTTCGGCATCAAGTCGAGCTATGTATAAAATGTTGATATGTATTCCTATTTTTCTTGTTTTAATGCTTCTTCTTTTAAATCCAAGCTATTTTGTTCCACTATTTAATACACCAATTGGTATATTATGTTTAATATCAAGTATTGTCATTTATGTACTCTACATTATTATCATTAGAAAGATTGTCAATGTGGAGGTGAAGTTATGATGAAGAAGAATAGAAGTAGTAGTATTTTTTCTAAAAAACAACTAAATGCAGTTCAAAGAAAACTAGATCAATTAGGTGATAGTGTAGCATTTGATGCAAAATTCTTCTTAAATATGCGTTTTATTTCTTCCCTAGTTATCTTTTTAGTGGTATTATATGTATTTGAGTGGGGATACTTTCTAGCACCAGTTGTAACACTTCTTTATTATCACTTATTATACTATTTGGTAATTGAATATAATATTAATAAGAGAAGTGAAAAACTTGATCTTGAAGGAATACAATTCTTTGAAATGATGACATTGGCTTTAGAGTCTGGAAAGAACTTAGAAAATGCCATAAGAATTGCTTGTGATAATGTTGATAATGAACTATCACATGAATTTAAAAAAGTTTTAGATGAAGTAGAATATGGTAAGAGTTTTAATGAAGCATTAGAAAGATTAAAGAGAAGAATCCCATCTGATACAATTAATAATATTATTTTGAATATCACCGAAGCCAATAATTTTGGTAATGATATAATTGATGAAATGTATGCACAAATTGATTATATTCGTGATCGTGAGATTCAAAAGACAAAAGCAATAATTAGTAAGATACCTTTAAAGGTTTCAATTATTTCGGTTATATTTTATGTACCGCTTATAATGTTATTAATTTTATCACCAATAATAATTAAATTTATAGGAGGATAATATGAGTGGACATTCAAAATGGGCAACAATACATCGTAAGAAAGGATTATTGGATGCTGAAAGAGGAAAAATTTTCCAAAAAATAGCTAAAGAATTATATGTGGCAGCCAAAGGAACAAATGGTGATCCTAATGATAATCCAGGACTTCGTTTAGTTGTTGAAAAAGCTAAGAGTAATAACATGCCAAAGGATAACATTCAAAAAGCTATTGATAAAGCTGTTAAATCTACTGGTGGAGAAGATTATGAATCAGTTAGATATGAGGGATATGGTCCTAATGGGGTTGCTTTTATGGTTGATTGTTTAACGGATAATCGTAATCGTACGGCAATGTTAGTTCGTTCAACATTTACTAAGCGTGGTGGAAACTTAGGAACAGATGGTTCAGTTTCTTACATGTTTGAACGAAAGGGTGTCATTGTTATTGATAAGACTTTAGATGAAGATACAGTAATGATGACAGCACTTGATAATGGTGCTGATGACGTTGTAACTAATGACGATAGTTATGAAATATATACAACACCAGATGCTTTCTTAAAGGTTAAAACTTCTCTTGAAGAATTAGGAGTTACTAATTTCTTAACTAGTGAAATAACTTATGTTGCGAATAATTTAGTTGAACTAGATGAAGAGGCAACCGAAAAAGTTTTAGCATTATCCGATGCTTTGGACGAAATCGAAGACGTTCAAAACGTATATCATAATTTAAGTGTTTAGTAGATAGAAATATCTACTTTTTTTGTAGGAAAAAAGAAAAAATTAGGTAATTATAATATTGATGGCGATATTATAAATTTGCTGTAATTTATAGAGTAGAGTTTATTAAATTTAGTGCCATCTCTAAAAAGAGATAGGAGGAATTTTATAACGGATAAAGATTTAACAAAAAAGAACTTTAATGATATCGAAATAAATAAGGAAAATAGTAATAAATATTTTGAAATCTTAAACGACATTAAAAAAACTTTGATTACTACGAGGAATAAAATAGTTGAAAATGCTAATAAAGATTTAATATTAATGTATTATGATATTGGTTTAAAATTGATTGCAAATAATAAATGGGGGTCATCTTTTATCGATACTCTAGCCAAAGACTTAAAGATAGCCTTTCCAACTTTAAAAGGTATGTCAGCAAGAAATTTAAGATATATGCAAAAGTTTGCTATGGAGTTTGATAATGACGAATTTTTGCAACATGATGTTGCAAAATTACCATGGTCTTCTATTACGACAATAATAGACCAAGTAAAAGATAAAAATAAAAGAGTTTGGTACATTAAAGAAGCAATTAATAATGGTTGGTCAAGACCTATTATCACTCATCAAATTTCATTAAAACTATATGAAAGACAAGCACTATTAGATAATAAGATTAATAATTTTGATAAAACACTATCAACA
Source organism: uncultured Bacilli bacterium (assembly GCA_947585665.1). Lineage (GTDB taxonomy): Bacteria > Bacillota_I > Bacilli_A > RF39 > UBA660 > RUG11788. The sequence goes on along the minus strand of CANPXE010000025.1, from coordinate 7,130 downwards.
CCCAATAATGAACAGGTAAAAGAATTATTAAAAGATCCCTATATATTTGATTTTATTAATCTTGATAAGGAAACGAAAGAATTGGATATAGAACGAGAATTAACTAATAACATAACTAAATTATTATTAGAGTTAGGAAATGGCTTTGCTTTTATTGGAAGACAATATCATTTAGAAATTGAAAATGGGGATTACTATATAGATTTATTATTTTATAATTTAAAAGTTAGAAGTTATGTAGTAATAGAATTAAAGACTACGGAATTTAAACCAGAGTATATCGGAAAATTAAATTTCTATTTAAATGCTGTTGATAGATATATAAAAGATGAAAATGATAATCCAACATTTGGAATATTACTTTGTAAAGATAAGAAAAAAGTAACAGCGGAACTGGCTTTAAAAGACATAACTAAACCTATTGGTGTTAGTGAATATAAGATATTGTCTGAAATACCATCATTCTTAGAAAATACCTTACCTAGAATTGAAGATATAGAAAAAAGATTAAGATAGATTGTTAAAGTAATTAATAAATTATTATATTATAGTTGTAGATAGAAATATCTACTTTTTATTTGCTTTTATTAGATAAAGATATATAATTAAATTAGGGTAGTGAGGTGGGAAAATGAAAAAAGTTTTATTTTTAATAACAACATTATTATTTTTAATACCTATTAGTACATATGCATCAGATGTTAAAATAACAGGATTAGATATTAATGGAAAGGATTCTGTTGTAATGGGTGAAAAAATTACGCTTTCTTTTAAGATTAAAGTTTCAGGACTAGAGAAAAAATCTAATTCACTAGGTATGCTTTATGCTGGTTTTAAGATAGATTTTGATCCTAATGTTTTAGTACCAGTTGATATTGATTCTCCAGGATTTGATAGTGATTTTTATACAGAGAGTACAAATAGTAGTAATTATTATATAGTCGGTATCGCAAAAGATGATACATCTTACAATAAAGACTGTGTTTATGGATCTTTGTTTTGTGGTGATTATCAAGTAACAGTTCCTTTTTATGCACGAAATGTTGTGGGAGAAGAACCAGCCAAGATTACAATAAGTGAGATAGAAATAGGCATTTTAGATATGGTTGAAGATAGGGAATATACTGTTGATGATGTTCAAACTATTACATCAAATATAACGAAAACAAAAGAGATAAAATTATTAGAGTCTTCTGCGAAAGTTGAACCACCACCAGCTAGTATTGTTGAAAGTTCAAAACCCAAAACAACGACGACAACTAAAAAGAAAACAAATAAATCTTCAAGTAGTACTAGTTCAACCACTACTAGTAGTACTAATAAAGATTCTAAAAAATCAAGTAATAATAATTTAAAGTCTTTAACAATTGATGATTATAAAATTGATTTTAAAAAAGACCAACACTTATATTCAATTGATTTAGTTAATAATGCTAATAAATTGATAGTTAAAGCGACGACTGAAGATAAAAAAGCAACTTATAAAATAATAGGTGCTGATGACTTAAAAAAGAATGATTATAAAGTAAAAATTGAAGTAACAGCGGAGAATGGTGATAAGAGTACTTATTCTATAACAGCTTATCAACAAGAAGAGAAAAAAGAAGAAAAGAAAAATTTTTTAGCGAATCTTAATATAAAGAAAGATGATTTAATAAAATATGGAATAATTGGTGGGGTAGTAGTATTAATAATAATTATTGTTTCTTTAATTATTCATCGTAAAGATCATAAACTTGAAAAATCATTAGATGAACTATAAAAAATAAATGGATGAGTTTTTCATCCATTTATTTATTTATTGGAATATTTTATTAGTTTAGCATGCATTACCATACGTTCTGTCTCGCCATAACAAGTAGATAAAGTTAATATTTTATCACTACCACTAACAGTTGTATCAAATTTATAAACACTTCGTTTTTGAAGTTTATCAACAAATGTTTTAAATTCGGTATCGCTACTAAACTTAACTTGAATATAATCACTTGTTTCTGGTATGTGATAAACACTAAATACTTGCCAAAGAGTATTTTGATTTTCGGTTGATAATTTTACTACATAATTATTTTTATTTTTATACCAATCACTCTTAAGAATATTTTTTAAAGAGCCAAACATTGTTTTATTAAGACGAGCATGAGCATAAATAATAGTATTTTTATCAAGCTTTTTGATATTGTTTCGATAGTCCAAGAAAACCCATCCAGCACTATTATAATTTTTATTTAAATCATGAGTTAAATAATATTTATTATCTTTTGTTTGGACAAAAGGATAATTGATATTAGTACCATTAACTTGAATCCATCCAACAGTATCAGAATTCTTTTCCTTTAATTCTTTAATATCAACATCAATTAAGTTCATTTTAATATAGTCATAGTAAGGATTATCTTTCTTAATATCTTCTTCTTGTTCAACAACTTGAACATTTTCATCTTCTTCAACTTCTTGTACTTCTTTTATATCAACTGTCTCTTCTAATTCATCTTTTATTTTTTCCATTGCTTTAGTGTCTTTATGATAACTAAATATTTTATAAGAATAATATATTAAGGCACAAATACTTATAACTAATAAAATAGTTAAAATAATATTTAAAATTTTTAGTTTTTTACTTTTTTTGGTACGTGTATGATTTTTTACTTTACTCATTTTCTACACCTCTCAATTATTTTATAACAATAAAATAAAAATGTCTATATCAAAGCATATTTACATTTATACTTAATTTTTTGGGTATTGTTATTGTAAAAATACCAATTATATTTTATAATTATTTATAGTAGGGGTAGTATAGAAGGGGTGACTTTATGAAGTCAATAAAAGCTAATATATTATTTGTTTTATTTCTATTTAGTGGATTATTTTTAATTGGACTAGATACAGCTAAAGCAGATAGTTTAAGCATAGATGATAATGATTATCAATTGCAATGTACTTATTCATATATAAATAGTGATATTAAGTTGACTATAACTCAACAAGAAGTAATCATAGAAAATGATAATTATACCAGTTCTTATGGACTTGGCCAAAATATTAATTATTTTTTTGAAACAGATAGTCAAAAAAATGGTACTGATGCAAGTGGCAATCAGGTTTATAGGCATTCTAATATTACTAATAATGGAAAATGCCCGGATACATTGTATGAATATCAAGTTCCTCAATCTTTTGCTTCTGAAGATGATGAAGATAAAGAAGATAAAACAATAGATGTTCATTATTTTTCAACACAAAATTTTACTAAAGATGAGCTTATAAATTTATGGGGTGGTTCTAAATGGTGGCTTTTTGGTTGGCATACTAATTCTATTGGAAAACAAATTGGAAGCATAAAATTAAAATCAGAGGAAATAATAGCTTTTCAACCTCAAAAAAAAGCTACAGTTTGTAGTTATAAAACTGAATCGGCAAATCCTTATTCTTCGGAAAATATTTTATTTGTTTATTTATATGATAATATTACAATAGTTATGGATGGCAATCATATTGCAACTTTGGGTGACGAAGTATGGCAAAGTTGTAAAGAAGGTAGTATTTATTTAAATAATCCTAAACCTAGCCTTTCAGCATATGGGGATAGATATATTTATAATAGTACTAGATTTGTTGTTGCGAGCGATGCAAAGACTTGTTCTTCTAAAAATAATAATGCACCTTGCATTGAATATAAATACAATGATTCTATCGATTCGGATGGTAATTGGAATAGTCAAGAAATGGATGCTTGTGAACTTTTAGGTAATGAAACAGTAAATCAAATAAAAAGAGTTATCAATATTCTACAACTTTTAGTTCCAATATTGGTAATCGTATTATCTGGTATTGATTTAGGAAAAATGGTTTTATCTGGTAATCTTGATGAAGAATTACCAAAAAAGAAAAAAATTATTATTGTTAGATTAATATTAATGGCATTCTTCTTCTTTTTACCTTTAATAACAAATATATTAATTAATTTATTACAAGAGGCTGAGGTTATTAATATAGAAAATTCTAATTGTATTATTGAAGAAGAAAATGGAGGTGCTAAGTAATGGTTGTTACTGGAGTATTAGCATCATTAGGAAAATGGGCTATGATTGCTTCTATTGCTGGCTCTTGTTTGCAAATTGTTAGTTCTGGATTTCAGCTTGGCTTGATGTTAAATTTATTAAACAATTTGGTTAATGGTGATTGGATTTTAAAGCAAGCACGAAAATTTGGCTTTTATTTTGATCAATTATTAATTAAATATGCTAATCAAATATATAATTACTTTACAGAAGTTTTAAATGGAACACTATTTACCAAAGATGTTATCGACCATTTTACTAGTAGAGCTTATATATTAGTAGGTATTTTTATCTTTTTTAAGTTATGTATTATTGCTATAAAGTATATAGCATCACCAGAACAATTTTTAGATTCTAAAACTGGTGGTGAACAATTAATTAAAAGAATTTTATTTGGGTCTTTAATTATAATAGCTCTTCCATTAATTTTTGACATTGCTATGGGAATTCAATCTGCGATAATCAAAGATAATGTTATTGAAAAATTATTATTGCCTGATTATGTTTATGAAGACTTGCAACGGAATAAAGGAAATGAGGGAAAAAGAATTGGTATGACCATTTTAAGCGGTTTATTTGGCTGGAACTCATCGGTTCCTCATGATAGTGATTACTTAAAATATCAACTAATGCTTAAAAATGATGATCCTAATATAATTGATTATAAAAGTATAAATGATGAATATAATGGAGCATACAAATTTTCATATGTTCCGATAGTGTCTACATTAGCAATAGGTTATTTTTTGCTTACCTTAATACGCTATACAATGGAAATTGTATATCGTTCAATAAAACTGTTGTTTTTGCAAGTAATTGCCCCTTTTTCTATTGTTAAATACATGTTGGATCCTTCTGATAATGATTCATTAAAAAAATGGTTAAATACAACTATTTCTACTTATATTTTAATTTTTATTAGGATGCTGACCCTTTGGTTTATTGCAATGATGACGTATTATTTGAAAAATGGAATACCATCATCTGATGGAACTGTATCTTTACTTCAAAGCGATACTGATGGTGTTTTAAAAGCGTTAATAGTTTTAGGAATGTTTGCTTTCTTAAAAGAATTGCCAAAACTTATTTCCGAATTGTTTGGATACAATTTACAAGACAATGAAGCTATTGGTGGAATTTTGAATCAAGCAACAGGAGCTATAAAAGGCTGGGCTACTGGTGTTGTTGGAATGAAAACAATGAAAGATTCAGGTATGTATACTGCACAAATTGCAAGTTCCATCGGCTCAGGTGTTGCTGGTGCAGGAAGTGCTGTAGCTTCTGTATATGGTGCTGGTAAAGGCTGGACTGCTATTGGTAATGCTTTGTCCGCTGGAGCAGCTCCTGTGGCTAATTCTCTTGTTAATATGCAAGGTCAAATGATTTCTAGTAATTTTGGCAATTCAGCATTAGGACCTGTTACTAGGGAAACACAATTTATATATCCGATGTCTCCTACAGCTACGAAAGCAGATGGTAGTAGTTCTGATTCTGAAGCTGAAAAAGCAAGAAGAGCAGGATATTCTAATGGAAGCAATTCTGGTGGAACACCACCAACTACGAATCCAAATCCAATGGATCCTGGATCTGGTGGAGGAACACAACCTAATCCAATGGATCCTGGTGCCAATGATCAACGTCCTCAAAGAAGTGAGCCGCCAAGAGTTGATGTTTCAGGACAACTAGGTCAAGGACTTAATGTTGATGCTCAAAATAATGTTGATTATCATTCTAATCCACAACAATTTGTTAATAATGTTATGAGTGTTCTTGAACAAAATGGATTGATTACTCCTCAAAGTACTATAACAGCTGATGATATTAGACGTGAACTTGATAATATGAGTGCTTTTTCTGATCAATTTGGTTTGAACTTTAATAGCTTGAATAATGGTGATTTGAACTTTATTTATGATCAAATTTGTACTGACTTTAAATTGCGTTCAGATACTACATATTCGCCATCAGCACCTACACCAACAGCATCTGCACCAACTCCTGATGTACCAACAGATCCACATTCACAATTTTAATATTTAACAAAATAACTTTTAAATATTATTAAGGAGGTGTTTTATGGAAAAAAATGATGATTCTGATATAAAAAATTTAAATTCAAATATTGAATATTCACAAAAAGCAATTAATGAAGTTAGAATGAAATTCTTTAAATTATTTATTTTCCTTTTAACATTAATCCTTTTATTACTAGTGTATTTCGTATATAGAGAGGATATAAATGCTATCTTCCATAAGAAAAAGACTGATGAATCACCAGAACAAAAAGAAGAAGTAAAAAAGGAAGATTTAGTTAATAAAAAAATAAGTGCTTTTTCTGATGGTGATATACCAAATAATAATGTTGAAATAATGCGATTATTTAATCCTTTCTATTATGATTTATATGATTATTTTGTTATTGATACTACAAGAATTTATAAAAAAGATTTTGCTACTTTAAATGATATAGAAAAATTATTTTATATAAGTAGGACTGACTCTTTTAGAGAGTTGATAGATAAAGATGGTAAATTAGATGATAAAGAGAAGTTATGCTTACAAAAAATAGTTATACCAAGTACTGATATTGATAGAATAGCTAAAGAAAACTTTAATATTTTAAATATTAATCATATGTCTTTTACAACTACATATTATAAAGATGGAATCTTTATATCTTATTTGAAATTTACATATGATAATGGTAATTATATTGGTACTTGTGTTGATGATGTATCTAAAAAAGTTAGTGTTATAGCAAGAACCATATCATCTTCTGCGGAAAAGAAAGGTGAATATGTATCAATTTATTCTAAAGTTATTTTTGAAACTGAGAAAGGTTTATATAAAGATATTAATTTAAAAACTAAAATAGATGATTCTTATAATGTTGATGACGCATTAGAGTATTATAAACAAGGATCTGTTTATAAACTGGATTTCAAGAATGATGGTAAGGGTAATTATTATTTTGAAAAGATTAGTTTATTAAACTTGCTAATATAAATCAATAGTTTTTCATTAAAAAAATTAAAAAGTTCAATTTAAAATATTATTGCATGATAA
>CANPXE010000024.1 GCA_947585665.1 uncultured Bacilli bacterium | reverse complement strand
ATTTATCTTATCTTCATAATTTAATTTACTCATATAAAAAACCTCATTTCTTTGTCCAAGAAATGGGGTTCATATCATAGATAAGGATTCTTTTTTATTTATTTCTTTTTATTTTTTAATAAAAGGAAAAGTGATAGACCAATGACTATGATAGGGAAAAACACTAGTATGTATGAATTGATGAAATCATATATGTCAGAAAGAGTTGATACAGTATCAAAACTACTTGATTCAGTTGCAATTTTTGTTATAAGTCGCTCAATTAAAAATATAATAAAGTAGCAACAAAAACCTAAACCACCACTAATTCCAATATTTGTAAATAAATCTAACATTTTTTCATCAAGAACAAAAGTAGGCTTAGCATTGTTAACTGGTTGATAGTACATAGGTTGTTGATTTACTTGTGTGTTTTGATTTGGTGCCATTTGAACATTTTGATTTGCCATTTGAACATTTTGATTATTATTTTGATCCATTTTTCGTACCTCCATATTTTATATGTTATCACATTTTAGATGATTTTTGAATATTGATTTTTAAATTATGTTATAATTTTTTTAGGTGATGTTATGGAACCTCTTTATTTTTATCATTTAGTTAATAAAGATGCTGATTTGTCAATTGGTCTTTTAAGTTTAAAATATATGTATGATCATGGCTTATATGAAGAGTTTGATAAGTATACAGATAAATATAAATATCGCATTGTTGATTCTTGGCAAATTAAAAAGTATGCTGGAAGAAAAGAGAAAAGCTTAACACGTGAAGAAATAGTTGATGCTTTAAATATCTTCCGTGGTACAGAAGGAACTAATTATATCTATTTCTTTAAATATCCTCCAAAAGAAAGTTTAGGACCAAGAATGAAAGAAATTCTAAAATATAAAGATATTTATCGCATTGATATCAATTCTGAATTAGTTAAAAGCCACATAAAAGATATCTTTTATGGTTATGAAAGTAGTAATAGTGATAATAAAGTTCTAACACGTGATTATTATGAAAATATTAGTGAAGAAGAATATTTTTCCAAATACGATGATAATTTAAAAATGAATTTTGCTCCTTTAAATCATATTGCGATTGCTTTTAAAGATGATTATTGTCCCATTACGTTGTTAGAAAAAATTTAAATTAAATCCTTACCAAAGGATTTTTTTGTTTTTGCTAGTAAAAATCTCGTTTAATGTTATAATTGATATAGAAGGATAATTGGGTTGAAGAAAATAAAAATTGGAGGGAGTAATGGAAACACTTAATACTAAAAAGGGAAAGTTAATCGTCTTTGAAGGAGCTTGTGATGGTATTGGTAAGACAACCCAATTTAAATTATTACGTGAACATTTGGAAAAAGATGGGCATATTGTTTGTCATCATCATTTTCCATCATATAATACTTATTATGGGGCACCAGTTGAAAAATATTTACAAGGGGAATTTGGACAACCAAGTGAGTTGTCACCTTATTTTATTAATAGTTTGTATGCTATCGATAGAGGAATAGCATATCTCACAAAGTTAAAACCATTATATGAAGAAGGTAAAATTATTTTATTAGATCGTTATACGACATCAAGTCTAATTTATCAATCTGCTTTAATTGAAGATTTGGATGAACGTAAGAGATTCATTGATTATGTCATGGATTTTGAATATAACAAAATAGGTATAAAAGAACCTGATAATGTCGTCTTTTTAGAAGCACCATTTGATTTAGTGACGAGTTTGAGAACAAGACGTCAAGGAAATGAGGGTGTCGCCAATGACATTCATGAACAAAACTTAGATTTCATGCATAAGGTTTATGATAATGCCATGTTTATTTCTGATTATTTAGCTTGGGATAAAGTAAGATGTGATGATGGTAAAGAAATGCGTACACCTGAAAGTATTCATAATGATGTATATCAATTATTAAAAAAGAAAAATTGACTTTTAAAAATTAACTATTTATAATAATTAGTCAGTATGGAGGACTTAATGGGAAATTTTACAAAAGAAACTTTAGAACTTTTGAATCAGTATCGTAAAGAATGTAAAAATTTTGAGGCGATGAAACGAGCTTTTGAAAGTTTAGCTATTAGCGAAGATAGTGATGATGTTGTAGCTACATATTGTGATAAGTATGAAGATAATCGTAATCTTTATGACATTGTTAATGCTATGTATGACAAATATCCCTTTTTCTTTGAAATGGCTCATGAAACCATGGGAAGTCAATATATTGATTATGGGGCACTTTACGAACGAGCACTTAACTTTCAACTTGATCTAAAATATAATCCTGATGAATATAATTTGATTGTTCTTGCTTTGAAAAATGGTTTTTTTACAGTTCATGATAAAGAAGAAGAAATTAAAAATATAAATCGACGTTTTATAGAATTATCTAAAGTTGGTAAAGCAAGAGTAATAGGAACTGTCAATTCTTTTACGGATTCTTTAGTCGATGTTAGTAAGAGGTTTGCGAATCATGTTATTGACGTAATAGAAGTTGATCGTGACGAATTTGACAAACAAATGAAAGATGCTAGTTCGCGTTTTGATCAAATTAAAGATGATGGTTATAGAACGACTAAAAATGTTCTTAATAGAGGAACGAAAATGCTTATTAAAGTTTTAGAAAAAGTAGTAGATAAAACTGAAAAATAGAGAAAAGAGGAAGAAATATGAATGACAAAAAAATAATATTAAAAAAATATCGTGAAGCTTTAACTGATTATAAGGATCTTATTCAAATATTTGAAGAAGCTATTTGTGAATTTGATGTTGATAATTTATTAGCTGAATATAATGATCAAGAACATTCAATGAACGGCATTTTTGAAATTGCAACTAATTTTTTTGATGAAAGAGAAGGCTTACTTGATGCTTTACGTGAAAGAAATGAAGTTTATCCTGGAAATTGTGATCGTCATCTTCTTGTTGATGATGTTCGCGACATGTTTGGATTAACTGATCAAGATTGTGAGATGGCAACATTATTGTTAGATGCTGGATATCTTGCTGTTTGTGCTTATGAAGATGACTTAGTTAATACTAAGGGAAGAGTTGATGCTGTTAATTTTGCAGAAGGTGAACTACGTAGTGCAAAACGTCAAGAATTTTTAGAGAATCTTGCTGATCGAACAAGAGAAAAAACAAGTGCTTTTAGCGAAAATATGGAAGCTAAAGGTGAAAGTCTAAAAATATCTCTTATAAGTTTTGGTGATGATTGTAAAAGAACTGGTAAAAAAGTTATCAATAAGAGTAGTAGAAGACTAATTAAAACTTTGGAAAAAGTCGTTGAAAAAACGAATGTTTAATCTTTGAGGTAATTATGAATAAAAAATTAATAGAATTAATTAGTTTAATTAAAATATATCATGATAAGAAAAAAGAATTTAATAATCATGTTGCACCTTTAGCAAGTATCGTTACAAGACTTGATGATTATGTTACTGATGAGTGTCGTGATTATTTTGATGTTGCTTCTTCCTATTATGATAAGAATCAAGATTTAGTTACTTTTATTGATGCTATGGCAGAAAAGGGATATTCTATAAATAGTCGTGAAGTATTTAATGCTTGGGTTAAACATAGTGATATTATGACTTCTAGTGAAATGTTTGATTTAGTTGGTGATATCCAGTGCCATTTGTTTTTTACTAGATTTGGTTATGAAGAAGTTAGTTCGCTTCGTAGTGATATTTCGCATCTTTCCAAAGAAGTTACTAAAGATACTACTGATGGTTTAAAGAAAGTAACGCAAACTTTAGGAGAAGAAGGAAAATATGCTATTTTGGGTGTTTCAAAAACATTAGGAATAGATCAAGATAAAGTTGAAGCGTTTGGTACGCAAACGAAAGAAGTTATTGGTGAAGTTGGTCAAAAGACTAAAAAATTAATAAACTCTACTAGTAAACAATTATTAAATTGGTTGCAAAGTAAAAGTGATAAAGAGGAATAGAGATATTCCTTTTTTTCTTTATTATTTATTTTAATTGTGTTACAATAGTTGGCAAAAGTTATATAAAATTTTAGACAGGAGATTATTTATGGACGAAGAAAGAATATATGCCCCACAAGTTATTTTTGATGATATTTTAAAACATCCCCCTTTTCATATTGCGGATGATAATGTTGACATGCGAAAAAAAGCTATTGAATTTTTAAAGTTTATTTATCAAGACTTTTATCCTATGGAAATTCGTGGATCATTAGCGCAAGAATATGAAAATGGAAAAATTAGAATGTTTATTGATAGTAGTAAAGATTCTATAGTTGGTTTAACTGCTAGACTTTTTAGTGGATGGAGTAAACAATTAGAAGCTTTAGATAAAGTTTTTGATTATGCTTCTTTAGTTCAACAATGTTATGAAATGGGACTATCTAAACACTACAATCTAAAACCATGTATCGTTAACATTTATGCAATGTTAAGTGCTATTAATAAAAATAAAAGAGGTTTTGACAAAATTGTTCAAGAGTTATCATTCATTCCTTTTTCATCAGGAAGAGATAATTTTGATGAACGTCGTGATAAATTAATGATTGATGCCATTCTTGACTGTGAGTATCCGCATAAAGTTGATTTGCTTAAACAATTAATTAATAAGAGTAATGTAGAACCATTTCCTTATGACTATAATAAATTGGCAAAGGGGTTAAAATTATTGGATACGGTTACTAAAGATGCCGTCAAAGTAAATTGTTTAGCTAATCTTGAGACTATTAGTGCTGATGTTTTAGAATATTGTAAAGCATCAACTTCCGATATGGCGCCAATATATTATAATGCTGCCTTAATTAGTCCTGGATATTATGAAAGTTTTCGCAAAAAAGTATTAGCTAATGTTAAAAGAGAAGATTTTCGTAGAGATATCTTGGACCTTGTTGGTGAAGTCGAGTGGTATTTTCTAGAACGAAGGGGTTATTCTTTTGATAGATGTTTAGATGCAGTTTTTGACAGTGATACTTTAGGAGAATTAATCAATAAATTAAATGTTCTTAAGTCTTATAGACACGATTATAGTTTTGATGAGAAGATGAAAAGTCAACTTGATGGTATTTTTACTGGCCAATGCGTTGATAAGATTGGTAATACCGAAATATCTTCTTCTATTTTTACTGATAAAATTGAAAAACCTAAGTTCATCGAAGATAGAACTAAATTATTGTATTGTAAAGTATTTGATATCGATGAAAACGATTTTGATAGATGGATGTTTTATTTAAAACTTCGTAACATTAGTGAAGTAGTTGAAAAACTACACGAAAATGTCATTAGTAGTCAAGAAGAACGTGCTAAACAATTAAAAAAGACTCAAGATTCTAGTTCTCCTATTTATGATAAATGGTCCGCTATGGATTAGTAAAATTTAAGTAAACTATCATAAAAAAATATAGTTTTTATGACTATATTCTTTTATTTATCTTATAATTAATATGTATACTAGGAGTGATTCTATGGATAAAACAATTTTTATTGCTAGTTTTCCTGACTTGACAACTTTTGACTTTTCAAAGAGCGGTATTAAGTTTGGGGAAGTTGATCCCAGTGATTATGCTTTTAATAATGGTCGATTTACCAAAGATTATGTTTCTAGTTATACGGCATCACTAAAAAATAAAGTCGGAGCTTGTGATATTGTTTTAGTTCCACCACAAGACAAGATAATTTCTAGTTTGGAACAAGATGGTATTAAAGTTGTTGTTTTATATCCTGATATCAATCAAAAAGAAGCTTTTATTGAAAAAATGCATAGTATGGGTGTTGAAGGAGATTATCTTTCAACAGTATCTAATACTTGGGAATATATGATATCAAGATTACAAAAACGTAATTATGATTATAAATTTGTTTTATATAGTGATGATAATTTTTTAAGTATTCTTAAAATCTTATTAGCAACTCGTAAGAGTCTTGGTGTTAGTCGTAGTGATATCGCTATTGGTATTAGTGAAGATTTAGTAAATGAAATATTTAAAGATTGTCTTTTAAATGAGAATGAAGTAAAAGATGGTCATCCTATTTCGCCACATATGTATTGTCATGGTATCAAATATGATTATTTGATGAGTACTGATCGCCTAGAAAAAAGAAAAGGGGAGATTTCTACTTTACTTGATTATGTTAAAGATATTGATACAGGAATTGATTTTCCTAATATGAAAATAAATACGAGTGGTAATACTTGGACTAATTCTGATAACGTCATTGATCACTTGTTAGTTTTAGGTCTAGCGACTGATCAATTGATGATGAGTGATTCGTTAAGTGATCAAGGAATTGCTCACATTAGTCGTAAAAAGGAAAAAGTTAAAGAAGCTTTATTATAAAGTTGTCTTTTTTTTCGGATATGTGTTAAGATATTTATGTTTTGAATAAGGTGATATTATGATAAAGAGAATATTAAAATCAGTAAGAGAATATAAGAAAGCAACTTTTTTAACACCTTTCTATGTTTCTTTAGAGGTTATTTTAGAGGTATTAATACCAGTATTAATGGCTGATATTATTGATAAAGGAATTGAAAAGAGTGACTTTAAAGTTATTTTTATCATTGGTGGTATATTAGTCCTTTTAGCTATTCTATCTTTAATTTTTGGGGCTCTATCAGGTAAATATGCTGCTTTAGCATCCAGTGGATTTGCGAAGAACTTGCGTAAAGATATGTATTATAAAGTCCAAGATTATTCTTTTTCAAATATTGAAAGATTTTCGTCATCAAGTTTAGTGACGCGTTTAACGACGGATGTAAATAATGTCCAAATGGCTTATCAAATGATTACGAGAATTGCCGTTCGTGCACCGATGATGTTATTGTTTTCACTATTAATGGTTCTTACCATAAATGCGAAACTTGCTTTGATTTTCTTAATTGTTGCTTTTGTTTTGGGATTTCTTCTCATTTGGATTGCAACGATTGCTCATCCTTTATTTGAGGGTGTATTTACAACATATGATGAATTAAATAATGGTGTTCAAGAAAACGTAAGAGGAATTAGGGTTGTTAAAGCCTATGTTCAAGAAGAACATGAAATTGATAAGTTTAATAAAATATCGGATAAGATTTATAGAGACTTTTTAAAAGCTGAAAAGTTAGTAGCTCTCAATAATCCTATTATGCGTCTATGTATATATACTTCCATTTTATTAGTTTCTTGGTTCGGAGCACACTATGTCGTTAGCGGAACTTTAACGAGTGGGGAACTAACAAGTGTCGTTACGTATGCTGCCCAAATCTTAAATAGTTTAATGATGCTTTCCATGATTTATGTAATGTGTATCATTTCCCTTCCATCAATTAAACGTATCGTGGAAGTATTAGATGAAAAACCCGATTTAAAGAATCCTAAAAAAGCTATATATGAAGTAAAAGATGGATCTATTGTGTTTGACAATGTCAGTTTTAGTTATGTCAATGATCAAGAAAAATTAAGTTTAAAGGATGTTAATATCAAGATAAAATCTGGTGAAGTAATTGGTATTATTGGTGGTATTGGTTCAAGTAAGAGTACACTTGTCAATTTGATACCGCGTCTTTATGATGTTTTAACTGGTAGTGTTAAAGTAGGTGGTGTTGATGTTCGTGATTATGACATCGCCTCTCTTCGTGATAGTGTCGCTGTCGTTCTTCAAAAAAATGTTTTATTTAGTGGAACGATAATGGACAATTTGCGTTGGGGTAAGAAAGACGCAACTTTAGAAGAAGTAAAAAAAGTTTGTGATATTGCTTGTTGTAATGAATTTATTGATAAGTTTCCCCTTGGATATGATACTTATATCGACCAGGGCGGGACAAATGTCAGTGGGGGACAAAAACAACGTCTTTGTATCGCTCGCGCTCTATTAAAAAATCCTAAAATATTAATTTTGGATGATTCAACGAGTGCAGTTGATACCAAAACGGATGCTTTAATTCGTAAAGCGTTTAAAGAATATATTCCTGATGTCACTAAAATAATTATTGCCCAACGCATTTCTAGTGTTGAAGATTGTGATCGTGTTATTGTTTTAGACAATGGTGAAATCGATGCTTTTGATACTCCTAAAAAACTTTTAAAGAATAATAAGATATATCAAGAAGTATACAATTCACAAGTAAGAGGAAGTGATAGTAGTGAGTAAACGTAAGAAACTTGATAAAAATGTTTTGTTTCGCATTTTAAAATATATAACCGATAATTTTAAAATGGAACTAATCGTTATCATTATCGCTATTATTGTCAGTTCTGTCTGTCACGTAAGTAGTCAACTCTTTTTACAAAAGTTAATTGATGACTACATAACTCCTTTAATAGGTGTTGTTAATCCGTCTTTTCAAAGACTTGGTCAAGCTGTTTTCTTCATGGCCTTAATATGTCTAGTTGGTGTTATTGCGACATTCCTATATACTCGTGTTGTCGTCATTATAAGTCAAGGTGTTTTAAAAATAATTCGTGACGACATGTTTTCACATATGGAGACATTACCCGTTAAGTTCTTTGATGACAATAGTCATGGTGATATCATGAGTTATTACATCAATGATACTGATACGCTTCGTGAAATGATTTCCCAAAGTATTCCTAATGTTGTCAATAGTGCGGTTATTTTAGTAGCGGTTTTCATTTCGATGTTAACTTTAAATGTTCCTTTGACTTTAGTAATAGTTGTTGGTGTCTTAGTAATGTTAAAAGTTGCGAAAGTAGTCGGTGGTCAAGCATCAAAATATTTTGTTCTCCGTCAAAAGTCCGTAGCAACTGTCAATGGGTTTATCGAAGAGATGATTGATGGCCAAAAAGTAATTAAAGTTTTTACTTATGAAGATGAAGCTAAAAAGAGTTTTGATAAATTGAATGAAGAACTTTTTGAAAATACGAAAAAAGCCAATACTTTTGCGAATATCATGATGCCCATTATGGGAAATATTGGTTATTTGTTATATGTTGTAATTGCTATTTTGGGTAGTATAATTGCCATTAAAACGAATACTTTAACGATTGGGGCAATTGCTTCTTTCCTTCTTTTGACAAGAAACTTTACGATGCAAGTCAATCAAGTATCACAACAGTATAATTCCGTTGCTTTAGCGATGGCTGGAGCTCGTCGTATCTTTAATTTAATTGATCAAAAGAGTGAAGAGAATAAAGGACATATCGTTCTTTCATACGTTCGTAAAAATGATGATGGTCTTTTAGTTGAATCAAATACTTATACTGGTTTATGGGCTTGGAAAGATTTAGATAATAATACTTTGACAGAGTTAAAAGGTGATGTTCGTTTTATTGATGTTGATTTTAGTTATGTCAAAGGAAAACAAGTTCTTAAAGATATCAATTTGTATGCGAAACCGGGTCAAAAGATTGCTTTTGTTGGGGCAACTGGTGCTGGTAAGACAACTATTACAAATTTAATAAATCGTTTTTATGATATTGAATCAGGAACAATTCTTTATGATGGTATTGATATTAAACGAATTAATAAGAATGATTTGCGTAAGTCATTAGGAATCGTTTTACAAGATACTAATCTCTTTACGGGAACAATAATGGATAATTTGCGTTATGGACGAGAGAATGCGACTGATGATGAGTGCATTGAAGCAGCCCGTCTTGCGAATGCTGATAAATTCATTCGTAAATTACCAAATGGTTATAATACCATTATTAAAGGCAATGGTTCTAATCTTTCCCAAGGACAACGACAACTACTCGCTATTGCGCGATGTGCTGTAAGTAATCCACCGGTTATGATTTTGGATGAAGCAACTTCTAGTATTGATACGCGTACCGAAAAGATTGTCCAAGATGGCATGGACAAATTGATGGAAGGGCGAACCGTCTTTGTCATTGCCCACCGCTTATCAACCGTTCGCAATGCTAAAGCGATAATGGTTTTAGAAAATGGTGAAATCATTGAAAGAGGCGACCATGAAAAACTAATTGAAGAAAAAGGTAAGTATTATCAGTTGTATACTGGGGCTTTTGAATTAGAGTAGGAGGAAATATGGAAGATTTAACAAAACAAGCTCTTGAACAATTAAAAGATGTTCAAGGTTTTATGAAAACTAATAATTATAAAGTAGTAAAAGTATTAGAAAATTATTGTGAACTAGAAGGGGAAGTTAGTGAAAGTAGTCTAAATCCTTACGGTATTGTTCATGGCGGTTATCTCTTTGGTCTTGCGGATACCGCTGCCGGAATCGCGGCTCGAACAACAGGAGGTAAAGCTGTTACCATCAATTCATCCGTTAATTATCTTCATTCTTGTTCCAAAGGACACATTAAAGCTATCTGTAAATGCATTAAAAGTGGTCGTAGTATTTCTTTATTTGAAGTATCTATTTATGATGAACAAGAGACGCTTTTAATGACTTGTAATATCAGTTACTTTTATCTTGAAAAATAAGTAGTTTAATACTACTTTTTTTTATTATATGGTATAATTAAATAGGTGATGATATGAGTAATAAAAATAAAAAAGGAACAAAAGAAGAGAATGGTAATTATCTTTTTAAAACGACGACAACAATAACTGAAAAAGAATTTTCCCGTTTTCAACATTTCTATTTAAATAAATTTAAAAGTAGTTTAATACCTAAATTAGTTATTATCTTCTTAATGATTTTAGCAGTTGTATTAAATGCTTTAAAGGGTAATTGGTATGTCGTCATTCTCTTAGGTGTTTTTGCGATTATTTATCCTCTTACTTTTGCTTTGACAATAAATCATCAAATAAAGAAGATGTATCATAATAGTGTTAAAATACAAATTTTAGAAGAGACTTTAACTTTTTATGAAGACTATTTTACTAGTAAATCAAAACATACTGATTTAAAAGTTAATTATAAAGATTTATATCGCATTTGTGAAACTAAGAATAATGTCTATATCTTTATTAGTGATAATCAAGCCTTTATCATTAATAAAGAAAATGTTAAGAAATTAAATGAATTTTTGTCTTTCATCAAAGATAAGGGTGAATATAAGAAATATTTTAGGTGATTTATGAACTATTATACTTATAAATTAAATTTATTTTTATTAAATATTTTAGACTTTGTTTTATTAATTTTTCTTTTTATTCTCACTTATTTTTTAACAGGTAATCTTGATGTTTTAAATATCCAAATGTCATGGATAGTAATATTGATCTTTTGGTTAATTCTTCATGAAATATTACATGGTATTGGTTTTCTCATTTTAGGGAAAGTAAAATTTAAGAATGTCATTTTTGGCGCTGAACTAGAAAAAGGTATTTTTTACTGTATGTGTAAAGAGAAAATTAGTAAATTAAACATTCTTATTTCTTTAGTTTTCCCCTTATTTTTCATTGGTATTTTTACTTATATCATTGGTTTAATTACTAATAATAATTTATTGTTACTTTTATCTATTTTTAATATTGCTGGTTCAATTGGTGATATTGTAATGACATTTGATATTTTACTAATGCCAAAAGATATTAAGTATCTTGATTTAGATGATTCTACTAGTTTTACAATTCTTAGTAAGAATGATTTAAAAAATAAGAAATATCTTGGTTTAATTCTTGATGATAATGGTATTTATACATCATCCTTAAAGGCTAAAGATTATAAACGATTAAAAATTAGTAAAACATCGATTATTATTTTAGCAATATTAATATTATTAATTATAGTTACTTATCTATAATTGTTAGTTTCCTAACAAAATAATTGTTATTTGGAAAGGGATAAGTTATACTAAATTTTGGAGGTAGTTATGGACGTTTGGTTTTATCGTATGGTTAGACCATTAATTAAAGCTTTTTTCTATATTGTTTATCGACCAATTGTCATTGGTAAAGAGAATATTCCAAAAGAAGAGGGCGTTGTTCTTGCGGGGAACCACAGCAATAATATGGATTGTATTTTTTTGATTGCGACTAATAAAAGAACAGTACATTTTTTAGCTAAAGACGAGTTATTAAAGTCGAAGTTTGCTTTTATTTTTAGATGGGTCCAAGTAATTCCTGTTAATCGTCGTGAAAAAGACCATACAGCAATACCTATGGCTGTTAAAGAGTTAAAGAAAGATCATGTCGTAGGGATATTTCCTGAAGGAACTTTTAATCGTACGGGAAATGTTGTTGCGCCATTTAAAATTGGGGCTGTTAAAATGGCTCATGATGCCAAAAAACTAATTCTTCCTTTTGCGATAACTGGTAAATATAAGCCATTCATAAAACGTATGAAAATAGTTTATGGTAAACCATATTATGTTAAAACCGATGATTTAACTATTGCCAATGAAAAGTTAATGAATGAAGTAAAAGATTTATTACTTGAAAAGAGGTAAACATGGATATTATTAATCGCATAAAAAGACTTAAGAAGCCTAATGCGCCTTGGCGTAAATACTATGATCGTTCGGAAAGAACAATTACGACACCAGACATTTCTATTTATAATTATTTTGAGAAATGTGCTAATAACTTTTTGGATGAGCAAGCTTATGACTATTTTGGAACTGTTGTGAGCTATAAACAATTTCTTCACGATATTGATAATTGTGCAAGAGCTTTTCGTTGTCAGGGAATTAGAGAAGGTGATGTCGTAACAGTATGTATGCCTAATACACCTGAAGGAATTACTTGTTTTTATGCCCTTAACAAGATTGGGGCCATCGCGAATATGGTTCATCCTTTATCTGGTGAACAAGAAATAAAACAATATTTAAATTCAACTAAAAGTGTCATGTTGGTCATGATTGATATGTGTTATGAGAAAGTTAAAAATATTATTAATGAGACAGAAGTCTATCGTACCATTGTCGTATCAGCTAAAGATTCAATGCCTTTTTTATTAGGTGTTGGTTATCAAGTAACACAAGGTTATAAAATAAAAAAGCCAAAGGCAAGTCCTGAATACATTTATTGGAAAGAATTTATTCATAAGGGAAAAAATTACAATGGAAGATATATCTTTGATACTTCCAAAAATCATCCCGCTGTCATTTTACATAGTGGTGGAACAACAGGAAATCCTAAGGGCATCGTTTTATCAAATGGTAACTTTACATCGTTAATGGAACAGGCCAAAATTGTTTTTAAAGATGTTACTGTTGGTGATTCTTGCCTTGCCATCATGCCAATATTCCATGGCTTTGGTCTTGGTGTTAACATATATGGTCCGCAATGTTTAGGATGCAAATTAATTTTAATGCCCCAGTTTGACGCTAAAAGATTTACAAAGATTCTTTTAAAATCACATCCTAATATCATCTTTGGAGTACCAACTTTATATGAAGCATTATTAAAAATAGATGATGAAAAGTTAGATTTATCCCATATTAAACATATTATTTCGGGTGGTGATAGTCTCAACTTGCCATTAGAACGCAAAATAAATACTTTTCTTTTTGAACATAAATGCTCCGTAGGAATTGCCCAAGGATATGGAATGACGGAATCACTTGCCGCAACCGCTGTTGCTTTTGGTAGTGCTAATAAAGAGGGAAGTATTGGTATTCCGCTTCCTGGAAACTACTATAAAATTGTTCGTCCTGGAACCCAAGAAGAAGTAGGGGTAATGGAAGATGGCGAAATATGTGTCTGTGGTCCAACCGTTATGATGGGATACTTAGATAATGAAAAAGAGACTAATGAAGTCTTACAAATGCATAGTGATGGTTACATTTGGCTTCATACTGGTGACATTGGTTATATGGATAAAGATGGCGTTTTCTTCTATCGTCAAAGATTAAAAAGAATGATTATCACTAGTGGTTATAATGTCTATCCACAACAAATTGAAACCGTTATTGAAAACCATGAAGCTGTCTTAAAGTGTACTGTTATTGGCATTCCGCATCCTTATAAAGTTGAAGTTGCGAAAGCTTATATCATTCTAAAAAAGGGTTATAAAAAATCTTTAGCTTTAAAGAAAAACATCAAAGACTATTGTAAAAAGAATTTGTCACAGTATGCGGTTCCTTATGACTTCGAATTTCGTGAGAGCCTTCCGCAAACTTTGATTGGTAAAGTTGATTTTAAAGAATTAGCTCGTCAAGAAGCTGAAAAGCAAGCAAAAAAGAATAAACAAAAATAGATATAAATGTTATAATGATAATAGGTGAGGATGATGAAGAAAAATGATGGTAAGTTTGCCTATGTCTTTTTAAAAGCTATTTTAAAACCTATTTTTAAGTTTTATTATAATCCTAAAATATATAATAAAGAAAATATTCCTAAAGAAGAAGATGGATGTGCTTTATTTGTTGGTAATCACATTCATATCATGGATCAATGCTTGACGATTATCGCGACTAAACGTATGATTCACTGGATGGCTAAACGTGAATACTTCGATGATTGGAAAGTCAGTTGGTTTTTTAAGATGACGGGGGTTATTAAAGTTGATCGTTCGATTAAAGATGAAGAAGCTAAAAATGCTGCGCTTGACGTGTTAAATGCTGGTGGAACAGTTGGTTTGTTTCCTGAGGGAACACGCAATAAAACCGATAAGTTATTATTACCTTTTAAATTTGGAGCGGTATCAATGGCTCAAAAGACCAATGCCACTTTAATTCCTTTTGGTGTTTCTGGTGACTATAAATTCCGTAGTAAAAATTTGCGCATTGTTTATGGTAAACCATTTAAAGTAGGTAATATGACTTTAGAAGAAGCAAATCAAAAGTTAGAAAAAGAAGTTGCTAGTCTAATTAAAAAAGGCCAAGCAATGGATAAGACAGAGGGAGATAAAAATGCTTAATTCAAATAAGGAAAAAGTTCCTAGACAAAATGTTGTTATTTTGAGTGATAATACAGTTTTAAAGAAAAAAGATGCCAAAGTAATTGAACGTTTCTTAGAAGATTATGGTGAAGTTGAAAGTTTTGTAGTTTGTTCTTCATTAATAGATTATAAACATAGTCTTTCCCGTCTTTTTGACCCTGATATAACAGAAAGAAGTTTGGGTGTAGGTCGAGGAGAGAGTCCGATTATTAGTCTTGTTGCATCGTGTGATACACCAATTATCATTTTAGCCCAAGATTATAATTCCTCTTTTTATAGTGTTATTTCTAAAGTTATGTGGCAAAATCGTGATAGTATTGTAATGCTAGTTGGAAGAAGAGATAAAGAAGCAGATGATGTTATCAAGAAAGAAGCTTTCACTAGTTGTGTCGATTACATTTCACCTGATGGTGATGTTGCTAGTAATGTCATTCACACTTTAGCTAGCCGACTTCTTGAAGAAAAAACGGTTGGATTTGGGCAAGGTCGAAAATAATATTTTCATATTATTTTCTCAGACTGTAGACAAACCCCTAGATTTTTCTAGAGGTTTTCTTATGGAAAAAATTTTTTTATGTTTTGAAACAAAA
>CANPXE010000023.1 GCA_947585665.1 uncultured Bacilli bacterium | reverse complement strand
CCACTTATTGAGGGAAACGCTATTCCTATCAACACTCCTAATATTACTATTACCGCTAGTAACTCTATTAATGTGAATCCTTTTTCATTTTTTCTATTTTCCATATGTACCACCTACTATCTATCTTCTTTATTATAGCACTTTTTCATTTAATGGAATAAAAAAACTTAAAAAATTAAGTTCTTTCTATTAATAATTGATTATCAACTAAATATATATCAGGATTATCTTCTAATATTTTATCTATTGAAAAACCTAGTTTCTTTTCTAAATCTTTAATAGTGTCTCCTTCTTCTGTAATATATACTCTTACATTATCTTTAGGAATTATAATAACTTGTTTTGGATAAATATAATCTTTTACATCTAAACCATTTAAATGGGCAATTGTTTTAACATCAAGATTTTTTCCTTTAACAATGTTCTCTAAAGTATCACCATTTTCTACTTCATAATAAATAAAATCATCTGATAATATAAAAGGAATTTTAATCACATCTCCTTCTTTTATATCGTATACATTTATATCATTTACTGATTGAATCTCTTCTACATTTAAATTAAATTTTTTAGCAATTTCTTCTATTGTTTCATTTCTTTTTACTATATATGTATCCATCATATCACCTATATTAATATATGCAAAAAAGGATAAAAAAGAAAAAGACTTAAATAAGTCTTTAATACAAACAAGTACCAGGTGTTCTTGGGAATGGTATAACATCTCTAATATTTTCAACACCAGTTAAGTAAATTATCAATCTTTCAAATCCCATTCCAAATCCAGAATGATAACATCCACCATATTTTCTTAGATTGCAGAACCAATCAACTGTATCTAAATCAACACCCATTTCTTTAGCACGACTAATTAATTTATCATAATCTTCTTCACGTTGGGAACCACCCATTAATTCTCCTGCTCCTGGAACCTCTAAGTCAACAGCTGCAACTGTTTCATTATCACTATTTGTTTTCATATACCAAGCTTTAATATCTTTTGGCCAATCCGTAATAAAAACTGGTCCATTAAAGTAATCAGTAATATACTTTTCATGTTCCTTAGCTATATCTTCACCATAATCTGGTTCAAATTCCCATTTAACATCGGCTTTCTTTAAAATATCGATAACATCTTTATGTGCAATTCTTGTAAAATTAGAATTAACCAATTTAGTTAGTTTTTCAATTAGACCTTTCTCAACAAAACTATCTAAAAATTCCAATTCATCTTTAGCTTTTTCTAGCACATAGTTAACAACATACTTTAACATTTCCTCTTCGATATCCATTAAACCATTTAAATCACAAAAAGCAATTTCTGGTTCAATCATCCAAAATTCATTAGCATGTGTCTTAGTATTAGAATTTTCAGTCCTAAAAGTTGGTCCAAAAGTATATATCTTTTTATAAGCCAAAGCAAAAGCTTCACCATGAAGTTGTCCACTACCAGTAACAAAAGCTTTTTTACCAAAAAGATCTTTTGACATATCAACTTTACCATTTTCATCTTTTTCTAAATTATCAAAATCAAGTGTCGTAATCTTAAACATTTGATCTGATCCTTCACAATCAGCACAAGTAATCAAAGGTGTATGAACATAGACATAACCATTATTTTGAAAATATTCATGAATAGCCATAGCTGCTAAACTTCTAATACGGAAAACAGCTTGAAACAAATTAGTTCTTGGTCTTAAATAAGCCATTTCACGTAAAAATTCTCTAGTATGACGCTTTGGTTGGATTGGATAGTCTTCTGGTGCATCTCCTAATAGAGTAACCTCTTTTGCTTGCAATTCAAATAATTGTCCTTCTTTTGGACTCTTTACTAAAACACCCTTAACTTCAATAGCACTACCTACTCTAATTTTTTGAATATCATCAAATTTATCTAATTTATTATCATAAACTACTTGTAATGTTTTAAATTGTGTTCCATCAGAAAAATCAATAAATCCAAACTCTTTTTGTTTACGATGATTACGAACCCACCCATCAATAATTACTTCTTTATCTAAAAATTTTTCATAGTCTCTATATATATCTACTAAATCTTTTTTCATATAAATTCCTCTTTTCTCAAAACTTATTTTATAATATTAAAAATATTCCGTCAATGAAATAAAAGGACTTTCATCCTTTTAATCATTATATACATAATATATATTAGTATTATTATATTTAAACTCATTATTATTAACCAATACTTTTGTTCCATACTGATCATATCGATATAAATAATTATCTTTTATATAATAAATGCGATCTTTATTAACTATTAAATTATTATGCTTATCTTCTTCAAAAAGTAATGTACGAACGTCTTTAGCATTCTTATAAACACGATATACTTTACCATTATCAATTAAATAATAAGCAATATTTGATTCATATATCTTATCATAATCAAATTTTAAATCATCAGTTTTAGATATTGTAGATATTTTAATTTTATTTTTAGTAAAATCAGTTACACTTTTTTCAATCCAATTACCATTTTCATAAAATTTAAAACCTTTATTAACATTACCAATAACTTCAAAACTACCACTCTTTGGATTTATTTCATATTCTACTTTATTTTTTAAATCAAATCCATATAATTTACCATCTACAACTCCAATATTATATAAATTGTTAGATAGGGTTTGACTAAGAGTAATATATTTATAATCATATTTTTTTACATCGACAATGTAATATTCAGCAACCTCTTTTTTAGTATTTTCAATAGGAAGTAAAAAATAATTATTTATATATTGCCCTAATTCATTAGTATATATATCTTTGCTAGAAAAAGTAAAACTATTTTTTTTATCTTTATTATAAGTTAATAAAGACTTATAACGATATATTTCTAAATACTCATTATCATATAAATTATTTTTATATATTATAACTTGTCCATCTTTTACTGGGTCACTTTTAGAATCATTATATTTATCTTTAAGTTTTAATTCATTTAAGAATTCTTCAATATTTATTTTTTTATTAGTATATTCTGAAGAATATGTATTTTTACCATCACTACATAACACTTCTGTTTCAGTATTACTAATAGTTACTGGATATAAGCATTGATAATTATCTTTATTATATATTTTAACTTCTGAAATTATTTTTTTTTGTTTATTAAAATTATTTTTCATATAATAAGAATATTGCCTATTATCAGGACTAGTTATAGTAATTGTATAACCATCTTCTAAATCTGTTTTTTGATATTTTTCTAAAACTTTAAATTCTATATTATTTCCAGAAATATTATATTGAATAGAATGTCCTTTTTCAAAATATATAACTACAAATTGATAAATCAAAACCAAAATAAAAGCAATTACTATAAAACTTATTATTTTTTTTATATTCATACTACCACCGCTATTCTATATTATATTATTTTTCTTAAAGAAATCTATAATTTCATCTTGATTTAAATAACTATTATTATTGTCATAAATCTTATTTTCTTTTATAATCAATAAATTAGGGAAAAACTGATCATCAGCAAATATGTCACTTTTTTCTTGAAGTTCTATTTTTTCCACATCAGTTAATTCTAAAATATCCATATATTCGATATTTAATTTATATTTTTCAGCAATAGAATTTAAATAATTAACCTCATCATAACATTGTCCATTTTCATAGATACACAAGAAAATAATAGATGTATCATTAGAGTTTAAAGAGGCTTTAAACATTTCAAAATCAATTGGACTAATATTTTTAAATTCACCAATATTAAAAGTAAACAATTCATTAGTACGGCCATTTTTAGGCTTTATATAAAAAGAAAGAAAAATTAGTCCTAATAATATTATTGACATCACTACCAAAAATATAATATTATTATTTTTTTTATTTTTCTTTGTTACTTTTTTCATGAAATCACCTACTATAAAATAAGTATATCACGATTATATTTATAAGTAAATTTTAAAAAAGAAAAAACAAGTCAACGACTTGTTAATCTTCAAAAAAGTCATCAAAGAATTGATCTTCATCAACATCATCCAAAGAAATAGTTGGTTTATCTTTAACTTCTGATGTAACAATTTTTTCTTCTTTTGGTTTTTCTTCTTCAAGTTTATTTTTAGTGAAATCTGTAGAAGGTTTAAACATATCATTGACTTTATCCTCAATGCTATCCATTGAAATAATTGTATCATCGTCAAAAATAGATTCTTTGTCGTCTTCTTTAACAACAACAGGTTCTTCTTTAGGATTTTCAATAACATTAGGCTTATCTTCTTTTGGCTCTTGTTTATTTTTCTCTTTTTCCTCACGTTCAATTTCGGCAATCTTAGCATCTATCTTACGAACTAAATCATCAATATCGACACCACTTGAATCATTGCTTGGTTTAGGTTCTTCTTTAAAAGGTGAAGGTGTTGGAGGTGTCGGTGGCATCAAACCAACTCCACCACTTGGCGAAGGAGCATTATTACTTTCCATCATTTCACGGATTTTTTCTTGACGCTTAGCCTTAACGAACTCACGAACATCAAAAACTTGAACAGGACGTTTTTCACGTTCTGGATATTCCATTTTTGGATATTGTTGATTTCCCCAATCTATTTTAAAATCAGGAACAAAAGATGTCTTAAATGGTTGCATACGCATACGTAAAACAATTTGGTCAAATAACTTCATTTGACGCAAATCTGATACAGTTACAAGTGGCGTTGAAGCTGTCTTATCATCTTTCTTAGATTTAACTTCACCACAAAGTTTACTAATTTCTTCAAGAGCTGCCAATTCAGTTGAAATTAAATAAACAATATTACCACAGTTACCCTTTATTGTTTCAGCATTTTCTTTTCCATATACTTGATTAAGTTGTGCAAAGTTTTGGATAATCATCGTAAAACGAATTTGTCTTGAACGAGCAGCAGTAATCATTGTTGTAACATCTTTCAAAGGTGGCATATTAGCAAACTCATCCAATAAGAAATTAGTACGACAAGGAAGTCTACCACCATGTTCTTGAGCAACATCAATTAATGTTTCATAACACTGTTTAATAAAGATAGTTGCTAATGAATGGTACGTTTTTTTCTCATCTTGAATGATAATAAATACAGCTGTTGGTCTTTCACCAATACTACGAAGACTAAAATCACTATAACTAAGCATTTCTGATAAATTTTCACGAGAAGAGAACAATTTTACTTTTTGTTTAAATACGGAAATGATAGAACCTTTTGTTTCATTTGGAGCCATAATAGTTCCACTAGCATTTATATAAGCTGGCGAATTAGGATCTTTCATATTAAAATATTCTTTAACATAAGTAGATCCACCACATTTTTCTTCACCAACGGTTGTTGTCAAACTAATACTGTTAATATTAATCTTTTCCTCTGGAGCATCTTCAAACAAACCTAAAGCTAATCCAGAAAAGTAGTCCGCTGAAGTTTTTTCCCAGAACGGATCAGCATTTCCACTATTTTCTTCATACAAAATATTTAAAGCAAGGTCATCCAATAACTCTATTGCTTTATCTTTATTATCATTTTTATATAATTGATAAGGTAAAGTCATAGGGTTCCAAGCATTTCCTTTTTGTGGATTACGGAAATTTAATAAAATCAAATCATAACCTTTTGCTTTTAGTAATCCACCTGTTTTTTCAAAAAGTTCACCTTTTGGATCTGTCAAAACCATTGACTCACCTTTTTTAGCTAAAACTTTTATTGATGGCAAAACTGTATTAACTGTTTTACCTGAACCAGTAGCACCAATAACTAAGTTATGTGATTCACCATCATCAACCCAAAGTTTTCCATTTTTACTAATCAAAGGTATACCAGCATAATCACTCTTTTCGGCTTTAGGATCAACTTCTTTTAATACAGCCTTCATTTCTTTTTCTTTTGACCATCTACTATATCCTTTATCCTTTTTTCCAACCCCGAAACCAAATCCTTCTTCACGTTCAAAGAAATAAGAACTAACGCTAATAAAAAGAGCAACTAAAGCAAGTATATAAAAAACTATTGTCGCAAATAAAAAGTCTTCATTAAAGGCAATGAAAGGATTAAGTGTTAATCCTTCACCATTTGCTAAATTAGATAAATTTACTACCCCTAATGCAACAACAAATAAAAGAAAAATGGCAAACACAACAAAAATTAACACATCTTGTGCATCTGCTCTAAATCTCAACTTCATATGTCGCCCTTCTTTCCTTTATAAAATACAATAATATTATAACAAATTTATTTAACAATGCAATAAATTAAGCGTTATTATATCACATTTTTTCACGTTTTAAAAGTCTAAATCCCAAAATTAATGTAGAAATTACAAACCAAATAATAATAACTACTAATAGTAATGTCAACCAAATGTCAACAGTCATATAAGGAAATAGTTTAAAGACATTATTTGTATAGTATTTCGTTTTATCATAACTAATTTTTATTTCTTTAAAATCATCATTTACTAACCAAGTATATTTATTATTTTCAACATCTATTTTATTTGCATTAGAATCAATAACTTTAAATGGTAAAGTCAAAGTTATTTCAGAATTAGTATAATTATAAGAACCATTATTTTCATTTTGAATAATATCATATTGACTCGAAATAGACTTAATATTTACAATCTTATTTTCTTCATTTACAGCAATATTTTCAAAAATATATTTAACTGCTTTATTTTGTCTAGCATAATCATGTAAATTAGAATAATCCTTTTGTAATTTAATACCAATTAAATTGCCATCATAAATATTTTTTTTCTCATCAACCTTAACATCAAAAACTTCTAAACTTTTATCAACAAGAGACAAAAACTCTTTTTTATCCTTAATAGTTGTTGTACCATCAAATAAAGTAGCACTCTCAACAACTTTACCATTTAGCATAATTTTTATATCATATTTAAAAGTACAACCAGTCAATATTAGTGTAAAAAATAACAAAAACAATAACTTATATCTATTTTTCATAATACCACCTAATCTAACCTTATTTGCTTATAATAATTATTATTTTTTAAATAAAAATTATTAATGGTAGTACTATTATCACTACTACTAACAACAACAGTATATTTTCTTTCACCATCTAAATCTAATATATAAGATATATCTAATTGAATAAATTCATCTATATTATCTTGTGTATAATAATTTTCTTCTAAAATATATTCTTTATTATCATCAAGAACATAAACGATTGAAAACATTTTATCATTAATATTTATATAGTCATAATTAGATGCTACATAAAGAGTTTCTTCTTTTGCATCATCGTCAAGATCAATATTTATTTTATAACTTTTAAAAAGAGTACCAAGATCTAAAATATCTTTATCAAGCATCAATTCCTTCAAATTTTCAATATCATTGTCATCTAAATCGTTTTTTATAAAACTAATTGGTTCCATTCCACTTGTAAGAGCAATAAATGGCAATTTAGGAATATAACCATCTGAACCTTTATTTCTAAAAAATTTTATAAATTGATACTCTGAACCATCTTTTGTTACATAAAAACTACCACGATTTTTACCATTGTTATAAATATTAAATTTCTCATTTTCAAAATTTGTATCACTAAATGATATTGTTTTTATTTGCTTGTTTTCATATTCATAAAAATTTTCACCATTTATTATTAGATAATTATGTTGTAAAACGATGGAATCATCACTATCAAGGTTGAAGAAAATTATACACATAACAATACCATACAATATAACAGCAATAATTATCATAATGATAGGTTTATTCTTTTTAAAATTTTCTAGTTTCATAGGACCCCTTTCTAACTAAAACCTCCACCATTCCATCTCTTTTTAAGACTATCACTAGCAGCAGTATCATCATAGCTTTTTCCAGGACCATAATACTGATTTAATACATCAGCAAATGTTGTCTTATCCTTAGTTAGACCACCAGTATCTTGAAATTGCCACCATTGAGCACAAGAATAATTACCACTATTCAAGCATTCTCTTGGACCAACACCATATATTCCATAACTATTTAAAACACCAGTAACATCTAAGAATTTACCACTAATAGTTGACATTGCTGTAAATGAACCATTATTAAACTTAACTGGTCTTATTTCTCGATCTTTTGCGTATTTACTATCTGTCTTTCCAGTAACCTCGCAATATAGACGATAATAATTAGAATTACTATAACTACTAGTATTATCAAGAGTTACATAGAAGTAATTATTACTATCTTGCATTCCCTTATTTTGGTTAAAATCAAAAGCACGACCAACATAGTATAAACTAGGAGTAAAACGACTCTTTGTGGCATTAAAAATATTATAGTTATTATTTCCCATTGGAATAGTACCGCAAGCTTCTGATATTTCATTAAAAGCTTTTTCGGTTTGATCAGCAGTACAAGATAATAATTCAAGAGATTTATCTGTTGATAAAGGATCTACTTTTCTTTCACGATAAGCAGTTGTTCCATTACAAGTACTTTTTCCTTCTTCTTGCTTTTCATTATTGTTTCGTTGACAATAAGCTGAACCACTACCACCAATAACAGGACTGGTTCCTGTCATACTTTTTAATTCAATACCATCAGCATAAAAATACTCTAAAATTTCTTGAAAGTTTTTACCTTCGTTAACAGCTAAATTCAATGCTGCAATTTGACTCATACCCTGTCCATGTCCTCCAGCAGCATAACCTCTCCAAGAACTTGGAATTGTTACAGTATGTCTTTCACTACTAGGAATTTTAGTATAGGTTGCTGATGTTCCACCAGCATTATAAAAAGAATCATACATTGCTGAAATAATATTATCATTATAAGTTATTACCACACCACTTGTCTCATTAACAGCTTCCCAAATAATTGGATCATCTGTTGGTTTAAATACTTGATTTCTATCACTATTTTCAATAGTTCCAGTACAATTTCTAGTCTTAGATAAAGTATAAGTACGAATTGCAATTGCAAAAGCTTTAATATTCTCTTTTATATCAGCATTACTACCAGCAATTGTTTTCATATAACTAGGTGAAAATTCTCTATTTACAACACCAGCAACATAACTTTCCAAATCATAATTTCCATAATCAGGAAAGCAATGTGCACCCTTTGTACTCACACATGGTGTAACAACTACTTGTGGACAAGTTACATCTACAACTGGAAAGTTTCCAGCTACAGAACCACTATTTTCACAATCAATTTGGCGCAATGAATCGGCATACAAATATATATAATCAACAGCATCAGCAAGATGTGTATGGTATAATTCGTCATCTAGTACTTCATCAAAATACTCTGGATAATATTCAACCATAAAGTTTTCATCTATCAAATTCCAATAGAAAACTCCACCACTATTTTCATCATCATAAGAACCTTTTTCTGTTGACAATGAATAAGAAGTTCCACCACCACTACAATCATAGTTTTTCTCACGAGAAGCAGCAGATGTCCAAAAGTTAAAAATATTAGTGTTATCATCATTGCTAGCAATTTTACGAACCGAACTACTATCACTACTACAATTTGCATATGTTTTGATTTGATATTTAGCAAGTATTTCAATCTTTGCTGTCATTTCATCAAGTGATTTATAATAACCATCATCTTCAGCAGTTGTATAGTTATATGCACCACTTTCAGTATCATCTACGTAATAAGAGTTATCTTGTAGAGCAGTCAAAGCTGCTATTATTAAATATTTATCAACAGTTACACCATATTTAGAACGATATTCTGAAACAACATTTTCAACCTCTTCATATAATTTCTTATAGTTTTCATTTTCAAAAAAGTTGTCAGCAGCATAGTTCATATTATCACTATTCTTTAATAAAAATACTAAAGCAATCATAAAAATAAATAGGCAAAAAGAAACACCAATAATTGTATACCATAACCAAGTCTTACTAACTAAATTTGATACGACAACAGCAGTACCAGCAACTGTGGTAGGTTCATTTGCAACTTCCTCTAATAAAGCTTCACCACTATCTGTTTCTAAAGAACTATCAGTAATAGGTGTTGGAACACCAGCAGCTTGAGCAAGAGGTGGAACTGAAGCTTTTATAGTACTTTTTTTTAAGGCTTTTTCTAAACCAGCATTACTTGATTGAGGACTTTGGGAACTATGAACAGCATTCAACATACGATGTTTATTAACTGATTCTTTTAAAGATTCTTTTTTTTGCTCATCTAATTCATCATTCATACTGATTCACCACCTAACTACAATCTAGAATAATTATAACAAAAAATACATATAAAGTAAACTTAACAACATATAAAAAAGTGGTTAAAAATTTAACCACTTTTTATTAACCTACAGCATCTTCAATACTACTAATAGATAAAGTATAGTCATAGGCATCTATTATTCTTACACCAATGTTTTCATCAACAGTAGTTGTTTCTCCATTTTTTAATGGTGA
Source organism: uncultured Bacilli bacterium (assembly GCA_947585665.1). Classification (GTDB taxonomy): domain Bacteria; phylum Bacillota_I; class Bacilli_A; order RF39; family UBA660; genus RUG11788. The sequence continues at coordinate 6,555 of CANPXE010000023.1, read as the reverse complement.
TAAAGAAACTCCGACTGAATTCAACTCTTTACCGCTGTCATCAGTAAAGTGAAAATTTAATATAATATCAGCGCTATCTTTACCACTATTGTTGGTAACATTAACAGATAACTTAGCATACTTTTCATGACAACGTTCAGATGTAATATTTATACTGTTAATAGTTGTTCCTTGATATTCATGTGCTTCTTTTAAAAGTTTACTATTATTAGAACGATTACCATTTTTATCTGTAATATAATTTTTATTAGTAAAAATAATATTATTATTGCTGTTTTCATTTTTGTAATCTTCTTCAGTCAAGTCTCCAGCGGAACATAAAGGCAATGTCCCGCCTTTAATATTTATTTTTTTTTCTTCTATTTCTGGAGAAGTGATTTCTTTATCTTTATCTTTTTTTTCATTTTTGGTTGAAACGTTGATAATTATAATAGCACTTATGAAGAAAATCATTGAAATAATTATTAATATCATTCCTATTATTCTTTTCATACTTAACACCTACCTAGCATAAATAATCACCACAAGCCCAGCCATCCTTATCAGAAGAAACACCCCATCCTTTAAACCAGCTACCACATCCTTGACCACTCTTAGGTCCTTCTGTAACATGGAATGTTGTACCTTTATTTACAACTCGCCAACCATAATTATATATTTGATCATAATTAGTTCCAGGTCCATATCTCAATCGAAGTGGATCATTTGCAGTACAAACTGTTAAAGTACCAGTAAAATTACTACAACCTACTGTTTTTGTTTCACTAGTAGCACTAGAGCAATATAAACTATTATTATAATAAGCATAATTTCCACAAGTTTTAGAACATGACTTTTGTCCATACCTATTACAAGAACCATAATTAGTACAGTCGGAGCATATTTTTGTTGTCCTTGAACAATCAGCTGTCCATCTTGCATACAATGTCGATGCACCCGTTTTGTTCCATGTTTTTGCACTTGTTCCGTCGGACTTATAATATTGTGTTCCACCACTTATTGAATCATAGTACCCTTGGAATGCATATCCATAATAAGTTGGAATTGTAATTCTTGGCATTGCAGAATTATACGTTGCCGTTACACTTGCTGTTCCACCACTTCCACCATTTCTATTTAACGTTACAGTATATGTATTTGCTTTCCATTGGGCATATAATGTCGATGCAGCCGTTTTGTTCCATATATTTGCACTTGTTCCGTTAGCATTATAATATTTCGTTCCACCGCTTGTTGAATCATAATATCCTTGGAATGTATATCCTGTTCTTGATGGTACTGATATTGCAGGCATTGCAGAACCGTATGTTGCCGTTACGCTTGCTGTTCCACCAGTTCCACCATTTTTATTCAACGTTACTGTAAATGTACTTAATTTCCATTGCGCTGTTAAATTAAGATTTCCTACAATGGTATATTTGAATGTTGCACTATTACCATATGTTACATTATTATTTCCAAGCCAATTTACGAATGTATAGCTATTCTTAACAAAGGTATTAGCTCTTAATGTACAATTATTATTAAATGTACAACTTGTTGTTGCCATACTTCCACTATTATTACCATTTCCTAAATACGTTATTGTATATGTATTAGCACTCCATCTTGCATATAGCGTTTGTGCTCCTACTTTGTTCCATGTCCTTGCACTTGTTCCATTGGCATTATAATATTTCGTTCCACCACTTGTTGCATCATAATATCCTTGGAATGTGTATCCTGCATAAGTTGGCACTGTTATACTTGGCATTCCTGCGTCAAATGTTGCTGTTACGCTTGCTGTTCCACCAGTTCCACCATTTTTATTCAACGTTACTGTTGATGTCGTTGCGGTCCATCTTGCATATAACGTTGCAACACTTGCTTTGTCCCAATTTCTTGCACTCGTTCCATCGGTATTGTAGTATTTTGTTCCACCACTTGATGCATCGTAGTATCCTCCAAAGGCATATCCTGTCCTTGTCGGTGGTGTTACTTTTGGCATTGCTTGACCAAATGTTGCATCAACACTTGCTGGTCCACCAGTTCCACTCATTTGATTAAATGTTATTTTATATTTATTTGCGGTCCACTGTGCATATAGTGTTGCGACATTTGGCTTATCCCAATTCTTTGCACTCGTTCCATCAGCATTTATATATTTCGTTCCACCACTTGCTGCATCAAAGAATCCTTGGAATGTATATCCATTTCGCGTTGGCAAACTACTTACTTTTGGTAACGCTGCTGCATATGTTGCGGTTAGACTTGCTGTTCCTAGCACTCCACCATTTCCATTTAGTGTTACCGTATACTGCCTTGCAGTCCACTGGGCATATAATGTTGCATTAGCTAACTTCTTCCAAGTATTTGCACTCGTTCCATCACTGTTATAATATTTATTTCCACCACTTGATGCATCAAAGTATCCATTTAATGTATATCCTGTTCTTGAAGCTGGCGTTATCTTTGGCATTGGTTGATCATATGTTGCCGTTACTGTTCCTGTTCCGCCACTTCCTCCTTGATGATTTAATGTTACCGTATATGTCGTTGCAACAAAGTTTGCTTTTATTTCCCCTGCTTTACTTACAACTAACTTACCAGGATTTGTATTTCCTGTTATCAATCCTGTAAAGTTATTTAATTTGTATCCTGTTTGGGCACTAGCTGTAGCTGTTACTGTCTCGTTTTCTCTTACTGTTATTGTCTTATTTGTTCCGGCTTTATCTGCTAGCACACCACCAGTATTACTTTGCGCTGTTACTTTATTACTTCCATGCTCAGTTGTTATTACCGTTATTGTGTACTCTATTCTATTAAACCACATATAGTATGTTACATTTCCACTTATTGTTGGTGCACTCGTTGTTAAACTACCACCTGAACTTGTACTATATCCTGCAAACGTTGAACTAGTTGCATGTGCTGGTATTGTATATATACTTGATAATGTCATTACTGTTTTGTCTGGTATTATAAACGTTCCGCTACTTTGTTGTGGATAGTTAGTTATATCATATGTTCCTTTCTTTCCACTCTCTGACAACAACATATTATTTACTGTATAACTTCGATATGTTACTGATTTTATTGTTGATATATTTCCGGTTGAGTCCTTACATGACAAGTAATACGTTCCTGCACCACTTACTGTCTTTGTCGTCGTATAATTGGCATTACTCGTTATTCCTGTATAGTCACTTGCAACTGGACTTGACTTTGGTCCCCAATAGTAACTTACTACGGCTACGTTATCTGAACAACTTATTGTTGCTGTCTGACTATTCTTCTTGAAATCCTTTGTCGTTGTAATCGTTCCTACTGGTATTGATGAATCTACCCACTGCGCATATAGTGTTGTATTACTTGTTTTATCCCATATATTTGCACTCGTTCCATCATCTTTATAATATTGCTTTCCACCACTCGTTGCATCAAAATATCCTGTAAATCTAAATCCACTTCGTGTTGGCTTATTTACTTTTGGCATCGCTGAATCGTATGTTGCTTTCACTGTCGTCTCGGTTGGACTTCCTCCTTGTCCTTTTAACGTAACAGTATATGTATTTGCTTTCCATTGCGCATACAATGTAGCATCATTTGGTTTATTCCATGACCTTGCACTCGTTCCATCGGCATTATAATATTTCGTTCCGCCACTTGCTGCATCAAAATATCCTTGTAACGTGTATCCTGTTCGTGTCGGTACTGTTACCTTCGGCATTGCTTGATCGTATGTTACTACGACGTTATCTTGTCCACCGCTTCCCTTTTGTTTATCAAATTTTACTGTATATTTATTGGCTGTCCATTGTGCATACAACGTTGTATTTACTTCTTTATCCCATAGTCGCGCACTACTTCCATCTATATTTATATATTTTGTTCCACCACTTGTCGCATCATAATATCCTGTGAATGTATATCCTGTCCTTTTTGGCACACTTACTTTTGGTAAATGTTGGTCATAGGTTGCACTTATTACTTTATCGCTTCCTAAACCATCTATCGTTCCACCTTGCTGCTTTAACGTTACTGACATCGTCTTCGCTTTCCATCTTGCATACAATGTCAATTTTCCACTCGTTATACCTTTATCACCATTTATAAATGTCCATTTTCCACTCCATCCTGTCCATTTATATCCATCATCTTGTCCGTTGCTGGCACTCGTCCATCCTTGGAATGTATATCCTTTTTTACTACATGCATTTCCACTATTTACTGTATAATTTTGATCATATGTTGCGGTTTCGTTTGCTATTGTTCCGTTTCCACCATTACAACTATACGCTATTGTATATTTATTTGCCGTCCACTGTGCATACAACGTCAAACTCTCGCGACTCTTTATCGTTCCGCCTAATTTATAACTACTTCCCTTTCCATCACTCGTTGTGTTCCAACTTGTCATCGTGTATCCTCTCTTTGTGAATAAATTAGGTGCTATCTGACAGTCTTGATTATATTTACATACTGTCTCTGCCATTTGTCCTGTTCCACTATTCCCAGCATACGTTATGACGATACTCTTATCTAATGTTATTGTTGATACTGTACCTATCGTTACATTACCTGCTACATCTATACATGTCGGCGTTATCGTATATGTATCATTATCCAAATCTTTTGTCGTCTCTATTTGCCCAAGCGATGTTCCCTTTCCATTCTTTACATCAAATGTTATGCTCTTTATTCCACTAGCATCTGTCTCTTTATCTTCTCCACTTGCACTTATCGTTACGTTTACTTTACTTGTACTACTACTTGCTACTACTTTATTTTCGCTATCTTTCATTGTTACTACACAATTTGTTGGTCTCGTTGTATCTACATATGTATTAGCACTACATACTTTTGAATTCCCAGCATTATCATATATTGTTAAACTTCCAACTTGCTTATTTTTTTCTGTCTCTGTTGGGTAACTCATACTATAGCTTGCTTTATTACACTTGCTGTCCCCTTTATCATTACATCCTATGGTTACTGTCCTTGTCTTATTTATCCATGTCGTACTATCGCCACTTATACTTCCACATGTCGGTGCTTCTACATCTACTCTTATTGTGTATGGATTTCCTTTATCTGTCGCATCACTTATTTGATCTTTACTATTTATTATCCTAAATCTTACTCCACTTTTATTAAAGTTACTTGCTAATGTCCATGCACACTCTAACTTATTTCCACTTACTACACAACTTGTGCTCTTCCATTCGTTTTGACTAGCATCATAGTACTCTAACTTCTTTAATGTTATTCCGCCTTTACTAAATACTTCCGGCATATCTTGATCTGAAAATTTTGCCTCTATTTTTAATTTGTGGCTCCATTCTCCATTTGTATATAAGTCTCCTGTCTTTCGTCCACTTATTACATTATTATCTCCATATGTTATTTTTATTATCGGTTCATGATGCTTATATATATATGCTTTCCTTTGTATCTTACTTCCATCCGGTAGTGTGTACTCCAATTCAACTACTGATCCTTCATTTTGCCCTACTAATGATCCTATATTATCTGGATATATGATGTCACTTTCATCTTCTCCTGGGTTCTCTACCTTCGCTAAAATGTTCCCTTCGCTATCTTTCTTTACTACGTCATATGTTATTCCTACTTGTGATTTGAAATCATCTTGGTTATTTGAATAGTATGCATACACTTCACCCATTTCTGCTGGCTTCACATACTCTATTCCATCATTCGTCATCCATGCAGCATTACATAGGTCCATTTCTTCTTTACTGGTATCTGTCGCATATTCATCTTCACTACATTTTAAACATGCTTGATATTTATACTCTTGTTCCCCACTCTTTACTACTACTACATAACTATATGATGTATCACTACTATCACATTTCTTCCCTAAATAGTCTTTTACTTCATCTATATATTTCCCGTTTTCCAACTTGTCCACTTTTATTAGTGTCGAATATAACATCTTCGTTGGCCTTATATATCTCTTGTCTTGGGTATACTCTTCTCCTGCACTCTTTACGCTATCTTCTAGTTTCCTATAATACTCTAATCGTACATTCGCCAAATAGCGGTTTACTGCTGGCACTGCTATCATCAACAATATTCCTAATATTATGATAACAGCCATCATCTCTATTAATGTAAATCCTCTTTTATCTCTTTTCATTCCTTATCACCTTCACACAAGTATCTATTCTACAAATCATTATATCATCTTTCTTACTCTCTTTTAAAGTGTTTTTAAAAAAATAATTTATTTTTTTTTATAACAATATTTAAATTTATAAATATAATATAATGAAAGGAGAATTGATTTTATGTATGGTTATGGATACCCACCATTTTTTCCAGGATACAATGATAATTATAATAATGGTTCAAGTTGGGTTTGGGCCATCATTATCGTCGTAGTTGTCATTTTCTTCTTGTTCTGGGGTTTTGGTTCCAATTCCAACAATAGTTGTCATAATTAATTTGCAAAGAAAAAAGTTCCAATTGGAACTTTATTTTGGTTGTATTATAAATAGTGTTGGTGAGAAATCTCTTCACTATTTTTTATTTCACCAAAAAGACATAAGT
>CANPXE010000022.1 GCA_947585665.1 uncultured Bacilli bacterium | reverse complement strand
TTAAAAGATATAAAATAAAGGTAAAAGTATTTAAATAAACTTAGAAGTGCGTGAATACTAACCGCCCCCTGAAGAGAAAGCGAAAGCTTTCTCATTTTTGTTTTTTCTAAGTTTTATAAAGCCTAAATAGTAAGTAATAATTTTTTCCTTACAATTTTAGGTAATAATTAGGTATTAAAATTTTATTTTTTTATAAAAATATATTTTCAATATAAAAGTTTAAATAATTTTGTTATAATAAAAATATAAAGGGAGGTTTGTAATGTTAGAAAAAGATTTTAAAGATATAGTTTTAAATATTAAAAATGAAATAAAAACAAGTCAAACTAAAACAATGATTGAAGTAAACAAAAATTTAATCACGCTTTACTTTAGACTTGGAAAAATTCTTTCAGAAAATAGTAAATATGGTAAAAGTTTTATTAAAAATGTTTCTACAGAATTAAAATTAGAATTTCCTAATATGAAAGGATTTTCTGAAAGAAATCTAAATTATATGAAATTATTTTACGAGGAATATAGAGATGATGAAAATTTGCAACAGCTTGTTGCAAATTTGCCTTGGGGTCATAATTTATTATTGATGGAGAAATTTAAAGATAAGAAAATTCGAAAATTGTATGCTCAAGCAACGGTAGAAAATGGTTGGAGTAGAAATGTATTATCCTTTCAAATAGATGGACAATATCATTTAAGAGTAGGAAAAAGTGCTAACAATTTTAATAATACATTACCTAATCCTAACAGTGATTTAGTAAATAATGTAATAAAAGATCCATACATATTTGATTTTATAACTCTAAAAGATGGATATAAAGAAAAAGAATTAGAAACGGCTATGATAAATAAAATTCGAGATGTTCTTTTGGAATTAGGAAATGGATTTAGTTTTGTTGGTAATCAGTATAAATTAACTGTTGGAAATGATGATTACTATATTGATTTACTTTTCTATCATTTAAAGCTAAGGTGTTATATTGTCGTAGAGTTAAAAGCAAATAGCTTCAAACCAGAATATGCTGGGAAAATGAATTTTTATCTTAATGCTGTAAACGACATGCTAAAAAGTGAATTTGATAATCCATCAATTGGACTTATACTTTGTCAAGAGAAAGATAAATTGACTGCTCAATATTCATTAAAGGGAATAGAACAACCGATAGGAGTAAGTTCTTATGAAATAGCAAAGTTTTTACCTGAAGATATATTAAGAGAACTTCCTACTGAAGAAGATATAAATCTTCATATTGATATAGAAGAATAAAATTTTAGGTAATAATTAGATATTAAAATTATCGATTTTTAATAAATTGTTTTAATTTTTTCTAATTTGAAATAAACAAAAACAAACGAAAAATAAGGGAAAAAGTGAAATTTTAAACAAAAAAGATTTGAAAAAATTTCGCCCCCTGAAGTCCAGCAGAAATGCTGGACATTTTTGTTTGCCCTTTATTTATAAAGGTTTGCAAAACAACCAAATTTTAAAAATCAATTTTAGGTAACAATTAGGTGGCAAATCAAAATGGTTGATTGTGTAATATAATTTAAGAGGTGATTTAAAATAACAAGAATAATACGATTTTAATTGGAAAAATTGTACGGTTGACCATATGGTAAAATTATAAAGAAATTTAACATATCTTTTTAATATGTTAAAAAAAACATTAAAAATTTAACGCATTTCTTGTATATGTAAAAAAAATAGTGTAATATTATATATGAGGAGATGACTAGTTATGAAGTTATTACCATTTAATGATTATGATTTAAAAACGTCAAAAATTCTTGAAGCATTAAATGAGGCTTCTAGATCACTTGCAGAATTAAAGGGATTTGCCAATTCAATTCCTAATCAACATATTTTAATAAATGCTATTACTATTAATGAAGCTAAAGATAGTAGTGAAATTGAGAATATAGTTACTACTCATGATAGCATTTATAAAGTTTTAACAGAAAGTGGATTTAAAGATGAATCTGCTAAAGAAGTTGTTGATTATAGAAGTGCTATTTGGCGTGGATATGAAATTATAAAAGAAAAAGGATTTATTTCAACTAATGTTTTAGTAGAACTTCAGGAAATGATTGAACACAATAAAGCTGGTGTAAGAAAGAATCATGGAATTAAATTAGTTAATAGTAAAACTGGAGAAGTAATTTATACTCCACCACAAGAAGAAAAAGAAATTAGAGATTTATTAAAAAATCTTGAAGATTATATTAATGAAAATGATGATGAGGTTGATCCATTGATTAGAATGGCTTTAATTCATTATCAATTTGAATCTATCCACCCATTTTATGATGGAAATGGAAGAACTGGAAGAATACTAAATGTTTTATATTTAGTATTAAATAATCTTTTAGATAGTCCTATTTTATATTTAAGTAATTATATTAATGAGAATAAAGATCAATATTATAAATTATTTACTGAATTTAGAGAAAATAATAATTATGAAGATTGGATAATATATATTTTAAAAGGAATAGAAGAAACGTCAAAAAATACTATTGAATTAATTAAACTAATTCAAGGAGAGATGGAATCTTATAAAGAAGAATTTATGACTAAATTACCTAAAATATATTCTGATGAGTTATTAGATTCATTATTCTTTGAAGTATATACTAGAATCAACTATATTGAAGATAGATGTGGAGTTACAAGACAAACTGCATCTACATATTTAAATAGCTTAGTTGCTGCTGGACTTTTAGAATTTGAAAAAGTAGGTAGGGAAAGTATTTATAAGAATACTAGATTAATTAATTTATTAAGTAATTTCTAAAACGTATCATATTTTATGTCACAATTTTATTAAAAAATTGTGATTTTTTTTAACTTTTAAAATCTTAAATGTTCTAAAAGTAATGGTTTTATAATTAATTTTTAATATTAAACTTAATAATTTTAGCACCCATAAAGAGAAAGCAACAACTCTCATTTTTGTTTTAAAAGAACTTTGCGATATGAAATTTTGTCTAGACGACATTTAGGCGATGAAATATATAAAATCTTATTTAAGAGAGATAAAAGATATTTTAAATAAATAATATAATATTTAGTGAGAAAAATAGTAAATATTTTAACTTTTTTAATAAGAGCAAAAACAAGGTGTCTACAGCACTTTCGAATTTGAAACATTTTTATTATAGATACTAAACCTAGATATTAAATATAAAAAATGTAAATGTGGGAACAACTTACGTTGTTCCCAATATATAATAAAAATTAGTACAAATTTTATTCTTTAGAATCTTTAATAACTCATTCAAATCTTTTTACATGTTATAATTAATTTAGAAGTGGTGATAATATGCGCTTATTTAATTTTATAAAGAATCTTTTTTATGATAGTGAATTAGATTTTTTAAATGAAAAAGATATCGTATGGGCAAAAAGATATAATAATTTAGAAGAAAAAGATAAAATTGAAATAGGTCATCAAGAAGGACCATATATCATCATTCATAAGAGTGGTAAAAAAGTATACGCTTTAGAGTGTGGAAGTAATAAAAATATTAATACTATTCAATTGTTAAAAGTTAAATATATTCGAAAATATAATTATAATTTAATGAAAGATGGATATATTTTTATAGGTAAACTAGTTTTATTAAACAAAGATAGATTCATCAAGAAATTAGGACAAATTGACGATTATGACTTAAATCGAATATATAAATCAATATATTTAATTAATAAGAGATATAAAAATTTAAAAGTAAAACATTTTCCTAAAAGAAAATTAAAATTTTATTATGAAAAAGGAGACATTGTTTTATACCAAAAACAACAGTTTTATATAACAAACATAGATGAAAATTATTATTATGTTCATCAAATACACGAGTCTAAAAAAGGTAAAATTACAATAACAATTAATAATATTTCATATTCATTTAATTTTGCTAGTACGAAAAATATTCCTAAAAAAGAAAAATTAGAATTATTGAATATTACTGATAAAGACATTGTTAAAAATATTGAAGAATTTACTAAAAGAGAAGAAAGTAAAAAGAAAAATACTAATAAATTAAATAGAGGTAAATTAGTTTTATATAATGGCGAATATTTTCTTATATATGAAGAAAAAAATAAAAAACTATTAACATATAAAATATATTTGTCTAATGATTATAGTGAAGATATGTATGCAATTACTATAAGAAAGGGTCTATATTATACTTTGCTTGAAAAAGAAGAATTAGAAATTAGTGATGATATAAAAATAGTTCGAGAAGCATCTCTTTTAGAAATGGATCAAATAAAAAAGATTAAGAAAAATATAAAAGTAGAACAAAAACAAGATATTCCTAAGCAAAAAATTATTTATAAAAAATATCTTCCTGGATACATAATGTTGGATAGTGAAACATTGGATCGATATATAATTTTAAAGAGAAAATATAATACTATTACATTTTCTCCAATAGATAATATTGAAAGTTATTGTGAAGTTAATTTTGATGAGATAAGTGAATTTAATTATGAAGTTATGGAGAAAATGGATAAGTTTCGTTTTAATGCTTTATTGAATGATTTTTATCAAATACAAAAGAGAATATCTTATAAGAAAAATAGTGATAGTACAGATGAAAAAGAAGAAATGTTAGATACAATAGGAACATCATAATCTATCTTATAACGTTATTTATTTACTTTTTAAACGATTTTAAATTTATATAAAATATGGTATAATGACATTAGAATTGGGAAAAATTTGATAGTTAGTGAGATGATAATATGTTTAGAAGAAAAGATGCCAAAAGATGTAAAGATATTTCAGGAATGAATCAAATTCTTTTGGATTTGAAACCACATCGTTATCAAGGAGAACTTTATATTAATCAATTAATGGATGCGACAGAATTAGTTAAATATGTTAAAGAAGTGAAGAATACACAACATAAGATTACTTATTTTCATGCTTTTTCAACAGCAATTGGTAAAGTAATTTATAATAGACCATTGTTAAATAGGTTTATATCTAATAGACATATATATGAACATAATGATGTATCTTTATCTTTTGTTATGAAGATCAATTTTGATGATAAGTCTGAAGAGATAATGGTTGTTATGCCTATTGAAAAAGATGATACTTTATTTACTATTAGTGATAAAATTGCTTCTAAAGTTGCGAGTGTTCGTAAGCAAGATGATAAGGGAACAGGTGCTAATGACGCTATTCAAGTATTGGGAAAACTACCTAATATTATAAGAGTACCAATCGTTGGTATTTTTAAGTTTTTTGCACGCCATGGTTTATTGCCTAAATCTTTAATTAAAGATAATTTATATTATAGTAGTATGCTCCTATCTGATGTTGGTAGTCTTCATTGTGGCGGAATATATCACAATGTAACGGATTTTGGGACTTGTTCTGGCATAATTACAATCGGTGAAGTAAAAGAAGAAAAAGTTGGTAAAGATACGAAATATTATTGTGAGTTTGGTATTACGATGGATGAGCGAATTGGTGATGGCTTCTATTTCATCAAATCTATTCATTTACTACAATATATCTTAAATAATCCTAAACTATTAGAAGAAGAAGCATCTAAAAAAGTAGAGATGAGAAAAGATTATTAGTGGAGGTCACATGAAAGTAGAACAAAGAGTATTGGTTTATAGTATGATTAATAACTTGATAATAGCAATTATCAAGTTTATTGGTGGTGCTGTTTTTGGACTAGGCTCTCTTTTAGCCGATGGCATGCATACTTTTAGTGACTTTGTAACAGATATTGTTTGTTTAATTGGTTCTAAAATATCAAAGAAAAAACCAACTAAGTATCATCCTTTTGGCTTTGGTCGTGTTGAATATTTGACGAACCTTTTTGTTGGTGTTGTTTTATTGTTATTAGGTGTGTATATCGTTGTTAGTAGTTTCTTTAAAGAAAGTGTTATACCGCCATTATCATTATTATATTTATTAGTTTTTGTTTTCTTAATAAAAGTTATCGCCATCATTGTTATGTATCACATTGGTAAAAAGATAAATAGTGGCATTTTAATTACTTCTGTTGAAGAATCCAAAGCTGATTTATATTCGACTTTAGGTGTTGTTTTAATTACTATTTTACTTCAGTATTCTAATGAGTTTAGCATTCTTAAATATGCTGATATGGTTGGGTCTATCCTCATTGGTTTAATTGTTTTAAAAACAGCATTTAAAATCATAATTGATAACTCTTTATCATTACTTGGTGAAGTTGATGAAGACGAAGAGCCTATCAACAATTTAAAGAGTCTTTTAAAAGAATACAAGCGCATTAAAGATTATGATATCGAACTAATAAAATATGGTTCTTATTATAAACTTCAAATGAATCTTGAACTTGATCCAACACTTAGTCTACGTCAAGTAACTAATCTAGTTAATAAATTAAAAAAAGATATTCGTTATCACCACAGTCTAAAAATAAAATATGTAACTATTTACGTAACTGATAAATTAGAAAAATAAAAAAGTAATTATTTAATCACTAATTACTCCATCAACATTTATATCAAAAGGGTCATTTGGTAACTGTTCTACTAGACATTCTTTGTAACATAACCCAATTTTAGAAATTTCATGCTTTTGATAAAATCGATCATAAAAACCTTTACCATAACCAATGCGATAGCCATCTTTTGAAAAACAGATACCAGGAGTTATGGATAAAGCATTACTAAAATCTTTTACTTCGACTTTAGTCTTAGGTTCCAATATATTAAAATACCCATTTTCTAAATCATCTAAACTATTTATGAAGTAGAAATTCATATCGTTTCCTATTACTTTTGGAACAGCAACTTTTTTATTCTTTAAGAAATATTCAATTAGTTTTTTCGTATCAACTTCATCTTCCGTAGATACATAGATGAGAATGGTAGTTGCTTTTTTTATTTCTTCATTAATGATGACCTTTTGAAAAATAGTAAGATCTTTACTATTTTTATTTTTTATCTTTTTTCTAATTTCTAAATACTTTTTTCTTAATTCCTTTTTCATAATTTTATTATAGTTTTTTAATTAGTAATATTCAAGTACAACTAAATTATAATTTATACTTATAATTCGTATTAATAATAACTATTTTATTTATAATATAATAACTTTTATAATAAAGTTAATAAAGAGAAAAAAAGTATTTATTTTATATCTCTTTATGTTATAATATAAAGCAATTTCAGGGGATGATAGATATGAACATTTTAGTTGTTAATCCCGCTAATAAACCTTTTACTAATAAGTCTATTTTAGCGGAACCAATTGATGTTTTAAATATCGCAACAATAATTGAAAAAGAATTTGGTAAAGTCAAAATTCTTGATATGGATGTTGTTGATATGCATAATGATATAAATAAGTATTTAGATGAAGATAATATTGTTGTTTTTGTCTTTGATTATCAATTGCCACTTCATACGACGATGGCGATAGAAAATATTTTTGAAACGGTTAAAAAAGCAAAAAAGAAAACGAAGTTTATTATTATTGGTAAGACGTCAACTCATTATTATGAAAAGTTTATTAAGAATGGTTTTGATGTCGTCGTTGAAGGAATAGCGGATAATACAATTATCGATGTCATTAGAAATATTTATGATGAAGAAACTCTTTTAAAAATACCTAATATCTATTTAAAAAGTGATGAGAAAATTATTGTTACGGAAAAGAAAAAGATTATTAATAACTATGTCGATATGCCTATTCCTAATCGTCATTTAGTTGATCTTAGTAAGTATATGGATACAAGAACAATGGTAACATCACGCGGTTGTATTGGTAAGTGTCGTTTTTGTACGACGCCAAGTTTCTTTGGTAATTGGTCCGGGAAGAGCGCTGATAAAATTGTCGATGAAATAGAATATTTAATAAGGGAATTTAATACGAAAAAGATAATGTTTCTTGATGATAATATGACTGTTAGTAAAAAGCGTATTTTCGATTTGTGTAGGGAAATAGAGAAGCGTCATATCAAATGTTTATTTGGATGTTTGAGTAGTATTAAATGTTATGATAAAGAAATGTTTGAAAAGATGTATGAAGTAGGTTTCCGTTGGGTCCATTTTGGTGTTGAGTCGGGTAGTGAAAGAATTTTAAAAGCTATGGATAAAGAGATGGATATCGACTACATCAAACAAGTTATTAAAGAAGTTAAAGAGATGGGATATCGCGTTCGTACTAGTATTATTCTTGATTATCCAACGTCCACTGGGGAAGATGTTTTAAAAACAGAAGAACTACTTTTGGACTTAGAACCTAATGAAATTAGACTCCATTATTTAGCGTATCGTTTTGGCACTCCTGTTTATGAAGAGAATAAAAATGTCTCTAATAAGAGTCAATACATTCATAGTAATCGTCCTAATATCGCTAATCCTGAACTGGTGGAAAGAATAGACCATTTATTAAATAGTTTAAAGGACAAAGGATACTACTTAATTCTAGATGATGTTGATTGGAAAAAGTATAATGACTTACCTAAAAAAACAAAATTTGTCTCTTTTGTTCCAATTAAGTATGGGATGTGTTGGTATGAATAGACTAATTGCGGTAACTGGGGGTATGGCAAGTGGTAAAACAACACTATGTCAAAGAATAATGAAAGATAATCCCGATTTTGTTTATATTGATGTTGATACTTTTAGAAGAGGACTATATGCTAATGATGAATATGTTAAGGATTTAAAAAAAGTCTTACCAGCTCTAAAAGAGAAAGAGATAAATTCATTAAATCTTAATAAAATAATTTATCAAAATGAAGAAGATATGAAAAAGTATAAACAAGTTCTATATCGTTATTTATTTGCTTATATGGCTACTTTTGAAGATAAGACCATTATTGTCGATTGGGCTTTAATAATTCAAGATGATCTTATTGATAAGTTTGATAAAGTTATTTATCTCGATATTAGTGAAGAAGAAAGATTAAAACGCTTAAAGGATTCCGACTTAACTGAAGAAGAAATATTAAAGCGATTTTCTCTTCAACGAATAGATATTGAGAAATATCGTTCTAATAAATTATTAATCATAAAGGATTTGATTGATATGCAAGATATAAATAAATTTATAAAGACAATGGATTGTAAGTTTACTCTTCCAAATGACGGTGGTAAAGCTATATGGGAGATAACACACAATTGTAATTACGGTTGTTCTTATTGTATCTTTTCTTGTAATCTTCAAAAAGTCTCTAACGAATTAACGACAGAAGAGTGTTATCATGTTATTGATGAACTTGTTAAAAATGGTTTTAAATACTTAAAAATAACGGGTGGAGAACCATTTCTTCGCCCTGATATAATTGATATTCTTAGGTATGCTAGTAAAAGAATGGTGACTGATATTTCCACTAATGCCTCTTTGATTACACCTAAAAAAGTGGAACAATTAAATGAATTGGATCTAAAAATGATTCATGTTAGTCTTGATGGTAATAAATTAGAACATGAAAAAGTGCGCGGTAACAATACTTATGATAGGACAATTAGAGGATTAAATGCTTTGAAAAAATCTAAAAACTATATTCGTATTGGTTCCGTAATTCATAAAAACAATGAAAAGAATCTTGATTCATTAGTAAAAGATGCTTCTTCGTTAGGAGCAGATGAGATTATCTTTTCAATTATGGAACCAATTGAAGGACAAGATAGATCACAATTTAAGACTTTGAGTAATGATGCTTTAATCAAAGACATTACTTCTTTAAAAGATAAGTATCAAGATATGATTAAAGTTAATTATAACTTTGGTGAACAACCCAATTATGTTACAAGATGTCCAGCTGGAGATAAATTTATCTACATTAATAACTATGGACGAGTAAGTCCATGTACCTGGGTCTATGAACGCGATAAGACTTGTATTTCTACAAAGTCACTTAAAGATACATCACTTGAAGAAATACTTGATGAAGAACAATTAAAACGTTTCAAATGCCATAAGAAGGAAGGCATCTGTTATGGAAAGATTTAATAGTATTTATCTTTTTACGACTGAAAATATCGCGGGTTACATGAAGGACCTCAATTTGCACAATAAAAAAGTTATTACCGTAACAGGTTCGGGAGATCACGTAATAAATGCTGTTTTGAAGGGCGCTAAAAAAATTACAACTTTTGATGTCAATCCTTTAACTAAGTATTATCTTGATTTAAAACTTGCGGCCATAAAAGACTTATCTTTAGATGAATTTAAAGAATTATTACTATATGAAAATAAAAATAGTTTTGCTTATGAAGTAATTAAAAAATTAGATATGGATAAAGAAAGTAAAAAGTTTTGGTTAGATAGTTTAGAAAAGTTTAATCAAAATGGTTTGCTTTTACGAAAATCAACATTATTTAATACTAAATATTTTGATGCTTCGCGTAAAATAAAAGAAAATTTATATTTAGATGAAGAAAACTATGCAATTGTAAAAGATAATTTAAAAGATGTTGATATCGAATTCATAGAGAAAAATATTAAAGATTTAGAACTTAATGAAGAGTATGATTATATGTTTTTATCGAATATTTCAGATTATTTAAAAGATATTTATGAAGAAAATTATTTAGATAAATATCAAGAATTAATTTCTAAGTTTAAGACCAAAGTCAAAAATATATATTTTGCTTATGTTTATGATTTTGGTAATGATAGTTCAAGAAGTGATATTGATAAATTCGATTTAGTCGTTGAAAAATTTGGAAAAATAAAAAAAATAGAGATATCAACAGCACTCATTCCCAATAATAATAGGAAAGATGCTGTAATGATAATAGAAGGAGGAAATGAAAATGGAAAGTAGAGGAGAAAGTAGATGGGATCCTAATAGTCGTTCTTATATAAAAACAGAGAAAAAACCTAATCAATATGCTGATGTTGATGCTTTAATTGAACGTCTTGAGAAGGAGACACCACCAAATTCTACTAATAGTGAAGCTGTTAACCGTGAAATTAATGTTCGTAATCAAAAATTAGCTGAATTAAAGAAATTAAGAAAACAAGCTGAGCAAGTAAAACAAGCTGAAATGGATATGAAAAGAGTTAAAGATGAACAAGAAGAGTTAGACCGTGCTTTAAAAGAACTTTCTAGTGTTCAAGAGAATAGTAGTATCAGTATGGGAAACACACCAGTAAATTTTTTGTTTGCTAGTGAGAGCAGTGAGAGTTCATGTTCACGTAATTGTAGTATACCTACATATTCTTCATATTCTAGAGAGAGTAGTGAAAGTTCATATTCCCGTGGTTATGATGATTATCTTCGTGAAAAAACTCTCGGTGTCTATAGTGGTGAAAGTGTAGGAGAAAGTAGATGGTGATATGGAAAACATATATAAAAACTTACACTCTAATCAAAAAATAGTCATTTATGAAATGTTAAAGAGAGGCATTAATGTTGAAGTTCTAGACGAAGAATTAGAACTTGTTAGAGCATCCTATCAAGGCCATGTTGAACTTTTATATGATCGTGATTCCTCAATTATGCCATATAATGTTGCTGTTTTAGCTGGTGATAAAGGTATTACTAAAAAAATCTTACAAAGTCATAATATTAGTGTACCAGTTGGTGAAGTTTTTAGGTTGCGTGACCGCGAATACATAAAAAGGGCATTTGATGTCATTTCTTCCCCTGTCGTCATAAAACCTGTTTTTGGATCACATGGGTATGATGTTCATATCAACTTACAAAGTCATGATGAAGTTGATCGTGCTCTTGATAAGATGGCTAGAGTTAAGAAGCCTGATACGAAGGTTTTGATTGAGGAATATTATGATGGTAAGGAATATCGTGTTTTTGTCACTAAAAATGGTGATTATGCTGTTTTACATCGTGATCCCGCTAGTGTCATTGGCGATGGTACTTCAACTATTAAAGAGTTAATTGAAAAAGAAAATTATCGTCGTTTTCATCCAAGAAACAATGCTTTATGTGAAATATTAGTTGATGAGGAATTAATTGATTATATGGCGTCAAAAAATCTTAGTATGGCGACTATTCCCCAAAAGGATGAAAAGGTCTATTTACGACCAAATTCCAATGTGGCAATGGGTGGTCTTTGTATTGATTATACTGATTTGGTGCATCCAAGTGTCATTGATATTGGAAAACAAGTATTGGAAGCTTTTCCAGGATTACCTTATGTTGGAATTGATTATATGACTAATACGATTACTGAACAACAAAATCCTGATAGTTATCGCATCATTGAAATAAATACTGTTCCTGGTGTTCATATGCATTATCGTCCTGCCATTGGTAAACAACAAAATATTGCTAAATATATCGTTGATTTAATTTATCCTGAAACAAAAGAAAAGGAAGGAATAAAAGATGAAGAATCTATCACAAAAGTCAAAAGCTTATTACCAAGATAATGATTATTATGAGATATTTAGTGCTTCAGAAGATGCAAGAGGGGAAGTAGGCACTTTCTTAAAAGAAATATCTTCTAATAAGACTATTTTGGATGCTGGTTGCGGAACGGGGAAATATTTAGAAATATTAGAAAATAATAGTAAAGAATACATTGGTGTTGATTTGTCTAGTGAACAAATAAAAAAAGCACAAACGAAAGCAAAGAAGAGTACTTCAAAGTTTATTTGCACTAATTTAAAAGAACTTCCTTTACCAGATACTTATTTTGATTTAATCATCTCGTCCTGGGTCTTAGGAACAATTCTTGATTTAGAGGAACGTCATCTCGCTTTAAAGGAATTAAAGCGTGTTTTAAAACCTAACGGGAAAATTATTTTAGTTGAGAATGCTGAAAACTCTTCATTTGAAAAACTAAGAGGACATGATTTAGATGGTAAGACTAAAATCTATAATAATTGGCTCATTGAAAATGACTTCTCTTTAATAAAAACGATTGATGATTACTTTTTATTCACATCTTTAAAGGATGCTCAGAAGTGCTTCGAAGTAATTTACGGAAAAAAAGTTTCCACCAAAGTTGTGGATAGAAAAATTGAACACATTATTAATATATATGAATACCATAAATAATATCTTATAATTTGACAAATATTCATAATTGGTTATAATAAAAAGCGAATTATTTGAAAGTTATGGTGAATGAGATGGATGAGAAATTAGTTGAGAAAGCAACCTATGATTTACTAAAAGCTCTTGGTGAAGATCCCAATCGTGATGGCTTAAAGGATACTCCTAAACGTGTTGCGAAAATGTATAAAGAATTATTATCTTCACCTAAATTTAACTACACTACTTTTGAAGATCATTTTGATGATTTAGTCCTTGTCAAAAATATTGAATTTTGTTCCATGTGTGAACATCATTTGATGCCTTTTTATGGTGTCATTCATGTTGCTTATATTCCCAATGAAAAAATTATTGGTTTGAGTAAAATTGTGCGTGTCGTTGAAAAATATGCTCATCGTCTTCAAGTTCAAGAGCGCATGACTGATGAGATAATGCAAGACTTAAAAGAAAACTTAGGAACTGATGATATTGCTATTTACGTTGAAGCAAAGCACATGTGTATGGTTGCGCGCGGTGTCAAGAAGGAACTAACAACAACTGTGACAACAAAATTTAGTGGTGTACTAAAAGAAGAACGTCGTAATGAATTCTATTATTTACTTGGAAAAAGTGAGTAACAACAACTTTTATAGTTGTTTTTTTTATGAAACTAAATTATAATAATAACTAATTTTTAAGGGGGATATTATTATGCTTTTATCTTATGAAGAATTTAAAAAAATAGTTCCAGTAAAAACAACGATATTTTTTGAAAATTTAACCTATGCTCTATACTATTATACTCTTTTGGATAACGCTGTTATTTTACAAAATGGTTTAAAAACAAAGGATAAGAATATTCGTGAACTAGCGTCCATTATTTATGCTATGAGTTGTGATGATGATTATGCTCCTAACATTAAAAAGTTTAATATAAAATGTCCTAATTTCAAGGATATACCTAAGTCTGCTATACTTTCTGATACTACGCACTTATTATATAAAAAATATGCTAGTGATTTAATACCTGAATATCCAAATAAAATTTATTATAGTGAATTATTACCAATTGATATTATTAATAAGGGATTTACTTATATTTATTATAATACAAATATTACTAGTTCTGAATTTGAACAATTATTTCCTTCCAAAACAGAAACAGAAGAAGATATTAAAAGGACAAGTACTTTTCTTCATCAGGAATCTGAAAAAAAGGTCATTGATAGATTGTTTAAAGATTTACCAACAACAACGGTTATTCTTTTAGAAAAGGCTAATCATTTTTATTCTCTTTTAACATCATCAATCGGTTGCCAAGAAGAAAATCCAGATATAGTTATTGATAGGGATAATGCTGTTCCGCTTTCTATTTTATTGGCTTTATTTTCTTGTGCTAAAGAATATAGTGTTGAAGATAAGATAAATGAATATGAAGAACTTACACTTTATTTAGAGTCAAAAGGAATAAATATGGATAGTATTTTGGCTCATCTCAATATTGAACTTGAAGATGACGATGAAGAAGAAGAGAAAAAAAATTTAATACCTCTTATGACGATTTATAAACCATATTTTGAGAATAGTGGTACGATTTCGGTATTTGAAGTCTTTTCTCGTCTTTTTGATCGCAATATTTCGCCCCAACCAGTTATTCAAAAAATCCTTTTAGAACACAAGATTGATCCTGAAGTCTTCAAAAATTACCAAATGGATAAAAGTCTTTTAGAAAGACAGAAGATAAAAAGTAAAGTTCTTGATATGAATAGTATTAGAAAGTTTTATTTTAAGCCTGATATTGATAATTTCTTATGTTTGGCGATTAAAGCATATCAAGTTATTTTAGAAAAAGTTCAACAAGGTGGATATAATGAGCAATTATTAACTAATGATGCCGACTATTTTCAACTTGCTTTGTATTTTGCTAGTGTCTACAAAAAGCATAGTTTAGGTAATTATTTATGTGAAAATGGTATAACGCCCGAAGAAGTATTAAAACATTTACAAATTGACATTAGTAAACAAGAAATAATGTCACAAAAATTAAAACCACAATTTTATCTTGATAAGGAACATAGCTTTCGCAATTTGTCTAATTCAACATTAAATTGGGCTACTCCTTACTTTATTAATTTTGGTAATAGTCTTTTAATTGAGAGATTGATATGTGAAATTAATCCTGTTTTATTTTCAGAAATTAGAGATAATGACCAGAATCTTGCTGATGCTGTCAAACAATATGAAGATGATAAAAAAGAGAGACTTTCTAAAAAAAGGCAACATAGATATCTTAAAGATATGCCTAATGAATTAGTTAGAGTTTTGCGTACAGCTTCTAAGTTTGACAAAGAATTACACTATTACACTGACTATGATGATAAAGATATCATTTCTTTATCTTTACTACTATCCATCCTTCAAGATGATGATAGTAAAGTTAGACGTTTTCTTTATGATAAAGGTTTAAATTATGAAAAGGTCAAAGACTATATTTTATATGATGATGATAACAGTTTTCTTGCTGAGCATGATGACCTAGATATTGAAGATACTGATGAAGACATTGATTTATTAATTGATAAATATGGCTCTATCGTTTTTGGTGGAGCCAATCAAGGACTTAAAAAGAGTGATTTATCTATCATTAATATTTGTAAAAATATATTTTCTAAGAGTTACCATGTGGGAACTAAATTTAGTGATTTATTAGAAGCATTATGTTTTGACTTTGATGAATTTAAGGACATAGATTTACAGTTCCAAAAATTTGTTGCTGATGATAAACATAGTAAGGCTGTTCAAAGAATGAATAGAAGACTAGACAATTATACAGAAAGAGCTAGAGAATATATTAAGGATGTCGTCCGCATTCATAAAAGGATTGTTGACAATGGTAAGATTTTAAATCGCTGTATTCCAATTGAGTTAAGAGATGATGATATTGAGATGCTTTCCTTTGTCCTTGCTTTGTTCAATGATGAGAACTTATCTAATTATCAAGAGTTTTTAAGGGAGCAAAATATTGATCAAAAAAGTATTTTATCATTTATTGGTATTGATGATCCTAATAAAATATTCGCTGACCTCCAAAAAGATGAAGTTAGTCCTTACATTTATGACGAACATTATGAAAAGTATGCAATTGAGAGAGCTCAAGATGGCCATTATATGAACTTACTTAATTCGCTTTTCAAAGTGAATAATAGTAGTATTTTAAAAGATATATGTAACTCATTAGGTGGTAATTATGACACTTTAGTTGAAACACTTAAAGTGAGTAGTATACATGATCTTTCTTTTCCTCAAAAACTAAATCATTTAAGAAATATAACAACTGAAAGACTAGACTGTAATGATATTAAAAGTGTTTTAGGATTTGGTAAGAAACTTGAAATTCATAATAAATATCTTAATGGTTCCTTTCTTCCATCGCTTCATTTTGGGTTGGATACAGAAGTAGCCGAACGAATAAGTCGAGATTTTGATAGCTTTTTAGAAGCTAACCATAAAAGCACATCTACTAAAAACAGAAGTATATTTGGTAAGCGTCAACAGACAGAGCCAACAAAAATAACAGGAATTGATGATACTCAAATGTATTTCTTGAATAAAACGCTTGAAACAGAACTAGATAAATTAAAGGAAGAATTATTGCATTTTGCCGCGAAAAAAACTTATTTAGAGGTATATCGTGATAAGAATATGGATTACTTGGATGCTGTCAATGATGCTTATGAAAAAATGTTAAATAAAGTTGATAGCGAAACTGTTTGCGAGATATTAAGAGCTAAAAGAGATAAATTTGATATTGCTATTTCTTCTTCAAATAGAGAACTACGTATTATCAGTCAAAATATTGTCAACTATTTTATCACTATAAATGCTATTGAAATAGTAAAAGATAGTTTATTACCAGTTGTTAATGTTGAGTTTGAATCTGATCGTAAAAATGAGCGTATTGAAGAGAACAATGCATTACTAGATTGTGTTGTCAAATTTGCTAAAGCTGTTTTATTCCACGATTCAGAAGGTATTGAAAGCTATGGTGAAGAGCTTAAATCAACTGACGCTTTTAAAGATATAACACCAGCTATTAGTAGTGAAATAAATACTCTTATTGAAAGTATTAAAGCATCTAGAGAACTAGAAAAAGATTCTTCTAAAGAACAAAAAGCTAAAGCTAAAACTATCAACTATATGGCTGTATAAAAAAAACAAGATCTAAAAATGATATGAACCCCATTTCTTGGACAAAGAAATGAGGTTTTTAAATGAGTAAATTAAGTTATGATGATAAGATAAATATATATAACGATAGAAAAAAAGGGTTATCACTAAATTC
>CANPXE010000021.1 GCA_947585665.1 uncultured Bacilli bacterium | reverse complement strand
ATTTATCTTATCTTCATAATTTAATTTACTCATATAAAAAACCTCATTTCTTTGTCCAAGAAATGGGGTTCATATCAAAAGACTTCTTTTA
This sequence comes from uncultured Bacilli bacterium, assembly GCA_947585665.1. Classification (GTDB taxonomy): domain Bacteria; phylum Bacillota_I; class Bacilli_A; order RF39; family UBA660; genus RUG11788. The sequence goes on along the minus strand of CANPXE010000021.1, from coordinate 18,107 downwards.
TTTTTCTTCAATATATATTTCTTGTATGATTTTGTAATCAATATTTTTGATAATATCTAAATCTTCTTTTTTGATTTGGACTTTGTAAAGAATATTTTCGCCATATTCTTTTTGGACCATTAAATCTTTTAAAATATAATCATACTTTTTTTGTTCTTCGTAAGGAATATTAAAAGATATTAAGTACCCAGGAACTAAAGTAACAATATTTTCTTTATCAATGGTTGAAGAAGCAGCATTAGAGTATGCTCTTACAAGACCACCAGCACCTAGTTTAATACCTCCGAAATAGCGAACAATGACACATAAGACATAATTTAAATCATTCTTTAATAATACTTCCATAATGGGAAGACCGGCTGTTCCGCCTGGTTCACCATCATCGCTTGCTTTACGATTATCATTAACTATATAGGCATAACAGTAGTGAGTCGCATCTTTATATTTTATTTTTACTTCATCTAAATATTTCTTGACTTCATCAAGACTATTAACTTTATATAATAAGGCAATAAAACGCGATTTATTTATTTCCGTTTCTTTTTCTTGGTCTACTAGGATTGTTTTCATCTAATCACCAAAATAATTTTATCAAATAATATAAAAACTGTAAAATAATGAATTGTTAAAGTTTCATAAAAGTAATAAAATAATATTAGTAAGAGGAGGACTCTATGAAACGAAGTGCTGGTATTTTAGTTTATAAAAAAGAAAATGATTGTTTAAAAGTTTTGTTGTGTCATCCAGGAGGACCTTACTGGCAAGGAACTAATTTACATAGTTGGGGAATTCCTAAAGGGGAAGTTGAGAGTGATGAGAATTTAAAGACGACAGCTATTCGTGAATTTAAAGAAGAAACTAATTTAGAAATAGATGAAGATGGTTTAGAATATCTCGCATCCAAAAAAGTATCTAATAATAAATTAGTTATTATCTTTTGTAAAGAAGAAGACTTTGACTTAAATAAATGTAAGAGTAATACTTTTCAATTAGAATGGCCTAAGAATAGTGGTACTTTAAAAGAGTTTCCAGAAAATGATAAATATGAATGGTTTGATATTAAAGAAACTTATGACTTAATTTTTAAGCAACAAGTATTTTTCTTAGATCGTTTAGAAAAAAGATTGATGAAGTAGGTGATTATTGTGACCGAAGAAATTAGAAAACATATTAAAGAAAAGTTAAAGTTAGTCCCAGAACTTCCAGGTTCTTATCAGATGAAAAATAAAGATGGCATTATCATCTATGTTGGTAAAGCAAAGAATTTGAAAAGAAGGGTATCTAGTTATTTCAATAAGACGCAAACAGGGAAAACGTTAATGCTAGTTCAAGATATTGTTGATTTTGAATACATTGTTACATCTAGTGAACTAGAGTCTTTAATTCTTGAAATAACCTTAATAAAAAAATATAATCCGCGCTATAACATTCTTTTAAAAGACGATAAAAGTTATCCTTATATTGAGTTTACTAAAGAAAAGTATCCAAGATTAAAAATTGTTCGTAATATTAATCGTAAGCGCAATAAAAATCGTTTATATGGACCATATCCTAATGTTTCGGCGGCTCGTAAAACCGTTAATATCATCAATCGCGTTTATCCTCTTCGCAAGTGTGAAAATTTAAAGAAAGATGTTTGTTTGTATTATCACATTGGTGAATGCCTTGGTTATTGTAGTAAAAAAATTGATGAAACTTATTTAGAGAATATGTGTCAAGAAATAATATCTTTTTTAAATGGTAATAGTGATATCATTAAAGAAAAACTAATTAAGCAAATGGAAAAAGCAAGTCTTGATATGAATTATGAACGAGCTTTAGAAATAAAAGAGATGTTGACCGATATCGATATTACGCTTGCTAAACAAAAAATATCCTTAAATACGCGTTATAATTTTGATGTTTTTAATTGTTTCCGTCATAATAATTATTTATCCGTTGAAGTTTTCTTCATTCGTGAAGGACTTCTCTTTGGAAGAAAAGATAAAATTTTAAGTGTCGTTGATAGTGATGAAGAAGCCCTTTTGGAATTCATTGTCAAATTCTATGAAAAGAATAATATTATGCCAAGAGAAATAATTGTTCCCAGTTTTATTGATGGTGAAATATTGAGTTCTTATCTCGGTATAAAAGTATCTTCTCCTAGTCGTGGAGATATTAAGAAGTTATTAGATCTTGCTAGTACGAATGCCAAAATAAAGTTAGAGGAAAAAGAGGAGACACTATCAAATAATGAAAAAGCGCGTTTAAAAGCAGTCCAAGATTTAAAGGATATTTTACATACTGATAAAGTATCTCGAATTGAAGCTTTTGACAACTCGCATTTATTTGGAACATTCTATGTTGGCGGAATGGTCGTTTTTGATGATTTTCTACCAAATAAAGACTTATATCGTAAATTTAAAATAGATGTCAATGTCAAAGATGATTTAGGAGCGATGCGCGAAGTCTTATATCGCCGTTATTATCGCGTCTTGATGGGTGAAGAAGAAAAATGTGATTTGATTGTTGTCGATGGTGGTGAAAATCAAGTTAACGTTTGTAAAGAAATAATTGATAGTTTAAAACTCGACATAAAAATAATTGGTTTAAAGAAAGATGATAAACATCGCACGAGTTCTTTAATCGATGAAAACTTAAAAGAAATACCTCTTGATCGTCATAGTAATCTTTTCATTTTCTTGAGTAAAATTCAAGAAGAAGTTCATAACTATGCGATTAGTTACCATCGTCAAATCAAGAGTAAAGGAGCTTTATCAAGCTTATTAGATATGGTTGATGGTATTGGCGAAAAAAGAAAAAAAGAATTACTTCGTAAATTTGGTTCGCTAAAAAAATTAAAAGAAGCAACTCTAAGTGATTTAGAAGAAGTATTAAATAAAGATATCGCTAATAATTTATATAACTATTTAAAAAATCTTTAAAATGTAATTTAATTTTGTTATAATGATTTTAGTAGAATATTAAAGGAGTGATAAAATGATTAAAAAATTAAAGAAGAATCGTAATATGTTAATTGCTAGTATTATTGGAGCTATTGTTTTAGTAGTTGCTATCGTTGTAGTTGTTGTTTTAGTAATAAATAATAATGATAGAGATAAAGACAAAGACAAAGAAAAAATTAATTCAACAGAGGAAACGGTAGAAAAAGAATACGGTTTCACAAAACAAAATGCTATTGATGCTGTTAAAGGTGTATTTAATAGTGATAATTATACTTTTGACGCTGAAGTTAGAAGTGACAACATGTATGTTGTAACTGTTACTAATACCGAAGATAATACCAAAATGGTATATCTAGTTGACCCTAATGATGGTTCTTTTGAAGATATTACAGAGACAGAATAAGAGAGTGATATAATGAGTAGAGTTTCAATAATGGATGAAGACTTAGCCAACAAAATTGCCGCTGGAGAAGTCGTTGAAAAAACGATGAGTGTCGTTAAAGAATTAGTTGAGAATGCTATAGATGCTAAAGCAACATCCATTAAAATTGAACTCGTTGATAGTGGTGTAAAAGAAATTACAGTAACTGATGACGGTATCGGAATGGATGATGAAGATGCCGTTTTATGTTTTTCTAGACATGCAACGAGTAAGTTAAAAAATATTGATGATTTATTTAATATTGAGAGTTTGGGCTTTCGTGGTGAAGCTCTTCCTTCTATTGCTTCTGTAAGTAATACTATTCTTACGACCAGTAATGGTAAAGTAGGAACAGAAGTTGTTGTTAATGGTGGCGTCATTGAAAGCGTAAAGAAAATTGATTGTCCAAAAGGAACGAAAATCAATGTAAAAAATCTTTTTTACAATACACCTGTACGCTTAAAATATTTAAAAAATTTATATGTTGAATTAGCTAATATTACGGAATACGTTGATAAAATGGCTTTGTCTTATCCCAATATTCGTTTTGATTTAATCAATAATGATAAATCCCTTTTATATACGGATGGTAGTGGTAATTTATTAAAAGTTATTTCTCGTATTTATGGAGTGGACGTTGCTAAAAAAATGATAACAATTGACGGAAGTAATGATGATTATAAGGTTACAGGTTATATTTCTTATCCTGAAAAAGCAAGATCTAATCGTAGTTCCATAACTACTTTTGTCAATAATCGTTTAATTCGTAATAATGATTTAAATCGTGTTATAACAGATGCTTATCACACTTATATACCCGTATCAAAGTTTCCTATTGTCGTTTTAAATATTGAAGTTGATCCCATTTTGATTGATATTAATATTCATCCTACGAAAATGGATATTAAATTTTCCAAAATGGATAGTTTAAAAGAGTTATTAAATAATTTAATTACGGAAAAGTTAAATACTAAAACTTTAATTCCTACAGTTGAACAAAAACCAAAGGAAGAAAAAAAAGACTTTTCGGAATTGATTGCTAAACTTTCGAAAAAAGAAGAGGAAAAAGAGGAAGATAAGAATAATAATTATAATGAACTGGAAGAGATGCAACTAGATTTAGATATAAAAGAAGAAGAGGTTCCTTTATATAATCCTAATGCCGAAGAAAAATTATATGGTAAGGACCGCATTAAAAAGATGTATCCCGTCGGTTTAGTATTTGGAACTTATATTGTTGCGGAAAATGAAGATGGTATGTTCTTAATCGATCAACATGCAGCAGCAGAACGAATCAATTATGAGAAATACTTAAAGAAAATGGGAAGTCATGATAATTATAAGCAAGATTTACTCGTCCCTTTAAAAATAGAATTATCTAATAATGATTATTTAATTCTCAAAGAAAAAATGGATAAACTGCTTGATTTAGGTTTTGAAGTAGAGGAGTTTGGCTCAAATACTATTTTAGTTAGAAGTCATCCTTATTGGTTACCTGATTATGCTTTAGAAGAAGCAATTCGTAAGATGATTGATGTCGTCATTTTTGAAAAAGATTTTGATTCTTATAAGTTTACTGAGAAAATCGCGATAACTCTTGCTTGTAAGATGAGTATTAAAGCTAATGACCATATCGAGTTTGCCGCCATGGAAGATTTATTGGACCGTTTACGTGAAACGGAAAATCCCTTTACTTGTCCACATGGTCGCCCAACAATTATTACCTTTTCCAAATATGAATTGGAAAAATTATTTATGAGAAGTATGGAGAAATGATATGAAAATACTAGAATGTAAAAATTTAAAAAAGAGTTTTGGAAGAAAAAAAGTTATTAAAGATGTCAGCTTTTCTATTGAAGAAGGTGATATTTTAGGATTTATTGGACCAAATGGTGCTGGTAAGACAACAACAATTAAATTGATATTGGGCTTACAAAGAATAGATGAAGGTACGGTAACAATTAATTCCTTTGATATTGAAAAAGACTTTGTCAAAGCTATTGAACGCGTTGGAACAATCGTTGAAAATCCTGATATGTACATGTACTTATCTGGTCGTAAGAATCTTGAATTAGTAAGACATCTCTATAAAAATATTACTAAGGAAAGAATTGAAGAAGTAATAAAAATAGTAGGTTTAGAAAAACGTATTGATGATAAAGTCAGTAAGTATTCTTTAGGAATGCGTCAACGTCTTGGAATTGCTCAAGCCATTCTTCATAAACCTAATCTATTAATTTTAGATGAACCAACTAATGGCTTAGATCCTGAAGGAATAGTTGATTTACGTAATCTTTTAAAGAAGTTAGCTAAAGACGAAAAAATGGGTATTTTAATATCTAGTCATAACTTAATGGAACTTGAAAGTTTTTGTAACAAAGTTTGTATTATCCAAAGTGGTGAAATAATTGAACAAAACAATATTAAAGAATTGAAAAAGAAAATGAGTAATTCTTTCTATCACTTCTATGTCAGTTCAACAGATAAGTTAGATAAAGTGTTTAAAGATATCAATATTTTAAATGAATGTAATTTTGAAATTCAAATAAAAAAAGAAGAAGTAACCGAAGTGATTTCTAAACTTCTTAGTAAAAAGATTGATATTTATGCCATCTATCCTAAAATGGTTTCTTTGGAAGAAGTATTCATGAAAAAGACAGGAGGTAATACAATTGATTAATTTAATTCGTAATGAACTATATAAAATTTTTCATAAAAAAGGTATCTATATATCTTTATTAGTTGTAACTGCTTTTGTCTTTTTAACTAATTTTATCTATAATTTAAATCTATTAAATGGTGATAATACTGATAAATTTATTTCATATGTTGATACTGCTTATTTAACTGAATTAGAAGAAGAAGGAAATATTAAATCAGATGAATATATAAGTACAAAGACTAATTCTTTGATTAGCGAATATTTTAATAGCTTTGAAAAAGGTTCTTGGCAAAGATATGCTCTTAACCCATATAATAATAGTAATTATTATAATGAACTATACAATATTTATTATAGAATTGTTTCTTATGAAGTAAAGTATAGTAAGGATGAAGAAGAATATGAAAATGCCCAAAAGGAAAAAGAGTCATTTGAAGAAAAAATAAAGAATATGTCTTGGCAAGACTATGTTAAAGAAGAGAAGGAAGAACTTGAAGAGAGTTTGAAAAATAGTCAAGACACAGTATACTTAACTTCGCAAATTGAAGGAATGGATTTACGTCTTAAATATAATGTTGACTTTTCTAATAGTAATAGAAATCAATATGTTGATACTTATGTTTCCAATCGCTCTTATATCCTTGAACAAGAGGGAAATGATAAATTAGATGATGATACTAAAGAAGAATTAGAAAGATCAGAAGCCGAAAATAAAGAGATTATATATCGTTTTGAAAATAACATAAAAGATTATTCTTCAAATTCTAATAATGGTATTATTGAAAACTTTTATAATGAATATTTCTTGATGATTTTAATTATTATCATAATTGTATCAGGAAGTATTGTCAGTGAAGAGTTCTCAAAGGGAACAATTAAATTATTATTAGTAAAACCATATTCAAGAACAAAGATTTTACTTAGTAAATATATTACATCTCTTTTGATGATTGTCTTTGCGATTGTCTTTATTCTATTAGCACAGTTAATAATTGGAGGAATTTTCTTCGGTTATGATACTTTAACTATTCCTAAAATAGTTTATAATTTTAGTACTAATATGGTTATGGAGATGAATATCTTTAAGTATTTCTTATATACAACTATAGCCGTTTTACCACAATTTATTTTATTAACAACTTTAGCATTCTCACTAAGTACTTTATTTTTAAGTACTTCGCTTGCTAATACATTGACAATTATTGGAAGTTTAGCCGGTGACGTCATTAATGCCATTGCTGTATCATATGAAATAAATATTCTAAAATTATTTGTTACTTTAAACTGGGATTTTACGCCATATCTCTTTGGTGGTAAATCGCCTTATTTAGGAATAACCTTAACGCATTCAATAATCGTTTGTATTGTTTATTGGTTAATAATGATAGTTACAACCTTTATTGTTTTCAAAAGACGAAATATTAAGAATGTTTAATTAAAAATTGTATCTATTAGTAATTATTTTAAGATTATTTAATAGATACATTTTTATTATGTTTTAATTTATATTTTAAAAATAATATGTTAAGATATTCCTAAGAGGTTGATGGAAATGATCGTTGTCATTGTTGGTCCAACGGGTGTTGGTAAGACAAAGCTTAGTGTTGAACTTGCTAAAAAGATAAATGCTGAAATAATTAATTGCGATTCCATGCAAGTTTATAAAGAATTAAATATTGGAACGGCCAAAGTAACAGAAGAAGAAAAAGAAGGTGTTAAACATCATCTATTAGATATCGTTGAACCTGATGAATTATATACGGTATATGACTACCAAAGAGATTGTCGTAAGAAAATAGAAGAGATAGAAAAAAGAGGTAAAAACGTCATTATTGTTGGAGGAACTGGTCTTTATGTGAAAGCAGTTTTATACGACTATCGTTTTAAAACAGAGACTAAGCATCGTAATTATAAAGATATGAGCAATTTAGAACTACTTACGGCCATAAGAGAAAAAGATGATAGTGTAGACATTCATTTAAATAATCGTCAAAGATTAGAAAGAGCTTTAGAAAAATTGGAAAATGATGGTCACTTTGATAAAAATGGCAATACCAAACTATATGACTTTTATACCATTGGTCTAACAACTGATCGCAAACATCTCTATGAAATAATTAATAAACGCGTTGATGAAATGTTTGAAAATGGATTATTAGAAGAAGTAAAAAATTTATATGATCGAAAAATTCATAGTAAAGCTATTAATACTGGTATTGGTTATAAAGAATTATATCAATACTTTGATGGGAAAGTAACACTAGAAGAAGCTAAAGAAAACATTAAGAAATCGTCACGTCGTTATGCTAAAAGACAATATACTTTTTTCAATAATCAAATGGATGTTAAATGGTTTACCACTAACTATGAAGACTTTAATAAAACCGTATTAGAAGTTTATAACTATATAAAGGATTGATTTTATGCAAAGATATTTTACGCAAGAAGATAGCGATACTTTTCCTTTAAGTCAAGATGATTCATATCATATTCTAAAAGTAATGCGTCTAAAAAAAGATGATTTAGTAGAAGTAGTATCTAAAGAAAAATTATATATTTGTAAAATTATCAATAGCGATAATAATATTGTTACCGTTAGAAAAGTAGAAGAAGTAAAACAAGATAGTGAATTAGACTGTCAAGTAACTATCGTTCAGAGTTTAGTTAAAGAACAAAAGATGGATTTCATCCTCCAAAAGTGTTGTGAACTAGGGGTTAGTAGAATCATTCCTCTTAATACTAAACGTAGTATTGTCAAACTTGATAGTAAGGAAACTGAAAAGATAGAGCGTTGGAACAAGATTTTAAAAGAAGCTAGTGAACAGTCAAAAAGAGTAGTAATACCAACTGTTTCCAATATTTGTAGTATTGAAGATTTAGTCGAAGAAGATTACGACATAAAAATATTATGCACCGTTAATGAGTTGTCAAATGACATTAAAAAGGTCTTATCAAAAGACCTAAATGGTGCTAGAATAGTAATTGTAATAGGTCCTGAAGGTGGCTTTGAAAAAGAAGAAGAACAAACATTAATTGCTAATGGTTATGTTCCAACTTCCCTTGGTAAAAGAGTCCTTCGAACAGAGACAGCATCTTTGTATGCTTTAAGTATTATTAATTATATAACAATGAGGTGAGTCTATGACGACATCAACTGATACCATGATTATCTTTATTTTAATAGGAATAATCTTTATTTTAGTTATTTTAATTGCTATTATTGATATTGCTAATAAAAAAAGACAACGTCTTGATCAAGAAGTAGATGATGTTTTAAAAGAACTTGATGAAGAAGAAGACGTTGAAGAGATAAATGATAATTTAGTTGAACCAGTAAAACCGGTTCCTGCTAATGTAACAACAAATGCTAATAATAATCGTATTGAAGAAATAAAATATGTCGAAGAAGATGAAGAATTAGAGAAGACGAAAGCTAAGATTGAACTTGCTAAACTAAAAGAAGAATTAATTCGTCAAGAAGAAGAGAAAAAACAAAAAGCACTAGAACCAAAAGAAGAAGTAGAGCAAATAGAAAAGAAAGAAGAAATAGTAGAAAAGAAGGTTGAAACACCTAATCCTACTCCTAAAGTTGAAGTCGTTGAAGCAAAAGCCACTCCGCCAACAACCGAAGTTTCTGATATTGCTACTGCTATCAATGAAGAAATTGAAAAAGAAGAATTAGAAGAAGCTAATCTTTCAAAAGCTAATGCTGTTCAAGAAGACTTAAACGAAATATTGTCAATGAGTATTGATGATCAAATCAATTATCATGAAGATGAACAAGAAGCAAAAGCCATTATTAGTGTTGACGAGTTCAACAAAATTAGTGATGATTTATATGATAGTAATGAAGTCGTTCAAAGTGCTTATCAAGATGAAGGAAATGAACCAATAAGTCTTAAGGAATTAGAGGACTTGTATAATACACGTGAAATGGAAGTAATTAAGTTGGATGACTTTAATACCATTGATAAGAAAGATAAGAAGAGTGAAAAAAAAGTTATTTTAGAACAAGCAGATATTAAGAAAATGGAAGATTTACCACCAATAACTGATGAAAAGAAATTTAAATCTTCACCATTTATTTCGCCAATCTTCGGTCTTAGTGAAAAAGAAGATAACATCGAATTAGAACAGACCGCTGACTTAGATAAATTGAATGATGAAGTTAAAAAGACAAATGAATTTTTAAAGACTTTGAAAGAACTACAAAAAAATTTAGACTAATTAAAAGAAAAATGCTATAATACAATGTAGTTTTTTTCTTTTGGGGGAGGGCTATATGAAAGTTGGTATATATACTCTTGGGTGTAAGGTCAATACTTATGAGAGTGAATATGTTATAAAAAGTCTTAAAGAACATGGTTATGAAATAGGCGATTTTAACGATATTTGCGATATTTATATAATTAATACTTGTACTGTTACTAATAATAGTGACAGTAAGAGTCGTAAAATGATAAGACAAGCAAGAAGACGTAATAAAGATGCTTGTGTTATTGCGATGGGATGTTTTATTCAAAAAGAAAAGCAAGATCAACTAGAAGATATTGATATCGCTATTGGTAATAAAGATAAAAATAAAATTGTTTCTTTACTAGAAGAATATTTTAAGAAGAAAGAAAAAATAAATGTCGTTAAAAAGACGAGTGATTTAACAAGTTTTGATGATATGTATCTCGATAAGTATTTATCACGAACTCGTGCTTTTGTTAAAATTCAAGATGGTTGTGAGAATTATTGTAGTTACTGCATCATCCCTTATGTTCGTGGTAAATGTCGTAGTAAAGACTTTCAAACTTGTTTAGATGAAATTAATAATTTAGTTGATAATGGTTTTAAAGAGATTGTTTTAACAGGAATTCATACTGGTAATTATGGGCGTGACATCAATACTGATTTTGCATCCCTCTTAAAAGAGATTGTCAAGATCAAAAAGTTGAAACGCATTCGTATATCATCCATTGAAATAACGGAGTTAAATGATGAAGTTTTAGACATAATTAAAAATAATTCGAAAATTGTTGATCATTTACACATTCCTATTCAAGCTGCTAGTGATGAAGTCTTAAAGATAATGAATCGTAAATATGATTTAAATTATTTTATGGAAAAAATAGAAAAGATTAGAGAGATTCGTCCAGATATCTCAATAACGACTGATATCATTGTCGGTCATCCTGGTGAAACTGATGCAATCTTTGAAAAGAGTCTTGACGTTTTAAAAAAGATAAACTTTTCGAAATTACACGTTTTCCCATATTCGAAAAGAGATGGAACACCATCAGCCCGCATGGAACAAATTGATGATCAAACCAAGAAAAAAAGAACAGATGTCCTTTTAGATTTATCAAAAGAGTTAGAAATAGCTTATATGGAAAAGTTTTGTAATAAAAAACTAGAAGTTCTCTTTGAAAGAAATCATGGTGCTTATCAAGTTGGACATACTTCTAATTATCTTCAAGTAAAAGTCTTTAATGAAAGTACGATTAGTAGTGGTGATGAGAAAGTAGTCCTAATAGAAAAACAAGAATATCCTTACTTAATAGGAAAGGTAATCAATTAATTTTGATTACCTTTTTTAATACTCGTATGAATTCTTTTAATAGTCTGTTCTTTTTCTGAATCAGACATTTCTTGCCAATTTAAATAGAAAAAAATCCCCAATCCTGGAAGAGCTACTTCATCATTATCATTTATTGCTTCCATAATAGCATTCTTTATTGTCTTTTCATCGTCATCTTTAAAATTATTAATGATATAATCTTTTATTTCACCATTCATAGTTAGTCATCTCCTAGTTTTATTTTTAACATAAAAGATATCTTTATACTTTTAAACTTTCTAAATAAATATTATAATATTTTATGTAGTTATAATTTGAAAGAGTGATAGGATGGCATTAAAAGAAATAGAAATAAATAATGATTTATATAAAGTTGAAGTCATAAAAAAAAGAGGAACTAGAAATACTTATATTCGTGTTAAAGATGATTTAACAATTTATGTAACGACGAACTTTTTAGTTCCCAATTTTGAAATAGAAAGACTTTTGAAAAAGAGTACACCAGCCATATTACGAATGGTCGAAGAGAAAAAGAAAAAAGAACAATATAATGCTAGTTTCTATTACCTTGGTAAAAAGTATGACATTGTGAAGACCAGCAGTAACGATATTAAACTATTAGATGATAAGGTTTATATAGGTAATAATATTGATATTGATAAATGGTATCGCAAACAAGCTAAGAAATTATTTCAAGAACGCTTTGATTATAATTATCAAAAGTTTTCAAGAAAGATTCCATATCCTTCATTGACGATTCGTAAGATGAAAACGCGTTGGGGTGTATGTAATACAAAGAATGTTAGAGTTACTTTAAACTTAGACTTAATAAAAAAAGATATTACTTGTTTAGATTATGTCATTAATCATGAGTTATCGCATTTAATTGAAGCCAATCACTCAAAAAGATTTTGGGATGTCGTTAAAGAAAATTATCCGGACTACAAAAAAATAAGAAAAATGTTAAATGACTATTAGGAGTGCATGATGAATAAATATATTAATTATTATAATGATGACAATACTCAATTATGTTTTGAGTTTTTAGATATTAGCGAAAGAACAGCTTTAAGAATGGAGTCTTTTCTTCTTCAAGATAGTTCTTTATTTGTAAGTGATAAAGATATTTTAGAAAAGATTTCGAAAGATAAGAAAGAAATAGATACTAAAGATGGTATTTATGGTAAGATAAGTATTAGTTATGGAGATGAAACAGGACGTCATTATCTACTTAGTGGTACTTTAACTACAAATAATGAATGTTTTGGTTATAGAGGAACGATTGATCAGACAATTAACTCAATAATTGTGCGTGTTGAAAAAAGAAAGGGTGATGGTTCCTTAGTTGGTCTATCGCATTTTGCTTGGGTTCATGATTATTTATGTAATCCTAATTGTCTATATCGTACTAATATGGTGAGAAGATATTTGACTGATATGTATCGTGATATTGATTTAGAAGGTGAAGATGTAGAGTATTCTATACCAGATGATTTTAGTCTTTATAAGGATCCTAAAAACTTTTTTAAAGGTGGAGAAGCAAAAACAAAAGTAAAAACTAAATAAAGGGTGTGATGATGTGCTTATTACTAGTTTAGATAATGAGAGAATTAAAGGATATATAAAATTAAAAGATCGTAAGTATCGTAAGAAGAGTAATACTTTTATCGTTGAAGGAAAGCATTTAGTATTAGAAGCCTATAAAGCAGGTTGTATAGTAGAGTTAATATTAGAGAAGGATGAAGTTTTACCAATTGACTTACCAACGGTTTATGTCACTAATGAAATTATTAGTCGCATTTCTGAGATGGAGTCTCCTAGTACGGTTATGGCGCTATGTAAAATTCCTGATCAAAAAGAAATTGTTGGTAATAAAATTTTATTATTAGATGGTATTCAAGACCCTGGAAACCTTGGGACAATTATTCGTAGTAGTCTTGCTTTTAATGTTGATACGATTGTCTTGAGTCCTGATTGTGTCGATTTGTATAATTCTAAAGTTTTACGTGCTACTCAAGGAATGATTTTTAATATTAATATTGTTCGTCAAGATTTAGAAGAAGCTATTAAAAAATTAAAAGAAGATGAAGTTCCTATTTATGGTACAAGAGTTCAATTTGGGGAAGATGTTACTAATTTAAAAGCTAAAGATAAGAGTAAATATGCTTTAGTGATGGGAAATGAAGGTAATGGTGTTCGTGAGGAGATTCTTGATTTATGTGACTGTAATCTCTATATCGATATGAATGATAAAGTTGAGAGCCTAAATGTAGCTGTAGCGACATCCATTCTTCTTTATGAATTAAATAAGTAGGTGGAATATGGAATACATTTTAATAGGAAAAATTGTTAATACACATGGTATTAAAGGAGAACTTAGAATAAAGAGCAATTTTGAATATAAGAGTCGCATCTTTAAAAAAGATTTTCCTTTATACATTGGAAAAGACAAGAAAAAGGAAGTAATCAATACTTATCGTCATCATAAAGATTTTGAAATGGTAACTTTTCCTGAATATAATAATATAAATGAAGTATTAAAATATTTAAAAGAAGATGTCTATGTTTTACGTGAAGATTTAAAACTTCAACAACAAGAATATCTTGATCAAGATTTAATTGGACTAGATGTCTATGTTGGTGAAAGACGAGTAGGTCATGTCTTAAACATAAAGGAAGTATCACCAACTAGTAAAGTTATGGAAATAAGTTATGAAGGCAAAAAAGTTTTAATTCCATATCATCATGATTTTATTAGTAATTTAGATTTACAAAATCATAAAATAGAAGTAAAATTAATAGAGGGAATGGTATGATGAAAATAGATATTTTGACATTATTTCCAAATATGTTTGATGGCTTTTTAAATGAGTCCATCATTAAGCGTGCGATTGAAAGAAAGCTTGTCAGTATCAACGTTGTCAACTTTCGCAAGTATTCGAAATTGAATAATAGTCAAGTTGATGATACACCTTATGGTGGTGGTAGTGGCATGGTCTTGATGTGTGAACCAATTGTGAGCGCTATTGAAGATTTGAAAGATGATGATACAACGGTTATTCTTTTGACGCCTCAAGGTATTCCTTATAAACAAAAAAGTGCTATGATGCTCAAAGAAAAGAAACATATCATCTTAGTTTGTGGCCATTATGAAGGTTTTGATGAGCGCATAAGAAACTTTGTTGATATGGAAATAAGTATTGGTGATTACGTCTTAACAGGTGGCGAGATACCCGCTATGGCGATTAGTGACAGCATTATTCGTCTTTTAGATGGTGTCATTAAAGAAGATAGTTATGTCAATGATTCTTTTACTGATAATCGTCTTGATTATCCAACTTATACTAAACCCTATGATTTTAGAGGAATGAAAGTTCCTGATGTTTTAATTTCTGGTGATCATAAAAAAATAGAAGCGTATCGCCAGGAAGAGAGTTTAAAAAGAACAAAAGAGCGACGACCTGATTTATTAGATTAGAGAAGGATGGTGATTGTTTATGCCAATTAATCAAAGATTTTTAGTAGTTAAGACTAAAGATACTAAAGAGATAACTTATATGGAGTATGACAAGATTAGTGGTTATCCTATAACACCAAAGAACAACATCAAATTTCAAGATGCCATTAATGTTAAAAGTATGATTTTAATAAATCCCACTCTAATTGAAAAAATGGTTGATATCAAGGCAAGAAAACGTTTTAATTATTTAATTAATTTACTTGCGATTATTTATGAAGATGATGATCCAACCGGTGAAGGTCTTCGTCTTGCCCATAATGAAGCCGAAAAATTTCGTATGGAAATCATTAATAAATATCGTAAATATATAAGTGAAGAAAAAGCCGAATTATTAGAAAATAAACTTGCGATTTTAGAAGATGAATTAAATCTTCGAATGCAATATTTAATTGAAGCTAATGAAGAGTTATCGATGGAAGGAAAGAGTCGTTAAACTCTTCTTTTTTATGCCTTTTAAATTGACTTTACTATATAGTTATGTTAGAATACAAACCAACTTTGGAGAATTAAAAAAATTTTATTGGTGAGGTACAAAATGAATAGACATATATATACTAAAGAAGAAAAAAAACAAATTCAAGAAACGTTAGATTATATCATTGCGGATATTGAAAAACTTTATTTAGAATCGAGATTATATAAAATTGAATTGAATCTTCCTCTTAAAAAATATTTTGCGGTTGGTCCTAAAAAAATTGTTTTTGTCGACAATTATTATGGTTATAGTGAGCCTCCAACATCTTATACGATAGCGCGTACTTTTGGTGTAGGACAACACCAACACTTTAGAAGAACACCTATTTTAGATTATGATTTTTACTATCAATTCACTAATCTTTATGATGATGGTCGCGAGAGTATTAGAGAAATGATTAAGTCCCAAATAAGAGCTATTAAAGCTCAAAACACGGATATTGCTGATAATATTAAAGAGAATAGAGAAAAGTATGAAAAACAAGCTAGTATTATTATTGATATGCCAGAGACTATTGATCAAAAAGAGATTACGATAACTACTTCTGGTGATAAGAAAATAGGTACTATCGATTTTGGTAATCGCATCATTCAAATAATTACAACGAGTGATATTGTTTTAAAGTCGCATGAAGAAGATACTGATAAAGTGAAGAAAATAGGAACACTAGAAAGTAGGAAATAATATGGTTCAATTAATTGTTAATAATAATCACTATTCACATATTGTATCTCTTAAATCAATTTTGAAATTGACTAGCGAAGAAGAAAATCAATTAAAAAAAGTAGGTATTGAAAAAATTACTTATCTTCATAATCTTTTAATTAATTCAAGCGCTAGTTCGGTTTCTTTTCGTATTCCTTCACATCATGGATGTACGGAATTTACTATGAATATTAATGATAAAGCCATATATATTGAGTTTTCTAAATATATGGAATCACGTCGTGCCATTTTAGCGACTTTTAAAAATCCTGATAAATTTATGAGGGTTAATTTTGATGTTCAACTTTTTTCTGACTTCTTACAAGACTATTCAATTATTGAAAAGAATTTAATAGGTATGTTAAAGGTTGTTTCAGAAAGTAAAGAAGCAACATTAAGTAAAGTTGATAAGGTTGCTAAAGCATTAGGTCTTAATGAAGCAATCAAAGTTAGAGTCAATGAAGAATTAGTGCCTAATGTCACTATTTCGCCACAAGAAGAAACAAAACAAAAAGTTGGAGAAATTCATGTCGATGGTCAAGTTATTAAAATAATTACGGATGATGAAATAACCATTGTTAAACCAAAACAAAAGAGTTTAGGAAGTGGAAAAAATGGGGTATAGTGTTCGCTTTAATCAAGAAGAAATAGATAAAATTAATCGAGTATATCAAGGAATTATTTCTTATATTGATCAATTTGTGGAAGAGAATAATTTAAAGAGTACAAAGTTTTCTATTGGTTGGTTAGACTATTTTTTTGCAGGTTGTTATCGCTTTGACCTAGAACTTAAAGGAAAAAGTATCAAACTAACACTTGATGATAGTAAAAAGAAATTTGATATGCGCAAAGTCGATAATGTTTTTCAACAATTAGAAATTATTGGTAATTATAATACTATTTGTGAAAGTCTATCGGATATGGTTAAAGAATCGAGTGCCATAAAAAGATATCTTCAGGAAGAAAAGAAAGCTTCTAGTGCTAAGGTCGCAGTCCAATTTCCTGAAAGCATTGATCAACATACCATCGAAATAAAAGAAGAAGATGGTCGTGTTGTCGGAACAATCGATTTTGGTGGTAAATTAATTAAGATCATCACTGATGGTGATATCGTTTTAGATGATCAAAGAGATAAAACTAAAGCAAAAATAAAATAACTGTAAAAGAAGTGATTTGATGGGATTAGATGAAGAGACAAGAGAAAGATTAGAAGATCTATACTATGACATAATTAGAGAGTTGAATGGTATTTATTATAGATCAGGTGCTAGTCGTTTAAGTGTCAATATAAAAGGTAAATATAAAAAAATAGTAATAACAGCGAAAAATATTATTCTTTATAATTATTTAGGACAAACAGCAATAATGAAACAAAATGGTCGCGTATATCCTTTAAATACTAATAAAGGATATACTTTACTTGCTGAGTTTTGCGAGAATTATTTAGAGAATCTTGAATTGATTAAAAAAGAGGGTGAAAAATATTTTCAAAAGAATGCTGGAAGAAAAGATTTGCTTGATAACATTAAAAAAGTTGAAAATCATTTTGCTGGAACGATCGAGTTCGACTTTCCAGAGTCAATTGCTCCTAAAGAAATAACTATTGAAGAAGATAAAGGACAAAAAATTGGAACGATAAACTTTGGCGGAAGAACTATTAGAATAATAACGGATGGGGATATTGTTTTAGTTAATAAACCAAAAGATGCGAAAACAAAAGAAAAGACAAAATCTTAAGAAAGGATGACTAACTATTAAAAGTCAAGAGATTTTTTATAGAAGTTATAAATTGGAAAGAAACCCACGCCAAAAA
>CANPXE010000020.1 GCA_947585665.1 uncultured Bacilli bacterium | reverse complement strand
TTTTTGTTTCAAAACATAAAAAAATTTTTTCCATAAGAAAACCTCTAGAAAAATCTAGGGGTTTGTCTACAGTCTGAAAAGAGACTTAAATCTAAGTCTCTTTAAATTGCACGATATTTATCTTTATTTTTAAATGGTTGTTTTTTATCAATTTTATCAACAAAAAGAATGCCTTCTAAATGGTCATATTCGTGTTGAAAAGCAACAGCTAATTCTTCACGAGCACGGAAACTTACTTTTTTTCCATCTATGTCTTGTCCTTCCATTGTAATTCTAGCATGTCTTGGAACAATTCCTTCGACTGGACGATTAACACTTAAACATCCTTCGCCTTCTTCAACATAAATCATCTCACTAGAAGCACTGACAATTTTAGGATTAATTAAGACATAATTTTTAAACTTTCCTTCTTCATATTCATGAACAACGACAAAATAGCGTTTGGGAATTCCCAATTGAATAGCCGCAAGTCCCATTCCAGGTCGTAAATTATATTTTTCACTTTCTTCTGGTATTTGACTTAGACGTAAATGCTCAATCATATCTTCAATCATTTTTTTATCTTTTTCTTCAAGAGGAAAAACAACATCTTTACTTTTAGTGTGAAGTAATTTGTTCTTTTCATCTAAAATATCTTTGTCTTTCAACATAGAAATCACCTACACACTGTATTTTATCACAAAAGTCCTTTAAAATGAAGAAAAAAATAAGAAGTAGAAATATCTACTTCCAAGTTTTATCTTGCGAATCTAGATCCAATAACAATAACTAATAAAATGAATAGTACCAAAATAATGGCATAGTATGATGAATTATTGTTTTGATAAGTTGGATAATATGGATAGTATGGATAGTTATTATTGTTTCCACAACAAGTAGATCCTCCACCATAATAATACATAGCACGACCTCCTTTACTATTACTAATATAGTTTATTTTAAATTTATTAAAATGACACAACTATGGTTTAGAGATTTGTCTTGTTCGATTGTTTTTTTCTTCTTTTTGATATAAAATGAAAGAGGTTTGGAGGCGAAGATATGAGTTCATTCATCAAAGGAAAATATCGTAGAAGCTTATTTAATGGCGAAAATGGCTATATTGTAGGCCTTTTTAAAATTAGTGATGCAGATGAAGAAAATCAAGATTTAATAGGGGAAACAGTTGTTTTTACTGGTTATTTTATTGAGTTAAATGAAAATGATACTTATGTTTTTAATGGTAAGTTTATTATTCATCAAAAGTATGGGGAGCAATTTAATGTGGAATCTTATGAAAGATGTATGCCCGAAGAAAAAGATAGTATTGTTGAGTTTCTTTCAAGTGGCTTATTCAAAGGAATAGGAGAAAAGAAGGCTCAAAAAATTGTTGATGTTTTAGGAAAAGATACTTTAAATATCATATTGGAAAATCCTAATAATTTATTATTGATAAAAGGAATAACCGCCAAAAATGTTTCTGATTTACATGATACTTTGGAAGAATATCAAGCGAGTTATAAAATCGTTTTAGCTTTAAATGATTTAGGTTTTGCGACAAAGGATAGTATGATTATTTATAATCATTATCATAGTCGTACTTTGGATGTTATTGATGAAAATATATATCGTTTATATGAAGATATAAAAGAAATATCTTTTAAAAAGGTTGATATGATTGCTTTAAAGAGTAATTATGAGAATGATGATGCACGACGTGTTAAGGCATCAATTCTCTACGTCATGAATGAAGTTTGTAATACTTATGGTCACAGTTATTTATATTTTGATGAAATCCATAATTTTGTCAATCGCTGTTTAAATTGTTTTATTAGTGAAGATAAATATTCTTCTTCGCTCAATAGTTTAGTACTTGATTTAAAAGTAATTAAAGAAGATATGCGTTACTTTTTAAAAGAAATGTATGAAGATGAAATGTTAATTGTTAATAGGATTCATTATTTATCAGGATTAAAAAAACAAAAAATAAAGAATCTTGATACGATGATTCATGAGTTAGAAGAATCGCAAGATATAAAGTATAATGATGAACAACTATTAGCTATTAAAAAATCTCAAGAAAACCATTTTCTAATAATTACTGGTGGTCCTGGAACAGGAAAGACGACTATCGTTAAAGCCATTGTCGATCTATATCAAGATATTACTGGGTTGCGATATGAAACATTAACCGAAAAAATTGCTTTACTAGCACCAACTGGTCGTGCCTCAAAACGCTTATCAGAAACAACTAATTTACCAGCTTATACCATTCATCGCTTTTTGAAATGGAATAAAGAATTAGATCATTTTCAAATAAATGAATATAACAAAAGTGATGTAGAATTCGTCATCATTGATGAAGGAAGTATGGTTGATGTCAATTTATTAGCTTCTCTTCTTAGAGGACTTCGCAGTGATACAAAAATAATTATTGTTGGTGATTATAATCAACTTCCAAGTGTTGGTCCAGGACAAGTCTTAAAAGATTTAATTGAAAGTGATGTTTTAGATGTCATTAAATTAAATTACTTATATCGTCAAAGTAGTGATTCGAATATTATTAATCTTGCTTATGATATCAATAGTGGAGCAGTTGATGAAAAAATCTTTAATAAGGGCAGTGACCTATTTTTTAAAGAAACTGATAGTTCTGATATTTTAGAACAAGTTAAAAGAATTTGTCACAGTTATAAAGATATAGACTATAAAGATTTTCAAATTTTAGTTCCCATGTATAAAACTTTAAATGGTATTGATAATATTAATCGAGCAGCCCAAGAAATATTTAATCCTAAATCCCTTTTGAAGAAAGAAATTAAAGTAGGAGACGTCTTGTATCGCGAAAATGATAAAGTCTTACAACTTACGAATATGCCCGAAGAAAATATCTTTAATGGCGATCTTGGTGTCATTAAAAAAATCGATAAAAAAGAAATAGTTGTCGATTTTGATGATAATGAAGTGCGTTTTACACCAGCTAATTTTAATAAGTTTCAATTGGGATACGCCATAAGTATCCATAAAGCTCAAGGAAGTGAATTTAAGACGGTTGTCTTACCAGTTACTAGGGAATACAATAAAATGTTATATCGTAAACTATATTATACTGGTGTAACAAGAGCTAAAAAGGAATTATATATGATTGGAGATTTAGCATATCTACGAAAGGCATCACAAAATAATGATTCGGATATTAGAAGAACGACTATTAAAGAACGCATGATTAAAGTAGTGGAGGAAAGAGATGGACAAGTTAAAAAAGAAAATTAATTTTTTGACAATAGTTATATTATTATTAGTTTTAGTCATATTAATAATGATTATTCTTTTTGTGAAAAATAGTTTTACTCCTAAGTGTGAAGAAGCAGCACCAGCCAAAAAGGAAATTCCTAAAAATGAAGAATTAGATAATTATGAATATATTGGTATTTATAATTATGAAGAAGATAAAGAGTGCGGGAATCAAATGAATCTTGTTTTAACAAGTGATTATAGTGCTATCTTTTATGTTGGTGATTGTCATAATAAATCATATTATTATGGCAAATATCGCATCGTTGATAATAGTATTAATCTCTATTCGTTAATTTTAGAAGATTCAACTAATGATATTGAAATGAAAGTTGAAGATGATAGTATTTATTTTAATTTGACTGAAGACTCTCAATATATTACTTCTTCTTATGGTCGTAGTGAAAGTGTTCGTCTTGAAAAAATGTATAATGCTGTATAAAAATAAAATTAATTTCCATAATAGTAATGGTATATATACCAATCATATTTTTGGAAAGAAGGATTTTATTATGAATAAAATGATGTGGCTAATGATGCTTGGCGCAGCAGGATTCGGTGGATTTATGTTATATAAAAAATATAATCCTGACTATATGAAAGATATGAAAAAATATGTTGATAAGATGGCCAATAAAGTTAGTCAAATGAGTGAAAATATGATGTAATAAGAAAGTCAAGAGTTAATCTCTTGATTTTTTTTGTCAAGTTTTAGTAAAGATGGGAACATTTATAATTTGGAAACATATAATATATGATATCATTAATTTAGGATGGAGTGATGATATGTTTAACAAAAAACGTATGTCGAATGAACTCGACTATGAGAAATTAAATGAGTTGATAAAAGTAGGAAGAAATTTTTTAAAATTAATTTTTGGAGTTAGTATCGTTGCCTTAGTTGTTTTAATTACGTATATAGGTAAGGAATGGAAGATAATGCGTATTTTAGGTGACATATTAACTATTCTTTCACCATTCTTTATTGGTGTTATTATAGCGTGGCTCTTCGATCCAATTGTAACTTTCTTTCAGAAAAAAGGCGTTAAAAGAGGAATTGGAGTAACCTTTGTCTACGTTCTTTTAATAGCCATTTTCGTTTTGATTGGTAATTTATTGATGCCATCACTCGTAAAACAAATTAATGAAATTATTGCGGCAGCACCACAGACGATAAAGAGTTTTGGTAATCAATTAGAATCATTAATTAGTAATATTGCACACACTTATAATGCTGATGTTGATATATTACGTGAGAATGTTTATGAAGTAATCAACAATTTGTTAAATTCGATAACAGTCGATTTACCATCAACGATAATATCTCTTGTTAAATCTGTTTTAAGTGGTGGACTAAATATTGTAATGGGTCTTTTAATTGGTTTCTATATGTTATTAGACTTTGATGATGTTCGCAAACACTTATCAAAATTAATTCCTGTTAAGTATCGCGATGAAACAGATGGTGTTATTGATGAGTTAAATGGCACACTTAGAAGGTATGTTTATGGTACTTTAATTGTCATGTTTGTTCTCTTCATTTGTCAAAGTATTGGTATGGCTATTGCTGGTATGAAAGCGCCATTAGTATTTGGATTATTCTGTGCTGTTACTAATATTATTCCATATTTAGGACCATATATTGGTGGTATTCCATCAGTAGCGATTGCTTTTACGATTTCACCACGCGTTGGAATTGGTGTTTTGATTTCCGTTTTGATTTGTCAATTACTTGAAAGTTATCTACTTACACCAACGATTATGAGTAAGACGATGAAATTACATCCAGTAACAATTATCATTGGGTTATTGCTATTTGGTCATTTCTTTGGTATACTTGGTATGTTATTTGCTACACCGATTATATCTTGTGGTAAAGTAATAATTAATTTTTTCGTTAAAAAGTATTCTCTTTTTGATGAATAATAATGAAGATGCGTTGATGAAGACGAGTATGAAATAATAATCTTTGAAGAGAGTTTTGGTTAGGTGCGACAAAACAAGATCTATTTCAGAAGGCTACCTTTGGAGCATTGTCGGTTGAACCGTTATGTTAATCAAGATCAAAGTAGGATGGTACCGTGGTAAGCACTCCTATAATTTGGTCTTTTTTTATTTTTGTATGGAGGATTGTTATGAAAAAAATAGTAGCGATTGTTGGAATGTGCGGAAGTGGTAAAAGTGTCGCTTCTGATTTCCTAGTTGAAAAAGGATGGAAAAAAGTTTATTTTGGTGGTGTGACAATGGAAAAATTACAAGAAGCGGGATTAGAAGTTACACCTGAAAATGAAAAGATGATGCGTGAGAAATTACGAGCTGATCTAGGAATGGGTGCTTATGCCAAAATTCTTTTACCGCGAATTAAAGAATATGCCGAAGAAGAAAATACCGTTTTAGATGGGTTGTACTCTTGGGATGAGTTAAATATTCTTCGTGAAGAGTTAGGAGAAGAATTAAAGGTTATAGCGATAGTCGTTGATCGTTCTCTTAGATATGAAAGATTGTCTATTCGTGACGTTCGTCCTTTTACTAAGGAAGAAGCCCAAAAACGCGATATCTCAGAAATTGAAAATATTGCTAAGGCAGGGCCAATTGCCTATGCTGATTACTATATTTTTAACAATGGTACTCGTGAAGAATATCTAGAACGTCTAGAAACAATTTTAAAGCAAATATAAATGGAAAGGAAAAAAACTATGAAAAATTTAAGTAGTACAGAAATAAGAAATCTATGGATGAGTTATTTTAAGAGTAAAGGACATAATGTTATGGAAAGTGCCTCATTAGTACCATATGATGATGATAGTCTATTATTTACTAATGCTGGTGTTACGCCTTTAAAAAAATATTTTGATGGGAGCGTTGTTCCTGAAAATAAAAGAATTGCAACTATTCAAAAATGTATTAGAACGAATGATATTGATAATGTAGGAGTTACGAAGCGTCATCAAACTTTCTTCGAAATGATGGGAAACTTTTCGATTGGTGATTATTTTAAAGAAGAAGCTTTGGAATTTGCCTATGAGTTTTTAACGAGTGAAGAATGGGCTGGTATTCCGAAAGAAAAGATTTATGTAACTGTTTATCAAGATGATGATGTTGCTTATAACAAGTGGGTTTCTCTTGGCCTTCCTGAAGATCATGTTGTTCGCCTTCAAGGAAACTTTTGGGAAATAGGGGAAGGGCCTTGTGGACCAGATTCAGAAATCTTCTATGACAGAGGTGAAAAGTATGACCCTTCAGGGGATGCTTTAGAGAAATTTAAGAAAGATGAAGATCAAGAGCGTTATCTTGAAATTTGGAATAATGTTTTTAGTCAATACAATTCTAAGAGTGGCTTAAAACGTAGTGAATATCCCGAACTTCCTAATAAAAATATTGATACAGGTGCTGGTTTAGAGCGCTGGTGTTGTGTTTTCCAAGATGTCGATTCAACTTTTGATACTGATTTATTCACACCAATTATCGAGCACATTGAAAAGTTGACGGGAGTTAAATATAATGGTGAAATGCCATTTAAAGTTATAGCTGACCATATTCGTGCAGTGACGATGGCTTTATCAGATGGTGCAATATTTGAAAATAATGGTCGTGGTTACGTTCTTCGCCGTCTTCTTCGTCGTAGTGTTAGAATGGGTAAAAAATTAGGTTTAAATGAGCCATTCATTTATAAATTAGTTGATACTGTTGTAGCAATCATGCAAGAAAGTTATCCAGAACTAGAAAAGACAAAGAGTGAAGTTAAAGCGCTTGTCCTTCAAGAAGAAGAATTGTTCCATAAGACTCTTGCTTCTGGGGAAAGACGTCTTGAACAATTAATAGCTACAAGTACTGATAAGACGATTAGTGGTTATGATGCTTTCAAACTATATGATACTTATGGTTTTCCTTTTGAACTAACTCTTGAATATTTGGAAGAAGCTGGATTTACAACCAACAAAGAAGAATTTGAAAAGTATATGGAAGAACAAAAGAAGATATCTAAAGATACTTATCATCAAGAAACCAGTATGAATATTCAAAATGAAGAACTATTACATTTTGATGAACCAAGCGAATTTTTATATGATACTTATGAATTGAAGAGTAATGTTATTGCTCTTATGAAAGATGACCATTTGGTTGATACTTTAGATAGTGATGGTTATGTCATTTTTGATAAGACTTGTTTCTATGCGACAAGTGGTGGGCAAGTATTTGATCGTGGAGCTATTAAAGGAAAAAATTTCAAAGCCAAAGTGGTTGATGTCATCAAAGCTCCTAATGGCCAACATCTTCATAAAATTGAATTAGTTGAAGGTTCTATTAAAGTAAAAGATGAAGTAGAAATGAAGATAATGGAAGAAGAAAGAAAACGTACTGCTGCTAACCATAGTGCTATTCACATCATTCAAAAAACACTTCAAGAAGTTTTATCTAATAATGTTCATCAAGCAGGAAGTTATGTTGATAGTGAGCGCCTTCGTTTTGACTTTACCTTTACTGGTAAAATTAGTGAAGATGACATCTTAAAAGTTGAAGAAGTAGCTAATGAAAGAGTAAATAAAAATGTTGATAGTGAAATTACAGAAATGCCATTAGAAGAAGCTAAAAAGTTAGGAGCTATGGCTTTGTTTACCGAAAAGTATAAAGACATCGTTCGTGTTGTTAAAATTGGTGATTCAATTGAATTATGTGGTGGTACCCATGTAAAAAATAGTGCTGATATCAAGAAAATTGCCATTTTGAAATTGGAGTCTAAAGGAAGTAATTTATATCGTATCGAAGCTGTCACAGGAGAAAGAATCGAGAAGAGTATTTCCGAAGCTGTTGAACACTACATTACCGAAATAAAGAAACAGATGGCTAAAGCTAAAAGCATTTTAGATGAAGCTAAAAAGTTAGGTGTTGATTTAAAGTTTGATATTATGTTAGATCAAGTTCCAATGACCTCTTATCAAGCTATCATTTACAATCGTAATCAACTAGAATATGTCCAAACTGAAGTACGTAAACTTGAAAAAGAGTTTAATCAAGTTAAAACACAAGATTTAGTTAGTGATTTAAGTTCTTTCTTAGAAAATAAAAAAGAAATTAATGGCATTAATGTCATTTTGATGAAAACGGAAAATCTTGATGTACCATCATTAAAATCAATTTCTGATAATTTAGTTAATGAACTTGGAAAGAGTTTTGTTTTATTCGCTAATGTAAATAATGATAACGTAAATTTCATTTCGCGTAGTACATGTCCATTAAATGCTGGAATGATTGTCAAAAGTGCTTCTGTTCGCAGTTTAGGAAATGGTGGAGGTTCTCCGACATTTGCTCAAGGTGGCGGAAAAACAACTGAGCACTTAGAAGAAATATTTACAAGTATTGAAAAACAAATTAAAGAATTATAGAAAATGTCTTTTTACATTTTCTTTTTCTTTGCATTCTTTCATTTTTGTGATAATATGTTATTGTAGAATAATAGAGGGAGGTCTATATATGAGTCTTTTAACAAAAAAAAGAATACTAGCGGTATTATCTTTATTTATTGCACTGTTTACAGGTATTGATTTAATTTTACAATTATTAGATGGCTTTGAATGGCTATCTCTATGTTTAAGCATTTTTGTTTTAGGTGTATCTTTATTTCCATTTGTCTTGATATTGAGTAAGAAAAATCTTAAACATCTATATTACACAACTTTGCCTTTGGCAATAACCAGTTTTTTTGCGACTTCTATTATTGGTTATCTTTTTAGTTTATTTGGATGCTTAATTTCTCTTTATCCAAGTAAAGAAGAAAAGAGTAAGTTAGAACGTCTCATAAAAAGACATCCTATTTACTTTGTCTTAACAATTATTACTTTGGGAATGGGCTTTTTAAATTTTAGTGCTGTTTTTATACATTTACAAGATTTAGTATATGGCTTTGATATGTTAGGAGAATTAATTGCTAGTCTATTATTGTTTTTAGTCTTTATTATTTTAAAAAAGACTAATGTTATTTTTAAAAGTAAATTTTCTATTAGAGAAACTATCTTTGTAATAGTACCTTTTGTTTTATATATTTTATATATTGGTTCAACATTTTTGTTAGTTAATATTTTTCAAGAAGCACCATTAATACCTATAGATGACGCCTTATGTTTAATTTTGTTATATTTATTTGTTGGTGTTTTTGAGGAATTCCTCATCCGTGGTCTTTCTTTAAATATTCTAATTGAAAAGTTTGGTAATAATAAAAAGGGTATTTGGTTATCAGTGATTATTTCTAGTGTTTTATTTGGGCTTATTCATTTCGCTAATCTCACAACAGGAGCATCTTTTCAAGGTGTATTAATTCAAGTTATTGTGGCTTCTTTCTTGGGAATGTATCTTTCTTCAATTTATTTAAGAAGTGGTAGTGTATGGACAACAGCTATCTTACATGGCATATATGATTTAGCTGTTAGCATCCCTAATTTATTTAATACATCAGAATTTGTTGATAGTGCTACGCAATATGGTGAATCTATATCTAGTTATAGTTGGTTTAGTGTTTTGTTTTCCTTGATTTTTGTTTTTGGTACTGCTTTCCTTTTACGTAATAAGAAAATGCAAAATGTTATTGCTCTTCGTAATGGCGAAGAAGTTGAAAATGATGACCAAGATACTGTTCAAAAATTGTTAATTGGTTTAGGTGTTGGTGCTACTTTGTTTTATGTGATTACTTTGGTTCCAACTATGTATAATCTTAATGTATCTATTAAGAGTACTGCTAACAGTTTCATAAAAGAGATTGACTATCAAAAAGAATATACGCTTCCATTTGTTAATGGTACAATTAGTAAAAACGAATTAAGTGATGAAGTAAAATTATTATTTGCTATTAACAACTTAGAAGAAGATGACTTTGAGGATTCTAATACAATTACTGAGGCTGAAGCAAATGTTAAAAATCATACTATTGAAACATATATAAGTAAAAAAAGTATTGATAAATCATTGAATGAAGTTTTTGATAAAGATACCAAAGTAAAGTATGTTGATGTAAACGTCAGTTATAAGACAACTTGTAATTATTTAGAAAAAGATGAAAAATATGTTTGTGCTACTACTAATAATGAAGAAGATAATGGTTTAAAAGTATATTCTAATATTGCTAGTATCAATCTTGAAGAAATTACTAATGTTGAAGTTTCAATGTATTATTTAGTTGAAGATACAAATTCTAATACCTTATATGCGGATGCTGATCTAAAAACGGTATTTATGTATAACACAAGCATCTTGGATTTAGTCGGTAATGTAAAATACGATGAAAATGATAATAAAAATACAGAATTCTGGAATGCTGTTAGAGATAATAGTAATAATCGTGTTCCTCTTTATAAATTAAAATTTAGTCTTAGTGATACCATGGATTCTTTATATTATGATGAAACAGAATTTGATAAGAATAGTATTCAAAATGATAATGAATTACGAGAAAAGAGTATTGATGATGAATACTATGAATTGAGTACTAATGAATATAAATTTGAATATTCTAAAAAAGATTTTGATCTTTTAGAAGAAGTCGATAGTTTGACTCTTAAAAATCAAGATATACCTTACTTAGAAATTAGGAAAGTAGATAGTAAAGAATGGTTAAATAAATATAAAATATATAATACTAATGAAGTTATTTTTGGTAATAATACTTATTTCCATTATGGTAATGAATACTTAATCTATGACAATAACTTTTATATCTTAACTATTCCTAGAAATAATAATGTCGAGTTGAATAATAAAATTATAAATGTTTTAGGAACATTGGAGTTTATCAATAATGATTAATGGAGAACTTATAAAAGTTCTCTTTTTTGTTTAAAAATTTATCTTTTGTTCAATATATAATTAGGAGGAAAAAATATGAGTTTAAATTATGAAGAAGTACCTAATACAGTTGTAACAGGAAAAGATTTAGATTATTTAAGTGATATGTTTAATTGGAATTATGGGGCTTTAAAAAGCGTTAATAATTCTAAGCAAAATGTTAATGATCAAGATTTATTAAGAGTTTTAGAAAAAGGTGAACAACTTTTTGATGAAAATCTAAATAGCATTTTAAGAATTTTAGAGAGTAGAGGTGAAGAATAATGAATAACA
The DNA here is from genome assembly GCA_947585665.1 of uncultured Bacilli bacterium. Classification (GTDB taxonomy): domain Bacteria; phylum Bacillota_I; class Bacilli_A; order RF39; family UBA660; genus RUG11788. The sequence goes on along the minus strand of CANPXE010000020.1, from coordinate 8,941 downwards.
ATACTATTTCTAATCCTAAAGTAGAAGTTGTAGAAGGACTTGCGCTAAATGAAAAAGATTATGTTACATGTCTTTTAACAACTCTTAAAGATATGGTAAAAAATTATTGTATAGCGATGACGGAAGCTAGTAATAAATTCTTATATGAAACATATCGTGATACTTTTTTAAAATTGATGTCATTACAAAGAGAAGTATATGATGTCATGTTTCAAAAAGGGTGGTATCAACTAGAAGAAGCCCAAAAGACTAAAATAAGTACTAAATTTCAAACTTTATTACAAGAATATAAAACTTTAAGCCAATAATGGCTTTTTTCTTTGGCTTTATGTTATAATTTTATTGGTGATGGAAATGAAGACTATTTACTTAATAATTTCTAATAATCATATCACTATTAAAGAACATATCTCAAATATTTTAAAAGATAATTCTTTAACAGAAGAGTATTTAATTAATTATGATATGAATGATATAAGTTTAGATACAGTTATTAATGATTTAGATACTTATAATTTTCTAATGCCTAAAAAAGTAGTTGTCTGTGATAATTGTTCTTTTCTTAGTCCAACTAAAAATAAAGGAGCAATCGAACAAGATCTTAAAAATTTTACTAAGTATATAAATAATCCTAGTCCTGAAAATATATTAATATTAATTTGTGATAAGTTAGATGAAAGAAAACAAATAGTTAAACTTTTAAAAGAAAAAGCTGAAATTATTTCTAAAGAGGTATCAATTAGAGATCTTATTAAATTACATTTAGATTCTTGTAAAATGAGCAATTTTGTGATAGAATACCTAATCGATTATTGTGGTAATGACTATGATAAAATTCTTAATGAATTAGAAAAATTAAAATGTTATAAATTAGATGAAGAAATAACAAAAGAAGATATTGACAAAATAGTTTTAAAAAGTTTTAATGATAGTGCTTTTCCTTTATTTGATGCCATTATGCGACGTAATAAAACAAGAGCAATCAATCTTTATAATGAATTAATAGAACAAGGAAAAAGTATAAAAGATTTAATTCCTTTATTAGCTGAACAATTTCGTATGATTTATAATGGTAAAATTCTTTTAAAAGAACATAATAATAATTTTGAAGAAGTAGCTAATATTTTAAAAATCAATCCATATCGTTTTCGAAAATCAATTGAAAGTAGTTATAATTATACTCTTAGTGATATTTTACATAAATTAGAAATGATTGATGATATGGAGATAATGATGAAAACGAATAAGAGTACTTTAGCGTGTTTTGAAGTTTTTATATATAGTCTATAACTTTACTATTTTAGGGGGTAAATGGTATGAAGTTCATTAACTATGAAGAGGTAATTAGAAATAATCACCAATTATTAATTGATTCATTTGTTGAACAATATGGCGAAGAACATCGTGAACACATCACGGATGTTTTTAAGCGTTTAAAATATTGTTTTTTTGTTACCCCAAGTACTTTAAGAGAATATGTTGATGAAAGGAAAAAAAGAGGTTATATCTATGCCATTATTGATACTTTAGTAGATATTGGTTGTCCTTTGGATAAAATAAAAATTAAGAATGAAAAAATTGTTGTTGAAGATGAAAAAATAGATAATTTTGTTAAAACATTATTCATTGATGATGAGAAAATAAAACATGGAAATGATGGAATATGGGTTTTTGATAGTGATGATGTGAAAAAGCAAAAGTCCATTTTAAAAGAATTAGGCTTAAAAGGGGACTTTTTAAAATATAGAGAATTTTTTAAAAAAGTTTTAGATGATTTCAAACTAAGAGTTTTAGAACAAGAGATGTTTAATCCTGAAAAGTATTTGGAGTATGCTTCACGTCTTGAAAAAGAAATGATGGCTATTTATGAGGAACTTGGTGTTATTCAAGAAAAAGTAAAAAAAGAGATTGATGAAGATATTTATATCGATAGTTATGATAGTCCATCAGGTTATCTTGTTGAAGAAAATATACCTCATAAAAATTTATTAGTTTTCTTTCGTCCTGAATTTACAAGACAATTAGAAGATTCTAATATATCAACGACTTGGAAAGAAGGAATTTGTCGTGCCCGTTATAGTTATTTAAAAAGTGTTGGTTATGAAAAGGATGAAGGAATAAATATTAATCCTGATAATGATCTATGTTTTGGTAAAAATATTTATTTTGGTGAAAAATACTATAAAAATTGGTATGATATTGATCGTTTTAAAAAGTATTTACCAGATGAAAAAATAGTAACTTATTTATACTGTTATCAAATCGAAGACAATGTTAAAGATTTTGCTGATATGTTAGTTGCGGATATTTGTATCATTAATGATTATCAAGTTAATCCATATGATAATATCATTACTAACGTTGTTGCTTTTCAAGCTCATACTGTCCAAATTGATGAAGAAAATATTAATCATGAGGAACCACAATTTGTTATTTGCTTACTTCCTTTAACAGCTGATTATGATATGTTTGATCTTTCAATTGATCATGAGCATCGTCATGCCGTTGAAACATATTTAAAAAAAGAAGATGATCCTTATATTGCAATGATTCAAAAAATTGGTAGTTCGCGCATTTTCTTATCTAAAAAAGGAAATGTTTTATACCATGACTTTAGTGATTACAATGAACGAGTTACAGAAAAATTATCTTTGGAAAGTTGTCGTAAACGTTGGCATAATAAACAATTTATTTTTTCAGGAAAATATGCTCAAATTGATGAATCGACAACAGGTTCTATCTATATGCGTGACTTAGGTAATCTTGATATTGTCTTTGAACCATTTAGAGAAAAATTAATCGCAGCCCAAATTAGTAGTGATGAAGAAAGTATATTTGCTATTATTCCTAAACCACTATTAGAGTTAGTTGATAAGAATATAACCAAACACGATTTTACTTCTTTAAAAGTATTATGTGATGTTCGTGATCAATTACTCCAAGAAAAAGCATCTTCTAATAAAGTTAAGCAAAAGAATTTTAACAAAGAGGAAGGTGTCTAAAATGAACTTCTATAATTTACGAAATAGAGTTAAAGAAAAGTATCCTTTCCTCATTGAAACATATGTTAGTCAATATGGCGAAAAGTATCGCGAACAAATTACGGAAGCAGTTATGAGTACTAAAGTGTATTTTCAAGTAACGACATATGGTTTATATGCTTATGCGATGACCAAAAAGATTCAAGATTATTTATCAGCAATTATTGATACCTATGATGATCTTGGTATCGATACTAGTGATATTTATATTAGTAATTACGATTTTATTATGCCAAAAGATTTATATGAATTAACAACGAGTATTTTTCCTCTTTTTATAGGCCAAGACAAAGAAGAGTTAAAAGAAGAAGATTTACAAGAAGAGATGTATGAAGAAGATGAAATAAAAGCCTTTTTAGAGGAAGATATATTTCAATTAGGAATATTTGCTTTTGATGAAAAATTTGATGATAATCTAGAAAGTATTAAAGAAAGATTAGATGTTTTAAAAGATTTAGGTTTTATTAAAGAAGATATAGATGAAGATGAATATTTAAATAGTCAAGATTATCAAAAAGCTGTTTCTTTAATGCGTAGTATTTTAAAAATTTTATATAAGAATATAGATAAACGTTGTTCTAATAATTATTTAGAGATATTTGAGTTTGCTAGTGAACTGGAAAAAATCCAACAAGAAATAATAGATAAGAATGAAGAAAAATATTATTCTAAAATAGAAAAGATATTAAAAAGACCTCTTAAAGAAGTAGAGAAAGAAAGTTATGAAATTACTAGAGATTATTTTGAAAGTGAACAAAAGTATTTAAAGGGTTCAATATTTTATTTTGCTGATGAATATACAAGTATGCTTCGTGACAAATCTGTATCCGTTGAAACAAAAGAAAAAATATGTCAAATGCGTGCTCGTTATTTAGAAGAGATAGGGTACTTTCCATTTTCTATTCCCGAAGGAACACCTTTTGGTAAAAAATATTATTGCGATTGGTATAAATTTGATTTTAAAAAAGTTTTACCTAAGAAAAAGGATTTAAGAGAAATAGTTGCTTTACGTTATGCAATGTATAAACAAATTACTAATGAATTATTAAAAGAGTCTTTAATAAATAATTTTGAAGATGTTGATGGATTAGATGAAGTATTCGATTTTGGAGAAGATGATTATTGCTTTGGAGCTAGTGCAGTTGATGGACCTAAATCTTTATTTTGTTGTGTCTTTTTAAAACCTTTTTCTGATAAATATAACTTGTTTGATATTATGATTGATCATGAAATGCGTCATGCTGTTGAAACACGTTTTGTTCATAATCCTAATTCTAAAGATGAAAACTCTTATATTACTATTTGTGGTACAGATTTAGGTGATGATTTTGAAAATTATAATGAGCGTGTTACCCAAAAGTTAGCAGTTGAAGGAGCAAACGCAAGATGGCAAAAAGGGCAATATATTTTTTCTGATGATCATGCTTGGCGCATTTTAGATGAAATTTCTATGTATGATAAAGATATTGATAATTTAGATATTATTTTTGAACCATTCCGTCAAGAATTGATATCATCACAAATTGATTCTAATTTTATTAAAGTATATAAGACAATTCCTAAAGAAACTTTAAGAAGAGTAAGTATGCTTCTTACAAGTCACGATAAAGAGACGATTGATGAATTAGTAACAATCCGTCAAGATCTTTTAAGAAGAAAAGAAGAGGAAAAAGGAGAGAATAAACCTAAGGGGTTATTAGTTAAAGTAAAAAGAATTAAATTATAGGAAAGGGGGAATATCATGGATTTTACTATTTTCGAACAAAAGATAAGAGAAAACATACCAATGTTAATTGAGTCTTATGTTCTTCAATATGGTGAATGTAATCGTGAACATATAACGGAAAATTTGGAAAGATTAAAACTAGGATTTTATGTTACACCAGATGGTTTATTAAGATATGCTAGAAATCAACCATATTTAGATAAAATAGATGCTATTTTTGATACTTTAAAAGATTTAGATATTGATTTTGATGATTTAAAAGTTGTTCGTCACCAGCATAGTCTTTATCTTGACACATCTAACAAAAATTTACAAGCTTTAGTAAATAAAATGCTTGTTAGAGCGTTTGGTCGTCCTGTCAGTGATAAAGAATTAAAAAAAATAGAAAAGCGTCATTCTTCTTATGATTCAATATTACCTAAAATATTTTATCTTTTAGAACATAATCTTAAGAAAAGAAGTACTGTTGATTATCAAAAAATAAAAGAATATGCTTTAGAATTAGATAAAAAAATAGATGAATTAACACAAAGTTATTATTACAATTTTTTTCAAAGATATGAGTCTTTTTTAACTGACGAAGAAAAAGAAAAAATAAAAAATGATCCTAATTTCCAATATCAAGACTTAGAAAGTTTTCCTTTTTGGTTTAGGCCTAAAAATAAAAAAGGATTTACGGTTGACCCATCTATTAAATACTTTAATGATTATTACTCTAAAAAATTAAAAATGCCTCAAGTAGATCCACGCTATAAAGAATTGATCGTAAATAGACGTCTTGCTTATTTAGAAAAAATTCCAAATTTTCATAAAGACGAATTAGAACATCTTTTATATCCATATGATATTGATAAACTTTTTTGTGATTGGGAAGATATTCCTTATTTAAAACAGTTTTTTCCTAATCCCTATATCATGTCATCAATTGAAGAAGAAGCAAAGATGTGGAATAGAATGTACCGCGAACGCCTATGGGAGTTATTGACACCTAAAACAATTCCCAGAAATTTATTCGGAATAAATGCTGATAGTCTATTAAACTTTAATGTTCATTCATGGACAGCAGTTGACTGGGATAGTCCTCTTAAAGAGAACTATGTTTGGTTCCGTGTTTTAGATTTTGATCCTTATTTCGATGTCATTATTGATCATGAACTTCGTCATGTCGTTGAACGTTATGGTGATGATATCCCATCATATAAGTGTGGTGTCAACGTTGGCAATTCAAAAGAATTTGAAACTTATAATGAGTTAGTTACACAAAAATTGGCACTTGATGCAACAAGACGCCGTTGGGATGCCGGCAAAATGCTTTTTTCAAGTGAATATGCTTCGCATTATGACTTTTTCAAAACATCTAGTTATGATGATGATATTTGGAAATTAGATATTATCTTTAATCCTTTTAAAATAGAATTAACAATGGCTCAAATATCACCCCAATTAGATACTTTATATGAAATTATTCCTAAACCTCAATTAGTTAGAATTGAAGATTGTCTTACTAAAAGTGGTGACGAAAGTGTCAACGAACTATATAGTATACGAAGCGCTTTAATTGAAAGAAATGAAGAAAGACGTCGTCAAAAAATAAAAACAGTAGATTCAAATAAATAATTATGAGAAAGAAACTTACATATACTTAAATGGTGAAGTATATGTTTAAAAAGTTTTTTTCTTTTTTTCTTTTTGCTTTCTTTTCACTATTATCTTTTTTTATGACAACACTAATGGTCAATAGTCTAAAAAAATTGGATCCCATTATGAAGGAAATAGAAAAAAATAAAAGTCTATATGAAATAGAACCAGTAAATGTATGGGAAGATGACTCTTTTGTTATTCCTGGAACTAATGGTTTAAAAATAGATATCCAAAACAGTTATAAATTAATGAAAAAATATGGTGACTTTAACGATAACTTATTTGTCTTTTATGAAATAAGTCCCATTAAATCTATAAATAATATATATGATAAATATATTTCTAGTGGTAATAAAAATAGAGGAGAAATAGCTTTAATTTTTAAAGTAAAGGATACTAATTATTTAGAAGAAATTATTTCTATTTTAAAAGAGAAAGAAGTAATTGGAACTTTTTTTGTCGATGAGAAACTATTAAATGAAAATAAAGATGTCGTTAAATTACTTTATTTAAATAATCAAAAAATAGAGAGTTTAGGTAATAATAATTCTTATGATGTAACTAATTTAGAAAAAACTAATGCTTTTTTAAAGGGATATATCAATAATAGTTTATCTTTTTGTTATAATGATGAAATTAATAATGATGTATTACAAATATGTAGTAAAAAGAAATTACATACGATTGTACCTTCGATTAACACTTCTAAGTTTCCTTATTATGAAATAAAAAACAAATTGGAAAATGGTTCTATCATTAAATTTGATAATAATTATAATACGGTTTTTGAACTTACATACATAATTAATTATATTAGACAAAATAATCAAAAAATAGTATCTTTAGAAAAATTGTTGGAAGAATAGGTTTCGACAATTTTTTTTGTTTTAAAAAGATATACTCAAATAGGTGGTAAGATGAAAATATACATCGATTTAGTTTTTCTTTTAAACGTTTATATTGACTTTTTGGTTCTTTTAATAACATCAATTATTCTTAAAAGAAATATTAGCATTAAAAGAATAATATTAGGCAGTTTAGTTGGAGGTTTAACCATTATATGTCTTTTTTTAAGGCTTAATAATTTAGAGTTATTCTTAATAAAATTTATCTTTAGTATTTTGATGGTCATCATCACTTTTTCATATAAAAATTTTAATTATTTTATTAATAATTTAGGATATTTATATGTTACGAGTATTGTTTTAGGAGGAGGATTATATCTATTAGATTTAGAATTGAATTTTAATAATATTTTATTTGTATTATTTTTTAGTTTAATTATTTTATGGTGGTATTTAAAAGAAATGAAAAAAATAAAATTTAATTATAATAACTATGTCAAAGTAATAATAGAATATAAAAGGAAAAAATATTGTTATGTTGGGTATATCGATAGTGGTAATAAATTAGTTGATCAATATAAAAAACGACCGATAAGTTTAATTTATACTAAAGAGTTGCCATATGATATTGAAGAAATAATTTATGTACCATATGAGACAGCAAGTGGGAATGGTTTATTAAAATGTATTAGAGTTGATAAATTAATGGTAGAAAATCAAATATATAAAAATAGTTTAATTGGATTTATGAATAAACAAATAAAAATAGATGGTGTTGATATTATTTTAAATAATAAATATATGATAATGGGAGGAAAATGATGATAAGTATTATTTTGTTGGTTATTGCGTTATTCAATTATAGTAATAGTATTTTTTATGTCGGAGCAACCGATAAATTGCCGGAACCTTTGAGTAAAGAAGCCGAAGAGTTTTATTTAGTTATGGCAGGTGATGGTGACTTGATGGCAAGAGATAAATTGATTGAACACAATTTGCGATTAGTTGTTTTTCTTGCGAAGAAATATGAGAATACCAAAGTTGATTTAGAAGATTTAGTAAGTATTGGAACTATTGGTTTAATAAAAGGCATAAAAACTTATAGTATGGATAAAAATATCAAATTAGCGACTTATGCTTCAAGATGTATTGATAATGAAATATTGATGTATTTAAGAAAAAACAAAAAAGTCAAAACAGAAGTAAGTTTTGAAGATTCACTTAGTTATGATGGTGAAGGAAATGAGTTACATTTAGAAGATGTTTTAGGAACTGATGCGAATATTGTAACTAGACCCTTAGAAGATGAATATGAAAGAAGTGTTGTTTTAGAAGAAATAAACAAATTGCCACCAAGAGACAAAGAAATTATGGTTTTGAGATATGGGTTGGGAAATAGAGAAGAAATGACCCAAAAAGATGTCGCAGAATTATTAGGAATCAGTCAATCATATATATCAAGAATTGAAAAAAAGACAATTAGAAAATTGAAAGGACTTATGAAAAATTAATTTTTAAGTTCTTTTTATTTTAATTAGTAAAAAAATATGGTAATATTAAAGAGAATAGAATATAGGTGATATGATGGAAAATAGAAAAAATGAAAAAGGGTTCACATTAATAGAGTTACTAGCGGTAATAGTAATATTAGGAGTGTTGATAGGAATAGCGTTTCCCTCAATAAGTGG
>CANPXE010000019.1 GCA_947585665.1 uncultured Bacilli bacterium | reverse complement strand
AAAAATATAAATAGAAAGGAATTAATCAATCTATAAAAATTTAACTCATTTCTATGAGATTGATTATACAAGGTAATTATGAAAAAAATAGTTATCAATATTATAATGATTTTATTAATATTTGTTATTTTATGTGCTGTTATTTTTAATTTTAATCGTAAAAAGAAAGATGATGATAATCTTAAAACAGTTAGGGTAGCAGAAGTTGCTCACAGTATTTTTTATGCTCCCCAATATGCCGCAATTGCGAATGGCTACTTTGAAGAAGAAGGACTTAAAATTGATCTAATTTTAGCAAGTGGTGCTGACAAAGTAACAGCTTCAGTCTTATCAGGAGATGTTGATATTGGTTTTTGTGGTAGTGAAGCAACTATCTACATCTATAATGAAGGCGAAGAAGATTACTTAAAAACATTTGCCCAATTGACCCAAAAAGATGGTAGTTTCATTGTCAGTCGTGAAAAAAATGATAATTTTACACTTAAAGATTTAAAAGGAAAATATATCATCGGTGGACGAGAAGGTGCTGACTATTTTAGTGATAACTATAATTCAATAATATGATTACTTCCCCTGACTCTTTTAAATAGATCTTATCAATCATGAATAAATAGAAATCGTAATCGTATAATAAAGACTTCTCTTCTTCTTGAAGATGAATAAAGTCTTTTATAGAAGAAACAGTAATAGCTATTTCTTTTTGTAAGTGTTCTCTTTTCTTTTTTAAATTGTCTTCATTGATAAAATAATTATCTTTACTAATTTGATTACTTTTATAAGAAATATAGTTATTGAGAAAATCTTCTTCTAATCTTTGGATTTCTTCTTCATCTTCTCTTTTCTTCTCTAATAGTTTTTTAATATGGATATTCTTTTTACTCATAAAAGTTCTCTTAATATCTTCTTGTAGTTCTAATGATATCTTTTCTTTTAATTTATAATAATTTATAGTATGTGGTGTACAAGTTTTATTCTTGTAATTCTTTTTATAATTATTACATACACAATAGGCTTGATTTTTCTTATAATTAAGACCAATCTTAGCCTTACATTCATAACAGTACATAATATTGATAAATTCTTGGGTAATAGTTTTATTATTTTTAATATTATGATATCTTTGAAGTTTTTTTTGGACTTCAAGAAAAGTATCTTTATCAATTATAGCAGGATGAGTATTTTCTTTTATGATCCATTCTTCTTTAGGAAGAGTGATACTTCTTTTAACTTTATGATTAATCTTTTTTCTTTTGCCCTGGGTAACATTACCAATATAAGTAGGGTTTTCTAGAATATCCTTTATCGTTTTGGAACTCCACTTACTATATTTTATTTTAGCGTATACAGAAGGTGAAGGAATATTCTCGCTATTTAATATTCTAGCAATACCACTAGGAGTATTGTCTTCCTTAGCAAGTTTAAAAATTCTTTGAACGATTGACAGTACTTCATAATCGATTTCTAATTGGTGATAATCACTTTTCTTTCTTTGATATCCATATGGTGCTTTCCACCCTGTAAACTTTCCTTCAATCTTTTTAATGCGCAAACTAGACTTAATTTTTCTTGATATATCTTTACAATAATAATCATTAAAAAAAGATTTAAAAGTTAGCATTTCTGAATCAATAGAACTATTTTTGGAATCATAATTGTCATCGACAGCAATATATCGTACTTGATAACTGGGAAAAAACTCTTCAATATAAAAAGTAACCCAACTGATATTACGACCTAATCTTGAAGAATCTTTAGTTATCACTGTATCTATTTTTTGGTTTTTAATATCATCAATCATTCTTAAAAAATTAGGTCTATTAAAATTAGTACCACTATATCCATCATCTATATATTCACAAACGCTATCATAATTAAATCTTTTAATATAATTTTTTAAATACATTTCTTGACTTATAATACTTTTACTTATGTCACTATCTCTATCTTCTTTAGATAGACGAATATAAAGAGCAATTTTCATTTCTTTTTGTCCTTTAAATAATCTTTTATCAATTTATCAAGAGAAATATTATTATTGGAATAATTCTTTATTACTTTTATATTTTTCAAATTCTTCACCAAGATATATTATTCCAAAATAAAAGAAAAAAGAAGTAATCTTCTTTTTCCAAATATTTTTTTATTTAGCTTTTTTGGTTTTAGTTTTAATTGGCTCTTTTTCATCAGGTAGAATGAGATTCAATAAGATTCCAATTACAGCTGCAAGACTCATTCCAGAAATAGTTACTGATAAATCACCACTAACAATAGCAATAGTCGCACCACCTAAACCTAAAACTAACATAGTTGAAGCAACAATTATATTTTTAGGTTTCTCAAAATCGATTTGATTTTTAATTAAAACTTTTAATCCATTAACCGCAATAAATCCATAAAGAAGTAGTGATACACCACCTAAAACAGGATTAGGTATAGTTGAGACTAAAGCCGTAAACTTTCCTAAGAAACCGATGATGATAGCAAAGATAGCAGCAAGTGCAATAACCCAAACGGAAGCAACTTTGGTCATTCCGACAACTGAAGTATTTTCACCATAGGTCGTATTAGCAGGTCCACCCAACATACCAGCAACAAACGTTGCGATACCATCACCCATTAAAGTACGATCAAGTCCTGGATCTTTTAATAAATCACGACCGATGATATTGCTCAAAGAAGTATGATCCCCAATATGTTCACACATCGTAACAAGCGCAATTGGCGCAATCGTTATTAGAGCCCCAAAACTTACTTTATAATTAACAAAAGGAATAACAAAAGCTGGAACACTGAAAAAACTTGCTTCACTTACTGGTGTAAAGTCAACAATTCCTAAAATGACAGCCATGATGTATCCAGCAATGATACCGACTAAAAAAGGAATTACTTTTAGAAAACCTTTAGCAACCGTCATGACAATAGCTGTTACTAAAAAGGCAACTAAAGCTACTAATACTACTTTCCATTCAAATACAGAACCGCTCGCAATTCCAATTTGACCAATAGCGGAAGGTGCTAGTCCCAAACCAATAACCATAATCATTGGTCCAATAACAATAGGTGGTAATAATTTATCAAGCCAAGCTTTACCCACAAATTTGATAATCAATGCCACAATGACATAGATCAAACCAACAGCCATAATACCTGTCATTGCTCCAGATATTCCGCCTTTAAGAAAAGCCGCTGTTATAGGTGCGATAAACGCAAAGGAACTACCAAGATAAACGGGTGATCTACCTTTGGTACAAAAAATATAAATTAATGTTCCAATACCAGATGTAACAAGAGCAACAGGAATTGTTAAAACAGTTTCCCCAGCAGCACTATTTACTAAAATAGGTACTAAGATTGTTGCTCCAAACATTGCAAAGACATGTTGAAGTGATAAAATTATCCATTTTCCAATAGATGGTGTTTCATTGATGTCAATTAGCATTTTCTTCTCTTTCATAATCCTCCTTTTCTAGGGCCAAGGCAAGAAAAAAGAGATACCAATTAAATGATATCTCTAATAAAAGCAAATGATAATACCAATGAAACAACAAAAATTAATTTAGCAATGAATTGTCCTTCATTTAGTAACATCACACTACTCACCTCTTTAAACCCTTATTTTGAATTTTAATACAAGTAATTTAAAAAAGCAATAGTTAATTATATTTTTATGAAGCATTTTTATCTTTTAATAATTTTAATAAGTATAAATATTCTTCTTCTGTAAATAATTCTTGTTCTTTATAAACAACTTTCTCAACAGGTACTTCACGTTCAATGTATTTAGTAATCACTTGTGGTTTATCTACCTTACTCTTAATATGGACTCCCTTATTTTCTAATACATCTAATAATTTATTAATTAGTAATAGTAAGATCCATATTACAAAGATAAAGTTACTTATTTCAATTATGGATAACATACTCTGATTAGAATATATTGCTAATTGATCATAAACATCTAAACTCTCTGTCGTTATAGTAGTGATTGCTAGTAACATCAAATACATAATGATACCATACATCGTAATGTTTATTCCTCTTTTTACTTTATCATCTTCTCCAAATAAATTTTTAACCATTAATGCATTAGCAATTATAATCGTTAAAGCATAGACAGCAATATTTGGAAAGTAGAAGATAACAAAGACATTATTTACTAAGTAGTCTAATAGCGCCCCTATTGAAGAATGATATTTAATAATAGAAGCGATAACAATAGCTGTATAAATTAAGAAGACATATTCTTTAGTCTTATTTTTATCATTTTTTCTACTATCTAATAAAACAAGTATAGATAAAATAGTAAATATGAATAAAAATATGAAGAAAGGGTCCGCTAATATTAAATCAAACAATATTGATAATTTTTCAAATAATGTTAATTGTAACATTAACTCACCCCCCCTTTATTAATAACTAGACTTCGCAACTAATTCGGCAATGTATACCGTTTGTGACTTTTTATTATCTTTAGTACAAGTAATAAGTGTTAATGTTGTCTCATTATAGTCACGATAGATTGCGATAGTTCCATCTTTCTTTTGATTATATATTTTTACTATTTCATAAGTGTATTTAACATTGTCATAATAGACATATGCTTTATCACCTTTAGATAATTTGTATAAATTTTTAAAATATGAATGAATTCCTGTACCAGAGTGACCAGCAATGATAAAGTTACCTTTATCAACATTAGGAAACTGTGATCCAGATATAATCGTTATATTTTTTCCGACTTGATTGTCGCGTGAGTTAATATCAACAAACCCCTTTTTAACTTTTACTTTAGGTATTTCTAAGTAACCGATGTAATAAGTACTTTGATTATTAGTATTACCTTTGTTGACATCTTCTTTTATTTTTTCTTTTGTAATTTCTTCATCATTTGTAACATCTTCTGTTACAACCCCTTTTTCATCTTCTTCGAAATCTGGCATTTCACTAGAAGATAAATATAATTTATTATTCATATATTCAAAGGCATAACTCTTTTTAGATTGAAAGTAGTCATACGAAAATAGTGAAATTCCTAATAATAATATAATTATTCCAAATAGAATTGATTTTCTTCTATTGAAATTAGTTTTCTTTTTTAACATTTATATAAATAATACCTGCACCAACAATAGCGGTAACAACACCAGCTACTATGGCCAATATTGAAGCATTTGATTCAGTATTAGGAACTTCAACTTCGGGAATATTATTAAATGTAAAAGTTTGTGTACCACTATTTTCGGTAACAACTATTTCAATTTCTTCATCAGATAAGACATAACCTTTTGGTGCTTCTTTCTCACTCAAATAATAAGTACCATTTTGTAAGTCTTCAATAACGTATTCTTCATTAGTTGTCTTCCAAGTTCTTACAACATTACCTTCAGTATCTTTAAGAACCATTGTGGCACCAGCAAGACTCTCTCCTGTTTCACCATCTACTTTAAGAATTCTAATAACAGATTTAATAGTTTCTTTATGATTATAATATGTAACAGTAATAGATTCTCCTGATTTAATCATTACTTTACGAACTTCATTGGATTTAATGTATCCTTCTGGAGCACTAACTTCTTCAATTGTATATTCACCTTCGTCTAATCCAGAAATAGAATGTCCGTTAGTTGTAGTTGTCCAACGAGCTACTTCATTTCCACTAGCATCTTTAAGTACTAAAACAGCACCGGCTAATACTTCGTTAGTTGCAGCATCTCTTTTAACAATGATTACTTCACCTTTTGGTTTTTTACTATTTTTAAAAGTCATCTTAGTTAAGTTACCATTTGTTAAAACAATATTATAAACAGATTTACTTAAAACGTATCCTTCTGGAGCTTCTAATTCAATAAGAGTATAATTACCTTCTGGTAAATTACTAAAATGTTTTGCTTCAGTTGTCGTTACCCATTCAGCAACGGTTTCTTTATCACTATTTATTAATCTTAATTTAGCACCAGCTAAAGGTTTTCCTGTAGCTTCATCAACTTTCGTTACTTCAAGACTAGCAGATCCTAATTTAAAGATTTTAGTTACTTTAACAGGTGAAGATATATAATATAGTGTTGACATAACAACAGATTGATGAACACTATCAGATGGGTTATATTGGTATGCTTTTTCAACACGACCTTCAGCTTCAGCTTGAATAGTCATAGCAGCAAGAACACCACTTATACTACTTGCTGGAACTTTAATTTTTACTGATTCTCCTGAGTTTACACTACTAACAACACTACCATTACTATTAACAATAGTTGTACCAGCTGGAGCACCAATTAGACTTAAAGTTATTTTTCCAGGAATATTAACTCCTGTAATTTTAATATCATCAGTTATATAATATTTTTGATCTTCTGAGAATTTAAAATCAGCTCCAGAAATAGTTATACTTGGATTTTTATAACCAGCATTTTTAGCGTCTTTAGCAGCATTAACTAATGCTTTAACATGACCTCTTAAATTATAACTATCAGATCCCGTTGATTTAAATCCTGAATCCAAATTACTACTACCAGTAGTATCATCTAAATACCACCAAACAGCAGTTTGTGTTATATAATAGTCATAATATTTATTACCAGTAAATGATTTAGCTGGATATCCATTTTTCATAATGTATGTAATACCAGCATCTTTAGCCTCAGATAAAGACATTACAACATTGGCAGGTGTTTGTTTATGTTTGTCTAAACAATAAGCATATTTTCCATCACTTGTAATTTTAATTGGAAAACTAACACCATTGATGTATCCTCCTAATTGTTCACCACTACCCATTTGAATTGATCCTGGAGCAGTTGATGATGCATTTGATGTCGCTATTGTAGCAATTCCTATAAATACTAGAATAGCAATTAAAACTAAATTAAATTTCTTTTTCATATTTTAATCCCCCTATACACATTTCATGTCGCTATTTTATCACAAATGAAGAAAAATGTCAACAATTTATTGAACAATTATCGAACAATTATCGAACAATTATCGAACAATAACAAAAGTCATCACTTTTATATCGAACAGGTGGTATGCCAGAGATGACTCTTGAATGGATTCTTCGTGAAAATGGAATTGATCCAGAAAAAGATGTCACAATTGATACAAGTATCAGTTTCGCTGCTATGAGTGGTTCATTCATATCAGGTATCGGTGACTATGTATCACTATTTGAGGATAGTGCTCATAAAAGAAAGCACCTAAAAATATAGATGCTTTCTAATGATTATTTATTACCTATCAACAATTCTTCTAATAGAACAAATCTTAAAATCATTACTATCAATGGTACTTTTACAATATTCGCACTTATTTCCCGTTATTTTAGCACCACAATTAGGACAATGAGTCAATTCTTCCTTTTCAAAGTCCTTTCTAAATTCAATCTCAAACCTCTCAATAGCTGGTGTTAATTTATTACCACTAATGACATAACCATTTTTATCAAGAGTGTAGTTAATATAAGAAATGACAACCATCGCTGAAACAACTTGTTTAGCACTCGTACTATCCACTTCATAAATAGTCATTCTTTCTCTTTTAACATCATTAATAACTCTTTTTTTACCAACTTTTAGATTTAAACTAATACCCGTATGATATTTTTGAAATAATTGTTTGGTAGTTAATATGCGCATCTCATTATAATCTAAGTTATTGTAAGCCATCTCAAACCTATAAAAAATATCGAATAAGTAATCTTTAAGAGTATTTATATCATCAATATCAAGACGATCTAATTTATATTGTGGAACATCTTTATATATATTCTTTTTACCATTAGTCGTATCTTGAAAATCTTTTTTCTCACTAGGAATAATAATACTACTCTTAAAGAATTTTTCGGTATTTGTCCTTCTAACAGAATTAGAAATACTCTTTATTAAAACTATAATGAAAAAGATTGGAACAATGCTCGTAACTACATCGAATATAAATATTAGAAACAAAACAAATGGCATAATACTACCTCCATTCCTTATCTTTTATCTTTTTTGTGATATTCATCATAACATTTTCTTATATAAGTCTTTATATATTCCATTTTACTTTCAATATCTTTGACAAGTGCAATTTGATTTCTAGCACGATCTAAATTATGTTTTTCATAATTAGTTTTAAAATAAGTATCACCATTAATGTAATCATTTAAAAATCTAATGGCAAGTTCTAAAGTTATAATACGAATAGATTCGCCCATAAGTGATAATTCTTCATAAGTAATACTATTCGCCATCTCACTTAGATATCCTTTGGTATACGCTTCAAACAACTCTAAATTCAAACTAACTTTATCTAAATCAGTCTCATCTTCTTTAGCACTAGCAGCCGTTGATCTAACGCCATCACCATAATCAAAAAGCATACTTCCAGGCATTACTGTATCCAAATCGATTACAGCTAAATAATCACCTGTCTTTTTATTCATCATAACGTTATTAACTTTTGTATCATTATGCGTAACTCTTAAAGGAATAGATTCTGTTCCTAAACGTTCTGTTATCAAAGAACATATTTCTTCACGCATCAAAATAAAAACAATTTCAGGCGCAACCTCCATCGCTCTATTTTCAGAATCAATTTTAATATCTTCCATTAATTGGCGATATCGCTTATCTGTTATATGGAAGTCTTTTATCGTTTCCGTCAATCTTTTAATTGGATAGTTTTGTAATAATCTTTGAAAATTACCAAAAGCTTTTCCCGTATTATAAACAATATTTTTATCTGTTGAATTATCATAAGAAACAGCATTATCTATATATTCATAAACACGATAATAATCTCTTTCACCAAGATCATTTGTAATATAACACAAGGACTTACCACTTTTTGTTTTAATAACTTTTAAAACTTTATGAGCAGTATCTCCCTCTTTTTGCATTTGTACTTCTAAATAATCAGTAATATCTTCAATATTCTTCATCAATTTATAAGGTTCGGAAAATACATTAGTATTTATCTTTTGAACTAAATACTTTTTACTTTTTTTATTTGATAGTTCGATTGTAACGACATAAGTACTATTAATATTTCCTGAATTATTCTCACTAACTTCAACTATTTTACCATCTATATTAAAATTTTTTATTATTTGCTCAATCATTTTACCATCCCTATCTATAATTAATTATATTTTAAATCAAATTAAACAACAACATTTATTTTTAAGAAAAAATGGTTTTTTAGTTAAAAGTATGTTATCATTATAGTATATTAAAATAGAAGGAAGTGAAGTTTAGGTATATGGATAATCCAAATAATGTACCTGCTGTTGATGGAAAAGAAACAGCAAACAAAACAGAAGTTGTTAATGCTCCTGTTACTTCTCAACCAAATAATGGTGAGAATCAAAATGTAATGAGTAACACTCCTAACGTTAGTAATGTTACTCCACAACCAACAAGTGGTAAACCCAAGAAGAAAACGGGACTAATTGTTGGAGTTATAGTTGGTGTCGTTGTTCTAGTAGCAGCAATCCTCTTTGCCGTATATAGTTTAGTCCTAAATAATCCAACAACAATTGTTAAAAACGCAATAAATGATTTTTATGAAAAAACAAGTAGTAAATTAAAAGAATATGAAAAGAATGAAATGAAATTTAATATTGCTCAAGACACGATGAAAGTAAGTGGTGATCTTAAATTAAGTGGAACACTTTTCAAAGGGGCTGAAAATAGTAAAATTTCATTTGGTGAAACTCTTGATTATAAAAACAAAGCTGCAGAAATTAACTTAGGTCTAAATGAAGATAATAAAGACTTAGCTGATATTACAGTATATGTTAAAAATAATCATGGTTATTTGAAAAGTAATACTCTTTTTGATAATGTTTATGATGCTGGTGAAGAAGATTTTAAAGATGTATTTGAAAGTTTAGAAAGTATAATTTCTTCACAAAATAGTGAAATCAATCTTGAAAATGTTGATATCGTTCTTAAAGAAGCAAAAGATGCATTAATAAAGTCAATTGATAAAAAATATATGACTAAAGGTGATGCTAATATCAATGTTGGTGATAAAGACGTTAAAGTTAAAACTATAACTTATAGTATTGAAAAAGATTCTGTTAAGAGTCTATTTACTGGTCTTTCTAAAGAACTACTAGCAAGTTCAAAATTTGTAGATACAGTAAGTAAAATGACAGGACAAGAAAAGAGTGCTGTTGAAGAAATATTAAAGAACTTAGGTAAAGAAGAAAACTATGATGATTTTGATGGAAAAGGTAAGTTCATCATTTATACAACTGGTCTTACTAACAAAGTAGTTGGAATTGAATTTGGTGATGATGAAGCTACTATTCGTTATTATAGTAATGAAGATGAAGGATATTTTGCTTTTATTGAATATGATGAAGTTTTATTTGATGTTGTCACCAAAAAACAAGATGTAAGAATTAACTACTATGAAGATGGTAAAAAAACAGAAGTTGCTAAATTAACTATTAAAAAGAATGATGATGAAAACCTTGATGTTGATTATGAAATTAGTTATAGTGGTATGAATGTTAGTGGTAATCTTAAAATTACTGGTAAAAGAGAAAATGATAAAAAACTTAGTGGTAGCTTAGGATTAACTGTTGAAGTATCTATTCCAGAAAGTGAAAAAGTTAGTTTAGGATTAGATATGAATTATGCATTAGAAATTGGTGCTCCTATGACTGATATCGATGTAAGTAAGGCACTATCTACTGAACAAATGACTGCTAGCGATCAACAAAAAATGGCAACAGCTATGGATGCATTAGAAAAATCTAAATTATTTACTACCATCGCAACACTCACAGGTGAAACTGATAATTTAATGTAAAAAAGAAAGGGCTTAGCCCTTTTTTTATGTCTAAATATATAATGCAATTTGGTAATTAATATGATATCTTTTAGTACTAATCGCATCATATCCTCTTTTAAATGTATAGTTATCTTGAATAAATAATGTATTATTATGAAAAACTAAATATATTTTTAAGGTTATTTCTTTTCCTTTTGATACTTCAATTCTATCTAATATTAACTCTATTATTTTATTGAATGTAATATTAGAAGATATTTTATGATGAATAAGATTAAGAAAAGAATCATCTACTTCCATTATTTCTTTATAATAATTAAATAAAGTATCAAAAAGATTATTACTATTAAATATTTTAGAAATAATATCTCTTAAAATATAATTTAATTCACTTTCTCTAATACTTGGAACATCACAACTATTTCTACCATTTTTTAAGTATTCAGAACAAACCCAAGTAATATCTTTATTATTTCTTCGAAACTTTTTACGATGGAATGAAGTTTGATGTTCAGAACAATATATTTTTGAACTATATAGATATTTTTCTTTATGCTTAGAATTCTTCTTATGACTTTCTAAAATGGCATTAGCTCTTTGCCATAAGTCTTCATCAACAATTGGTGGTATTTTCTTATTATCTCTATAAATTACCCATTCATCTTCTTTTAAATATTTAACTTTCTTAGTCATATAATCAACAACTTCACTCTTTTTAGCACAATAATAACCTTTGTATTTAGGATTTCTTATTATTCGGGAAATAGTTGATGAATACCACTTTTTATTATTCTCATCAGTATTTAATATTCTAGCAATACTTGATAAACTCTTTTTTTCAACAGCGTACATCCAATATATGGAACGAACTACTTTGGCTTCCTTTTTATCAATGATAAAGTTACCATTCATTTTATCTTTTTTATATCCAAAAAGAGAACCATTTCCTAAGACTTTACCATTCATAATGGCTCTGTTCATACCAAATTTAACTCTTTCTGATAATCTTCTTATTTCGTCTTGGGCCATCGATGCCATAATCGTTAGGCGAAGTTCACTATCAGGAAGAGCCGTATTGATATTGTCATTTAAAAAGAAAACAGCAACCCCACAAGATAATAGTTCCCGTGTATATTTAATACTGTCTAACGTATTTCTAGAAAAACGCGATATTTCTTTGGTCACAATCAAATCAAACTTCCCGTTATGCGCATCTTCGATCATCCTCATAAAATTGTCTCTTTTGAAGTCTGTTGTACCACTTATTCCTTCATCAACATATCCTGAAACATAAGTCCAATTAGGATTATCCGCAATCATCTTAGAGAAGTAATCAATTTGATTTTTTAAAGAGTTCTTTTGTTCTAAATGATCAGTGGAAACTCTTGAATAGTCAGTAACACGAAGTGGTAAACTAGAAAGTGATAAACCCATATTTAACTTTTTTCTAACATCATATAAATCCATTACTTTGTCCTTTTAAGAAGATGCTTTTCAACGTATTTATATGTCTTATAGGAAATCTTTTTTTCATCAAATAAATCTTTATTTAAAAATAGAGCTAACTCAACAGTTAAATAGTCATTTATTCTCTTTATTTGTTCTTGCATTTACCCACCTCAATAAAAAATATGACATAAAAAAATAAATAGTACTTCCAAATAGTAACACTAAGTGAACCAAATGCATTGGAAGTAGAAAGTGAAGGTTATGGCTATGTCGTTGCTTCTCTTGGTGAATTAGGAGGAATTGTTCCATATACATCTTATAACGCTCGTATTAGTTACATTGAAAAGAATAAAGATGTAATTATAAGTTTTAATAAAGCTATTCAAAAAGGATTAGACTTTGTTAACAATAATGATAGTGAAACAATCGCAAAAGCTATATTAAAATTCTTCCCTGATACATCATTAAATGATTTAACTAAAGTTGTGGAAAGATATAAGAAGCAAGATAGTTGGCCTAAAACAACACAATTTACAGAAGAATCATTTAATCACTTACAAGAAATCATGACTTCAGCTAAACATTTAGATAAAAAGGCACCATATAAAGATTTGATCTATCAAATTGATGAAAAATAGTATATTAACAATTACTGATCTAAAAAAGATATATCACGATAAAAATGGTGAAACACTCGCTATCGATGGTATAGACTTAGATGTGCAAGATAAAGAATTTATATCTATTGTTGGACCTAGTGGTTGTGGTAAATCGACACTGCTATCAATACTTGCCAACTTAGAAAAGCAATCTAATGGAACTATAATTAAAAATGATAATTTAAGAATTGGTTATATGTTACAAAGTGATTCTCTTTTTCCTTGGCGTACAGTTTTAGATAATTGCTTATTAGGTTTAGAAATTAACAAAAATTTAAATGATACTAATAAAGAGCGTGTAATTGACTTATTAAAAGCTTATGGTCTTTATGAATTTAAAGATAAATATCCAAGAAACTTATCAGGAGGTATGCGTCAAAGAGTTGCTTTAATCAGAACTCTTGCTTTAGACCCTGATATCTTACTACTAGATGAACCATTTTCTGCTTTGGACTATCAAACGCGATTATCACTTGCGGATGATGTAAGTAACATTATCAAAAAAGAAAAGAAAACAGTAATTATGGTTACCCATGATTTAGCGGAAGCCATAAGTCTTTCCGACAAAATAGTTGTATTGACTAAAAGACCAGCCAAAGTTAAATCTATTTATACTATTGATATTGATAAAAATATGTCTCCAACTAAAAAGAGAAGAACGGAAAAGTTCAACTCTTATTATGATAAGATTTGGAAGGAGATAGATAAAAATGTATAGCGATGAGCATAAAGAATTCTTAAGGAAAATAAAACTAAGAAAGTATAGTGTCATATTAGTCCAAATCTTAGTACTCATTATTTTTCTAGTCATTTGGGAATTATTATCAAAGTATGAAATAATTAATACATTTTTATTCTCATCACCTTCAAAAGTATTTAAAACCATTATTGATCTTTTCAATAGTAATGACTTAATAAATCACATTGGTGTTACTCTTTATGAAACAATCGTAAGTTTCTTTGTGGCATCAATTCTTGGTCTTTTGATAGCGTCAATTCTTTGGTGGAACAAATTCATTTATGAAGTAGTAGATCCTTATTTAACGGTTCTAAACTCGTTACCAAAAGTCGCCTTAGGCCCCCTAATCATCATTTGGGTTGGGG
This sequence comes from uncultured Bacilli bacterium, assembly GCA_947585665.1. Lineage (GTDB taxonomy): Bacteria > Bacillota_I > Bacilli_A > RF39 > UBA660 > RUG11788. Next base: position 11,464 of record CANPXE010000019.1, on the reverse strand, counting down.
CAACAACTAAATCAATAATTATCATGGCTCTTTTAATATCAACTTTTATAAGTATTATTAATATATATAATGGTTTTATATCTGTTGATAATAATTATTTATTATTAATGAAAAGTATGAATTCTAGAAAAATACAAGTTTTTTACAAACTGATAATACCTAGTAATATTGGTAATATCATAAATGCTTTTAAAATTAATATAAGTATGTCATTGATTGGGGTCATTATGGGTGAACTATTAGTTTCTAAAAGTGGTCTCGGATATTTAATTATGTATGGCTCACAAGTATTTAATATAAATCTTACGATAACTTCGGCTTTTATTTTAGGAATATTATCTTATTTAATGTATTTTCTCATAAATAAACTATATATGTTTATAGAAAAGAAGCAGAATTAATTTATTTCTGTTTCTTTATTTAATATAAAAAAGTGACTTACGTCACCTTCTTATTATTCATTTACTTTTTTTAAGTAAAGACCAGTTCCTAATGCACCAATTAAAGAAATTGCTCCTAATGATACATAAGTTAATAGGTTATCTCCTGTTGCTGGGTTTGTTTCAGATTTAGCAGCTTTTGTAAATTTAGCAGTTACTGTCATATCTTCTGTTACTTTAGCTTTAGTATCAAAAAGTTTTCCTTTGGCATCAAACCACCCAACAAAAGTGTATCCTTTTTTAGAAACATTAGGAATATCATATGAATTAAGTTTACCATCTTTAGCTAAAACAACATTACTCTTTCCATCTACAACAAAGTCAACATAGAATTCATTTGCTACAGGATTAGCAATTAAAGTACCTTTTATTGTTGTATTTTCTGTTTCAAAAGTATTACCATCTTTTTTATTAGCATTATATACAGCACCTAAATTATCATTTGTATTGATAAGTTCAGAATCATATACCTTTACACTAACACTTGTAACTTCTTTTCCTTCATAGTCACTCATTAATATTAAATCATTTCTAGCATTTTTACTGTTTTCAAAACTATTTGTGATTTTAGAACCATTAATTATTTTAATACTAACATTATCTTTGTTTCCAACAACTATAGTTCCATAATCATCAGAATTAGCACTTGAACCAATAGCATAACCTGTAAGGGTACTGTTATTAATTTCAACATAATTGTTTGCAGTTTGGTCACTATTTGAAGTTAAATCAAGTGCAGCATATCCAGAAAGTTCACTGTCTGTTACATATAACTCACAATCTCCTCCATACATCCAAACTGCATATTTTGTTTGAATAATAGAATTATTAATATTAATCATTGAATTTTTTGCTTGTGTTACTTTTAATCCTGTACCACCAGCTGTAAAACTACTACTATCATCTTTTGTACCAGTATATATTGTAACATTTGATAGAGTAAGAGTTAAATCTTCTGTTGTAGTATTAACTTCAATATATGGTTCATCAGAAGTTGGTGTAGTACTCTTTGTAATTGTTAAGTCACTGATTTCAACATATTCTCCACCAGTTACACTAATACTTCCTTTAATTGTTGCTCCATTTCCATTGATTGTAACATTTTTATTGATTGTATATGTACCATCATAATTACCATCTTTTTCTAGTTCGATACTAGTTGTTACTCCATCTCCTAGTAATCTCGTTAAATCACTTTCACTGCTTGCTGTTTCTGCATAAACACTTGGTATTAAAACCATACTCATAACAAATAAAGTTATAAAAAATAAAACTTTTTTCATATTATTATCTTCCTTTCTACAAAAATTCATAATCTAAGTTGTAAAGGTTTCTTCCTTTCATTAAATTTCAATTATATAATAACATTCCCCCCCCCGGTCGTGTCAATATTTCTTATAGTTTTTTTCTAAACATTTTGCGACATATATAAATTTAATAACTTAGTTTTCTGCAAAAAACTTTTACTTTTTTTGTCTATGTTTTATTATATATAATCTAATAAAAGAAACAGAATTAATTTAATCTTCTGTTTCTTTATTTAATGTAATAATTAGATATTTATTTTTATATTTTTGACTACAAGTTATTAAGAAGAGATAATCTTCATCGGTACAAGTCATTATGGAAACTGATTCTCTTTTATTTAAATATTCAATTTTAGAAACTCTATAGACATATTTAACTTTTTGATAGTGCAAATAGACTTCATCTTGTTCTTGGAGTTTAACTAAATCATTGAAAAATGATTTACTACCATTACCAGAATGAGCAGCTATATAGATATTTCCTTTTTCATTGGGATAAACCGATTCTTTTAAGATTGTGACATTCTTATCAATGTTATTATCCTTATCCTCTTTTTTTAAGATTCCCTTTCGTAAATTTATTTTAGGAATATCTAAAATCATTTCATAGTTAATAACTTTTTTAGGTGTTTCTTCTTCTTTTATATTAGGTGTTCCTGTTTCTTCTTTAAAAAGATAATTAATACTATCATTCTCTATTTTTATTTCATCTTTTATCTTTAAAGCATCTGCTTCTGTTTTAATGACAAAGGAAAAAGTAATGATGCACAAAGTAAAAATAATTAATTCAAGATGACTACTTCGCATATTTTAATTTCCAACAAAGAAGAACAATACATCCAAGCATTGAATAAATGAACAAATTATCATAGTTATATTCATAAGTATCTGGTAACTTTAAATCATTTAAGTAATATTCCATAACATCAGGTGCCTTTTCATCAACAACGATTTCAAAATCATCAACTTTGGCATAACCTTCAGTTGTATTCTTTTGTTTCACGACATATTTACCATAAGGTAGTTCTAATTCTATTTCGCCATATTCATTAGTTGTTACTTCACAATAGACTTGATCATTACTATCAATAATTTGAAAAGTTATATTCTTTTCGACCAATTTCTTATTATTTTCAACTTGAAAATACTTATGAAGACGAATCTTTTTCTTAATTATCTCATTATTTAAAACTAGTTCTATTGTTTTATTATTACTATCTATTGTTACTTCATACTCTTTATCATCAAGAATGTATCCTTGACCACTCTCTTTTTCTTTAATAGTGTATTTACCATACTTTAAATCTTTTAAAATTCCTGTATTATCTTCCCCTATCTTTATTTCACCAACAACGTCACCATTTTCATCTCTAACTTCAAATATTGTCCCAATTAGCTTACCTTCACCTGAAGGAGTAATACTATTAGTATCAGCATCTTGTTTAACTATTTTTATAGAACCACTATCGATACTGATATTTAGACTACTATCAATACTTGTATAGCTACCAACTGATAAAACATTTTGATAACTATCACTGACATATACAATAGGTGTAGTTTTATAGGTAGTATCTTTTTTCACTAATTCAATATCAATATTTTGAATTGTATCTTTACTATTAATTATTAAATTATTGCCATCTATTTTAGCATCCAAGCCATTACTATTAGAAATTTTATAATCGCTTAAAACTTCATTTTCATCTTTTAAAGTAAGAGTTGTTGATATGGACATATCGATATTATCTCCATCAAAAGATGGTTTCTTATCATGATTCTTGACTAGTGTCTCAATTTCTTCCATTTCTTTAGTATATTTAGTTACTTTCTTTCCTTCATAGGTATCAGTCCAATAAAAAGTAGCGTTTTTATCAATTGTTTTCCATATCATTATTTGGGTAATAGGATACCATTTATCGGCAGTGTGATTAATATCATCTTTCTTATAATTATAGCCATAATAAGCTAGTAAACTAACTCTTTTCCATACACTTTTAGACATACTTAAAACTTTTTCATAGTTAGCATCATACCCTTTATAATTAGTATTTTCAGCCATATTGACAAATGGTTCAATACAATAAACGATTTTATTATCAGACGAACGTCTCTTAAACTTTGCCTGACGATACTCTGTTTTCCCATTTTTTACTTTAGCATAACTTATTCCCTCAATAACATCTGAAATATAAAACTTATCAGAATAACTACTAGCATAAACATCAATCTTTAACCCCATAAATATCGATAAAATTAATATCATCAATAGTATTTTTCTCTTCATAGACCTCCTTTTATTACCATCAATAATATAATTACCCCTATCTTTTTAATTTCCTACAAAAAAAGAGAATTTCTTCTCTTCTTAATTTTGATTATATATTATTAGTTGATGTTGACTTCGAGTACATGCGACATAGTATAAGTATTTTTCTTTTTCTGTATACTTATTCATTTTATCAGTATAGATTATGACGGAATCAAACTCTAAACCTTTTGCTACATAAGAAGGAATGACAACCATCTCTTTATTAAATCCTACAGAATTAGAATTCAATAATGATAAGTTTTCAACATCAGGTTTTAATAAATCATAGATGTATTCACTCTCTTCATCAGTCTTTGTAATAATCGCAATACTCTTACTACTCTTTTGTAAATGTTTGATATCTTTTAACATGTTCTCTTTTAAATCAGTATCGTCTCTAAATAGAACTGGAATGTTATTCGATCTTCTAATCGCTGAAACATAATTCAAACCTAATATTTTATTAGTGTGTTCAATGATTTCTGGCGAAGAACGATATGTCTTTTTTAATTCTAAGTAGCGCACACTCGTTTTGAAAACATCGTTTAAAGTTTCCAAGGTTTCATATTTATAATATGGATTTATAGTTTGATTAACATCTCCTAAAATAGTAAAACTAGCCTTCTTAAAGATATTTTTAATTATGATATATTGTAGTTTTGAATAATCTTGGGCTTCATCGATAACAACTTGTTCAATTAGACCACGATAGTCGAAGCCTTGTAATAAGGACTTTAAATAAACAAAGAGACAAGCATCTTCATAGCTGATTATTCTTTCTTTTCCTATTTTCTCAATTTCTTCTTGAGTAATGTTTCCTTGATAACTCTCTCTAAAGAACTTACTCTTGAAAAAGTCCATATAAATTTCTTTAAAATCAAGATTTATATTTAAGATTTTATTTAATTGTGACTTAATACTTCTTGCTTTTGACTTATTACCATTGTAATAATTATCAGATAATTTCTCACTAATTAAGTTTAGTCGTTCCAAAAGAAGCATTTTACTATATCTATCTTTTAACATATAATCTAATTCTTCTTTGGTAATGGAATAATCTTTATTATCAATTCCTTCGACAAAACAAATTCTTTTTAATAAATCTTTAACGTAGTTGTTCAAATCATCAATTGCTTGATCACTTTGTTTATATCTTACTAATTCTTCATTTTTTTCAGTATATTTATAATATCTTTCAATAAAACTTGTAAATGATTCAACGCTCTTATATTCTTGGGTATATGTCGTTAAAAAATCGTGGAAAGTTGTTTGCATCGTGTTTTCTTCACCAAGTTCTGGTAAAACGTTAGAAATATATTCCGAAAAGATTTTATTTGGTGAAAAGATTAAAACGTTATTCGAACTCAAATTAGGAATCTTATATAGTAGAAAGGCGATTCGATGAAGAGCAACGGATGTCTTACCACTACCAGCAATTCCTTGAACAATTAAGTTTTTATCATCAGTATTACGAATAACAGCATTTTGTTCTTTTTGAATGGTGTTAACAATATTTTTCATTTTATCACTTGATGAAGTAGCTAGAACTTCTTGTAGTAATTCATCGTCTATATTTAAATTGTTGTCAAAAATGTGAACTATTTTACCATCTTTAATGTTGAATTGACGCTTATTAGTAATTCTTCCTTCAACATATCCGCCAGGGGCTTGATATTTCGCAGGACCAACTTCATAGTCATAAAACATTGAACAAATTGGTGAACGCCAGTCATTGACTAAATAAATATCATTTTCTTCATCTTCAACGTAAGTTATACCAATATAAATTTTATTGGTTTCTTGTTCATCTTCAAAAGTAATAGATGCAAAGTAAGGATTATCTTGAATGCGATATAGTTTATTTAAGTACTTACCTTTATTTTGCATGAGCATAACTTCTGTATCATTAGAAAGTATCATGTTTTTCATTTCTGTTGGGTCCATATCAGCTTTACTATCCCAAATAAATTTTTGGAATTCCTGAACTTTATCTTCACGTTCATACAGTTCTTGTCCCAGCTTTGAAATTTTTTCACGAATTACATCAATCGTAATTCCCAAGTAAATTTTTTCTTGTTGTAACTCTTTTTCACTTAGATTCATACATACCTCCCTTACACACAAAAAAGCGAACTTTTAATAAAATAAGTCCGTCAATTTTTTAACAAGCTATAAAATACAACTGTAACAAAAACTATACACCAAAATTTTTATTTTGTCCACTACTAAATTGTTTTGTTTTTATTTTTTCTGACTTTAATCTTTTAACATGTCCCAAAGCGACGAAATCAACACGCTTGCGATCACGATCGGCATTTTTAACGCGAACTAAAATTCTATCACCTAAATGAAACTCATTGTCAGGACTTACTAAGGCACAATGTCTATGATTATAATCATAGAATGTTTTTGGTTCAATATCAGAAATGTGAACTAAACCTTCAACGAGATTATCTAAAAGGATGCGCATTCCTCTTTGATTAATATTTATTACTGTTCCCTCATATTCTTCACCAATATGATCTTGCATATATTCGGCAATTTTCATATCGTTAGCATCAAACTCAGCTTTTTGCGCTTCACGTTCAGAAACAGAAGTAGATATGGCAATTTTTTCAATTCTATCTTCTAATGCTTCTAATTCTTTGCTTGAGTAATCTTTCTTTTGGTAATGTCCAATTAATTGGTGAACTAATAAATCAGGGAATCTTCTAATTGGTGAAGTAAAATGCGTGTAGTTACGAAGTGCTAAACCAAAGTGTCCCATATTATCTTCTGAATAGCGAGCTTTATTCATACCACGCAATACCATATTGGAAAAAGCTGGATATTCTTGTAAGTCACGCATGGATGCTAAAAACTTTTGAATATTTTTAGAAAGAGTTACACTTCCTTGAGGTTTCATAATCGTTTGATTAACACGACAAATACTATCAATTATTTTTAATAACTTATTACTATCAGGAGTTTCATGAACACGATAGATGAATGGAAGGCGAGAAAACTTGTTAGCAACTTGTTCATTTGCCATCAACATAAAGTTTTCAATGAGCATTTCTCCTGGACCTCTTTCGTTAACTTTTATTTCTGTTAACTTTCCATGATCATCAGTTTTTATTTTAATTTCTGGTCTTTCAAATTCAACAGCACCACGAATCTCTTTTTTGCTTTCTAAAGTTACTGATAAATAGTCCATTTCTTTTAAAATATCGACATAACTTTCATAACCTTCAGGGACTTCTTCACCATTCAAGATTTTATTAACAGCTGAATATGACATCTTTTTACGTGATCTAATAACACTATCAAAGATTCTACTACCAACAACATTTCCTTTGGCATCAATTTCTATTTCACATGTCTTGGCAAGACGATCTTCATTAGGATTTAAAGAACAAATACCATTAGATAATTCGCGTGGGAGCATTGGGATAACAGAATCTAACATATAAACTGATGTTCCTCTTCGTAGAGCTTCCTCATATAAAGCTGTTCTTTCTTTGACATAATGCGATACATCAGCAATATGAACACCTAATTTATAATGACCATTTGGCAATATCTCCAAAGATATCGCATCATCTATATCTTTAGTATCATCCCCATCAATCGTAAAGATAATTTTATCACGCAAATCAACACGATTAGATAAATCTTCTTGGGATATATCTCTTGGAATACTCTTAACTTCTTCTTTTACTTCTTCTGGAAAATCAACACTAAAACCATGAATTGCCGCAATTGTAATTATGTCAGCATTAGGATCATCTTTATGACAAACACGTTTTATAATTTTACCTAAATACTTATCTTTATTTTTTTCCAATCCAACTTCAACTAAATAACGTTCTCCTTCTAAATAATTATGGCCATTGTTAGGAACAATTATACGAAGATTAGGATTATCATTAATAGGCTTTAATTCTTTCTTACCATCTAAACTAATAACTTCGCACAAAACACGATTGCGACTGCGCATTAGAACTTTTTCAACTTTACCTTCTTGCTTATCACGAACCATCTTTAAATCTTTGACAATTACTTTATCACCAGATAAAGAACCATTTAAAAAGTCTCTCTTAACAAAAGTTATTTGTCCTGATTCTTCCTTTAAAATTCCTAGACCACTAGCTGTTATATCAATAGTTCCATAAATACGACCAAGGCCATTATTCCACATCAAGAATTCATTCTTCTTATTACGAAATACTTTTCCCTCACACTCTAATTCATTAATAACAGGAACGATTTCTTCAGGATTAACTTCCAATGTTTTAGCCATTTGGTCAATCGTCATCTTTTTTTCACGATAATCTAATAATTCTAATACTTTTTCTTTTAACTCAACCATCATCCTCACCCCATTAAAAAACTATTTTCTCTACTAAGAAAATAGTTTACTTCAAGATATCACTTGATTTAGCATTTATTTCAATAGTAGAAATTCTATTATCTAGATAATAAAAATATCCTGCTGCGGCAATCATTGCAGCATTATCAGTACAATACTTTATAGCTGGAAAACTGTAATCAATTTGTGCACTCTCACATAATCTTGTGAGTTCATTTCTGATTCCTTTATTAGCGGCAACGCCACCAGCTGTAATAAAGTACTTAATGTTTTTATCTTTGATAGCCCTTTCTACCTTTTTTGATATTATCTCAACAACAACTTCTTGGAATGATGTTGCTAAATCTTCTTTAATTATTTCTTTTCCTCTTTGTTCTTCGTTATGACAAAGATTTATAACAGCACTTTTTAAACCACTAAAACTAAAGTTGTAAGAATTATCATTAAGAGGGATTGGTAAATTGTATGTGTGCTTGCCAATCTCAGCCATACGATCTATCGCAGGACCTCCAGGGTAAGGTATGCCAACGACACGTGCTACTTTATCATAACACTCACCGACAGCATCATCAAGTGTTCCACCTAACTTCTCAAACTTCAAATGGTCTTCCATATAGACAAGTTCAGTGTGTCCACCACTTATGACTAAGGCAAGTAGAGGGAAACGCATTGGTTTAACTAAGTTGTTAGCATATATATGTCCCGCAATGTGATGAACTGGTATCAATGGTTTCTTATAGAGATAGGCAAGTGTTTTGGCAGCTTCCAAACCAATTAGGAGTGAACCGATAAGTCCTGGACCATAAGTAACTGCAATCGCTGTAACTTCTTCCATTTTCATATTGGCCTTTGTCAAACATTCTTCAATAACCATTGTTACGTTTTTGACATGTTGACGACTAGCAATCTCAGGAACAACTCCACCATAATTCTTGTGAATATCAATTTGTGATGAAATTACTGTTGCGATTTCTTCACAACCATTCTTTACTATTGCACAACTGGTCTCATCGCAACTACTCTCTATTCCCAATATATAAATATCTTTCATAGTATCACTTCTTTTCGTTAATGCTACCCATTACCTTTTCCATCAAAATACCATCAATGCCATTATAATATCCCTTACGTTTAGCTCTTTCTAAGAAACCATATTTCTTATACAAGTTAATAGCGGGAATATTATCCTCTTTCACTTCCAAAGTAATATTTATTATATCACTTTTTCTTCCTAAATCAATTATTTCTTCCATTAATTTTGAGGCAATACCAAAAGAACGATATTTCTCTAGAACAAAAATGTTATTTATTTCAAAACGATTGTAAATAACATTTATATGGATAATCCCTTTTATCTCTTCTGCATCTTTATAGATATATATTTGTGTATATGGATTGTTAATAATTTCACTTTTTAGTTCATTTTTTTGCTTATATACATCATTAAAGATGATTTGTAATTCATTTATTAATTTTTCGTTGTCAAAACTAACTCTCTCGACCATTTAAATTTTCCTCAGCTTCAGTTAATTTTAAGTAGTTGGCATCAAGTCCATGAGGATTAACTGACTCTCTATCTCTATATTTTAAAACAATCTTTAAAATATCTGGATCATACTTTTTAATATTACCTTTTAGATCAAAATCTTCATTTGTAATATAAGTAAAGTTGTCTGACATATTATTAATGGCTGTTTCTAAGACACTTAACTTGATGTATTGATCTTTTAAAATAGCATTATTATCTTTATCATAAATTCCTGCGAAAACGTAACCACGACGCGCATCAATTAATGGTACATGATAATCAAATTCATCATCGGTTAAAGACATTGCTTCTAAACTAGAAATAGTACAAATTGGTTTATTCAAAGCCCAAGCATAAGTTTTGGCAATAGTAATACCGATACGGCAACCAGTAAATGATCCAGGACCATTAACTAATATTATTTTGTCGATATCATTAGGTTCTATATTCTTTTCTTCCAACATTGTAACAAGTGTAATTAAGGCATTAGTTGATAAATCTTTATCAAAGCGTATTTTACGATCACACAATAGTGTTTCATCTTCAACTACACCTGTATATAAAAAACTTGAAGAAGTATCTAAATACAAGCATCTCATAATACAGCACCACAAACTTCCTCATATTTTTTACCATGCGGAATAAACTTTAAAACTCTTGAATTTTCATCAATAATTTTAAATTTAATATCCAAACGTTCTTCTGGTAAATACTGTTCAATAGTATCAGCCCATTCAATGATGACAACACCACCTTTATTGAAATATTCTTCAATACCAATACCCTCAACGTTGCCATCTAAACGATAAACATCCATATGATATAGAGGCATTTCCCCGTTAAGATACTCTTTAATAATATTAAAGGTTGGTGAAGTAATTGTCTCATCAATTCCTAATGCTTGAGCAAAACCTTTTGTAAAAACTGTTTTACCACTACCTAAATCACCATCTAAACAGATAATCATATTAGGAAACTTTTCAGATTCAAAATTTTGAGCAATTTCAATTGTTTCCTTTTCACTATAAGTTGTAACTTTCTCTATCATATATATCACCTATAAATCATTATAACAAAAGAGATTTATTAAAAACAATAATGTTATATAAATTTGACACATTGATTTAAAAATTTTAGCAATTTTCGTACTAATACTTTTAAAAGAGCCAAAAAAATGCAAAAAAAAATTATTGGCGATGACCTATTCTTGCGTTAACTACCTTCGGCACTTGAGAGCTTAACTTCTGTGTTCGGGATGGGAACAGGTGTACCCTCTCAGTCATAATCACCAATAAAATTATTTAGAGAAATAATTCTCTGAAAACTTAGATAATGTGTCGACCTAATCAAATTAACAATTATGATTAAATCCTCGATTTATTAGTACTGGTCAACTCAACATATCACTATGCTTCCATCTCCAGCCTATCAACCTGGTAGTCTTCCAGGAATCTTACTTTATAAAAAATGGGAAAACTCATCTTGAAGTTGGCTTCCCGCTTAGATGCTTTCAGCGGTTATCCATTC
>CANPXE010000018.1 GCA_947585665.1 uncultured Bacilli bacterium | reverse complement strand
TAATAAAAAAATATTATAGAAAGGAGAATCTAATATAGTGATTAATAAAAAAATCACATAATTAGATTATACGTGATATAAATGAAAATATTTGATTTTACTTTAAAAGAAAAATTATTTAATCAAAAAATAAACAATCAGGAGGTTTATGATAATAAGTAATATTGTTAGGTGTATTATTATACCAAATAATATTACTAAACTTTATATTAAAGCCATAGAATTTATTGGAGGTATAGAACTCTATGGTTAAATACAAAATTAATTTAAAATTTAAAGAAAACGGCAAATCTTTAAATGAAATAATAACTAATGTATTAAAAATAGAATTAGAAAAACAATATATGACTTGCAATATTTTAAATAAGGAGGTACCATTCAAGTATACTCATTATTCCCAAAGTGAAAGGAGTATGAATTAATGAATGGGAATAGTAGTTTTAATGTAGGACTATATATAAGGTTATCAAGGGATGATGGAAATATTGAATCAGATAGTATTGTAAGTCAAAGAAGTTTACTTAATCAATATGTTAAAGAAAATAATTATAATGTTATAGATGAATATGTTGATGATGGATTCACAGGAACCAATTTTGAAAGACCTGCTTTTAAAAGAATGATTAAAGACATTGAAATAGGTAAAATCAATATGATTATTACCAAAGATATGTCAAGATTAGGTAGAGATTATATAGGTACAGGGGAACTAATAGAAAAGTATTTCCCAAATAATAATATAAGATATATTGCTATTAATGATGGAATAGATACTTTTATAGACAATACCAATAATGATATTGCACCTTTTAAAGCCATAATGAATGATATGTATGCTAAAGATATTTCAAAAAAAGTTAAAACAAGTTTACATTCAAGAATGAAAGATGGCTTATATGTATCTGGTAGATGTCCTTTTGGCTATCAGAAAGATCCAAATAATAAAAATCATCTAATAATAAATGAAGAACAAGCAAAAACAGTTGGGTTAATATTTGATTTATCACTTCAAGGGAGAACATATCACTTTATAGCACAAGAACTTACTAAAAGAAAAATTAAGACTCCAGCATCTTACTACAATTATGTATGGAATACAAAGTGTAGTAGTAAATGTATTTCACAAGAACAAGGTGTGTGGGTTGATACAACAATAAAAGCAATTCTAACTAATCAAATCTATGTAGGAGATTCAGTACAAGGAAAAACTAAAAAGATTAATTATAAACTTAAAAAGACAATTAAAAACAATCCTAAAGACTATATTATTGCCCAAAATACTCATGAAGCAATTATTGATAGAGAAACTTTTAACTATGTTCAAACACTACTTCCTAAAAATGTTAAAAGACCAGAGAAGAAAAGATTTTATTTATTAGATGGGCTTTTATATTGTGGAGATTGTAAACATCGAATAACAATAAGATATCAAAATAAAACAGGAAGAAGTTACACTACTTGTGATTATTATAGAACATATTCAAAATACCATGTTTGTACAACACATACAAATAATTATGAAATATTAGAAAAAATAATTTTAGATAATATTAAGGATGTTTGTCATAAATATCTTGATAAAAACAAAATAAAAGATTCTATAGGAAATATAAAATTTGAAGACAATACTTTAAAACTAAAAAAGCAAATTGAAAGTCTAGAACTTGCAAATAATAAACTAACTGAAAATTTAGATAAAACTTATATGGATAGGCTAAAAGGAATAATAGACGAATCTCAATATTTAAGAGTAAGTGAGAATATAAAAAAAGAGATAAATGATAATAAAAAGAATATTGATAATCTTAAAAATCGAAATCAAGAATCAAACAAAATAGATAACAAAAAAATAGAAAAATACATTAATGAATTTTTATTACTAGATAATCCGACTAGAGAATTGATTATAAATTTAGTTGAAAAAATCTATATCTATCAAGATAAGAGGATAGATATTATATTTACATTTAAAAATACTACATAAAAAGGGTATCAGGAGATAGTTTATATAGTATTGCTAAAAGATATAATACAACAGTGGACGAAATAAAAAGACTTAACAACTTGACCAGTAATAATTTAAGTATTGGTCAAATCTTAAAAGTACCTTCTAATAATACCGAAAGCGAAAATATAACTCATGTTGTCATTGGTGGTGATAGTTTATATAGTATTGCCAGAAAATATAATACAACAGTAGATGAAATCAAAAGACTTAATAACCTTACTAGCAATACTTTAAGTATTGGGCAGGTCTTAAAGATACCTTCTAGTAGTGATTCTTCGCTATCTTATATAAACTACGTTGTCATTAGTGGAGATAGTCTTTATAGTATTGCTAGAAAATATAATACAACAGTAGATGAGATTAAAAGACTTAATAATTTGACTAGTAGTACTCTAAGCATTGGTCAAACTCTTAAAATACCAAAATAAAAAGGACATTAGTCCTTTATTTTTTCCCAAGGTAAATCTAAGTCATCTCTTCCAAAGTGACCATAGGATGCTAAATCATAATAGATTGGTCGTAAGAGATCTAGTTCTTTGATGATGTTATCAACCGTAAAGTCAAAATTATCATTGACGTATTCATATATTTTTTCCATTGGTACTTTATTAGTATTAAAAGTATTTATGTATAGAGAAATAGGATCTTCTTTACCAATCGCATAAGCTAGTTCTATTTCACATTTTGAACATAAATGATGCGCAACTACATTTTTTGCAACAAATCTTGCGTAATAAGCAGCACTTCTATCAACTTTTGATGGATCCTTACTACTGAAACAACCACCACCAACTTTGGCAAATCCCCCATAAGTATCAACGACAATCTTTCTTCCTGTCGTTCCACTATCACCAAAAGGACCACCGATAGTAAATGAACCACTCGTATTAATTAAGTATTTAGTGTCACTATCAACTAATTTTTTAGGAATAACTTTTTCAATGACATTTTTGATGATGTATTCTCTTAATTTTTCTTGTGTTATTTCTTTGATGTGTTGACTAGCTATGATGATAGTATCAATACGTTTGGGAATATCGTCTTCATATTCAACAGTCACCTGCGTCTTACCATCGGGTTTTAATGGTGAATTTTTATCACTTTTTCGCGTATCAGTCAATTGTTTTGCTAATTTATTGGCATAGTAGATTGGTAAGGGAATAAGTGTTGGTGTCTCTATTGTTGCATATCCAAACATAATTCCTTGGTCGCCAGCACAAACTTTGTCTTTCATAACGGCACTATTAATCTCCACTGATTGTTCACTTATTTTTGTCATTATGTTAAACTCTTCATCATAACCAATATCTTTTAATACTCCTTTAGCTATTTCTTCATAATTTAATTTAGCTTTGGTTTTTGCTTCACCATAAATTAAAATTAAATCATCTTTGATAGTTGCTTCAACAGCCATCTTACTATATTTGTCTTGGACTAAAGCACTATCTAGAATCTTATCAGCAATCTTGTCACATATTTTATCAGGGTGACCTTCAGTTACTGATTCACTTGTAAATAAATACTTCATAAACTCCTCCTTCTTTTCTTTTATTAAAAAAAAGCTCTTGAAAGAGCTTACGGCCGAATAGTTCTTTCATCGTTCTAGCTTTACCACCTTACAAAAGCAGGTTGGTACGAGTTCATTGAGCTAAGTCTCTCCCTCGTTCTTAATAAAAGGTAATTTAATTAAAACACGAATTTATCTTTTTGTAAATATAGTTATAATATTTTGTGTTATAATATTTACTTGAAAGGGTGATATTATGAAATTAAAAGTTTTGCCTATCACTTTATTGACAGGTTATTTAGGTAGTGGAAAAACCACTTTGATAAATCATATTTTAGGAAATCAAAAAGGATATAAGATTGCGGTTATCGTCAATGACATTGGCGAAGTAAACATTGATGCTGACTTAATTGAACGCGAAGGTGTTGTCAAAGAAAAGGACGACAATTTAGTAGCACTTTCCAATGGTTGCATTTGTTGTACCTTAAAGACAAATTTAATTGAACAGATTGCTGAAATCTATGATATGGGAAAATTTGATTATCTATTAATTGAAGCAAGCGGTATTTGTGAACCAATCCCGATTGCCCAAACGATTATGGCAATGAATGATATGTTAAATCAACAAGGATTACCTGATATTGTTCGTCTTGATTCCGTTATTAGTGTAACTGACAGTTTACGTCTTGTTAAAGAATTTAATTGTGGTGATAATCTTCTTGAAGAGGAAATTGAAGAAGATGATATTGAAAACTTAATCATTCAACAATTAGAGTTCTGTGATGTCATCATTTTAAACAAAGTTGATGAGATAAGCAAAGAAGAACTTGCAAAAGTAAAAGCGGTTATAAGAAGACTTCAACCAAAAGCTAAAATAATTGAGACTAATTATGCTAAAGTTGATTTAAAAGAAATTTTAGATGTTAAACTATTCGATTTTGAAAGAGCTGTTTCTTCAGCTGGATGGGTTGAAGAACTTGAAAAAGACGAAGAAGAACAAGAAGAAGGGGAGGCCCTTGAATATGGTATTGGCACTTTTGTCTATTATGTTCGTGACGGCTTTAATCGTAAGAAATTCAAAGATTTTGTCGATAATAAATGGGAAAAATCCATTATTAGATGCAAAGGTGTTTTGTATTTTAAAGACCAAGATAATATGAGTTACATGTTTGAACAAGCTGGAAGTCAAAAGACTTTGATGGAAGCAGGTGAATGGTTTGTCATGCTTCCTAAAAAGAAACAAGATGAACTTCGCCAAATGGAACCAAAACTTGAAAAGGATTGGGATGAAAAATATGGCGATAGAATGGTCAAACTGGTCTTCATTGGTCAAAATATGGATAAAGACAAAATAACTAAAGAATTAGATGCTTGCCTTGAAAAATAAATAAATAAATAAAACAATAAAAAAAATGCTTTTTATAGCATTTCTTTTTTTATTTTTTTAATACTTTAGATTTATCTTCTGTTTTTAATTCTTCTTTTAGATGTTCAACTGTTCTTGCAAAACCAGAAGCAATATCATATTTAGGTTTCCAAGCAAGTTCTGATCTAATCTTTTCAGTTGAAAGAATACCATTTTTGAAAGATGCTACTCCTTTTTGTTGTTCTTTTGGAATATCAAAAACAAGTTTTAATCCTTTTTGTGGTTCTAGTCCAACTAATATTTCAGCTAAATCTCTAATTGATACTTTAGAATCTTCATCAGCAATATTATATACTAAGTCATTAGATTTTAATAAAACTAAGAACATTGCCTTAATAGCATCAGCGATATAAGTATAAGTTCTAACTGATGAACCATCACTTTTTAAGACGATGTCTTGATCATGAAGAATATTATTTAAAAAATCAGCTTGAACTCGACCATCATAGATAGACATTCCTGGTCCATAAGTATGGGCAAGTCTTACAATTTTAGTATTTAAACCATATTCTTCTTTGAACCCACTACACATATTTTCTGCAGCTTTTTTACCTTCAGCATAACCATTTCTTGGTACTAAAGGGTTTACTTGACCTAATGGTCCATCTTCTGTAAATAATTCTTGTCCTTCCATTGGTTCCCCATAAATTTCACGAGATGATATAAAGAGGTAACCACTGGCTTTTTTATCTTTGGCAAGTTTTAAAGTATTAGCTGTTCCAAGAGTGTTGGCAAAATTTGTTTCAACTGGTTCCTTGCTCATTATTTTAGGACTAGCAGGACTAGCAGCATGAACGACATAATCAACTTCTCCTTCAACATCTAATGGTTCAATTACATTTCTTTTTAATACTTCAACATCTTTATTTTCAGAAATGTAAGGATCTAGTTTGCCAGGATTACGAACAACAGCCTTTACTTTAGTATTAGTTCCATATAATTCATTTAATTTTAAAATAGTATAAATGAAATAAGAACCAACCATTCCTGAAGCACCTGTTACTAAAACAGTTTTATCTCTTAATTTTTCAATTAATAATTGTGGTGTACAAAATTCAACTATATCACAAACATCTTCATTAACAACTTTTGAATAAACCATTATTTATCCTCCATACTTTTCTTTTTTTGTTTAGCTTTCTTATTTTCTTCTAATTGAATAAATTGTTTATAGTCAATAGCGGCATAGTTACCTAAAATAGTACAATAATCTTCAGGTGTTGTAACTTTAATGTTACCTCTATTTCCTTCTACTAAATGACATTTAACACCATTCTTAAACATTAGTCCACAAGAATCAACTATTCCATCATAATTAGGATTAGATTGACGTTCTTTTAAATGCATAGCATAGATGTCATTTAAATAAAAGCATTGTGGAGCTTGAGCTGTATACATAAGTTTTCTAGGTGGCATTTCACCAACTGTCATCTCATCGAAACTCATAATTGGCGTTTCAAAACAAGGTGTAACAGTAATAGCACTACCATATTCTCTAACACTTTCTATACAACTAGTAATTGTTTCATCACTAACTAATGGACGAACACCATCATGGATTAAGACAATGGCATCATCATGGTCTTTTTTAACTTCATTAAGTCCAATGAAAATAGAGTCTTGTCCAGTTGCACCACCAGGAAAAACACGTTTAACTTTAGAAATAGTATGTCTTTTAATTAAATCTTTTAAATGGTCTACTCCTTCTTCAATACAAGCAATGTATATTTCGTCAATATTTTCATTGGCTTCAAACAATTCAAGAGTATGAACAATAATCTCTTTTCCTTGAACTTTTAAAAATTGTTTAGGTACTTCAGCACTCATTCTTTGCCCAGCACCTCCAGCAAATATAACAGCAATATTTTTCATAATTACCTCCCTGAAATATAATAACACACACCAAAATTAGTCATATTATAGCACGAACTAATCATTTTGACAAGTAAATGGCTATTTTAAAGAAAAAGAACCCTTATTATTCTTTCTCTTTGAAGTATTTTATAACTTCATCATATATTCTTTGACAATTGTTATAGTCATCATGTAAGAAGAAAGAATTGGCTCTTTCAATATATTTTTTATCATTTTTACAATTGTTCTTCATATTATTTATTAACTCATCAACTAGCTTGTCACATTTTTTAATAACTGGTCCAAATCCTTCTTTTTCATAATCCATACCGTCTTCTTCATAATGTGGTGGTAATTCATCAGGGTGATAGTATATAAGTGGTTTGCGCATATAAGCAAAGTCATACATTACACCAGAATAATCTGTAACCATTAAACTAGATTCTGTTAATAATTTTTCATAGCTTTGTTCTTCAGTTGTCGTACATACTTGAACAACTTCATTTCCCTTAAAATCTTTAGCTTGCGCTGTTAGAGTAGGATGTACTAAATAAATTATCTTATAACCATATTTTTTAGCACCTTCAATTAGTTTTTTATCAGTTATTAAAGAATTAAACACTTTAAAATAAGTTGAATTTTTAAAATCTTTATTATATGGTCTTGTTTTTCCTAAATGATTATTAGGAACAGAAACACTTTTACGCCAAGTTGGTGTTATTAGAATTTGTTTTTGATCATTACTTTTCAATCCATCAAATCTTGCTGCTCCAGTTCCTTTAACCGCATTATATTCGTGATAATCATATTTATCTTCATTTAAATTGTGCATTTCTACTTTACTACAACAAAACATTAATTTAACATTAGCTATAACTCTATTGACAGAATGTGAGAAATCATCAACACATAATCCATGTTGTAAATGAAATATATCAAAATTCATTAAATCTCTAAAATATTGTTCTTTTCCTTTGTTAAAAGCGACATAGTTAGTAGCATTAGAATGAGTCGCAAAAACAGCTTCACTATTTAAAACAGTTAAATAGTTTTTTAGACTGCAAAATTTTAAGATATTTTTATCTTTACATAGGCGATGTTTATAATCGTAAGCTCCTTTACTAATTATGTAGTAACAACGAACTTTATCTTCTTTACGAGTCTTACAATATTGATAAAAGTATTCACCATTATCACCAGCCTTATATAACTTATCTGATGTAATCCAAATACGTTTATGTTTATAGAATGGTCTTGTTATGTAATACAATATTCTTAATCCAATTGCTGAATATCCATAATTTTTTTTAACACTATTATTTAAAAAATCTTTATATAATTTTAATTCGCGTCTAACTCTTTTAAAATAGTTCATTTTTTGAAAGTTAACAGCATATATAGATCTAGTCATTACTTGACCTTTATCATATTGCCAATAAGCATTTTCAAAATTATCAGTAAGTCTTGATTGTGGTCGCCCAGGATTAAAAGTAACAATTAGTGGTACTTCATCTTTTCCATCAGTTATATAGAAAGTAAGAGCTGATTTATCTTTTATATCATCTTTTTTAACATTAAAATGGAAAGTATATTTACGAGTATAAAATTTACCAAAGAAAGAAGTACTAGAGTAAATTTTATTTTCAAATGTTTCAACATTCTTATTATCTATTTTAACAATGATTCTAATGTCTTTATCCAAATAATTTAATCCATTATAACGACAATCAAATTGTAAATAATTTTGATGATTATTAACAGCATCAACAACGATATTTTGTCGTTCAGCACGATTGAGAATTAAATGTTTTTTCTTTAAGTCTTTATAATAATTTTTATTTTTAATACTTACCATTATTTCATTGTAGTATTTAGGAATATCATCAAGATTTAGACTCCAAATAACCTCTTCAGGAATGTACTCTAAACACTTTTCGACTAAATCTAGGAAATTTTTAAGTTCTTTTTCATTTAAAACTTTCTTATTATTAGTATTTTCATTAGCACAAAAACGAATTAGTATTAAGTAATAACTAACTATTTTGATAAAATAAGAATCGCGTTCTTTTAATAGTTTTAAAACATAGTTTTCAATGAAATCTTGATACCAAGATTTTTCAATGTTCTCTTTACATTTAGGATCAGTAATAGTCGTTTCCTTATAATATAAATAGTCATTATAAAAATGATAATAATGTTTTTCATCATCAAGTGCTTTTATTAAGTAATCAGCTGGTCCAAAGTTACCTAGGCTCTCATCAAACATCTTTTCTTTAACCATAATTTTAGACAAGAAGAAAGAGTCAATTACTAGATTTAACTTATTATATCTAGCCATTGTTGAAAGATGTTCAGAATCAATACCACAAGGGTTTAAAATACGTCTATTTCTTGGTCCAGTAAATACCTCAAAGTTAAAGATGCGTTCGTTTCTCTTTTCTTTTAATACATCTAATAACTTTTGGTATGATACTTCTTTCATATATGAAGATGCAAAACTAAAGTTGACGTAGTCACCATCTATATGAGGAATAGCTTTATTAAAAGCACGGCTATAATTAGTTAAATCATCAACTATATAAGTGTAAGAAGGATAATTCTTTTTATTTTCTTCACTTCCTACTAATATAAATTGCGTTTTTTCTAAAATATTTGTTTCACGCAATCTAGCCATAAAATCATCTTTTTTATTATTGTCTAGTAAAATAACAAAACTAAATTTCACAAAACCACCTCTACTATTTCATATATTTTTCAATGTCATTTACCATTTTATCAGTACATTTATTAGTATTTTCAACATACTTTTTTATAAATTTTTTTAGGTAAACAATATCATATTTTTTATTAAAATCTTCATTTAGTTTTTGAGGATCTTTTTCGTGATAACCAGGCAATTCATCGTAGTCAATTGCTATACCACGAGCATCTATATAACTATCAATATCATAATTATAGAAATACAAAGGAATATTTCTAACTCCTGCTTCATAAATGACACAAGAATAATCACTAATTAATTTATCGGCGATAAAAAGCATATCAAAAGTAGAAAAACTCTTATCAATGATGACCTTATCATTTTTAACTTTAACCTTTGATAGAGGATGTAATTTCAAAATTAAGTTATATTTTTTAAAATTGAAATGTTTCACTAAAGCATTTAAATGCTCATTGAATTTTGATTCATCTTTTCTAAATGTAGGAGCATAAACAATGTTCTTTTTCTTTTCAAGAATTGGATATTTAGTAAAAATTTTATCTCTAGTCTTTTTTTCATATTTTTTATCATTTAATAAATCAATTCTAGGAAGAGTCATCGTCTTAATTTTTTCAATTGGACAATTAAATCCTTCAGCTAAATGTTCTTTATAAGCTGAACTAGAAGCATAGATAACGTCATAGTTACGATGCATTTTCATTATTTTAGCGATATCACTAAAACTTCCTTCTTTTTTATCAAGTGAAGTATAACCAAAACGTTTTAATGTTCCAACAGAATGCCACATTTGAATGATTGTCAATTTCTTTTTGTGCTTTAAAATACTAACTGTTGGGCAATAGGAATCTAAAAGACAAACTTTAGAAGTCGCAAGATGGTACATTTGCTTAAACATATTGAATCCATAAGAAATACGGGCTTTTATTGTTGACTTTACACCACCATCTAAAGTCTTACACAAATAGACAACTTTATGATTTTTTTCTAATTTTTCTCCAAGAAGTTTAAAATCTGCTCCTATTTCATTTGATTGTCGACTAATCATAACAATTTTATTTTGAACAGGTAATAATTTTAAAAAGAAGTAAATTATGTTCAATATAAAATTCATTATTCTAAGAATTACTTTAATCACTTTAATCACCTGTAATGTATAATTTTTTTATTTCTTCACAAGCATTCTTGTTGTTTTGTTTCTTTATATGCTTAAAACGATCATTTATTTTAACATTTTTATTTTCTTCTAAAACTTTCATTAGTTCATCAAACGTTTTAACCTCACTTTGCTTACTTGTAAAGGCTTTAACAGAGTGCATTGGTCGAAGATATTCGTATAATTCTTTGTCAAAACGATAAAAGATTAAAGGACGATCAAATAGGGAATATTCGTACGCACAAGATGAATAGTCAGTTATCATAATATCTGTTACATAGATTAAATCATTGATATCAATATTAGAATAGTCATAGATGAGATTAGCGTATTCTTTTGGAATAGAAATACTCTCTTTAATGAATGGATGCATTTTAACGATGAAAATAAAATTATTTTTCTTACAGAAATCATAAATTGTTTTTAAATCAATTAAAGAATAATCATAGAAAGCATTTTCACTATTACTTCCACGATAAGTTGGTGAGAATAAAATTACTTTCTTGGTCTTTAATTGGGGATTTTTCTTAAATAATTTCGCAGTTGTTTCCTTAATTCTATCTTTGTCTAAATATCCATCTAATCTAGGAATACCAGTGCTTTTAAAAATTTCGCGTCGATTACCAAAAACTTCATTGTAGATATCAATTAAAACTTCTTGATCTACGACTGCGTCTGTATATCTTCTATGACAAGAACGATATGGATGTGGTGAACCTTCGATTCCAAAACGCGCATATCCTACTGATTTAAAGCCAATACCAGCGTGCCATAATTGAACTAAACGACATTTTTTAGAAATATTTATATGAGTTAATTTTGGCGTATAATTATCAACAAAGATGACATCGCTTTTCGCAATTAAATTTATTTCATGTAAATATCTAAGAGGTTTTTTATAAAATTTATTGTTTTTATGAGAATATTTATCATTAGTATAATAATATTTGTTACACTCATCATCAGTAATGCTGTCGTATAGAACTTTTAAGTTACCATTTAAGGTATCACTATTCTCTGTTAAGAATAAGACATTCTTCTTGTGGCTGAACTTGAAAAGACGAAGAATAAAACGCATTACCTTATAGTAGAAGTTTATGAAAAATAAATAACATTTTTTAAAAAAGATAATTATTTTTTTATAGAAAATTCCCGTTTCACTAAAACGAAAGAACTTTTTCCATTTTCTATTCTCTACCATAAAACGTGTATGAATATAGAAGAATAAATTATTATTAACAGTAAAATATATGGTATATGCATAAACACCACCACGATATCTAAAGATACGTGATTTATCATCTAATATTTTAAAGACTGAGTCATCAACAGTAACATTATTAACAAACGTTTCATTCTCAATATCTTTTAAATATTTTTTATGATCAATTTCTTTTTTATCAATTATTAGTTGCCATTTACCAGCATCAAACATTTCACCTTCAGGAGTATTTGTAACATTAATGACAATTTCATTATTATCAGAACTTAGTTTTAACATTTTTTCTTTTGAAGCAAGATAAATGTTATAATTAGAAAGATTTGTGTCTACTACTAAATGTAAGTTAACTCTTTCCCAATATATATCTTTAATTTTAATCATATGTTAATCAACTCCCACTAAATTAATTTTAACAATTAATAAGGCATTTTTCAATATTTATTGCGATGTTTTATATTGACTTAAAGTTAACTCTAAGTTATATAATAATTAAGAATTAGAAGGTGATAATATGACGATAAAAGAAGTCAGTGAAAAATATGATTTAACTAATGATACGTTAAGATATTATGAAAAAGTGGGATTAATTGGTCCTGTTAAAAAGAATAAGAGTGGTATTCGTGATTATACTGAAGAAGATTTAAAAAGAATTGAGTTTGTGAAATGTATGCGTAGTGCTGGATTATCAATTGAAGTACTAAAAGAGTATATTGATTTGTTTGCGGAAGGAAAGGAAACAGAGAAAGCGCGTAAGGAATTATTAAAACGCGAAAGAGAAAATTTAAGAAAAAAGATTGAAAAGATGCAGGAAGCATATGAACGTTTAAATTATAAAATTGATGTTTTTTACAAAGATAAATAATGGGGTGATTAAATGATTATTGGTGGAATATTTTTAATAGTTTTATTGGGAGTAGGTTTCATCTATTATTATCGTTGCCTTTTAAAAAGATTATTTTCTTTATTTAAAGGGGAAAATACTAAGACAAAGCAATATTTAATTAGTTTTTTGGCGATTCTTTTAGGAATATTTACTATTAATTTATTTAGTATTATTGGTATCTTTTTAGTTCATTTTATTTTGATATCTTTAATAATTGATCTATTAGTTTGGTTGATTAAAAAAATTAAGGTTTCTGAAAAAAGTCTTTTTATGAAAATATATAAGGCTAGTATAGTTCCTTTAATTTTAACGGGATTAGTTTTTACTTATGGTTATTTTAATATTAGAAATGTCATTGAAACTAAATATACTATTTATACAGATAAAGAAATTGGTGAAGATATTAGAGTTTTATTGATTACGGATACGCATTATGGAACTATTTTTAAAAAGGATAAATTAGATGAATACACTAAAAAATTGAATGAAGTAAAAGCTGATATTGTCGTTTTAGGTGGTGATATTGTTGATGAAAGTACCACTAAGAAAGAGATGAAAGAAGTTTTTGAAAGCCTAGGTTCCATCGAAAATAAATATGGTATCTATTACGTTTATGGTAATCATGATGAACAAAGGTATAGTAATAGAGTTGATTTTACAAAGGAAGAACTTGATACAACAATTACGGAAAATAATATAAAAATATTGGATGAACAAAGTTTCTCAGTAACAGAAAACATTGTTATCGCTGGAAGAATGGATAACAGTTATGGTAAGAGAAAGAGTGTTAAAGAAATATTAGGTGATATTTCAAGTGACGATTATGTCATAATGGTTGATCATCAACCGATTGAATATCAAGAAAATGTTGCTAGTGGGGTAGACTTAATTTTGTCAGGGCATACCCATGGTGGACAAGTTTTCCCAATTAAGTTTTTTATAAATTTATTGCATA
Organism: uncultured Bacilli bacterium; assembly: GCA_947585665.1. Taxonomy (GTDB): domain Bacteria; phylum Bacillota_I; class Bacilli_A; order RF39; family UBA660; genus RUG11788. The sequence continues at coordinate 12,339 of CANPXE010000018.1, read as the reverse complement.
CAGCTGATTTAGCGTATGGTCATGAAAACATTAAAGGAATGGATGCCGTTGTATCTAGTGGTATGGCTGGTTGGGGTTATCCAATTAGAACCCAAGAACATTCGGAATATACAATAATTGATATTAAGGAGGAAGAAAAATGATAAAACAAACTGCTGGCCGTGATAATTTAGGAACATTAGCTCCTAAATTTGCGGAATTAAATGATGATGTTTTGTTTGGTGAAGTATGGTCACGAGAAGATAAATTATCTTTAAGAGATCGTAGTATGATTACAATTGCTGCTTTAATGGCTCAAGGACTATATCCACAATTAAAATCACATTTTGTAATGGGAAAGAAACATGGAATTATGAAGGAAGAAGCCGTTGAAATAGTAACGCATTTAGCTTTTTATAGTGGTTGGCCAAAGGCTTGGAGTGCTTTTAATCTAATTGAAGAGGTATATGGTGATGAGTAATTTAGAAACAGAGAGATTGAGCTTAAGAAAACCAACGATGACCGAACAATATGATTTGTGGAATATTTTGCGTCAAGAAAAAGTTTGGCAATATTATATGAGCATTCCTGATCGCTTCAATAATGACCGAAAAGCCTTTCAAGAATCATTAGACGATTGGAGTAAACAAGAAAAATTTTTTAAGAGAAAAATTGATAATGCCGAAGAAGATTCTGATAAATATACCTGGTCAATCTTTTTAAAGAATGGTAAAGTAATTGGCCAAATGACAGTTCAACCAAACGATAATTATCCGGATAATCCTCGAATAAGAACTGTTGGATGGTTTATTGATCCGAAATTACAAAGACAAGGTTATGCTTATGAAGCAGCTCGTGCAGTACTTGATTATATGTTTTCACAGACAAATCTTGAAGAAATTAGAACCGAAGCTAATGTTGTTAATCCAGGATCTTGGGGTCTCATGGAAAAACTTGGTTTCGTAAGAATTGGTGAATCAATTAGTTCTCATTATGACATCGATGGCAATCCTTTAAAACAATATAATTATATGATTAATCGTGATATGTATCTTACTAAAAATAAATGTAAGATTAAATGATAATATTGTGAGGTGTAACATGTCTAATACTTATGAATATCGTATTTATAGAGAGGTTTATGATAGTATTGTTTCTGGAAATAAAAAAATGGAGATAAGACTATTGAATGATAAGTCAGAAAAAATTAAATCGGGTGATGAGATAAGATTTAAAGTTGTTGATAGTGATGACTATTTATTAGTTAGAGTAACAAATAAATTGGTTTTTAATAATATCGATGAACTATGGCAAGAAAAAGATGTTGTTTTATCTTGTGCAATGGATTTATCTAAGGAACAATTTACTAAAAAGTTATATGAAATATTTGGCGAAGAAAAAGTCTCTTCTTCAAAGATTGTGGCAATTGGATTTGAATTATTATAAAGGCAAATGTAATTTTACGTTATAATTTGTCTTTTTTTGACATATTTCCTTTATTTAACTAAGAAAAAAAGCAAATTAATGTTATAATTAATAATTGTAGAGGGATTATTATGATTAAGAAGATTATTTATGTATTTTTATTTATAATGATTACAATTAGTGGTGGATGGTTAGGTTTTAATGCTTATAATTTAATGGCTTTAAATAAAGAAAAAGGAACATCTTCCCTAGACTTAAAGTTATCTGGTAATGCTTCTGTTGAAGTAGCTATCAATGGTGAATATACTGATGAGGGTGGGGTTGCTTACTATAATGGCAAGGAGTATCCACTAAAACCAGAAGGTGATGTCGACTTTTCAGTTCCAGGAACTTATTTAGTAAAATATACGGCTGATATTGATAGCGATTTAAATTATAGTGTTTATCGTACTGTTAGAGTAGTTGATAAAAAGGCACCGGTTCTTACCTTAAAAGGTAAACAAGAAATGTCTTTGTATGTCGGTGAAAAATATGAAGATCCAGGATTTACTGTCACTGATGATAGTGGAATTGACCTAACGTCACGTGTCGTTGTAACTGGTGAAGTAAACACTAAAAAAGTTGGTACTTATGAAATAGTTTATAGTGTTAAAGATGATTCGGAAAATGAAACTAAGATAACAAGAAAAGTAGTTATTAAAAATAGACCAATTGTAACTAATATTGCCGCAACGAAAGTAACAGCTAAAGAAAAAGGTGATGTTGCTGAAAAAAAGGTTGATTTAAATGCTACTAATAATTCAACTGTTTCAATGAGTTATACTTCTAATGGTATTCATCTTGAAGGTTATGTAAAAAATGGTAGTGGTAAATATTCCATTAAATTATGTAATAGCAGTGATTGCACGACAACAACAATGAAAACTAATAATAAGGATAAGTACTATTATAGTGGTGATATAAAGTTATCTAGTCTAGCAAATGGTACTTATAAAGTAAAAGTTGTCGACAAAAAAGAAATGGATTTAATCAATAAACTAGATTATGGAGAAAGACTTAATCGTGCTAAGATTGGGGATAAATTAGTTACTTTTTCTTATGATAAAGATGTTATGACATTTAAAGTAGAAGATCATAAATATGAGTATGATATTGTTATTGACCCAGGACATGGTGGAAGTGATCCCGGAGCTACTAATAAAAAGATGGAAGAAAAAGTTTTGAACTTGGAACAATCTCTATATGAAAAAGAAAGATATGAAGAACATGGATTAAAGGTAAAAATAATTAGAACTAGCAATAGTAATTATGGTGAAATGATGGGACCAAAGAATGAGGCTAATGTTCGAAGAAGAGCTTATGCGATGGGATATTATGGCGCTGTTTCGCATTTTGTTTATAGTAATCATCACAATAGTATTAACAACAATTATTATTCTGGTTGGGAAGTTATTATGCCAACTCGTCTTGGTAGTAGTGCTAGTGAATTTAAAGCTGCTATTAAAGTAGCTAATGGTTGGAAAGAAGCATATCCAGTTGGGGAGAATCATTTACGAATATATACTAGACCATATCCAACCGGGGCTTTGAAAGATAAATCGAGTGGACAAATTTATAATAATATTAGAAACTACTATGCAATATTACGTTTAACTTCAGAATTATATAATGTTAATACCATTCTTTATGAAGGAGCATATTTGAGCAACAGTGATGATTTTGATTGGTACTATACACAAGGTAATTGGAAAAAAATGAGTGAAATTAAGATTAAAACTTATGTTGAAGCATTAGGTAAAGAGTACATTCCTCCTAAGGAGTAGGTGAGATATGAAAAACTTTTTAAAAGATTATGCTATAATAATTTTGTTATCATTGATTCTTGTCGTATTAATAGTATTATCATTAATTACTTATAATCAAGAAACAGTATGTACTTATACTATTGATGAAGAAAATTATAATGAAGAAATTACGGTTTATTTGAATTATAAAGGAATGATAAAAACTATTGATAACTTTAAATCATCCAATGAAGATATAATTAAAGATAAAGCTCAAGAAGATAAAGCTGATGGTTATGAAGTCCAAGTAGATGGTGATAAATTAATAGCTAGAAAAGAGATTAAGACAAAACAGAAGTATTATGAAACAATAAAAGAGTATAAAAAGAATGGTTATAAATGTGAAACTAAATTTAAGTAGGAGGAATTTTTTATGAAAAAACTAATTGTATATTTTTCAAGAGCTGGAGAAAATTATAATGTGGGAGAGTTAACTGTTGGAAATACGGAGGTCGTTGCTAATTACATAAAAGAAATGACAGGGGCTGATATGTTTAAAATTGAACCTGTTAAAGAGTATCCGCATGATTATAATGAGTGCATTTTAGTTACAAAAGATGAATTAGATCGTGATGCAAGACCAGCAGTTAAAAACTATTTAGATAGTATTGATGAATATGATACGATTTATTTAGGATATCCAATTTGGTGGGGAAGAATGCCAATGTGTGTTTATACTTTCTTAGAACGTTATAGTTTTGCTGGTAAGACTATAAAACCATTTTGTACGCATGAAGGAAATGGACTTGGAAATACTGTTATCGATTTAACAAAAAAATTACATGGAGCAAATGTTAAAGATGGTTTAGAAGTTCAAGGATCAACTGTTAAAGATGCTAGAAGTAAAGTTGAAGAATGGGTTAATCAATAATATTAAATAATAAATAAATTATTTTGATGGAGGCGAATTGTTTTGTTAGAAGAGTTCTTAAAAAAACAAGAAGAATTATTGGAACAAAAAAGACAATTAGAACTTACTAATAGTCAGATGTCCAAACAACTTCAACGTATTACTGCCAGTATAACAATGCTTAAGAATGAAATTACGGATTTAGTTGATCAATGGCTTTCTTTAAGTGAAGCAATTGTTAGTAATGGTACTATTGATATTGCTCATTTTGGCAGTAGAAGAGATTCAGCATATTATGATATTCGCTTATGCAAAGAACATAAAAAGATTGGTAAAATAATTCGTAGTAGATTAATTCCTAGTGTGGAATGTGAAATAAAGGAAGAATATCGTGGTAAAGGTTATGGTTATCAGGTACTTTGTTTGTTCAGTGATTATTTAGCACGTGCTGGGGCTAAAGAATTTTTAATACCATTGACTAAGGACAATGAAAGAGCAATAAAGATAATTAAAAAGTATGGTGGCGAAGAAGCTCTTGATGAAGAAAATACTGATACTAATGTTGTTGTATATAGATGCCTACCTAAAAAGATGGATGATAAAGATAGAGTTTTAGAAGATGAGAAAAGTAAAACTGTTCGTGAAAGAAAAAGACGTCTAATTAAAAATGAAGTAGATGAATTAAATAAAAAATTTAAGGCTAAACTTAAACTAAAAAAAGAGTATGATGGTTTTATTAGTCCTATTATGGCACAAAACAATTTAAAATTAGCAAGATTAGAAAAAGAATTAGAGAGTGTTAATAAAACAGTATTAGGATTTGAAAAACCAATTAAGAGTAATGATGTTATTGATTTAAGAAAGAGTAAAACAAAGCAAGATACCTATTATATTTATCGTCATAATGAAAATGTGGTCGTTGGGGAAATAAGTGATTTTGGTACTGATGGGGCAAGTGATGTTACTTTTATAGTTGATGAAGAACATCGTCATCATCATTATGCTTTAGAAGGATTAAGACTATATAGTGAAATATTAGCTGAAAAGGGAGTAGGTTCTTTCCGTATTGCTTGTGATAAAGATAATGGTGCAGCACTTAGAACAGCAGTAGAATACGGATATAGTGATACCCAAAGAGTTGGTGACTTCATAGTTTTTAATTGTCTAACGACAAAGCAAAAAAAAGATGATAGTGATAAGAAAGTTGTTAAGTAGAAGAATGAAACACAAAATTTTAATGTGTTTTATTTTTTTTATATTGACATTGACCTTGGGGAATAGTCTATTCTTATACTGAAAGGAGGAAAAATATGCTTATTAATGAAGTTGAAAATATAGTGGGATTATCTAAAAAGAGTATTCGTTATTATGAAGAAAATGGTTTGATAAAGCCAAAAAGAAATGTTGATAATGACTATCGTATCTATGATGAAGAAGACATAAGAAAGTTAAAAGTAATTAAGTTTTTAAGAGAATTGGGTGTGCCTATTAGGGAATTACAGATGTTAAATGATCAAAAGATGACACTTGAAGAATGTATGTTGGATCGCATTAAAAAGATAGAAGATCAAGAAGAAAATTATCATAAAGTAAAGGATATGTGTGAAGATATAGTAAGAAAGAATAGTAGTTATGAAGAAATAGACATTGATAAGTATTTTCAAGAGATGCGTATTCTTAATAAGGAGGGATTTACAATGCAGGAAAAAGGACAAAATAAAAAGAAAAAAATATTAGGAGCTGTTATTTCAAGTCTCATTTTTAGTCTTTTGTTTCTTTTCTTGATAGGAATTATTACTTATTTTCAAGTGACGGAAGAAGATAAGATGCCAGTTATTTTGTATGCCTTTTTTGTGTTTGTTATGGCCTTACCAATTTTAGGAGTCGTTTATAATTTAATTATTAGAATTAAAGAGATAAGGAAAGGAGAAGAAGATGAAGCTAGTAAATATTGATTACTTGCCTAATGAAGAAATAAGTGAAGTGTTAGGAATTGTTAAGGGGCAAGTTGTGCAATCAAAAAATTTAGGACGTGATTTTGTATCAGGATTAAAGACAATTGTTGGTGGTGAAATTATTTCTTATACCGATATGATTAAGGAAGCAAGACAAATAGCGACAAAGAGAATGGTTGATGAAGCAAAGAGTTTAGGAGCGGATGCGGTCATCAATGTTCGTTATGGATCATCATCAGTTATGAGAGGTGCTGCTGAAATAATTGTTTATGGAACAGCAGTTAAAGTAAAGAAAAAGTGATTTGTTAAAGCAATTTTAAAAATATATAATTTTAATAATTGAAATACACACCTAATTTTACTATAATAGGTGTGTGTTTTATTTTGATTACTTATTGTATTAAAAATGATGTTAGTGGGGTATTATATGGAAGTTAGTGATTTATTAATTAGATTAATTATTTTATTGTTACCAGGGTTAATAAGTATTAGTATGATAAAATTTTTGATTCCTAGAAGAAGATTTATTTTGATAGACTATATAATATATATAGTGATTTTAGGCTTTTTAAATTATTTATTGCTTTTTGTAGTTTATAATATTGAAAGTTTAATATGTAATAGTCCCTTAAAAAAAGTTATTTTTTTCGATGCTTTGTTTGACCAAAATATTGCTGTTGATATTAAAGAAATTTTACTAGCATCAGTTATTGCAATTTTTTTAGGAATTATTATTGCTATTATTATTAATAAGGGTATTTTTTATAAATTGTTTAAATGGTTAGGCCTTACTAATAGGACAGGAGCTGTCTCTGTTTGGGGTGAAATTTTTGAAAATAAATTGAAGGGGTTTAAAAAATTTGTTTACGTAGTTGATTATGAAAATGATCTTGTTTATGGTGGTCAGGTGGAAAAATATTCTTATAATGATGATAATTATTTGGAATTATATTTATTAAATGTTATTATTACTAAAAATAGTAAAAGGAAGAAAGTACTTAGAAGAATGCCAAAACTATATATAAAGTTACCTAATGATAAAGTTGTTATAGAAATAGGAGATGATGTAAATGGTTGATGAAAAAGATAAGGTAATAACTAATGAACAAGAAAAGACGATAATTAATGAAAAATTTAATTATGATACTCCAAAAGAAAAAGAAGAAAGACATTATAATATTCCAAAAGAATTGTATGAAAGTGATAATCCTGGGGTTGATCCTAGTAAGCCAACTCCACTACCTCCAGGTGGAAAGTAGAATAATAATATATAATTAGTACTCTTAACAGAAAGTATCTTTCATAGTATTATTGAAATTATTGATTATCGGTGAGTAAATAATAAAAAGTGATTTGTCAAAGGAACTTAGAAATGTAATTTTTTAACAATTGAAATACACTCTTAATTTTATTATAATAGGTGTGTATTTTATTTATGGTGATTTTATGAATGTAATAAAGGATATTGTAGTAATTGATGGACAAATTGCTAAAAATTTATCTTATTGTAAATTTAATGTAAGAAACAATACTTATACAATAAAATATGGAAATAGAAATAGATTTTATTCCTATTCCTCTTCTCGAGTTAAAGTTCTTACAAATGGTATCGAAATTAATTTTAATAACTATATGATTTTTTATAATGGTTCTAGATTAAAAAATATTAAAAGTATTATTCAATATTCTTATGATTATGATAATACCAAATATTATGTTGTAAATTTTAACAATAAGTCTCAATCTCTATTCGAAAATGGTGAACTATTAATATATAATCATAATACAAATAGTGTGATTGATTATTTAAAAGATATATCAAAAGTAATTTCATTAGAAACGGAAAATGGTAAAAAATTATTGTCAGAACAAATGTCAAAGGTTCAACTTGATAGTTTAGAATATTCATTAGCTAATTATTTAAGGTATAATGGTAAAACTATAAAAGGCGATAAATTGGATTGTTTAATTTTCCCGTTTGGCTGTAATTCCAGTCAATATAGAGCAGTAGAAAATGCTATGTGTAATAAAACGAGTATAATCGAGGGGCCACCTGGAACAGGAAAAACGCAAACAATATTAAATATTATTGCTAATATTATTATTCGTAATATGAATTGCCAAGTAGTCTCTAATAACAATGCTGCTATTGAAAATATTGAAGAAAAATTAAAAAAATATAATTTAGATTTTCTTGAAGCTTTATTAGGAAAAAAAGATAATAAAGATGTTTTTATCGAACATCAAAACGATAAAATACCTTCTTTTGAAGAATATAAAGATTTTAATTTGAACGATTTATCAATAAAAATAAACGAGTATTATAAGATAGTTAAAGATATATATATAAATAGAAATCAAGTTGCTATATTGAAACAGCAATTAAGTGAATTAGAATTAGAATATAAGTACTTTAAAGAATATATTGCTAATCAAAATATAGAGTTAGTTGATTTAAAAAGAAAAAATAAAAACAAATTATCTTCTTTATGGAATGAGATTGAAAGTATTGATAAACTATCATTTCTAAATAAATTAAAATTTGTTTATTTTTATAGAATAGGATCATTTTCATTTTATAAAAATGATATAGATATAATTCTTAATACTTTAAAAAATGAGTTATATAAATGTGAATTGGATAATTTAAGAAAAATTATTTCTGATAAAGAGCATTTTATTGATGAACATATTACTTATGAACAAGAATATATAGAATTGTCTATGCAATATTTAAAAAGTTATTTATTTAATAAATATAGTGGAAAGAGAAAAATATATACATTATCTGAAATAAGGAAAAATAGTCTTGATTTTGTAAAAAATTATCCTGTTGTTTTAAGTACTACTTATTCATCAAGAAATACATTTAGTGACGAGTTTAAGTTTGATTATATTATTATGGATGAAGCCAGTCAAATTGATGTTGTAACAGGTACTTTAGCTTTATCTTCGGCAAAATATTCAGTAGTAATAGGTGATGAAAAACAACTTCCTAATGTTATAAATGATAAAGTAAAGAAACAAGCTGATTCTATATTTAAAAACTATTCATTAGATATTGGATATTCTTTTTCTTTAAATAGCTTTTTAAATAGTATAAAGAAGATAGTTTCTAATGCTCCAATTACTTTATTGAAAGAGCATTATCGTTGCCATCCTAAAATAATTAATTTTTGTAGTAAAAAGTTTTATAATAATCAATTAGTTATTATGACAGAAGATAAAGGCGAAGAAAATGTAATACGAATTATAAAAACTAATAAAGGAAATCATTCTCGTGATAATTCAAATCAAAGACAATTAGATATTATAAAAGATATAGTTAAAGAATTAGATGAAAATAGTGATGTTGGAATTATTGCACCATATAATAATCAAGTTTCATTAATTAAAGGTAGTGTTCCTAATGTTGAAGTTAGTACTGTTCATAAATTTCAAGGACGCGAAAAGGACATGATTATAATATCAACAGTTGATGATGAAATTACTGATTTTGTAGCTAATTCAAATATTTTAAATGTTGCAATTTCGAGAGCAAAAAATAAATTAATATTTATAGTTACTGGTAATGAAATAAAAAATAAGAATATTAAAGACTTTATTGATTATGCTGAATATAACAATATGGAAATAGAAGATAGTAAAATATATTCAGTGTTTGATTTATTGTATAAACAAAATGAATTGGAAAGGTTAAAATTTTTTAAAAAACACAATCGTATTTCTGAATATGATTCTGAAAATTTGATTTATTATCTTATTGATGAAGTGGTAAAGAAATATGATAATTTAGGATTTATTTTTCATCAACCAATGTGTTCACTAATAAAGGATAGATCTTTATTAAATGAGAAAGAGAAAAAATATGTTTCACATTATGCTACACATATTGATTTCTTAATTTATAGTCGTATGAATAAAAAGCCAATTTTAGCTATTGAAGTTGATGGTTATAAATTCCATAAAGAAGATACTAAACAGCATGATAGAGATTTGATGAAAAATGAAATTTTGAAAAAGTACGATATACCATTAGTGAGATTGAAAACCAATGGTAGTAGAGAAAAAGAAGTTATTTGTGATGAATTGAATAAAATATATAAAATTGAGTAAAATGGAAAAATAATAAAAAGATAAGTTTATATTTAAGTAGCGGTGAGTTAAAACATGGATATTGTGAGTAGTGAATATATTGATGAATTGATAGTTTCCACTTTGAAAGAAGTTGAAGATAATGACAAATTTTTATTATATAATAAAGTACATGAAACAACAATTGTATTTAGATTTGCACACTATTTAGCCAATAAAATAGAAAATGATTATTCTGATTATCGAGTTGATATTGAATATAATAGAGACAAAGATCAAGTTAAAGTATTAGATAATAAAATAGTAAGAATTGATTTGATTGTTCATAAAAGGGGTACTAAGGATAATTTAGTAGCTATCGAATTTAAAAAAAATAACAATTCTTTAACTGATAAGGAAAGATTAGGAAATCTTTTTAGTGAAAGTGAATATAAGTATAAAAATGTATATTTTATTACTTTTAATGAAAATAAAATAGAAAAATATAAAAATAATGAATGGGAAATAATAGTTCAGCGATAATATCACTATTAATGCTCATTATTGTTTGTTATTATATAAATGGATGGTGGTGCCATATATGGAGTTATTTTTACTTGTAATTATAGTAGTACTATTTTTATTAAAGCCAAATAATAAATCAAATAAAAAAGATGGACTAAGTGATATAGAAAAGTTTGATATGTTTAATAAATCAAATAAAAAATAAATGAAGATGTAAAACTTATACAAAAACTATTTGTATGAGTTTTATTTTTGTAATTTATTGCTATTTATAATATGATGTGATTTATATATGCTAATTTACATAGATAAATCATCATGATATAATAGTGTCGATTGTGGGTGTTATAGGTGAGAAAAATTTTTAATAATATTATTATTTTATTTGTATTAACTATTATATTTATACCAAATATTGTATCAGCAAACATTATTTGTAATGATGGAACAAGAAGTCCTAGTTGTACTGATTGTCACAAAGGATGTTGTTCAAAGCATGGTGGTTGTTCAAGTAGTTCTAGCAGTTCATCAAGTTCCAGTAAAAAAAGTAGTACTCCATCTACTTCAACAAATAAAAAAACAACTACGCCAAAAGTAGTTAAAAGTAGTGATACATCTTTAAAGAAAATAACTGTTGATGAAGAAGATATTACAATTGCTAATGATATGGTTTATGAAACTACTAAAGAGAGTTTGTTAATATTAGTAGTTGCTAATGATTCTAAAGCAACATTAGATTATGAAAAGAATCCTGATTTAACAATTGGTGAAAATGTTATTAATATTAAAGTTACAGCTGAAAATGGCAATGTTAAAAACTATAAATTGAGTATTATAAGAGAAAAAATATTAAGTGCTAATAAAAATATTAAAATTTTTGTTGATGGAAAAGAAGTAACTTTTAATTTGTTTAGAAGTGACATAATTAATATTTCTAATGATAAAGAAAATATTGATATTACTTATGAATTAGAAGATTCTAATGCTTATGCTGAAATCCTTGGTAATGAAAATTTACAAGTTGGTCACAATGAAATAATTGTAAGAGTTACGGCAGAAAATGATGAAACTCAAGATTACATATTAATTGTTGAAAAGGAAGACTTAAAGAAAGAAGAAGACAAAAATGAAAGTGATGAAGTTCAGCAAGAAAATCAAGTTCAAGATGACTTTCAAAATGATGATGATGCTTCAGTTATAGCTCCCGTTTTATTAGGTACTGGTCTTTTAGGTGGATCATCATATTTAATTTATAAGAAAATAAAGAAAAACTAAAAGGTTTAAAACCATTTTTAGAATCATATTTAAGATTAAGCAATAACTTTACTTACGATATTAGTTTGTAATGTTGTTGTTTTTTGTTAAGGCAAGTTTAAAAAAAGATAATTATTACTGTTTTAATTTATCTAAGTTATTTATCACTATATCAACACAATTTCATATTATATTTCAGGAGGAATATTTATGGACTATAGAATTGTTGTTGATGCAGGTCATGGAGGTATCGGTTAAATCCAAAAATAGAAGAAATGACTATTTTGGTAAGTAAATACAAGAGTTTAAGGTACTTGATAAAAGTATCTTTTATTATGCAAAAATATAAGAAAGAGAGGATGACTAACTATTAAAAGTCAAGAGATTTTTTATAGAAGTTATAAATTGGAAAGAAACCCACGCCAAAAAGATT
>CANPXE010000017.1 GCA_947585665.1 uncultured Bacilli bacterium | reverse complement strand
AAAGAAAGTAAAGTAACTTTAAATTTGGATCCAAAAGATGAAAATGGTACGACGAAAAGTGGTGTTCATAGATATGGTTTATCAACATCTAGTACAGTTGATTACAATTCAGTAAATCAAAAGACACAAGGTAATACTGATAGTAATGGAGTATTGTGGTATGGTTATGTAGAGGATAAGGCTGGAAATAAAAGTTCATGTCAACCAAACACAATTAATACATCTAATCCGAAAATTGTAAAAGTAGACTCAACACCACCAAGCTGTACATTAACTAAAAGTAATAAAGACACTGCTGCTGGTGTAACATTGAAGTTAGAGTGTAGTGATAAAGAATCAGATTTGGACTATACAACAAATTATTCTGGCAACCAAAAATGGACAAGTTTCCCAGTAACAAGAACAGGAATAAAAACAAATGGAAATAGTAGTGAAACATGGTATCATTATACTTATGATAAAGCTGGAAATAGAACTGAAAACACACAAGTAGTTTATCGTTATTGTCACCAATACACTTATTGTGCACATAGAGATTGCGGAACATATAGTTGTAAACCTTATAGTTGTAATTGTTCTAATTATTGTAAAATTTGGGGATGTTATGGTCTTGGCGGAGTTGATGGAAAAAGTGAATATTTAATTTATACTTGTTCTTCAAATGGTGAAAAATGTGGAAACTGTGCAGGTGCTTATTATAAATGTTTTGAGTCCGCACAAAGTTGTCAAACATGTTATAAGACTTGTAATTATTCTTGTCGAACTGCTGGTTGTGGTTGTGATGTATATTATTATAATTAAATCCTAATTAATTTTAGGATTTTTTTCTTGGCATTTAGTATTTAAAATGTTATTATTTTATTGTACACAATTGAGGTGAATTTATGAATATAACAATATTGGGAACAGGTGCTTATGGCCTTGCTTTAGCACTTATGTTTCATCATAATGGTTGTAATATAAAAATGTGGACAAAGTTTGAAGAAGAACGAGATATATTAATTGAAAAAAGAGAAAACCCTAATGTTTTACCTGGAGTTAAGATACCTTCTAGTGTATCTTTTACGACAGATATGGAAGAAGCCGTTATTGGTGCTGATTTAATAGTAGTGGCAGTTCCTGCGGGTTTCGTTGACAGTGTTAGTAGTGAACTCAAATATTGCATTAGCCCTAATCAACACATTTGTATTGCATCCAAAGGAATAGAACAAGGTACGTGTTCTTTTGTCTATGACATTTTAACACGTTATATTGATAGTGATAAAATTGCCGTTATTTCAGGGCCATCTTTTGCGGTAGATATCGTTAAACTTTGCCCCATTGGAATGAGTCTTGCTACTTCTAATGAAGAAACAGAAGCCTTAGTTAAAAAAACACTTGAAAATAAATATATCAAACTTCGTAGTACGAAAGATATTGTTGGTGTTGAAATTTGTGGTTCCATTAAAAACGTCATTGCGATTGCTGCTGGGATATTAGATGGAATGGGTTTTCCGGAATCAACTCAAGCTATGTTTATAACGGAGTCACTCCACGATATTAAGTCTTTGATTTTTGCTCTTGGAGGAGATAAAAATACGATTCTTTCATTTGCTGGTTTTGGTGATTTACTTCTTACAGCAACAAGTTCTAAGAGTAGGAACTTTCGTCTTGGTTACCTAATTGGTTCTAAAGCTCCTAAAGCGGAAATTGATGACTATATGAATAATACGACAATTGAAGGACTTTACACTTTAAAGTCAATATATAAATTGCTTAGAGATACTGATGTTGATATGCCGATAATTGATCTTATTTACGATATTATATATAAAGATCGTGATGTCAATGACTTAGTTAGATTTTTAATTGAGAAAGATTAATATCTTTCTTTTTTTATTTGTGTTATACTATGGGTGTCGATAGAGGTGATGAGTATGAACCAATTTTCTAGAACCGAGTTATTATTGGGTAACGATAATATGAAAAAACTATCCCAAGTTAAAATTGCCATTTTTGGTATTGGTGGCGTTGGTTCATATGTTTGTGAAGCGCTAATTCGTTGTGGTATCAAAAACTTTGTCTTAATCGATAATGACAAAGTATCAGTAACTAATATTAATCGGCAAATTATCGCAACAACTAAAACAGTTGGTAAAAGTAAAGTTTCCGTTATGAAAGAGCGCATGTTAGAAATAAACCCTGATGCTAAAATAGAAACTTATGAAGAGTTTTATTTACCTAGTAGTACGACTAATATTATTAATGAAGACCTTGATTATATCGTTGATGCCATTGATACTATAACATCAAAAATAGATATTATTTTAAAAGCCAAAACCTTAAACATTCCCATTATTTCGGCAATGGGTGCTGGTAATAAACTATATCCAACTCAGTTTGAAGTAAGTGACATATATAAGACAAGTGTTTGTCCTTTAGCTAAAGTTATGCGTAGTGAACTTCGTAAAAGAGGTATCAAATCTTTAAAAGTCGTCTATTCTAAAGAAAAACCTATCGAAATTAAAGATTATTCTTGTTGTGAAGATGAAATTAATACTAAGAAAAGAGTCCCTGCCTCCATTTCTTTTGTTCCTTCATCGATGGGTTTAATTATTGCTAGTGAAGTAGTTAAAGATATTTTAAAAAAATAGTTTCTTGTTTAGAAAAAATAACTATGTTATAATAGGGGGACTTTTAAAAATATATATAAAAAGTGGGTGAAGTATATGAATATAAAAGATTTTAAAACTTTAATTGAAGATAAAAAGTTTAGTGAAATTAAAAAAATATATAGTGAAATGAATGCTTATGATATTTCTACTTTAATTGAAGATTTACCAATTGATTATTTAAAACAAGCTTTTCGTCTTTTACCAAAAGATATTGCTAGTGATGTTTTTACTAATTTTGATTCGGATTTACAAAAAGATTTAATAACGGCTTTAACGTCTAGTGAAGCAGTCAACATCATTGAAGACATGTATAGTGATGATGCTGCTGATTTGTTTGAAGAGATGTCAGCGGGGATGGTTCAAAAAATGTTGGGTAAGGTTGATAAATCAGTTCGTGATGATATCAATGCTTTATTGAAGTATCCTAAAAATTCGGCAGGTTCTTTGATGACTGTTGAATACATTCATCTAAAAAAAGGTTTAAATATTAAAGAATCAATAGAGCGCATTAGAAAACAAGCTGATGATGTCGTTGATTTTGAAAATTGTTTTGTTACGGATAATCGTCGCAAATTATTAGGAACAGTTTCCATAAAAGATTTATTGATAAATAATCCTTATCAATTAATTGATGATGTGATGGTTGAATGTGAACATACTATTAATACTTTAATGGACCAAGAAGATGTTGTTAGAGTCTTCCAAGATTATAATTATACGGTTTTACCAGTTGTCGATAGTGAAGGACTATTAGTTGGTATTATTACAATCGATGACGTTATGGACATTATGGAACAAGAGGCCAGTGAAGATATTGAAAAGATGGCAGCTATCATTCCATCAGAAACTGAAACACCATATTTGAAGAAAAGTATTTTGGAACTCTATAAAAGTCGTATTCCATGGTTATTATTACTCATGATTTCAGCAACTTTTACGGGTAAAATCATTCAAAGTTTTGAAGATCAACTAGCGGCCTTTACCATTTTGACAGCTTTCATTCCCATGCTCATGGATACTGGAGGAAATGCTGGAGGACAAGCAAGTGTTAGTATTATAAGAGCTCTTTCCTTAAATGATATCGAATTTAAAGATCTTTTAAGAGTAATATTTAAAGAGAGTGGAGTCGCTATTTTATGTGCTTTAACTTTAGCAGTTTGTAATTTTATTAAAATGTTAATCATCGATAAAGTTAAAGTAGCTGTTGCTTTATGTGTTTGTGTAACCTTAGTTATAACTGTTGTTTTAGCTAAAATAATTGGTTGTACTTTACCAATGCTTGCGAAAAGAGTAGGGTTTGACCCAGCTGTTATGGCAAGTCCTTTAATAACAACGATTGTTGATGCTAGTAGTTTACTTGTCTATTTTAAAATAGCTTGTCTAATTTTACATATTTAAGTTTAAAGAAGGTAATACTTCTTTTCTTTTTTTATAAAAAATATTATTCTAATATTAGAAGGTGAAATAATGGATTTAAAGTTTTTAGGGTGTGGTGGTGCTTTTAATTATAAACTTGATAATACATCGGCATATTTTATTGATAATGATGAATTATTTTTAATAGATTGTGGAGCAACCGTTTTTAAAAATTTAATGGTTAATGATCTTTTAAAAAATATAAAAGAAATTAATGTTTTAATTACACATCTACATTCTGATCACATTGGTAGTTTAGGTATTTTACTTGATTATGCTGAACACATTTTAAACAAAAAAGTTAAAGTAATAATTACCAAAGGTATAAAATATCTAGATAGTTTAAAACAATTTATCGAATGTATTGGTTGTCCTCTTGGGTGCGAATTTGTCTTAGAAGAAGACTATGATGATAAATATAGTTGTTTTTCAAAAATTCGTTATTTTGAAACAAAACATATTTCTAAATTAGATTGTTATGGTATATTATTTTATACTAGTAATGGTATTGTTTACTATTCAGGTGATACTAGTGAATTAACTAAATTAGAAGAATTATTAGAACAAAAACTACCAATTGATAAAATATATCTTGATGTCACTAATGACTTAATAATTAGTCATGTTCATTTATATTTAGATGATGTCGCTAAAAAAATACCTTCTTCAATGAAAAATAAAGTTTATTGTATGCATTTCAATGATGAGAGTTGTATTGTAGATGCTAAAACATTAGGATTTAATGTTGTTACAAAAAAAGATGAGGAGTGATAATAATGGGAAAAGTAATGGAATCATTTGGAGCTATTGATGGCTACGATTTAATAAAACTTAATAAAAGAAAAGCCAAGAATGACGATATTTTTATTGATATTATTAAAAAAGATAAAAATATCAAGGAAGAAATTAGAAATTTAGTTAATGAAACAAAAGGAGTAGTATTTGTCATTACTAAAAATAAAATTATAAAGGGTGCTTATTTATTTAATTTATCTAAAAAAGATGGCATAAAGAAATTAGATAATACGAAAAAAGTTCTTTGTGATGATATAAGTGAAGAAACTAAAAAGAAATATGATGACTTTATGTTAGATTTTTTAAAGGATAGTGTAAGTGGTTTTTCATATGATGAAGTAACATTTAATGATAAAGTAATTAAAGTCAAAGCATCTAAAAAAACTATTTTCTTTTCAGCACTTACTGGTTTTATCTTTGGTATGACGATTGGTTGGACCATTGGTGATAATTTTGTTTTAGGTATATTAGATGGAATAGTTTTTGGAATTGCTTTTTCAGCAGTTGATGTAGTAGTTATAAATAAAAAGAAGAAAAAAACAAAAAATTAAATTATATATTATTTTGAAATCAAATAAAAAGTTATAAATAGTCTTTTGATTATTTATAACTTTTTAATAATTGTATTCCTTTTTTATCTTCCGTATTAGATGTAATAATCATACCTTGTTAACCTCATAATTTTCATTAATTGCATAAGCAAAATTATTGTTATTATCTATTCCGCTTAACTATAAATATTTTATCATAAATTCAAGTATTTTAAAACTCGAGCTAATAGTTCGAGTTTATTATTAATCTAGTGCGGTTGGAGAGGTACAACTTTTTCTTTCTAAAGAATAATCTACGATAGTATCAATATGGGATTGCGTAGTATCAAAAATAGGAATATCAATGTCATTTGGCTTTATTAGCATTTCTATTTCAGTACATCCCAAAATTATTCCTTCAATATTATTTTGCCTTATCATATTATTAATAATATCTATATAATATTTCTTTGATGTTTCGTTAATTTCTCCCTTACATAACTCATCAAATATTATTCTGTCTATTTCATTTATATTTTCTTCCATTTGTGGAGTAGTAACTTTTAGTCCATTCTTTTGCAATCTATTTTTAAGGAAACCTTCTACCATTGTATATTTAGTTCCCAATAATCCCACATTTACAACATTATTTTCTTTGCACTTTTCAGCCACACAATCTGCAATATGAATCAATGGAATATTTATTTGACTTTGAATATAATCAGCCAGTTTATGCATTGTATTTGTCGCAATAACAATATAATCTGCTCCCGCCATCTCTAATGTTTTTGCTATTTTTGCAAGTTCTATTCCAATTTCATTCCATCTATTTTCTAACATTAATTTTCTTATTTCTTGAAAATTAACATTATAAATCAAAAGTTTTGCGCAAGTTAATCCTCCTTCAATTTGATTAACTTGATCATTTATTCTCTCATAATAATGTAAACTAGATTCATAACTCATTCCACCAATCATGCCTATCGTTTTCATTAATGAAGACCTCCTTTGTCGACTATTATTATATCATAATTTTTAATCTTTTATTTTTTTCATCTCTAATTCTTTTAAAATTATATTATAAAAATGTTTCATCAAATACAATATTTTAAATTATGTTACAACTGTCAGATTATAAAATATAATTATTTTTAATTCTTTAGGTATATTTTGTCTTTGACAAAATTATTAACTCCTAGGTATTTTGACAAGTGCATCAAAATACCTTATTGAAAAACAATAAAATTAATTAATGTTCGATTGTTTTATAATATTAATTATAATATAATATTTATAGGAACATTTGATGTGAGTGTCGTCCTCCAATCTTGAAAGAAAGGAGGGATGCAATGAAAAAAAGAACTTTTATTGTAAAAGTCCTTCGGCTTATTGCTATCATTTTATTACTCCTTACCTTATTGGTAATAGCAATAAAAATATGACACTCAATCAGCATTGATCGAGTGTCGAAACTAAATTTTTAGAGGCGACATTCACTTGCCCACAAATGTTCCTCTTTTTTATTATATGCAAGTTTCCTTGACATATTCATCTTAACATAAAAAAGAACTTTTTGCAAGTTCTCTATATCAAAGTTCGAATAATTCGAACAGATTCTTCACTGGTGCCGAAAGCGAGAATTGAACTTGCCTCTGATCCTTACCAAGGACCTGTTCTACCACTAAACTATATCGGCATAAATAAATTATAACATATTATTTATAAAGTTTACCATACTAATAATGGTGATTTTATGAAAATTTTAATAACAGGAGCAAGTAGTGGCATAGCTTTTTTAACAGGATGCGTTTTAATTGATAGGGGACATTTTGTCTATATGACTTGTAAAACGGATGTTGAAGTTGAAGAATTGAAGAAAAAATTAGATTATTTAAATTTGTCAGCTAAAGTATTAAAATTGGATATTACTTCGAAAGAAGAACGAGATAAGATAAAAGATATAGATATTGATGTTTTATTTCTTCATGCTGGTGTCGGTTATACTGGTTTATTAAAAGAAATTGATATTGATACTGTTAAAGATAATTTCGAAGTTAATGTCTTTTCTAATTTAAAATTGATTCAATTATTTTTAAAACGTGATAATTCTCCTAAAAAAGTTATTATGACATCATCATTGTTAGCTAATCATGCTTTACCATTTTTTGGAAGTTATGTAATGACTAAAACAACGATTGAAATTATGATGAAAACTTTACGTAGAGAAAACCTTTTTAATGATAGCAAGTTTATTGTAATAAGACCAGGAGCTTATAAAACCGGTTTTAATCAATACATGATTCTTTCTGGTGAAAAAAATAAATTATCTTTTAAAGAAAGAAAGATACTCAATGATATTTTCGCTTTTATCGAATATAAAAAATTAAATTCAATAGTATGTAAAATTATTTTAGCTATTGAAAAGGGTAATAAAAATATTTATTCAGCACCTTTATCACAAACTATTTTTATGAAGATATTTAAGTAATTTTACACTAGTTATATTATTACCTTTTAAAAAAATAAGATTTTTGTTTTTGTTATGATATAATTAAAATAGGTGGTAGTATGTATAATAACAATGGGGAAATGATTAATAAAAATAATAATACATTAGCTAAAATTGCTTTAATAGTATTAGGAATTTTCATTGTAGTATCTGTTAGTATAGTCTTTTTTGATCAATATAAGATGTATAAAGAAATGAAAGATAGGACAAAATGGTATATCGTTAATGGAACCGTATTTAGTAATACTGATTATGTTAATGATGATGGTGGTCATGTCGTAACGAGTGATAATAATGTTGTTGAAATTAAAAGTAATGGTGATATCGTTGCGAAAAGTGGCGGAACAGCAACAATAACGGTTACTAAAAAAATTCAAGATGATGTAGATTCTAATAATAAAACAAAGACGACAACTAAAAAGAAAACAAATAAGAAATCTACGACTAGTAAAAGTGATAAATTAATAGATGTATACGATAGTCTCGAAGAAGGAGAATCAGTAGAAATAGAAGTAGTTGTTGATGAAAAGGTCAGTTCTATCGTTTTAAAGACCATGGAATTAAATTTATTTGTTGGTGAAAGTAGTAATTTAGAATATGGTATTATGCCAGCTTCAGCAACTAATAAAAAAGTTTCTTGGACAAGTAGCGATGATAGTATTGTTGCGGTTGATAGTAAAGGTAAAGTAAGTGCGAAGAGTGAAGGAAGTGCGACTATAGTAGTATCAGCTTTAGACGGAAGTAAAAAGTCAGCTAAATGTAAAGTTAATGTTACTAAAAAGGAAATTGTAGAAAAAAGTATAACATTAATAGAGAGTAGTAAAACTCTATATGTTGGCGATAAATATTTATTAGATCCTGTTGTCCAACCTAATGCTAATTTGAAAAGTAAAATAGTATATACAAGTAGTGATGAAAAAGTTGCTACTGTTGATAAGAATGGTAATATTATTGCTAAAAAAGAGGGTAATGCTAATATTACTTTGACACTTAAAGATGAAAAGATAAGTGCAACATTTAAAGTTATAGTTAAAAATGTTGATGTTAGTAGTGTTCAAGTATCACCCCATTCAGTAACATTAGAGACTGGTAGTACTATTAATTTACAGACAACTATTTCTCCAAATAATGCTACTAATAAAAATGTTACTTATACATCAAGTAATTCTAGTATTGCAACTGTTTCAAGTGATGGCAAAATAACAGCGATTAGTAGTGGTAATTGTAATATAACAGTAACGAGTAATAATAACAAAACAGACATTGTAAATGTTACAGTTAATGAAAAAGTAATTCCTGTTACAAGTGTAAATGCATCAATTAAAAATGAAAGTATTGCAATTGGTGGAACGACAAGTATCAGTGCTACAGTAAATCCTAGTAATGCCACCGATAAAACACTAACTTATACATCAAGTAATACTAAAGTTGCTACTGTTGATAACAAAGGAATTGTCAAAGCTATTAGTCCTGGAACAGTGACAATTACTGTTGCAACTTCTTCTGGACTAAAATCTAATTTGAGTTTAATCGTAACACCAAAGTTCGTTAATAAATTAGTTATAAGTTCCGCTAATTCTAGTATATATATAGGAAAAACAACACAGTTAACAACAACTATCACACCAAGTGATGCAACAAATAAAGGAGTGACTTATACAAGTAGTAATAATAAAATTGCTACAGTTAGTCAAAATGGTATTGTAACAGGTATATCTCAAGGTGAAGTAACCATAACTGTTAGCACCAATGATGGTAGTAATTTGAAAACATCTTTAAAAATAAAAGTTTTACCAATAGAAGTATCAGCAATCAAAGTTGATAAAACCAGTGTTAAAATGTCAAAGAATAGTACGGTAACTCTAAAAACAACTATATCGCCAAGTACAGCGACTAATAAGAGTGTAACTTATAAAAGTAGTAATACTAAGGTTGCAACTGTCAGTTCAAGTGGTGTAATAAAGGGTGTATCTAATGGTAAGGCAACAGTTACGATAACTTCCGTTGATAATACTAACATAAAAACTAGTGTCGAAGTAGAAGTTAAAGAGCAAACAGTTGCTAGTATATCATTACCAAAGCAAAGAATAATCTTAGACAAAGGTTCTTCAACAACTATAAAACCAACAGTTAAGTATGATATAACTAATGCTCCAAGTCTTCCAACTACTTGGAAAAGTGCTAATACTAGTATTGCTACTGTTTCTAATGATGGTAAGGTAACAGCAAAAAAACTAGGAAAAACATATCTAACAGTAACAGTAGGAAGCAAAAGTGAATCAATACCAGTATATGTATCTAATAGTGGTAATAAAATGTTTTTTATTGACGTAGAAGATAATATTAATACTAATGGTAGTTTAAATACTAATTATGTCATTGGTGATGCTATTTTAGTTAGAAGTACTAATAAGAATGGCAATTATATTTATGGTTTAATAGATACAGGTAATAGCTATTTTTATGATCGAATTCTTTCATATTTAAAAGATTTGAATGTAAAAGAACTAGAATGGGTTTTAATAACACATAATCGCTCTGATCATTATGGCAATTTCTATCATGGAGAAGGTTTATATAAAGGTGGTATAACCGTCAAAGGTTTATATGTAAAACAGTATGATCGAGCTTCTTCAAATACTAGTAAGAATAGTGTAGATGAATTGCGTAAAAATTATGCAAGTTACTTTAAATCATATTTAGATAAGGCCAAAAGTAAAGGTACTAAGATATATTGTGTAGGCAATTGGCTCAATTCAAAAAAAGTAGGTACGGGTAGTGGTACAGATAAGACAGACTATTGCTTTAAGAATAATGTTAATTCTTTAACGCTTGGCGATTTTAATTTTAAATTATATAATACAGCAGATGTTTATGCAAATAAACAAGATGATTGTAAGTCAACTTTGAGTTGTGATGAAAATACTAATTCTATTGTTGCTGTTGCAACTGTTAAAGGAAAAAATATTGTTTTAACAGGTGATGTTGATAGTAGTATTGGTGAAAATGTTGCAACCCAAATTAAAAAAGATTATCATAATATTGATATTTATAAAATGCCAAATCATACTATTAAAGGAAATAATCCTGAGAAGGTTTCAAAAATATATAGTCCTACATATGCAGTAGGTACTATTACTGGTTATTATGTTAATATTCGTAGTTCAACTCTCAATTCAAAGAATCAATATCCATATAAGTATTCTAATTATGAGTCTATTAATGGAATGTTAGCAGCAGGAGTAAAAGGACAAAATATATATTATTCTGGTGATGGTACGGTTCTATTTAATATTGATGGAAGTGGTAAAATATCTACTTTGCAGTTTTATCAAGAAGATATGGATAGAGATATGGATTATGTTGTATATTATTCCCAAGTTGATACGAGATGGTATAAAGATAAATATGGTAATGTTCCAAACAAAAATATTAATACTTCTGGATGTGCACCTACTTCAATAGCAATGGTTATGTCAACAATTACAGGAATATCAGGATATGGTCCATCTGATACTGTAAAATCTCTTTGTAATATTACTGGTGCTTGTCAAGCGGGTGGTACAACATTTGGCGGTGTTACTAAACTCTTAAATCAATATGGTGCATTACAACCTAATGGTAAGTCACAAGTTGCTTATCAATATTATAAAGATAAAGATAAATTATATGATTGTTTAAAGAAAAATACTTGTATGGCAGTTATCCATGTTCAAGATGTTAATGGTAAACATACTTTCACTACAGGTGGACATTATCTTGCTATAACAGGAATGGCTAATGCTAGTAGTTCTAAGAGTATTAATGATGCTAAATTAACTATTGCTAATCCAGGAATGGTTGGTCTTGATCAATATCGATATAATAAAACTTATACCTTTAAAGATTTTGATGCTAATACGAGAGGTTCAAATTATAAAGATCCTTCAGCATTCTGGTTAATAAAAAAATAATGGGAAAAGTCTTATAATTGACTTTTCTTTTCCTTTATAGTAATATAATTGATAATTTTAAGGGGGAATTGTAGTGAAATTATCAGTTATTTTTATTCAATTACTATTATCTTTACCACTTCTTGGAATAATGGAGTACTTTAATAATAAGAAGATTTCTAATATTCAAAAAATATTAATACCAGTTATATATATTGTCATTGTATCAGGATTATGTATGGATATTAAGGACAATATTTATTTAATTGTTATTTTTCAAGTTGTAATGCATGAATTTTATATCAATAATGTTACTGGTAATAATCTATTAATTAATAAAAAAGAATATTTAATTAATTCACTTGTCAGTGTTATCTTATCAATCTTTATTTATAATTATTACATATCTAAAGTAGATAGTATTTTACCACTTCCAAATGAATTTAGAAGTATTTTATGGTTCTTGATAATTATCTTTATTTATTGCTTATTAAAAGAACATTTAAAAGTATCTTCTCCTAATAATGTCAGTTTTATTGAACGTAAAAGAGAATATGTCATAGTTATGTATGCTAAACTAAAAAATAGATATTTTAAAGTAGTGAAGAGTAAAAAAGATTTAGTAAATAAGTTGATATATGCAATGATGATATATGAGAATTATACGCATCCTTTAATTAGTCGCAAAGTAACTGTCATGAAAAGAAAACTTTTTGAAAATACTTATCATTATGGTATTATGCAGGTAGAATCTAATCAAGAAATAGATGATGAGGAAAGTATTAGAAGAAGAATGGATGAGATTGAAAAAATTATTACTAAAAAGAGTAATAAAAGTAAAAATGATATTAGAAGTATTTTAGAAGAAATATATAGTGATACTAATAAAATTAATAATATTTGTGATATTTATGATGAAATAATTTCTTTTGAAAATAAATAAATATCTAAAAAGACGAGCATAATAATATTGGAAAAAATTGAGAAAGACTATTGTCAAAAAAAAATTAATATGATAATATTATATTGCTTGTCATATATGGCGATGTAGCTCAGCTGGCTAGAGCGCCTGGTTCATACCCAGGAGGTCGTGGGTTCGATCCCCTCCGTCGCTACCATATTGAATATTATGTCCTTAGTTATAAGGACTTTTATTTTTAAAAAGAATAGTGGAGGAGAAAATGCAGTTATATAAAGGAAAATGTTTTGAAATTGTTTTTCTTGATTGGTGTCAAGAGTTTCCTGGACAATGTATTGTCTCTTGTGAAAAAAAGAGTTTAAGTGATTTAACAAGTGACGATTGGATTGAGTTAGGAAAGATGGAAAAAGAACTAGAACGTGTCACTAAAAAACTTTTTGGTGCAACGATGTATAATTTTGCTTGTCTTATGAATAATGCTTATCGTGATGGTGAAACACCTCATGTTCATTTTCAATTTATTCCACGATATGAAGGAAAAAGAGAAATATTAGGAAAGAGCTATAAGGATCGTCATTTTGGCTATAATATGTGGAAATGGTCTCTTAATAGATTTAAAGCTCAAAAAGATATTTTTAATAAGGATGAAAAAGAAAAGATGTTTACAATGATGAAAGATGAATTTAAGATGTAATTATTGCTTTTTCATCTTTTTTTTGTTAAAATAAGCACACAAAGAGGTGAATGGTATGATAAAGATTATTGAACGTGAACATATTATTTATACAGCTCTTCTTTACAATTATATTGCTAATAAAGAAATGGTATTACCAGCTTTTAAAGTTGATGCTTTTCTCGATGAAATAAAAAATAATTTACAGAATACTAATTATGAACTTTCTAGTGATGAAGAACAAAATAATTATTTATTTTATTGTGGTATTCGTTATGATGATAAAGATAAGAGTTATTCTTTTAAATCTGAAAAAGAATTGAAATTAAAATCTTGGTTATATGATACATTGCCAAATGAAGTAGTGCACGCAAGCCTATTATCTTCTTCTTTAGAAAAAATTGGTGTTCATAAAGAAAAATTACAGATAAAAGAAAAATATGATTGGCAAAATGGACATCTTGATATTCCTTCTACTAAAGAAGATGAAGCCCGTAGTAGTGCTAGAAGTATACTAGAAAGTAAGAAGTGTCATAATATAATTCTTACAACATCTTCTAGGACTAGAGTAGATAGTAATGAAGGATATCGCATTTCTTATGTTTGTGAAGAACCATTTGAAAGAGTTGATACTACATTACCAAATAAAACTTTAATAAAAAAAGATTGTTAAAAAGAGTTTTATATGTTAGTATATTAAATAAATTTTAAGGAGGGTTTTATGGGAATTTTTAAGTTTGTTGCTTCCTTTGCTGGTGCAAGTGCAATTAAGGCATATGCTGGTGTTGAAGTAGTTAAAGAAATAATGCAACATGGATATAAAATAAGTCCTGATAGTAAAGAAAAATTAAGTGAAATACAATCACAAAATCAAGTTAGTACTAAAAGAAAAATAAGTAATTATGTTGTTAACTTTACACCATATGTTAATTTAGGTGCTTCTTATGCTGGGTATGTTAATTTAAAAAATGAATTTAGTGAAATTCTTGCTGATGAAGAACGTACTAAAGAAAAGTTTAATGGAGCATTAGTTAAAATGACTGATGAAGAAATAAAAGTAATGAACAGTTTAACTGATAAAATAGATAAATTCTTTTATTGGGGTTCTTTGATGGATGAACAACCTAGAAAAACAGCTATTGAAGAATTATATGGTGATTTATTAAATGATCAAAAAGCAAGTACTGTTGAAAAAGAAACACCTAAAGAAGAAAATGGTTTAGGAAGTCTTTCATCAATGTTATCAGAAATTTTTGGTGATTCTGTAAAAGGTAAAAAAGGAACAACAGCACCATCTTTCTTAGAAACGTTTATGGATGAAGCTATGGCAGAACTATTAGGAAGTGTCCAAGAACAATCACAAGATGAACAAGATCGACCAAAAGTCAAGAAAAAAGGACCTGATGATTCATTCTCATATCGTCAAAATAAAGAAGATAAATAATCATCTTCTTTTTTATTTATAGGAAAAACTTGAAAAAACTATCATAATATGTTATAATAGTGCTACTTTTAAGGGGGAATAGATATGGATAGTGTTTTTACAATCAAAAAGACTAAATCCAGTCTTAATCTTTTGGCTTTTCAATATGATACGATTACTTATTCAATTGAAATTTTAAAAAGACGTAAAAAAGAGTTACAAATGGATCCTATTTTAAAAAATAAAATTAATAATTATATTATGATGGAACGTTTAGCTATTGAACAAGAGTTAAATAAAGAAGAATTACCATTTGATATAAAACGAAACGCTAAAGATTATTTAAATAGTCCTAATAATATAGATTTAAAAAATTATATGGGAATATGTAAACATATTGTTGCTAAACAATTAGATATTAAAGAAATATGTTCTAGAATTGATTTTCATAATCATTATTTTAGAATTAATGGTCATGATTTAATTTGTTTAGATTATCCTTTTTCAACTATTGGTAGTAATTATAATGAAATTGAAAAGCAATTCTTATGTGCTTGTGCTAGAATTAATAGAAGAATTATTGATGATAATATTACAAGTGGTGGAACGCAACCCTTTTATTCATCATTTAAGGATATGGAAACTAATAATTTAGTAAGTGTCATTTAAATAGAAGTTATCTTCTATTTTTTTCTTTTCAAAAATAGTTATCTATGTTATCATTATTATAGAATAAAGGGTGATATTTATGAATGATAACAATAATCCAATTTTAAATGGGAATGGTTTTAATAATAATCAGGAACCAGTAAATCAAAATATTGATAATCAACCAAAAAAGGAAATGTTTAGTGAGAAAGTTGATTTTTCTGAAAGACAAGATCAACCTACTATTCAATCTGAATCTAATGTTGTCAGTGAAACAGTAATTGATACTGATGCTAATACAGTTGTTGAAGATACAAAGAATGAAGCAACAATTGAAGAAGTTAGTGTTGTTGTTGATAGTAATGACTTTAATACTTTAAAAGAAGGAGAAGTTTCAGCTGATAGTGTTTTTAATAAACAAAATGAAGAAGCAACAGGAACGGGAATGAAGGAAGGTGTATCTTATTCTAATGAAAAAAAGAAATTTCCATTCTTTATGCTTTTGATGTTAATCGTTTTAATCGGTTGTGCCTTTTTTATTGATGATATAACAAAATTTGTTGAAGACTATATGGAAACAAAAGAACAGGAAGAGAAAAATCCTACCAATGAAGAAGAAAAAGAAGAAAAGAAAACAATTACTTTAACACAAATTAAAGATAGACTTTATGCTTCTGTAAATATGGCTTCTTTTGAAAATGAAAATAAAGTAAAAGTAGATGTAAGTGCAACTGATAATACATTAACTTTCGTAACTACTAATTACTTACAGCCTAATAGTAAGGATAATTTAGTTGTTGAATATACTTTAGAAAATAATGTTTTAACAACTATTTGTACAGCTAGTAATGATGAATTTGGACTTGCGATGAGTATTATTTTAATAAAAGAAGTTGCTCTTCTTCAAAATGTAAATACAGCTAATTTAACTAATTTTGTTAATGATAATCTATACACAATGACCATTGATAAAGGTTTTGAATTGACACATTCAGAAGATGGTAATAATACTTATAAGATTGCCATTGATAAAGTATTAGAAATATCATAGAAGGATTATTCCTTCTTTTTTTATTTATATAAATATGGTATAATCAGTTTTAGTTGGAGGTGTCAATATGAATAAAGATACTAAAAGAAAAGATTATATAACTTGGGATGAATATTTCATGGGGGTTGCTAAACTATCATCTTTGCGTAGTAAAGATCCTAATACACAAGTTGGTTCTTGTATTGTAAGTAAAGATAATCGTATTTTATCCGTTGGTTATAATGGAGCACCTAATGGATTTGATGATGATAACTTTCCTTGGGGAAGAGTTGGTGAAAAATTAAATACTAAATATATGTATGTTTGTCATAGTGAATTAAATGCTATTCTAAATTATCGTGGTAATATGAATGATTTAGTTGGTGGTAAAATTTATGTTCATTATTTTCCTTGTAATGAATGTGCTAAAGCTATTATTCAAGCTGGGATAAAGGAAGTTATTTATTTACATTCTTATGATTATGATAATCATAGTGATGAAATGGAAGCTTCAATTCGTATGTTTGATACTTGTGGTGTTAAATATCGTAAATTTGAAGCAGGAAAGAGAAAAGAAATTGTTTTAGACTTAAAAGATGAATAGTTGAGGAAGTGATTTTCGTGATTGTTAAATACAACTTATTGAAAAAAGAAAAAGATACGAAAGCTCGTTATGGTAAATTAGTGACTAATTATGGGACTTATGAAACACCAATGTTCATGCCAGTTGGAACGAAAGCAACTGTCAAGATGTTAACACCAGATGAACTATATGAGATGAAAGCAGGAATCATTTTATCCAATACTTATCATTTGTGGTTGCGTCCAGGTGAAGATTTAATTGCGAAAGCTGGTGGTCTTCATAAATTTATGAATTATAATGGACCAATTCTTACTGATTGTGGTGGTTTTCAAGTTTTTTCACTCGTTAAAAATAAAAAGGACATAACGGAAGAAGGCGTTCACTTTAAGAGTCATATCGATGGTAGTAAACTATTTTTGACACCTGAAAAGTCAATTGAAATTCAAAATAAATTAGATAGTGATATTGCGATGAGTTTTGATGAATGTCCAGCAGCGAGTGCTAGTTATGAATATATGAAAAATAGTGTTGAAAGAACGCTTCGTTGGGCAGCAAGATGTAAAAAAGTTCATAATAATCCGCGTCAAGCTCTCTTTGGAATCGTTCAAGGTGGAGCTTATGAAGACTTGCGTAAATTGTCTGCTGTTGAGACGGTAAAAATGGATTTTGATGGTTATGCCATTGGGGGAGTTGCTAACGACGGTGAAAGTAAAGAAGATATGTATAAAGCCATTGATTATTCCATCCCATATTTACCTGATGATAAGGCTCGTTATTTGATGGGTGTTGGTGAACCCGTTGATTTATTAGAAGGTGTCGTTCGTGGTGTCGATTTATTCGATTGTGTTTTATCAACGCGTATTGCCCGTCATGGTAATGCTTTTACAAGATATGGTAAAATTAATTTAAAAAATTTAAAGTTTAGAGAAGATTTTACACCAATTGAAGATAGTTGTGATTGTTATTGCTGTAAAAATTTTACTAAGGCTTATATTCGTCACTTGCTTTTAGCTGATGAAAGCCTAGGAGCACGATTATTATCCATCCATAATACCCGTTTCTTAATTAAGATGATGGAGGAGATTCGTGAAGCTATTAAAAATGATAATTTGTTACAATATAAAGAAGACTTTATGAATAAATATGAAAGTAATAAGAGGGAGGTAAAATAATATGCCAAAAGTTGAATATAAACCAATGGGTGTATGTTCTAGCAAGATGATTGTGGAATGTGACGATAATGAAGTAATTACTGATGTTAAAATAGTTGGCGGATGTCCTGGGAATACTTTAGGTGTTAGTAAACTATGTGTTGGTAAAAAAATAGATGAAGTCGTTTCTCTATTAGAAGGAATTAAATGTGGAATGCGCCCAACATCTTGTCCAGATCAATTATCAAAAGCTTTAAAAGAATTAAA
Source organism: uncultured Bacilli bacterium (assembly GCA_947585665.1). Lineage (GTDB taxonomy): Bacteria > Bacillota_I > Bacilli_A > RF39 > UBA660 > RUG11788. Next base: position 8,855 of record CANPXE010000017.1, on the reverse strand, counting down.
AGAGACAAAATAAAAAACAAAAACTATACTAATTCTAAATTGGTATAGTTTTAATTAATGTAATGATTTTAAAAATGAAAAAAATAGAAAAAGAAAGAAGATGGTATTATTAATACAAAGATTAGAAAAGTAAAATTAGAAGATATCGATAATGGTCTTTTAGATGTTTTTATTGAAGGATATATGTTTCATCAAAAAGGAAGACCTGATATTTTTAAAAGTAAAGATGAAAAACAATTAAAGAATGATTTATTTGCTAATCTTGAAAAGTTTATAACACTTGTAATATTAGTTGATGAAAAAGTAGTAGGGTATTTAGCTTATACAATAAAAGATAAACATACTAAAAAATTATATGTTGATCAATTGGTTATTCTTGAAAAATATAGAAATCAAGGACTTGGTAAAAAAATGATGGAAGAAGTAGGAAATATTGCTTTAAAAGATAATTGTGATAGCCTAGAACTTGATTGTTGGACCTTTAATGAAAATGCTATGGCAATGTATGAACATTTAGGTTTTAAAAGACAAAGAATAATCTATGATAAAAGTTTAAACAGTAAAGAAAATAAAAAATAGGAGCTTTCCTATTTTTTTCTATTTATACCTAAAATACTACTAATAGTTGCGAAAGCTAATACTAAAATGTAGGTAAATAGTGATACAAGAGTTAGTTTTTCTTTAAATATTAATGAAAGTAATAGGGAAATTCCAATAATTATACCTCCGAGAATAAGACCATTTATATAACCCTTATTACTACTTTTAAAACCAATGTAAAATCCCGATGTAAAAGTTGCGACAAACAATGTTAATAATTCTATTAGACTAGATACTTTACCATCAACGATATCATTATAATAGAGAATAGTATTTAATAAACTTAGTCCAATGATTATTACTAAGAAAAATCCTAAACTTTTTAAATAGTTTTTATATGTCATTTCATTCACCTAATTAATATTATGTTTTGTATAAAAAAGATATTCTAAAACCATAATATATTTGAGATGATTTTATGGAATACGTAACGGTTTTATTTAGAACTTTTTTCTTTTATGTATTTATTACAATGATATATCGTTTTATGGGTAAAAGAGAGATTGGACAATTAGGAATTGTTGATTTAATTGTTTCTATTTTAATTGCGGAACTTGCGGCTGTTTCGATTGAACAAAGAGAGGAATCATTAATGTTATCAGTTCTTCCCATTTTTTTACTTTTATTCATTCAAATGGGAATGAGTTATGTCTCACTAAAGAGTAGTAAGATAAGAAATTTATTTGATGGTAATCCATCTGTTATTATCAATCGTGGTAAAATTAATTTTAAAGAGATGGTCAAACAACGATACAACATGGAAGATTTGTTGACGCAACTTCGTGAAAAGCATATTCGTAGTATTGAAGAAGTTGATTATGCCATTTTAGAGACGAGTGGGAAGTTATCTGTTTTTAAGAAAGATTCGAAACTATTTGGCGAATATCCTTTACCAGTTATTTTAGATGGACAAATTGATTATGATACGCTTCGTCAAATCGATCGTAGTGAAAATTGGATAAGACGAGTTTTACAACAGGACAATTTAGAGATTCAAGATATTTTTTATGCCTTTTATCGCCATAAACATCTTTTTTTAATTAGACAAGAAGATCTTCATAAATAGTGTCAAGCAATTATTACCTCAATTTACAACCCAATTCTTCCGTGTTATAATTGTTTTAATAATATGGGAGTGATTTTGTGAAGATACTTAAAAATATGGACAAATGGTTACTTTTAATTACAATTATCCTTTGTGCAATTGGATCAATTATGATTTTTTCAGCATCTAATGTATCTTCTTATATGCGCTATGAAACGAGTCCTTATCATTATTTAATTCGTCAATTAGTTATCATTTTTATCGGTTTAGTTTTTGCATGTATGACATTGATGACAAAGACAAAAATATTTGGTCGTTTTGCAACATTTATAACTTATTTATTATTGATATCATTACCATTGTTATTCGTTTTTGGTATTGAGAGTAATGATGCTCAAAGTTGGTTTCGCATTGGTAGTTTTAACTTTCAACCGAGTGAGTTTTTAAAAGTTTTTGCGATTATTTGGATTGCGCGTTACTATAATGCGAAAAAAGAGCATACCGAGTCATATGTCGGTTCTTTGTATCCTATTTTCATTTGTGTTTTAGCATTTATTGCCATTGCTTTACAGCCCGACCTTGGAACAGCTGTTTTGTTTGCTTTAATAATTGGCGTTCTCTTTCTTTTGTCACCCGTTGACAAAAAAATAAAAAGAAGTATTTTTACAATTGGTGGAGGATTAGTAATCATTTTAGGACTTATTCTTTTAGTTGGTGGTAAAAATCTTTTATCCGATCGTCAAATGTCCCGTATTACTAGTGTCATTAATAGTAGCCCTTGTAGTGAAGATAGTTATTATACGGATGGGAACCAAGTATGTAATGGATATATTGCCATTAATAATGGTGGTCTAACAGGTCGTGGTCTTGGTAATAGTATTCAAAAGTATTTATATCTACCAGAAGCGCATACGGATTTCATCTTTTGTATTATCGTTGAAGAATTAGGTTTGATTTTTGGTATCTTTATCATTTTCTTATATATAATTTTATTAGCTCGCATAATAATTATTGGTCGTAAAAGTCTAAATAATTGTGATGCTTTAATTTGTTATGGTGTTGCCTTCTATTTCTTCATTCATATCATCATCAATCTTTGTGGTGTCTTTGGCCTTTTACCAATGACGGGTGTACCTTTACCATTTATGAGTTATGGTGGTAGTTATACTTTATGTCTATTTATTTCTTTAGCGCTTGTCCAACGCATTAATGTTGAAACTCAATTAAAGAGAAAGCAAATGGTAGGAAAATAATAAGCGATGAATAATAATCTCCTTTAAAGGAGGTTTTTTTATGGAAAATAGTTTAGGTGAATTTGTCTATTTCAATAAGAAAAAAATTTTAATTGCAATCCTTATCATTGGACTGGCAGTTGGAGGAATCATTTATTATTTTTTTAGTGTTTGGCAAAATGATGAAGAAACTTTAGAAAAGGAGGAAGAAGAAGTTGTCGTTAGTGAAAAAGAAGAAAAGCAAGAAGAAAAAGAACAAGAAAAAGATGATAAAGAAGTAACAAATTGTTTTTTTGATATCAAAGGGGAAGTTAAGAAACCAGGAGTTTATTCTATTAACTGTGATAAGAGAGTAGTTGACGCTATTAAAATGTCAGGTGGTATAACTAATCAAGGTGATACAAGTGTCTTAAATTTGAGTAAAAAAATAGAAGATGGAATGGTTATTGTCGTATATAGTAAGAAAGAAATTTCGTCATTTTTAGAAACTCTAAAAAAAGAAGAAGAAAAGAAAGAGATTTGTGAAAATAGTAATATCCAAAATGATTCTTGTATAACTTCAAATAATAATAGTAGTGATAAAAAAGCAAATAGCATTGTCAATATCAACACGGCATCACTTGAAGAATTGATGACTTTATCAGGAATAGGTGAGAGTAAAGCTAAAAGTATTATTGAGTATCGTACTAAAACACCATTTAAGAAGAAAGAAGATTTATTAAATGTGACAGGAATAGGGGATAGTCTATATGCTAGTATTAAGGAAAATATTACTGTGTGATTACTTATATTATTTTATCTTTTTTCTTGCTTTTTCTTTTTTATTTTTTAAATTAAATACTGAAGTAATTACTAAAAATAATGACAATTATATTGAAGGAATAGTTACTGATCTTTTTATTTCTAAAGATAAAGTAACACTAGAAGTAAAGGGTTCTAATAAAGTATTATGTACTTATTATGATTCCTTAAATGAAAATATAAAATTAGGAGATAAAGTAAAAGTAATAGGAGAGATTGATATTCCTAAAAAAAATACTAATCCTAATCTTTTTAATTACCAAAATTATTTAAAATCTAAAAAGATATATTATGTTATGAACGCTGATAAAATTGAAAAGATATCGTCTAATAAAAATATCTTTTATGCGATAAAGAATAAAATTAAAAATATTATTGCTCACAATAAAGCATCTAATTATTTATATCTTTTTATTTTAGGTGATAATCGTTATGTAGATAGTGATATTAAAAGTAATTATCAAAATCTCGGTATAAGTCATCTCTTTAGTATTTCTGGAATGCATATTTCAATATTATCAGGAATTATTTTATTATTATTAAAAAAGATACATATAAGTGAAAATAAAAGATATTTATTAACTTGTCTTTTTATTTCTTTTTATATATTTTTAGTTAACTTTTGTCCTTCGGCTTTAAGAAGTGGTATCTTTTTTATTCTTTTAAGTATTAATACTATTTTTTATTTTAATATAAAACCAATTAATTTATTATTGTTGACAACAAGTATTATTCTTTTCTTTAATCCCTATATCATTTATAATGTTGGTTTTTTGTTTTCTGTCGTCATAACGGCATCTTTAATTTTATTTAGTAATTTGCTTAATCATTATAATAATTATGTTTATAAAACACTTATGACTTCTTTTATTGCCTTTTTATTTAGTTTACCAATATCTTTATACAATTATTATCAAGTAAATATTTTAACTATTTTTTATAATTTATTATTTGTTCCCTTAGTATCAATAATTATCTTTCCACTTTCTCTATTATCTTTTATCATTCCTATTGTCAGTAATGTCTTAATTGTTTTGACGAGTATTTTAGAACATTTAACGAGTTTTTTATCTCTAATTGACTCTAATATCATTTTTAATAAACCAAGTCTTTTCATAGTTTTTATATATTATTTAGTCATAATTATTATTTTTAAGTATCATAAAAAGGTCTTTATTTTTCTTTTTATTTTAATGTTATTGATTCACTATAACTATAATGTTCTTTTTCCTAAAGACTATATGTTAATGATTGATGTTGGTCAAGGCGATAGTATTCTTTTACACAGTTCTAAATATAATGCTTTAATTGATACGGGTGGCAAGTTACAAAATAGTAATATTTCGAAATCAACTTTAATTCCTTTATTTAAATCATTAGGAATTAGAAAGATTGATTATTTATTTTTAACCCAAGGAGATTAATTGTTATGCACTCGAATTATTTAAAAAAAACTATAAATCCTTTTTCTTTATCTTGAATTATATGATCAATGTATTTATACCAGAATTTTCTTTTGTTCTCACCTTTAAGCTTATTATAAATATCTAAAAATTTGTTATTGTTTAATAAAGTTTTATACTTGCTTAAATCTCTTGTTTTTGGTATATCTTTACATTGTTTTTCTATATTTAGTTTCTCTTGTATATTATTATATTCTAAATCATACTTTTCTTTTGTTATTTTACCATCAATATATAGATCATTAAGTCTATCTAGTCTTCTGTTTAGACTTTCAATTTTGTTTATATTATTTTTTATTGCTAACTTTTCATCAACTTTTTCTGTTTCTATAATGTAATTATTTAGTTCTTTTATGAAATTATCTAATAACCAATTTTCTAACTTGCTTTCGTTTATTGTATGATTATTAGAGCATTGCTTATCTAGAAAGTGTTTACAACATTTATATGTTCCATATTTAATTACGTTTCCATCGGCATGTTTTCGACAAGCAATTGATCCTCCCATTTTTCTATTACAATCAAAACATCTTATTAATCCACTAAATATAAAGATGTGTGTACTTCTATTGTTTTTTCTATGGTTTTTTAGTAATAAAGATTGTATGTTATCATATCTTTCTTTTGATATATATGCTTCACAATAATTTGTAACACCTCTATATGTTCCATAGTATATGGGATTTTTTAGAAACTTTTTTACACATTCATAAGCAATAGGGCGAAAAGGGTATGTTTCATTTAAATATTTAGTTGTAGCACTTAAAGAAATTGTTTCTTCATATTTATCAAACATATCAATTGCCATTTGTTCTAAATTTGGATCTTTAACAACTCGTTTATTTTGTTTTTCACCAGCTACCATATAACCTGGTGGCAGTGCTCCTGATATTGGTCTTTTGTTTTTTACCATATTTTCAAAGTTAAATTTGATTCTATCAGAGGTTTGATCGCTTTCGTTTTGTGCGATAGATAATTTAATATTTAGATAAAGCCGTCCGTTAGATGTTGTGGTATTATAATCTTCATCAGTACATTCCCAATCAACATTATTTTTTTCTAATTGGTCTTGAACTCTATAATAATCAGCAACGTTTCTAAACCATCTATCAAGTCGCCAAATTACTATTCTATCTATTTTTTCATCATTAACATCATCAAGTAATCTTAATAATTCTTTTCTATTAGATAGTTTAGTTCTTGCTGATTTACCTTCATCAATATAGAAATCTACAATATTATAGTTATGCTCTTTTGACCACTCAGTTAATCGTGCTTTTTGGCTTTCGATAGAGTAGCCATGTCTTGCTTGTTCTTCAGTAGATACTCTAATATATAATCCAACTCTTATTACTTTATCTAATATTGTTTCAAAATTCTTTTTCATTTATAGCACTTCCTTTATTGTCTAAATTTTTATAATGTGCTATAATCATATATGAAAAACTCATATACAATTATAGGTTAATCTTATTTTTGTTTAGATTTAGTAGTCTTTGGGTTTTTCATTTCAGCACCTCTAGTTGCCGCTAGGGGTGTCTTTTTTTATTTTAATTTATTAAATATTTCAATAACTTTGTCGTATTGTGGGAAATTATTATCTATCATTAAGGCATAACCATTTTTAACAATAGCTTCGAAATCTCCAAAACCTTCCATTGTAACTTTTTGATTTGTTTCAGCTTTTTTATATGCTTCAGATGATGAATCAAATTTATATATTTCTAATTTAGTATCACCACTTTTTAATTTAATACCAGTTTCAGCATTAATATAAGATGCTACCATATCAGTTTTTTCATAATCTATTCCTAACTTTTGAACTTCACTTTCAAAATCATTAATAGATGTTAATTCAGTTTCTTTGTTTGTTTCTTCTTGATTGTTGTCAGTAGTTTCATTAGTAGTGTTGTTGCTAGATTCATCTTTTTTGTTATCAGCTTCTTTGTCACCACAGCCAGTTAAACAAAATACTAAAGCAATTATCATAACTAAAGATAAATATTTTTTCATTTTTTGTCACCACCTTTCATTGTGTAATCTATATTAAAATATCATAAAGATACTTTAATCTTTTTTATTATCACTTTGTTTTGAATGTATATGGTAATAATCTACCATATTTATAAGTGTATCTTTATAATCTTTTTTCATATCTTCATTATTAAGATTATTTATTGCTTTTTTTACATCATCAATAGAAGTATAATTAGTTTTTTTATTTAATACGTCTCTAATATCTTTATTAACTAAATCGTCAATTGTAACATTAAGATAATTAGCAATTGTTATTAAGTCGGACGTTGTAATTTTTCTTTCTCCACTTTTCCACATTGATACTAAACCAGTACTATTGTGTTTAGTTATTTCAACAAGTTTCTCAGGAGAAATAACTTTATTATCTAGTAGGTAAGAGATGTTTTTACTTGTATAGTTTATTTCCATAAAGATCCCTCCGATTACATTATAACACAGATTTGACAAGTAGTGAAATATTTTTTCACTTTTTGTGAAAATTTTTCTTGACTATTTCACTAATAGTGAATTATAATCGAATTAGAAAGGAGAAAGATATATGGAAACGAATGAACAGCAAGTATCAAGAAATATTAGAGCATCTAGAATACGAAGAGGCAAAACACAGCAAATGATTGCTAACGAACTAAACATTACCGAAAGAACATATAAGAATATTGAAGCACATCCTCTAAATTATGATATTTCTAAATTGAATGAAATAGCTGATGTCATTGGTTGCAATGTTAATGAATTTTTTTTACCATTGTAATTCACTTAAAGTGAAAAAACGAATGTAAAAGAAAAATAGGAGAAAGAAAAAAATGATAACAGGTAAAGTTAATCTAATAGATTTATTTAATTCTATGGATAAAGAAGAAAAAGAAGAGTTTGTGAAAATCTTAATTGATGAAATTAATAAAGTTCAAAAAGAAAGATGATAAGTATTATCAATTATTTAAAAAAGACTAGATGAAACATCTAATCTCTATTGAAGTTATTCTTTGTCCTTTGGCTTAGCCAATAGAACAACTCCAGAGCAATCTTTGCAAACAAGAACATTTAAAGGAATTACATTGTTTACACAAATTTCTGGCTTTGGTTTCTTAATTATAACTTCAACTAATCCATAATATTGGTTTTTATCAAAATTGTTAACAGCACCAATATTATGCGATTTGCAGTATGGACATTCAAAGTCCGCCATAACTTTTCCTCCTTTCAATTCAATTGTAAGAGAGGTATAAAGAAAAATCAAGATATGAAGAAATAAAAGGAAAAATGAAATGGAAAATGAAAAGACTACTAAAAATCTAACAACTTTTAACGATATTAGTGATAGAGCTGAAGAAATATTAAATTTTCTTATAAAGCTATATGAATCACAAGAAAACATAAAAGTTACTTATAAAATTAGAAAAGTTTAGAAAGGGGTGATTAAATGAGCGATGCGGTAATGATTGTAGGAATTATATGTTTAACAATTGTTTTAATTGCTGTTGCATTTTTAATACTTGCAGCAATAGTTAGCAATCAAGAAAAAAAGAAAAAATAGGAGAGTAACATGAAAAAAATAAATACAGAAGATGAAATAAAAAAACTTCTAGGGAAAAAAGTAGAGAAAATGTTTATTAAAATAGCAAATCAACTGGCAAAAGTAGATAAATTGGAAAAAGAAATAGAAGAAATAAAAAAAAG
>CANPXE010000016.1 GCA_947585665.1 uncultured Bacilli bacterium | reverse complement strand
ATAGTAAAAAAGCCTGTAATTATCAATCAAATACATGATATAATAATTACAGGTTTATAATACCAAATAGTAATTAAGTTATAAACAAGTATATTCATTTATACTTGTTTTTCTTTTTTATATTTTTATAAAATGCTATAATAATTATAGGTGATTGATATGAAAAAGGTTCTTTTAATAGATGGTAATAATATTTTATTTCGTAGTTATTATGCAACGGCTTATACGGGAAATATAATGAAGAATAGTAAAGGTTTTCCAACTAATGCACTATATGGTTTAATCAACATGTTAAATAAAATTATTAATGAAGAAAATCCTGAATATGTGATGATTGCTTTTGATAAAGGAAAGACTTTTAGACATGAAAAATATGCCGATTATAAAGGTGGTCGTGGTGAAACACCTGATGAACTAAAGATGCAGTTTCCGGTTGCTAAAGAGTTAGTTGAAGCGATGGGATTTAAGTATTTTGAGATTGATAATTATGAAGCTGATGACATCATTGGTACTTTTGCGAAAGCTGCAACTCTTGATAAAGAGTATACCGCAACGATTATCTCTAGTGATAAAGACCTTTTACAATTAATTAATGATGAAGTAGAAGTTAAACTTTTAAAAACTAATGATTTTATTCGAATGACAAAAGATGAATTCATTAAAACTTATGGTATTGAACCACCTAGAATGGTTGATTTAAAAGCTCTTATGGGAGATAGTAGTGACAACATTCCTGGTGTTAGTGGCGTTGGTGAAAAAACAGCCTTAAAACTCTTACAAGAATATGGTACGCTTGGTAATCTATACAACAACATTGATTCCGTATCTGGTAAATTAAAAGATAAATTAATTGCTGATAAAGACAAAGCTTTTATGAGTTATGATCTTGCGACTATTTATAGAGATGTACCAATTGATACTGACTTCTCGAAAATAAAATATAATGGTATTGATACTCTTCACTACATTGATTTGTTAAATGAATTAGAGTTCTATTCGCTAATTAAAAAGATGGATATAAAAGAGAATAATATTCGTGAGAATGTCATTGATATTGACTATAAAATAGTTAATAGTATGGATGAAGTTAATATTAAAGATGACTTTTCAATTTATGTTGAACTATTTGGTTACAACTATCATAAGAGTGATGTTTTAGGAGTATCTATTTACAATAAAGATAATTGTTATTATGTACCATTTGATATCCTATTACAAAATCCAACTATTTTAAATAGTTCTTATAATAAGAGTACTTATGATTTAAAAAAATTGATTTATGTTTTAGCGCGTCATAATTTAACTATTTCTAATTGTTCTTTTGATATGATGGTAGCGTCTTATATTTTAAATCAAAATATTAAAGATGATATTACATATCTCATGAATAACAATGGTTATAGTATCGATTTTTATGATAAAGAATTTGGTAGTGAAGCTAAAATTTCTCTACCTTCTATGGAAGTGATTGCGAAAAATGCTTGTTTAAAAGCCAAGTTCATTTATGAAAAGAAAGAAGAATTCTTAAAGAAATTAGAAGAAGAGAATAGTATCAATTTATTTTCAAAATTAGAGATGCCTTTGGTGGAAGTACTTGCCGATATGGAAGTAACGGGAATTAGAGTTAATCGTGAGTACTTATTACAAATGGGTGATGAATTAAAGAAGAAGATTTTTGATATATCTCAAAAGATTTATGAGATGAGTGGCTGTGAATTTAATATTTCATCTCCTAAACAACTAGGAGAAGTTCTCTTTGAAAAGTTAGGAATTCATTATCCTAAACGCATGAAAAAAGAAGGGGAAAGAAATAAATATTTAACAAGTAAAGAAATATTAGATAAGATAAGACATTTACATCCAATTGTTGATTTAATTGAAGAGTATCGCGTTGTTACTAAACTATATAATACTTATATCGTTGGCTTAATTGATGAAATAGATAGTGATGGAAGAATTCATACTTGTTTTAATCAGACTTTGACAAGAACAGGACGTCTTTCTTCATCTAATCCTAATCTACAAAATATTCCTGTTCGTACCGAAGAGGGAAAAATAATTCGTAAAGCTTTTATTCCAGAAGAAGATTCTATTCTTTTATCAAGCGACTATTCCCAAATTGAATTGCGTGTTTTTGCCCATATGTCAAATGCTACTAATATGATTGAAGCTTTTAAAAGAGGATTCGATATTCACGCTAAAACAGCTAGTGATATTTTTGGTGTTCCTATTGATAAAGTTGATTCTAATATGCGTCGTCAAGCTAAAGCTGTCAATTTTGGAATTCTTTATGGAATTAGTAGTTTTGGTCTTAGTGAAGATTTAAATATTGATATTGTGAGCGCTAAAAGTTTTATTGATAACTATTTAGATACTTTTCCCTCTATTCGTGAATTCATGGAAGAAATAGTTAGTAATGCTCATCGTGATGGTTATGTAAAAACGATAATGAATCGTAAGAGAATTATCGATGAGTTAAATAATAAAAATTATATGATTCGTCAAAGTGGTGAAAGAATGGCTAAGAATACGCCAATTCAAGGTAGTGCTGCGGATATTCTAAAAAAGGCAATGATTGAAATATATCAAGAATTTAATAAACGTCATTTAAAGAGTAAGATGTTAATTCAAGTTCATGATGAATTGGTTTTTAATGTCTATAAAGATGAAGAATCAGAGGTAGAAAAAATCGTTAAAGATATTATGGAAAACACTTATAAGTTAAATGTTCCTTTAGTAGTTGATATCAATAAAGGAAATGATTGGTATGAAGCCAAATAGAAAGGAAGTAGTAGTATGCCAGAGTTACCAGAAGTAGAAACCGTTAAAGAGACTTTAAAACGCAAAGTTTTAGGTAAAACGATTGATAATGTTAAAGTGCTTTATCCCAATATCATTGAAAATATGGATAGTAAAGAGTTCTGTGAGAAGTTAAAAAAACAAACTATTAAAGATATTACGCGTCGTGGTAAATGGTTAATTTTTCATTTGGATGATTACTGCTTATTATCACATTTACGAATGGAAGGTAAATACTTTTTAAAGAGTTGGGATGATGAAATTACGCGTCATCAACACGTTGTCTTTAATTTTACTGATAAAACCTCTTTGCGTTATAATGATACAAGAAAATTTGGACGTATGTATTTAGTTTTAAAAGATAAATTAGAGGAAGCTAAACCCATGCAAGAGTTAGGGTTAGAGCCATGGGACGAGAAACTCGATTATAAATATTTAGAGGAAAAGTATAAGAGTAAACGTCTTCCTATTAAAACAGTCATTTTAGATCAAGGAATAATTACTGGTATCGGTAATATTTATGCTGATGAGATTTTGTTCTTAAGTAAAATTAATCCTTATACTCTTTGTAATCTTTTGAAGAAGAAAGATTTAGAAAATATCATTGCTAATACGCGAACAACTTTGGAAAAAGCCATTAGTGAAGGTGGAACAACAATTCGTAGTTATACATCTGATGAAGGAATAACGGGTCTTTTTCAAAATAATTTATTTGTGCATTGCCGTGAAAAAGAAGAATGTCTAGTGTGTAAGACGAAAATTGTAAAGACGCGCATTGGTGGTAGGGGTACTTACTATTGTCCTAAGTGTCAAAGAAAGAGATAAAATCTATGAATGGTTTAATTGTTGTCAATAAAGAAAAGGGTTGGACGAGTCGTGATGTCGTTAACAAAATAAGTTCTATTTTTGATACACCGAAAGTGGGACATACGGGAACGCTTGATCCTCTTGCCCAAGGTGTTTTAGTAGTTGCTTTAAATGAAGGTGTAAAATTAGTTGATTTATTAGTTAGTGAAAATAAAGAGTACATTGCCGAAGTACAGCCAGGAATACTAACGGACACGCTTGACTTAGAAGGAAAAGTTCTTGAACAAAAAAATTATCATTTGGACAAAGAAAAAATTATTTCGGTTTTAAATAGTTTTTTAGGTAAAAGTAAACAAGAAGTTCCGCTTCATTCATCAGTTAAAGTAAATGGGCGTAGACTATATGACTATGCGCGTAATAATTTAGAAGTTGAACTACCCAAACGTGATATCGAAGTCTTTGCGATTGAACTTTTAGAAATGAAAGATGACTCTTTTACCTTTAAAGTATCCGTTAGCAAAGGAACTTATATTCGTAGTTTAATAAGAGATATTGGTGTAAAATTAGATATTCCTTGTACGATGAAAAATTTAATTAGAACGAAACAAGGACCTTATCGATTAGAAGATAGTTATACTTTAGAGGAAATTGCTTCTGGTAATTATAAATTGATATCATTTTATGATGCTTTAAAAGACTATCCTAAAGTTGAAGTTAATTCTTATATTGCGAATAAAATAAAAAATGGTCGTATTTTAGAAAACCGTTATCAAGATAAAAAAATTGTTTTTGTAAATTCCCAAAAAGATGTTTTAGCAATCTATGAAGTATATGATAAAGATAAAACGAAAGTAAAGCCTTTAAAAGTGTTTAATTTAGAATGAAAAATAAAATAAATTTTATATATAATCTTGAAAAAAGTATTTTCTTGCGTTAAAATACTATTGTCTTCTATTTGAGAGGAGTAAATATAATTTATATTTTTAGAGAGAATGAGTTTTTGGTGCAATCATTTAATATAATTATATTGAAGACACTCATATTGTATAGGAGCGTGTAATCGCGTTAAGATTTTAAAGCATTATTAATTAATGGAATTAAGGTGGTACCACGAATAATGAGATTCGTCCTTATATTGTGGTATCACCTTTTTATATAAAGGAGGAAAAGTTATGTTAATAAAACCAAAGGGGACTCATGATATTTATGGGTTAGAAGCTAAAAAATGGAATTATGTTAATGGTGTCATTGCTTCTTTGATGGAAAAATATAATTATGATTATATTCGTACACCTATTTTTGAAGCGAGTGAATTGTTCCATCGTGGCGTTGGTGAAACAACGGATATCGTTACTAAAGAGACTTATGATTTTTTTGATCGCGGTGAGAGAAATATGACTCTTCGTCCTGAAGGAACAGCTGGTATTGTTCGTAGTTATATTGAAAATAAAATGTATGGGGATGCGGTTCAACCAACGAAACTTTATTATAATGGAACGATGTATCGTTATGAAAGACCACAGTCTGGTCGTGATCGTGAACTTACACAATTTGGTGTTGAAGTTTTAGGGTGTGATGATCCTTTAATCGATGCTGAAGTAATTTCCATTCCTGTTAATCTATTTAAAATTTTGGGATTACAAGAAGTTAAAGTAAATATTAATACATTAGGAGATAAAGAATCACGTGATAATTATCGTAAAGCTTTAGTTGATTACTTTAAACCACACATTGATTGTTTATGTGAAGACTGTCAAGAGCGTTATAAGAAGAATCCTTTACGTATCTTAGATTGTAAGGTGGATGCTGATAACGACATTTTGAAGAATGCACCTGTTACCATTGATTATTTGAATGAAGAGAGTAAGAAACGTTTTGATGATGTTAAAAAATATTTGACGTTATTAGAAGTTGATTATGAAGTAAATACACGTTTAGTGCGTGGACTTGATTACTATAATCATACTGTTTTTGAAATTGAAGCTAAAGTTGATGGTTTCGGTTCTAACAATGTTTTAGCGGGTGGTGGAAGATACAATGGTTTAGTTGATTTGTTAGGGGGACCAGTAACACCAGGAATTGGTTTTGGAATGGGCTTAGGTCGCTTAATGATGGCCCTTGACCTTGAAAAAATCGAACTTCCAATTGAAGATGAATTAGATGCTTACATCATGTATGTATCGCAAAGTGAAAAAGAATATGCGACAACGCTTGCCCAATATTTAAGAATGAATGGTTATCGTGTTGATATGGAATACATGGGACGTAGTCTTAAAAGCCAATTTAAACAGGCTGATCGCTTAAAGAGTAAACATTTAATCATTTTGAATGAAGAAGAGATGCAAAATGATGTTATAAAGATAAAAGATAATAAGACTAAAGAAGAGACTTTAGTAGGAATTGATTACATTCTTTACTACTTTGAAGAAAAGACTTCAAGTGAAGAGTTTAGTGATAGTGATTTAGAAGAATATTTAGAACAAAATGAGGAATGAGGTATAGTTATGAAAAAATATATGAATGCTAGTTTTAATATTAAGAATGTTGGAGAAGAAGTAACCCTTTATGGATGGGTTCAAAAACGTCGTGATTTAGGAGGACTAACTTTTATTGATTTACGTGATCGTAGTGGTATTATTCAATTAGTTGTTCGTCCTGAAGATAGTGCTCATAAGATTGCAGTAACATTAAAAAATGAAGCTGTTATCAAAGTTGTTGGAACAATTTCGGAAAGAGAGAGTAAAAATCCTAAGCTTCCAACGGGTGATATTGAAGTTTTAGTTAAAGATATGGAGCTAATCAATAATAGTATTGATATTCCTTTTGAAATAGCTAATGATACAACAGCTCTTGAAGATACGCGATTAAAATATCGTTATCTTGATATTCGTCGTGAAAATATTAAAGATAATTTAATTCTTCGTCATAAGGTAACGATGATTATTCGTCAATATTTATCAGAATTAGGCTTTATTGAAGTTGAAACACCAATTCTTTGTAAGTCAACACCAGAAGGAGCTCGTGACTATTTAGTACCTTCCCGTATTTCTAATGGTAAGTTTTATGCTTTGCCACAATCTCCCCAAATTTATAAACAACTATTGATGATTGGAGGAATGGAAAAATACTTCCAGATTGCTAGATGTTTCCGTGATGAAGATTTAAGAGCTGACCGTCAACCAGAATTTACGCAAATTGATATTGAGATGAGTTTCATTGAAGAAGAAGATATTTGGAATGTTGTTGAAGAGATGTTCAAAGAAATCTTTGGTCAAATTAAGGGGGTAAAGTTTGATAAGTTCCCTCGTCTTACTTATGATGAGTGCATGCGTCGTTTTGGTAGTGATAAACCAGATACAAGATTTGATATGGAAATTCAAGATATTACGGATATCTTAAAAAATACTACTTTTGAAATCTTCCAAAATATTTTGAAAAGTGAAGGTATCATTAACTGTCTTGTCGTAAAGAATGCTGCGGATAAATATTCGCGTAAAGAATTGGATAAGTTAAATGACTTTGTTAAAATATATAAAGCTAAAGCTCTTTCTTATTTAAAATATTCTTCAAAAGAATTATCTGGTTCTATTAGTAAAGTTCTTAGTGAAGAAGAGAAGAGTAGTTTAATATCACATCTTGGTCTTGAAGAAAACGATTTAGTTTTAATAGTTGCTGATCAATATCCAATTACGAAGACATCTCTTGGAGCATTGCGTTGCAAACTAGGTAAAGATTTAGATTTAATTGATAAAGATAAATATAATTTTGTTTGGGTAACTGAATTCCCAATGTTTGAATTCTCTGAAGAAGAAAATCGTTATGTTGCAGCTCATCATCCATTTACTTCACCACGAAAAGAAGACCTTGATAAGTTGTTAACTGATAAACCTCATTGTTATTCAAGAGCTTATGACCTTGTCTTAAATGGTTATGAATTACTTAGTGGATCAATTCGTATCCATGATTCCGAAACACAAAAGAAAGTCTTTGATGCAATTGGTTTAACGGATGAAGAAGCAAAACAAAAATTTGGATTCTTCCTTGAAGCCTTCAAGTATGGTGCTCCACCACATGGCGGAGTTGGAATTGGACTAGAGCGTATCATCATGATTCTAGCCGGAACTGAAAATATTCGTGATGTTATTGCCTTCCCTAAGACAGCTAGTGCCGCTTGTCTTATGACTGAAGCCCCAAATGTCGTTGATGAAAAACAATTAAATGAACTTGGAATAAAATTGAAATAAAATAAAAAAGCCTATGAATCATCATAGGTTTTTAAATACTCTAAAATAATTTTATTGACATAGTAAACATTATCTAAATAAGGAAAGTGTCCTCCTTTTGGAATTACGACAATACCGGAATCTTTAATATTATCTCTAATAAAGTAACCATCTTTTAGCGGAACATCTTTATCTAATTCCCCCCAAATAATTAAAGTATCTTTATCAATATTTTTTATTTCTTCTCTTTGATCATAATTAACAATTTTTATAAATGTATTTCTAATATTAGGATTTAACTTTGAATAATCAGTTGAACCAAATATTTTTATTAATCTTTCGAGATACTTTATTTTTAACTTTTTAGGAAGAATAAAAGCAACTTTCTTTAGCATTTTATATATTTTTTCTTTTATCTTCTTTCTTATACTTTTCTTTGGTTTTATTCCTGCGATATCGATAAGAATTAGATTCTTGATGTTTAAATCGCGATGTTTCTTAAAGAGATCAATGACAATTCTTCCGCCAAAAGAATGGGCAATAATAGTGGGATTAGTTATTTCACATTTGACAATAAAGTCACGGATTAATTCCGAATAATCAGATATATCTAAATCACGATTAGGAAAAGGACTATTACCAAAACCGGGATAATCAATTATGTAGATAGTATATTTTTCTTTTAAAATACTTATTAAATAATTAAAAGTTTTTCTCGTATCTCCCCAACCGGGAAGAATTAAAATATTCTTTTTATTATTACCATATTTCTCATAATAAACTGTAAAGTCATTTACACAAAAATTCATAACTTCACCTAGTATAAATTATGATTTTGGAAAAATGTTGTTAATGAATTTTAGGTTTGATATAATTTAAATAGAGTAGATTAATAATAGAAGGTGAAAAGATGAGTATTAAAAGAACAAAGATAATTTGTAGTATTGGACCAGCTAGTGAAAAACTAGAAGTTATGGAAAGATTAGCTAAAGAAGGAATGAATGTCGTTCGCATTAATTTTTCACATGGGGAGTATGACGAGTATTCAAGAGTTAGAGATACAGTTTTAGAACTTCGTAAAAAGACAGGATATCATATTGGAATTATGTATGATACTAAAGGACCTGATTTTCGTACTGGGGAAATGGAAAATAATGCGGTTGAATTAGTAGAAGGTGCTACTATAAAGATTGTTAAAGATGATGTCATTGGTAATAGTGAGAGAATTACCGTTAACTACAAGAATGTTTTAGATAAATTAAAAAAAGATGATTTAGTTTTATTTGATGATGGATTAATGAGTGTTAAAGTGCTTGAGAAAAATAAGAAGGGTGTTACTTGTGAAGTTATTAATGGTGGTGTTTTATCTTCTCATAAAGGAGTAGCAACTCCAGGAATTGCTCTTGATGTACCTTTCCTATCAAAACAAGATAAGGACGATATCATTTTTGCTTGTGAGAATGATGGTGACTTTATTGCGCTATCTTTTGTCAGTTGTGCTGATGATATTTTGTCAGTAAGAAAACTATTAAAAGAACATAATCGTAGTGATATGCAGATTATTTCTAAGGTTGAGAGTCAAACAGCTATTGATAATTTGGATGAAATAATTGCTTTAAGTGATGGTGTTATGGTAGCGCGTGGTGATTTAGGAGTAGAACTTCCTATGCAAGAGTTACCAATTCTTCAAAAGTTAATGATTCAAAAGTGTCGTGAACAAGGAAAGTTTTGTATTGTAGCAACCGAGATGTTAGCCTCAATGTATACGAGTAGTCGTCCAACAAGAGCGGAAGTATCAGACATTGCTAATGCGGTATTGGATGGGTGTGACGCTGTAATGTTAAGTGGTGAGACAACCGTTGGTAAACATCCTATAGAAGCAGTTAAATATATGAGTGATATTTGTAAAGAAGCAGAGGAATATTATGATTATGGTTATGAATTTGATTATCATCACGATAAAGCGATAACAGCCGCCATTGCTAAAGCCGTTGTCGCAACTATTAGTGAAGTGGACGCTAAAGCTATTGTTGTTCCAACGATGAAAGGACATAGCGCAAGAGTAATGAGCAATCTAAAACCAGCACCATTTATTATTGCTCCTTGTCCTAATGAACAAGTAGCACGCAGTCTATCTCTTAACTTTGGTGTCTATCCAAGTGTTGTACCAATTGTTGATGATTTGACAGAGATAACTAAAATATCAAAAGAAGAAGCTAAAAAAATTCTTGATTTAAAAAAGGATGATGTCATTATTATTACTGGTGGTATTCATTCAGAAAAAGAAAAAAATCAAACTAACTTCTTAAAGATTGAAGAGATATAAATCTTATTAAAAAAGAGGTAAAAGCATGAATAAAGATAATATAAATAATGATGGTATTGCTAATGCTAGTTCAAATAGTAATCAAAGTATAAATACTACTAATAATATGAATGCAGTTGAGAATATGAACACTACGTTTACTTCAAATAATAAGTCTCAAAAGGGAATAGTTAAATATATTATTTTAGCTTTAGTTGTAGTAGCAATATGTACAGTTGAATATTTTGTAGTAACAGACATGAGTAGTAAGAAGAATGATGATATAAAAGAGCATTGTGAAAACAATGATAGCACTGATGATGAAAAGACTGTTGAAAAATTAGTCGCAATTCCTTGTGCTATAGAAACAATTCAACCACGAACTAAGATAACGGACGAGATGGTTGATTATGTTAAAGCCCCTAAAAATGTTTTTGATGATATTGATTCTTCTAGTATTATTATGGATAAATTAGATATAGTTGGTAACTATAGTAATATAAATACAGTTATTCCTAAAGGTAGTTTTTTTTATCAAGAAACTGTTGTTGATGTAAAAAGTTTAGCTGATTATGCCGTTTATGAACAAAAAAAGGGGGAAACCTTAACTTATATGACTGTTAATATGGCTAGTAGTTATGGTAATTCAATAGTTCCAGATGGTTATATTGACTTATATATTAGAATTACTGATAGTAATGGGAAAATTCGTCTTGGTAAACTTGCATCACGTATTAAAGTAGTAGCAGTTAAAGATAATTCTGGTCAAAATGTTTTTGAAAATAGTAGTGAAAATAGGGTACCAGCATATTTACTATTTTATCTTCCTAATAAAGAGTATGCATACTTTCAAAAAGCTGCTGAAAAAAAATATAGTATTGTACCAGTACCTATAAATGTAGAAGTTTCAGATAATTCAAATGCTAATATTATGACAAATAATGAATTAATGAAATTTATGGATAATTTATAGAAAAAAGAAGCAATTTTATATTGTTTCTTTTCTTTGAATTGGGGGATTTTTATAACTATTAGGATCAGTATGATTAATTAAAGCATATATTTTTTCAACTCTAATATCAATCTTTAAAAGATCCTCATCTTTCTTTTTTATATTCGTAATAAGAGGAAGAGATAGATCTTTTTTTATATTATTTAAGTAATCTTTTCCAAAGTTGTTAAAACCTAATACTCTAATATATTTTAATTCTTGCTCTTGTCCTTCTTCTTTGGTTAGAGAAGTAAGAATATGAATTAACATTCTTGATAATTTATTATAGGTATATCTCTTTGTCTTAATCTTTTCAATTAATTCATTAGTAGTTTGACATTTATTAATATTATTAATAATTCTATTTTCGATTCCTTCATCGACAGTTTGATATCTTTTTATTTCTTCTTTTTCGATAATAACTTTATATTTCAACAATGGATAATAATTATTTTCTTTTTTATTTTTTAAAAAATTATAAGTAATTTCGGGAACAAAATCTTTTATGTCCTTATCTTCTTTTAAAGCCTTTCTAATAGCGGTTGCGCTAACTATTTGTCCTTTTAAATCAGTGCTGTGAAAATCATTAGTTCTTTTAATTGTAATTGGTATTATTTTTGTTTTTTGTCTAATTATTTCTTTGATATAAGAAAGACCTAATAGATCATTAGGAGTAGTAATATCTAAATTGGTTATCTTTTTAATAGCTTTACTCATGGCTGTTGGATAACTAATTCCTTCTTTTATGTATTCTTTAACTAATTCTTCATATTGGGAATTATTTAATTGGATATTGGCCATTTCTTCTAACTTTGTAACATCATTTGTTTCACTACCAAAAACTAAGTAATCAACATCTAATTCTTTTAGAATAGATATGGCACCTTTCGCAAAGACATCAGCACTTTGGCTCGCAAACACAAAAGGAAGTTCTACTATTAAATCAATGCCATAATTTAAAGCAATCATTGCTTTTTCTTCTTTAGTTAAAATACTAATATTACCCCTTTGTGTAAAGCAACTTGACATTACTAAAACAATTAAAGAATCAGGATATTTCTCTTTAATTTTCCTTAAATGATATAAGTGTCCGTTGTGAAAAGGGTTATATTCACATATAATACCAATTTTTTCCATAAGACCCTCCAATAGTAATATTATACAAAATGATTTAAAAAATTTAAATAATAATGTACAATTATAATAGGTGAAGAATATGGATTTAGATAGTTTTCTTAAAGAAATAAGTGAAAAGTATGGGTATGATGAGAACTTACAAACAGCTATTCGTCTAACGATTCCTTTGATGTTAGAACGTTATCAAGGAAGAGAAGAAGATGTTTTTCGTCTTTTTAGAGAAGTTCCCATTTTGGCGACGAGTGATATGTCAAAGGAAAACAGAAAAAGAATTGAAAAAGAAATGACATCTGGCACAAATGAACACATTGAAGACCAAGAAGATGCTAATCCTTATGGTAGTACTAATGATCCAGGTGCTTATTATTCCTATGAAACTATTTTTGATGAAAAGATGGATGTTGTTGGTGAAAGACGTTGGTTAGTAGTATGTGATATTGATGATAAACGTAAAGATGCTTACCAACAATTGTTTGGAACAACTATTAATATGCCTTATTTCATTCATGAAATAAATCATGCTTTTGCGATGCAACATCCTACTTATCGCAAAGAAGGAAATACAATTTATTCTAAGCATGGAATGTATGAATGGGTTCAAGATTATTCCCAAAGTGAAAATGGTAAGTTTAAATTGTCAATTGTTTCTAGTGAAGATATAATTGTCGAAGAAATGTTAAATGAAAATATCACACAAGATATGTTGGTAAAACTTTTAGGAGTTACAACGCGTCAAGAAGTTGATGAGAAACTCAAAGAAATTGGGCATGTTCCAACTAATTATAGGTCAACGCTCTTAGTTCTTGGTACCCGTTTAGAAGAAGCTTTAGGACGTGATGATTTAGATAAATGGCGCATTGATAATGATTTATCTGTTAGAGAACGCTTTTCTACTATTAGTAATGCTAGTCGTGTCGCAAAAACCTTCTTTCCTGAAGAGGATGCTTATCAGCATTTGGGTAATGGTGCTTATGAAGTATTCACATTATTTCGTAAGTGCTATACGATGGATATAACTGATTTTGGTCAACAATTACTAAAAACATCTTGTGAAGCAATGGCGCCTATTTTTGGTTATCAAGAACAAATGGGAACGAAAACTTTTGATGACTATGTTGCCCTTCGTAAAAGAGCTATTGGTGAAGAAGAAACAAAGGATGTTGAAGCAAGTAAATAAAATGTTGCCAAAAATTTAAAAATAAGTTATAATGTAAAGCGCGAGGTGGAGAATGGATATTAATTTGGATGAATTATATTCTGATGTTTTAGATAGTATTTCTCTTGATGAAGATATTATTTTTCCGCAAGAGACATATCATATAAATGATATAAAGAGACTATCAGATGTTCACCTAAATGGCGAAATCACCAAAAATAATCAAAGTGAAGTCATTTTAACTGGTACTTTAAGGGGAGTTATGACAATTTTAGATTCCATAAGTCTTGATGAAGTTAATTATCATTTTTTGATAGAACTTGAAGAAAATCTTGAGGAAATTATGGAAAAAGGTAAAAATAGTATTGATATTCTTGATATTTTATGGCAAAATATTGTTTTAGAGGTTCCACTTAGATATACCGAAGTGACCGATTATAGTAAGTATAGTGGTGATGGTTGGCGACTAATTAGTGAAGAAGAGTTAAAATATGAAAATAATCCCTTCCAAGCACTATTAAAAAATGAGAAAGAGGAGTGATAATAATGGCCGTACCTTTTAGAAAAGTATCAAAGACAAGAAAAAGAATGAGAAGAAGTCACAATGCTTTAACACCTAATGGTGTTGTTACATGTAAAGAATGTGGTGCAGTAATTAAACCTCATCGTGCATGTCCAAAATGTGGTTCTTACAAAGGTAAAAAAGTAATTGAAACAAAGGATGCTGAATAAGCATTTTTTTTGGGCCTTTTTTTGGATTTACTATTGTTTAGAAATCTTTTTCATTATATAATAATTTAAAACGATTTAATTTATACAGGGGGATTAGTAGTATGGATGAAGAATTTTATTATACGATTTTATATCGACCAAAGTATGCTGATAGTGGTGTTGTAAGTTTTGAGCCAGAAAAAATAGTAAGAGGTCATTATAATAAGGATAAAAATATTTTTACAGAAGAAAAAAACAAAAAAGAATATTTTTGTTGTGATATTATTTTTCCTGATTTAGGTAAAAATGAAGAACATGTTCTTGATGCTTTAAAAGATGAAGTGGAACATACTGATTGTAATGAAGAACTTTTATTTGCTTTTCCTGTTTTAGAAAAACAATTAGATGAGTATATTGAAGAAGATCCTAATGTTAAGGATGTACCAAAAGAAGAATTATATGAAAGATTGGTAAGAAGTTATTATTTATATTCAATGTATGACATTGTTGAAGATGACCAATATTTCTATGTTGCTGATAAATTTGATGATCATTGTATCTATGATGTTGATATAACTCTTGATTTTCCGAGTGCTGTTAATAATTCATATAGTTCGAGAGGTGAACAAAATATTAATGTATATTTAGTTAATGGAAGTTATGCTTACGAAGATGAATTAGAAGAAGATGAAGAAGATGAAAAAGAACATGATGATCATACTAAGAAAGAATCTAAAAAGATAACACCTGAAACAACAACTTTTACAAAAATAGTTCATGATTTTGATCCTGATGAATTAGAGAAAAAAGTCTCATCTGAAGTAATTGGCCAAGAACATGTAGCCCGTCCTCTTATTTCAATGTTATATAAGAATAAACGTTATTATGAACATGATGGTTTAAAATCTAATATGTTAATTTTGGGACCAAGTGGTTGTGGAAAGACGGAACTTGCGAGATCCATTCAAAGAAATACAGGTATTCCAGTTACTTTCTTTGATGCATCTAGTGCTTCGGCTTCTGGTTATGTTGGAAATTCGGTAACCCAAGCTATTCGTGATTTGATTTCCGTTTGTAATGGTGATATTGAAAAGGCCGAAAATGGTATTATCGTCATTGATGAAATTGATAAGTTAACGGGTGGCGATGGCATCAGTAAGGGGGACGTACAAGATGAGTTATTCAAAATGCTTGAGGGCGATGAAATAACAGTATCTTCTGAAAATTATCGTGATAAGTCTTTCCGTTTCAATCCTAAAAATGTAACATTTATTGGGGTTGGGGCTGCGCAAAAACTAATCGAACAAAAACGTCGTGATAAGAGTAAGGTTGCTTTGGGATTCAGTGCTAGTGAACCCGTTCAAGGAAATGGTGAAGAAGAAATAATAATCGAACCAGAAGATTTGATTAAATATGGATTTAAACCAGAGTTATTGCGTAGATTTCCAATCATTAAAGTTGTTAAAGATTTAAAAGAAAACGATTTAGTAGACATTCTTAAAAATTCTGAAATATCAAATTTGCGCATGTATAAGAAAGCTTTTGAAAATGTTGATCACGTTAAACTTGTTTGCCAAGGTGATGTTCTAAATGAAATCGCAAGACGTGCCATTAAAGAGAAAGCGGGAGCTAGTGGTTTAAAACGTGTCGTTGATGATGCTTTACAAGTTGCTGTTCGTAAGATTCGTCTTCTAAATGGTGATCAAGGTGAACTTCGCATTTATAAAGATACTTTAGATAATCCTGAAAACTTTAGATTATATCGTGTATCAAGTGAAGGTAAAGAATTAGTTTATCCACCAAAGAAAGAAAAAAGTAAAGTAAAAGGTAAGGTAAAAACTAAAGTTGATCCTTCTAAAAAGTAAAAAATAAAAAGGGTGATTGATATGAATTATCAATTAAAAATGGAAGAAATATTAGAACAAAACAAGGATAAAACACCAACTCTTTTATTACATAGTTGTTGTGCTCCTTGTTCTTCTTATGTCTTAGAATATTTAACTAATTATTTTGATATTACTATTCTTTTTTATAATCCTAATATTTCCAGTTGTGAAGAATATGATAAACGTCTTAAAGAATTAAAGCGTTTAGTAAAGGAAATGCCTCATAAAAATAGAATTGATATCGTTGAAGGGAAATATGAACCAGAAGTTTTTTATGATATGGCTAAGGGTTTAGAAGACGTTAGAGAAGGCGGAGAGCGTTGTTTTAAATGTTATTTACTTCGTTTAGAAGAAGCAGCGAAATACGCCAAAAGTAAAAACTTTGATTACTTTACGACAACTCTTTCTATAAGTCCTCACAAAAATGCCCAAAAGTTAAATGAAATAGGTGAAGAGTTAGAAAATAAATATGATGTAAAGTATCTCTATGCAGATTTTAAAAAGAAGAATGGTTATAAAAGAAGTATTGAGTTATCTAAAGAATATCATTTATATCGTCAAGACTTTTGTGGTTGTATCTATTCTCAAAAGTTAAAAAGAGGAGAATAATCTTCTCTTTTTTGATATAATGATAAAGGTGAAGAAAATGATAGTTGAAAGAATTGTAACAGGGCAATTAGAAGAGAATTGTTATATTTTAAAAAATGCTAAGACGAAAGAGTGTTTAGTAGTAGATCCTGGAGATGACTTTGAAAAGATTAAAAAGGGAATAGGAGACTTTCAAGTCTTAAAGATTTTACTAACACACGATCACTTTGATCACGTTGGGGATTTAAAAGAAGTAGAAAAAGAATACTCCACAGAAACTCTTAAAAGATCTAATGCTAGTGAAAAAGAATATGTTATAGGACCTTTTAAATTTAAGGTTATTTTTACACCAGGACATTCAAGTGATTCAATAACCTTTTATTTTGTTAAAGAAAAAAAGATGTTTGTTG
Organism: uncultured Bacilli bacterium; assembly: GCA_947585665.1. Taxonomy (GTDB): domain Bacteria; phylum Bacillota_I; class Bacilli_A; order RF39; family UBA660; genus RUG11788. Next base: position 11,753 of record CANPXE010000016.1, on the reverse strand, counting down.
GTGACTTTTTATTTCAAGGAACCATTGGGCGAACAGATTTACCAACGGGTAGTTTAGGCGATATGATTAATAGTCTTTATCTAATAAAAAAGTATCCAGAAGATATAACTATTTATAGTGGTCATGGGGAAGTGTCAACTTTGCAAGAAGAATTCGAAAATAATCCTTATCTTCTTAACTTAAAAAATAGATAATGTTATAATAAGAGAGAAGGTAGTGTGGTAAGATGTATATTGATTTAATTGTCATAATAATTTTATTATTAATCGTTGTTTTCTGGTTCCGTCGTTTTTCAAGTTTTGTTTATTCTTTTGCGATAATTGATATTTTCTTAAGAATTTTAAACTTTATTCAAGGACATGTTCCCGTTCCAGAATTACAATCATTAATTAGTAAATATTTTCCTAATTCCATCGAAGCATTAATCTATTCTTATACTAATGGTATAATTGAGACAATCCTTCTTTGGTTGTATGTTGGAATGTATGCTGTTTTCTTAGGATATATCATTAAAATATTTATTCATAAGAAAAAATAATTTGTAAATTTTGTTGTATTATTAGATTTTTATGTTATAATACAATTACATCAAGTGGAAGAGAACTTCCACTTTTTATATTGAATGGGGTGATGATGTGGAAGAAAAGTTAAAGTCTTTAATAGATGCGAAAATTAAAGATTTAGGTATTTTTGTCGATTCGATTAAATTGGAGAAAGAAGGACAAGATACTTTTCTAAGAGTTGTTCTTGATGCTGATTTCATAATTGATTTAGCTAAAGTTGTAACCGTTACCCGTCTTATTAATCCTATTCTTGATAAAGAAGATTTAATTAAAGAAGAGTATATTTTGGATGTATATGCCAAATCAAAAGGAGATGTAGTTGATGAATAAAGAAGAATTTATTAAGGCAGTTGATTTGATTGTTAAAGAAAAGGGTATTGATCGTGAATTAGTTTTTGAAGCGATGGAACTTGCTTTAGCAACAGCATACAAAAAGAATTTTGATTCTTTAACTAATTCTAAAATAATGATTAATCGTGAAACAGGAGAAATTAAGGTTTATTCATATTTAACCGTTGTTCCTGATGATACGGAAGACATTGATTTAGATTTAGAGATAAGTTTAACAGATGCTCGTAAAATTGATAAGAAATTAAACGTTGGTGATACGATTGATACCGAAGTAACGCCAAAAGACTTTGGTCGTGTTGCTGCTTCAACAGCTAAACAAGTAATTGTGCAAAAAATGCGTGAAGCTGAAAGAAATTCTATTGTCAACGAGTATGGTGATAAACAAGATGAATTATTGATTGGAACTGTTGAATTAGAAGATGTTGATAACTACTTTATCAATATTGGAAGAATTAATGGAATTTTACCTAAGAAGGAATGTATTCCTGGTGAAAAGATTGAAATGGGTAAACAAATCAAAGTCTATGTTACCAAAGTTGATGGTAGCGGTAAAAATATGTTTATTCTTTTATCAAGAAATCATTATGGTTTCTTAAAGAGATTATTTGAGAGTGAAATTCCAGAATTATCTGATGGTTCAGTTCTTCTCTATAGTGTCGCAAGAGATGCTGGAAGTCGTAGTAAGGTTGCTGTTTACTCTGAAAGAAGTAACATCGATCCAATTGGAGCTTGTATTGGTGAAAAAGGTTCAAGAATTGCTCGTATTATTGAAGAAGTTCATGGTGAAAAAATTGATGTTGTCAAATATGATAAAGAGCCAGAAATCTTCATTGCGAATGCTTTACAACCTGCGAAGAACTTACACGTCATCATAATAGATCCTAAGAAACAAGAATGCATTGTTGTTGCTGATAGTGATAATTTCTCATTAGCTATTGGTAAGAAAGGACAAAATGCCCGTCTTGCTTCTAAATTGACACATTATAAAATAGATATAAAAACAGTTGAACAAGCTGCCGAACTTGGAATTAATTTTAAAAATTAATATAACAACAGGGGGATATATGAGATCAGTATTAGAAAAGTTAATAGAAAGACATGGTACTTATGGAACAGACTGGATGGGGTTTACGATAAGTAGAAAAAATCCGCTTACTTATCATCACATTCAAAAGAATTGCCACAAGGGTAAGCGGACAATAGAAAACGGAGCACTACTTACGAAAAGAGCCCATCGTTTTCTAAACTGTATTGAAAAAGATGATCCAGAACTTTATGACGAGTGGAACGTATTATTTAGAGATATAAATGATAGTGAACTTCCACCTAATGAAGGGCATTTACAAAAGATAAAAACTTTACGTGAAAAGAGTTTTGATTAAAATAGGAAGTGATTTCTATGAAAAATAAAAAAATAGTTTTAAGAACTTGTTGCGTTACTAGAGAAAAATTGCCTAAAAATGAACTTTTACGAATTGTTAGAACACCAGAAGGAGAAGTAAAAGTTGATTTAACAGGAAAGATGAATGGTCGTGGAGCTTATTTAAAACGCGATTTAACAGTTTTAGAGAAAGCGAAGAAGACAAAATCTTTAGAGCGTCAATTAGAGGTAACTATTAGTGATGATGTCTATGAAGAAATAAAGAATACAATCACTAATTTGTTAATATAATAAGAATAGTATATTTTTAGAAAGTAGAGGTGAACCAATATGATGAGTGTTTTAGAATATTCAATTGATGTTAATAAGAGTTTAGATGAAATAATAAAATTATGTCAAAAACTAGATATACCTTATGAAAATGAAGAGACAATGCTTACTGAAGATGACATTATTTTATTAGATAATGAAATTCAAGATAGTGAAGATTATATTGTTGATGAAGAAGAAATTTTAGATGAAAAAGTTGAAAATATCATCAGTGGTAATAATATTAATATTGATACTAATAATAAGAAAGAGAAATTGAAATCTAAAAAAGATCGTATTGAAAATAGTAAAACTAACTTTCAAAAAGAGAGAAAGAATTTATATAAGCATCGTGAGAAATTACAATCTAATGAAAATGAAGAGCTAAAAGAAAAAGTTATTTATAAAGAAGATATGACAGTTTCAGAACTTGCGAATAGTTTGGATGTTTCAGCAACTGAATTGATTAAGAAATTGATGAAATTGGGAGTTATGGCTAATGTTAATTATCCTCTTAGTTATGAAGTTGCGGAACTATTAGTAATTGATTATGGAAAAGACATTACAAGAGAAGAAAATGCCGATATTTCTAATTTTGAAAAATATGAGATAAATGAAAAAGAAGAAAATCTTGTTAGTCGTCCACCGGTTGTTACTATTATGGGTCATGTTGATCACGGAAAGACTTCGCTTTTGGACGCTATTCGTAAGACGGATGTCGTAAGCGGTGAAGCCGGGGGAATTACGCAAGCAATTGGTGCTTATCAAGTAGAATTAGATGGTAAAAAGATAACTTTTATTGATACACCAGGACATGAAGCATTTACCGAGATGCGTGCAAGAGGTGCTAGTGTTACTGATATCGTTGTCATCATTGTCGCAGCTGATGACGGAGTAATGCCACAAACTAAAGAAGCTATTGATCACGCTCGTGCTGCTAAAGTACCAATTATTGTTGCTATTAATAAAATTGATAAACCAGATGCTAATGTCGAAAAGATTATGACCGAATTAACAGAATATGGTTTAACTCCTGAAGAATGGGGTGGCGATATTGTCACTAATAAGATTTCTGCTAAAACACATGAAGGAATTAAAGAGTTATTAGAAAATATTATCTTAGTTAGTGAAATGGCTGAATTAAAAGCTAATCCTTCAAGATATGCAATGGGAACAGTAATTGAGTCACGTCTTGATAAAAAAGTTGGAACAGTCGCAACGGTTCTTGTTCAAAATGGAACTTTACGTTTAGGCGACCCAGTTGTCGTTGGAACATCTTTTGGTAAGATAAGAACTTTAAAGAATGATAAAGGCCAAGATGTCGTTGAAGCTCTTCCTTCAACACCAGTTGAGATTACTGGATTGAGTGAAGTACCTTCCGCAGGCGACAAATTCATGTCCTTTGAAACGGAAAAACAAGCTAAGGCCATTGCGGAACAGAGAAAGAATCGTGCTCGTGAACAAGATACTAATCGTAGTGGAATGACGCTTGAAGACTTATTTGGCGCTATTCAATCAGGTGTTAAAGAAATTAATGTCGTTTTAAAAACAGATGTTAATGGTTCTCTTGAAGCAATTAAACAAAGTCTAAATAAAATAGATGTTGAAGGTGTTAAAGTCAATGTCATTTTGGGTGGTGTTGGAACAATTACAGAAAGTGATATCGTTTTGGCAAACGCTAGTAACGCTATCATCATTGGGTTCAACGTTCGACCAAATGCTAAAACGATGGACTTTGCCAAAGAATACAATGTCGATGTAAGACTATATGATATCATTTATAAGATGATTGAAGATATTGAGGCATCAATGAAGGGAATGCTTGAACCAATTTATGAAGAAGTTGTCATCGGTCATGCCGAAATAAGACAAATTTTCAAGTTCTCTAAAGTTGGTAATATTGCTGGATCTCATGTCACTGATGGTGTTATAAAAAATGGAAGTAATGCGCGTCTTATCCGTGATGGAATTGTTCTATATACGGGAAAAATTAAATCTGTGCAACATGAAAAAGATCAAGTCAAAGAAGTTAAGAAAGATATGGACTGTGGTATTACACTTGAAAACTATCAAGATATCAAAGAACAAGATATTATTGAAGCATATGAACTAAATGAGATTAAGCGATAATTAATCTCATTTTTGAAACAGAGGTGGAAATATGAGTGTTAAGTTAGAACGATTAGGTAGTACTTTTGCTAAAGTTATTAGTGAAATACTTGCTCGTGAAGTAAAAGATGAAAACGTCAAATTAGTTACAATTACGGGATGTGAAATAACTAATGATTTGAGTTTTGCTAAAGTTTACTTTACGGTATTAGATAGTAGTAAAAAAGAAGAGACAATCAAAGCACTTGAAAAATCTAAATCATTTATAAGAGGCGAGATAAGTAAAAGAGTAGATGTTCGTCATACACCAGAACTTCGTTTCATCTTTGATGAATCAGTCGAATATGGTAATAAAATAGAAAAAATAATCGATGATATAAATAATAAGTAGTATCAATCAAGTGTCAAGTTGTTATAAAGTACTTGGAATAGTTTAGATAGTATGCTACAATATAATTGTCTAGAAGAATGGATATTTTCTATTAAAACCGACTAAATGACGATACGGGAGTTCGGATCATCAACCGGTGTTGAAGACCAATTAATTTTGGGATCCTAAAGGTTGAGTATGGACACCCACCTGCTGATATAGGGCGGGTTTTATCGTTAATGTCCCTCTTTTGGACGGTATTGTTAAAAAGAGATGAGTTGCCTCATCTCTTTTAATTTTTTTTAATATTTAATTATTATTAAAATTTACGATATAACCCAATAACTTTTCCTAAGATATTAACACGATCTAAAATAATAGGTCCCATTGTATCATTTTCAGGTTGAAGACGGAAATGACCATTTTCTTTATAATAGGTTTTAACAGTTACTTCATTGTTTTCTGTCATTGCGACAACTTTCTCACCATTGGATGCTGTATTTTTTCTTTCCACAATGATAATATCTCCATCATAAATACCAACGTTAATCATTGATTCACCATTAACACGAAGGGTAAAGACTTCTTTCTTACCATTGATCATTGTAGCAGGTAATGCAAAATATTCATTAGGAACTTCAATTGCTTCAATCGGATTGCCAGCGGTTACTTTACCAAGAAGAGGAACTTCAACAATGTTTTCTTCTTTTTCTGCGTATTCATTAGGTACCAATAATTCTAAAGCACGATTCTTAGCTTCATTCTTTTTAATATATCCTTTTTCTTCTAACTTATTTAAATGAAAATGAGTTGTTGCTGGAGAACTCAAGTTTAGAAGAGCGCCAATCTCACGCACTGTAGGCGGATATCCGTGTTTAGCCATAAATTTTTTAAGTGTTTTTAAAATATCTTCTTGTCTTTTTGTAAGTTTTTCCATAAATACCTCCTTCTTTTTGTCTTCATCATATCACAAACAATTGTTTATGTCAAACACTTGTTTTATTATAAATATTAAAATTTTATAAAAATGTTGACAATGATATGTTTATTTGATATTATATACTCTTAACGAAATTAAGAATTATGTTGAGAGTTTGGAGGAATTTGTATGGGAAAAGCAATTCTTAGTTATACACTTGATAAAAGATCCAATAGTGATGCCGATGAACTTATCTTACTTAATGGTTCACTTCGCTCTGTTGACAACTGTACAAGAATGTTTGATAGTGTTGAAGAAATGCGTCAATGTCCAGAATTCCAAGAGCGAATTAACAGTTTTATAAAGAGAAATGAAAATTATATCGAAAATTATAATGATGGTTTTGCAGGAGAGTTCGCTGTATCATTTATTGTTGATAGTGATAAAAGAGAATACTTACCTATCTTAATTGGTGATAAAACACCAATTAGAACTAGAACTAGTTCATTGGAAGAAGTTAAGAGTGAAGTTGAAAAAGCAAGAAAACTATTATTTAGAAGTAAAGATAAACTATTCTTAAAAATGATGCTTGCTGATGAGAGATTTGCTGATACAACTGATTTCAATATTAAATTACGTCTTCCCGAATATAAAGAAGCTCTTCGTAAAGGAATCAAACCAAAATTAATTGATGGTGAGTATTTCTTAACTATTCATGATATCCTTGAATATACTTTAAATGCTAATAAAAAAGGAATTATGCGTGATTTGATTGAAGATGCTTTAGAAGTATGGAAAGAAAATATTTTAGCGCTTGATGATGAATTACTATATTATTATTCTAGACATTTACGTCTTGCTATGAATGCCTATAATCATGATAAGATGGGAAAGAAATTAGTTACTAACTTAAGATCCAATATCGCTAACTTAATTGATATTGTTAAAAATGGTGAAGGGCGTATTACTCGCCACCAATTAAAAGGTCAATTTAAATCAAATATAAAGACTAAAAGAATGGATGAGAATTTTGCTTAATCCATTTTTTTGAGGAAAATTATGATTTATTACGATGATTACCAATCAATAGTTGGCAATTTAAGAATTGTTAGTGATGGAAAAGATATAATTGGTCTTTTCATAGAGGGACAAAAGTATTTTATGAATAATATAAATGGAAAATTAATAAGAAAAAATATTGATGCTATTAGTAAGACAAAGAAATGGTTAGATGATTATTTTAATTGTAAAAGACCAAATCCTAAAGATTTGTCATTAAATCCTTTTGGTACACCTTTTCAAAAAAGGGTTTGGCAGATTCTTTTAGAAATACCTTATGGTGAAGTGACAACATATAAAGAAATAACTAAAAAAATAGAAGAACAAACCAACAAAAGAATGTCTAGTCAAGCTGTGGGTGGTGCTGTTAGTCGTAATCCAATATCGATTATTATTCCTTGCCATCGCGTCGTGGGAAGTAATGGAACTTTAGTTGGTTATGCTGGTGGCCTTGATAAAAAGAAAAAGTTATTAGATTTAGAAAAGAATAAGTAATATAAATAAAACTTATTTTTTTTAATTTTTTAAGGTATAATGATAATGGTGATAATATGTTAGATAAAGTAATTGTTTTTGGACAAAATAGTATTAAGTTTGATATGGATAAAAAGATATATGTTGATCCTCTTCAAATAAAAGAAAATTATAATGACGCAGATATCATTTTTATAACGCATGATCATTACGATCACTTCTCAAAAGAAGATATTTCCAAAGTTATTAAAGATGATACCATTGTTGTTGTACCTAAGTGTATGGAAGAATTAGTCAGTTCTTTTAAAAATGTCAAATTAGTTGATTTTGGCAATTATGAAGTATTAGGAATTTCTTTTATGACAGTACCTGCTTACAATATTAATAAGAAGTTTCATCCCAAAGAGAAAAAATATGTCGGTTATGTTTTAAATTTAAATAATGTTTTGTACTATATTTCTGGTGATACTGATAACGTTCCCGAAATTAGAAATATTAGTTGTGATGTTGCTTTTCTACCAATTGGTGGCACTTTTACAATGGACTATAAAGAAGCTTTTGAACTAGTTAAAGAACTTAATCCCAAAATAGTTGTTCCCGTTCATTATGGTTCAATAGTTGGTGAAAAAGAAGATGGGATTAATTTTAAAAAACTAGTTGATACGACAAAAATTACTTGTTCTCTATTAATAAAATAGGGAATTTTTCTTTTACACAAATTTACAATTTATGTTTACATAACACTTTACTATTTTATTTACATATGGTATTTTGTTGGTGAAGGGATTTGTTTATATGGATAAAGAATGGTTAAAGTATTGGCAAAAGGTTGAAAATTTAGAATTGGGTGAAAATGATGAGGCCGAATTGGGAAATAAACCTAAAGAAAAGCCCAAAGAAGAAGAATTAAAAGAAGCCCAAGACTTATATAAGACAGTTTTAAGTGATAAAAAATAGAATCTTGAATTATATATCTATTTGTATTATAATTGTTTATAGTAGGAAAGAGGGATTGACTAATGGATAAGAAAGAAGTAAAAGAAACAAAAAAAGCCAAGAAAAAAGAATTACATAAAAAAGCTCATAAAGTTCATGAAGAAATTAAAGAAGAGAGCAAGACAGAAGAAGTAGCAGTTGAGCCAAAAAAAAGAAAAAGACGCAATAAGAAGGTTGAAGGATATAAAAGAAGAAATGCTTTAGTTGAAGTAATTATCGTTTGTATTATTTTGGTTGCTTTATTTTTTGTTGCGTGCAATAAGACTTTCCTAAAGACTAATTATACAAAAGAAATAGGTTCTAGTAAGATAAGTATTGATTTACCAAGATTTACTTATTATGTTGGTGCTGATGATGAAAAGATTGTGTTTAAAACATTACGTAAGTCCCAATATACGCGTAGATTTTTTGATAACTATTTAGAAACTGGTCCATTTGATGTTTACTATTGTGGAAATAGTACGGAACCATATTATTATAACGAAGAAGGAAAATATTTCATTTTAGGAATTGATGTTACTAAGAAATTCGCAGTTAAAACAATTACAGTTCGTTATTCAACAGTTGATTATGATTTGTTCTGTGATTCTCTTAATGAAAAAGTAGAAGATAATGAAGCCAAATAAATGGCTTTTTTTCTTTTCTAAAAACTATGTATATTGACAAAAGTTATTATTGAGTATAAAATTAAATTATCAAAAGGGTAAGGTGATTTGAGTGAGAGATGAGAGAGGTCAAGCATTAGTTGAATACGTTTTAATTATTGCATTAATATCAGTTATTATAATCGGAATTATTAATACTTTTGGTGGGTATTTGAAAGATAGTATCACTAAAACATCTTGTGGTATTGCTGGTCAAGAATACGTTGAAGGGGAAGAAGTCGGAGAAGGACATTGTGAATAAAGATGCTTTTCGCATCTTTTTTTGATTTCATCTTGAATTTTAAGAAAACTATGTTATAATTGTTTATAGTTCCATTATGTCTCCTTAGCTCAGTTGGTAGAGCAACTGACTCTTAATCAGTGGGTCTAGGGTTCGAATCCCTAAGGGGACACCATTTTTTGTTAGAAAGTCTTTTTTAAGACTTTTTTATTTTTTATAATTTTCTTGTCCTAGGTTATTCGTTGTTTCGCTTTTTTGCTCTTTTTCTATAATATAGTAGATTGATCAATCAAAGAAAAAGAGGTGAGATATGGCTTTTAAATATACTAAAGGATATGAAAATTATGCTAAATTTCCTATGCATTATTTAAGAATCACCCAAAGTTATAATGCTGGAAATCATAAATCACATTGGGATAAAGCTAACTATAAAGATTATCCAATTGATTTAGGAGGACTTGATAGTGGTCGTGATTATTTGTATGCACCAGTCGATATGAAAATTGTTGCTTTGAATGGAATTGGTAATCCTAAAGTTTCTAATAAGATTTTTTTAGAATCTATTAATAAAGTAAAGACACCCAATTGTGGAACAACCAAAATTTTTATGACCGCTGTTCATTTTGAAGATAGTGATGTTTCGAAATTTGGTCTCAAAGTTGGCAAAATAATCAATATGGGTGAAATAATTTGTCTTGAAGGAAAAGAGACAGCGAGTGCTAATCATCTTCATTTGACCTGTGGTATTGGTAATAGTACTAAATCAATTCAAAACAATAATGGTAAGTGGGTAACAAAAGGAAATTGTCAAAAACCAGAAGACATCTTTTACATCGATAAAAACTTTACAATTATTAAAGATAATGGTGGTTTAAAATTTAAAATGTTACCGCTTTTAACTACTATTGAAAAAGTTGGTAGTCCTGTTATGCGTGATCAAACTAAAAATCAAATTGAAATTCTTGTTACTAATCTTCGCCTTCGTAGTAGCTCTAGTACTAAAGGCAAAGTTTTAGGTTATATCAAAAAAGGTTTTTATAACTATACCGATGTTAAACAAAATGATAATTATACTTGGTATAAAATTGAAAATGGTTGGGTGGCTTTTGATAATAATTGGTGTCGCTTATATCAAAAAGAAGAAGTTCCTTTACCAGCTCCTGAAATAGATTCTAATATAGAACAAGAAGAAGTTGTTATTCCTGAAGAACAAAGTGATAATAAAAGTGAAACTAAAAAAGAATCTTTCTTCACAAAAATTATTTCTCTAATAAAAAAATTAATTAGTTTTTTATTAAAAAGATAGAATTTGGATTTTCCAAGTTCTTTCTTTTATAAATATATGATATAATTAAGACAAGAATAGTGAGGTGTTGTTATGAAAAAGAAAAAAACTTTACTGATCTTAGGAACAATCGTTTTAATTAGTGCTTTTGTAGTTTCACTTATTTTTATTTTTAATCGTCATAGTCCTAAAAAGATTGATAAGAGTACTAGTGCTCAAATATATTTAGAAGATTTAGGTGATTCCGAAGTTACAATAATTAAGAAAAATAATAACGTTATTTTAATTAATACGGGCTTAGAAAAAGATTTAGATAATTTATTAGATTATTTTGATCAATTAGAAATAAAAAAGATAACTTATTTAATATTAACTGATAAAAGTGATGAATATATAGGTAATCTTCCTTTTATTCTTAAAAATTATAACGTTGATTATTTGTACTGGAATGATTATGCTTATACATCTGATAAAGTAGAAGAAGTAAATAATATTTTATTAGATAATTATGTTGATCCAATTGTTTTAACAGGTAATGAAAATATTAAACTAGATACTTTTAATATTGATATTTATCCTTATATGGAAGAAGAAGGAACAATGGAAGATAAGACTTTTATTGTTAAGCTATATGATGGTGATAAAAATATATATTTAACAAGTAATGCATCAGATAAACGTCTTGAAGAAGTAGTTGATAGTTATTTATTAGTATCTGAAAATAGTAATATTTATTCTATAAAGTCAAAATACTATATCTATGATGGAAATGATAATATAACTAATAAAAAGAATTTATGGAAGAGAAAAACAACGATATTTATGAATAGTGAGGATTTTGTTGTCGAATAAATCCTCCTTTTTTATTGAAAATAAAGGTTGACTAATATAATTTAGATAGGTTATAATCTAATATGTAAGCGTTATGGAGACATACTCAAGAGGCTGAAGAGGCGCCCCTGCTAAGGGTGTAGGTCGGGAAACTGGCGCGAGAGTTCAAATCTCTCTGTCTCCGCCATAATGTAATTAACCTTGATTTTTCAAGGTTTTTT
>CANPXE010000015.1 GCA_947585665.1 uncultured Bacilli bacterium | reverse complement strand
TTCGTCATCCTTAACAAAGCAATTCATTTATCAATTTTATTGTTTACCAACACTATTTGACAAAGAACCTTTATTTTTTTATAATCCTCCACCACTACCGAAGGACGCTAACTCTTCTGGCGTTACAATAACATTGATACGCATACGTCTATTTCCACAAATGAATAATGCTTCACCTTGGTTATAGTGCTTAATACTTTCTTTTTCATTATCATTTAAATCAACTAACATCGCTAAATCTTCAGCAGCTTGTTTCTTTAATCCCATTATTAGATAATAAGAAGCATTGTCAAAGATAGCTTTACCTTGCATTATGACATTAGGTGCAGCAAAGTCACTAGGTTGTTGTGTAATTACAATAGTACCAGTGTTATATTTACGAGCACGACGTTGTACTTGAGCAAGGAAATCAGCTCCCAAAGTATTTTGATCACCAAGCAAAACATGTGCTTCTTCGATCATCATTATTGTATCAACATCTTTATTTAAACATAATCCCCAAGCATACTTCAAAATATTAAAGAATAAAGCATTTTTAATATTTTGTTCAGCATTCATTAACTCTTTTATATTAAAAGTAATAAAATCACTATTATGGGTAATTGTTGTCTTACCATCAAAGTAATAACGCAAATCATTAGTTAATGGTCTAATTTTTAATTCTAGTTTTTCCATTGTTTCTCGTTCATGAGTATGTTCTGGCATGGCAATGATTCGACTCTTAATAGTTGCATAAACATCTGAGAAAGTTGGATAATCATTAGCTGTAAAATTATAAAAGTCTTTATCAAAGTCAATTCCAAAACGACGATAAGTATCTTGAACAACTTCACTAAAGATTGTTAGAGTATCTTCTTCCATTGATGGATCATAATACTTCATAAAGGCTTTTAAGAATTGAAGAGTACGTGTTAAAACAGTGTAACCAAGACCTTGTTTTATTTCATCTTCATCAGCATCAATAACTATTTGTAAAGGGTTAATCATACCAAATTCTCCACCTTTACCTAAGTCAATTGTATCTCCACCAAAGGCTTTAGTCATTTCTTCATACTCATTTTCTGGGTCAATCGCAACAATTTGACAACCATTACGAATATGGTTACGAAGTAATAACTTAGCCGCTGTTGATTTACCTGAACCAGAAGTACCAAGTAAAATCAAATTGGCATTATTACGGTTATTTTCTTTTTTAATCTTATATAAAAATTGGTTGAATAAAATTACACCACCAGAGAAATCTACTCCAAGTAAAGTTGATAATCCTGGGTCCTTAATACTATCAAAAATGAACGGATACATTGCTGCAATAGTTACAGAAGGTATTGGTGTACCAACACGATCTTCGATATCTTGTTTAGGAAAGATTGGAAGCATTGATTTCAATACTTTTTCTTGTTCAAAACGAAGTGATACAGCACGCAATTCCATTGCTTCAAGATAGTTTTTAACATTAACTTTCTTAAGTTCCAAATCCTCTTTCGTATCAGCTGTTATCATAATATGCATTTGGAAATCAAAGATTCGTGCTTGACTTCCTGCTAACATAGAAACGAAATATTCTAATGATTCATAGTCTAATCTAATACGTTCTTGAACAGTACGATCATGTTCTTCTTGATATCTTACTTTCAAGTCAGCAATTTGTTTATTCAACATTTTAGAAATAGTTGAAAAAGGTACTGGTATATGTTTAACAACAATCTTGATTCCAGACATTGTCGTAAGTGTTGATAAGTATCCTGGAGCAATAAACTTTGGATAAGAAACAACTGTTAAAACGGTTGCATATTTATCACTAATAAAGAAATCACTTGAACCAAATTCTAGTCCTTTAGGAGCAATTTGGGATTTAAATTTCATCGTCGTACTCATAGTGCCACCACCGTTCCAAATTCTGTCGTTTGCCCACCATTCAAGAAATTATCAAGAATGATACGCAAATCTTCATTACTTGTTTGACTAGCAGTTAGTCCACAAGATGATAGAGAATTAATTAGTTGTCTTATTCGCTTTTGAATTTTATCAATATCACCATCTTTAAATAATATGTAATACTCTGTATCAACAACATTATTATTCATGAAACTATTACCTTTTTGAATATCTTCAGTAATTAATTTTCTAATAGCTGGTGACTGAGTTTGATTATATAGAAGTTGTAATTGTGACATATATACTGATATATCAACAGGTCTATCAGCTACAACTAACCAAAATTCATAATCGATTTGATTATAGAAATTTTTTAGATTATTAATTATTCCCATTTGTGAATCAGCATCCAAGATAAAAATGTTTCTTGGAGTAATTTTAACTCCTGTAACCTTAAGATTATTATCCAAAACAATCATACCATTACTAATTCCTTGAACAGGAACCCAATCTTCAGCATACTTACTGTTTACTGCTTGTTTCTTCGTCATACTTATTACACCAACCTCTCCAATAATATTTTCTTCTACTTACAAAATAAAACCTATAAAAGTTTGTCAAAAAGACCAAAACATTATGTTGATTAGGCACAGGGATAACTAAAAAGCCAGTAACTAAAACAGGGAGTATAGTTATTATTGCAACACCAACATTGGTCATATAATTTTGTAAAATCAACAATAATAATAAAGTTGTTCCAGCACCAACACCAAAAATGATAAAATCAATCGGTCTAAAAAAGCCCATAATTAATTTTCCACGATTAGCATTAGCAGGTATTAAATAATTATTTTCCACTTTTTATCACCTTTTCTATTCTTATTTATTAGGATCAAATCCACCATTATTAGAAATTCTACTCGTTCTTTCTTCTCTTCGACGTTCTATTGTTGAACCACCAAGACTAGTTGTAATATTGTCAGCCAATCCTTCAGCGCCTTCTTTAACTCTTTTACTAGCACGATGAACTGTGCCATTAGAATATTTTGCATATGCAGATTGTTCTTGACCATAATTCTTTTCGTATGCTTCTTTTCCTTTTTGATAATTTCTTTCTGCATCGCTACTTCGCGTAACTTTTTCTTGCCAATCATTGTAAGCAGCAGCACGACGAGTATTATAATCAGCTTCAGACTCACCAGCATTAGGTCCACGAGCAATTAAATCACGATAATTCCATTCAGCTTGTGTTGCCTCAGCTTGAGCATTTAACCAATTAGACTTAGCAGCATCAACAGATTGTTCTGTTAATCCTAATCTTGCTGCAGATGCTTTCATTTGCGAACTAGAAGCTTTACGTTGTAATGTAGCAAGAACACCACTCTTAGCATTCTTATCACCAATACGCGCTTGTAATGCCGCATCTCCTCCAGCTTGCCAAGCATTTGCACCCTTACCAGATGCTGCACCTTGATATCCAGCAGCCATACCAGTTATACCTCCAGTAATTGCTCCACGAAGACCACGACCTGAAATGGCACCTGAAATAGCACCAGTACCAAATCCTGCAAGTCCACCAACGACATTGCCAAGGAAACTTCCACCATCTTTACTATCTTTAATTCCTAAAATACTCTTAACAAACTTAGAAGCTTGTTTTAGGAACACTAATAAACCGATAATTATAAATACTCTTAAATACATGAGTCTAAGTGGTGAAATATTAGCTCCTTCGGCACTTCCATAAGTAACAAATAAATTATCATCTTGTAGTTCAGCCACAAAGAATAAAACTAAATAAATCAATCCCAATTTTATAAATATATCTAAGAATGTTTTAGATAGTTCCTTTAACCAACTTTGGAAAGGACCATCTTTTTGTGATTTTGGATCAATATAACTCATAATTGGAATAGGTGCCAACATCTCTAAAATTAACATTTTAAAAAGACGAACAGCAACATCAATTGTTATACCTACCAACAATCCTAAAACGACAATACCAACAACTGTTGATAATAAGAAACGATATTCATAACTATAACCCGCTGTTTTTCCAAGTAATGGTATAGCCATAGCATTACCATCATTTACGTGTTGAACAAAATCATCCAAACTCTTTATTTCTTTAGCTCCATCAATAGAAGCATAGTAATACTCACCTTCCGTTGCTTCTTCGGAATAATATGGATGGAAAAATGCTTGAAGCAAAGTAACAGCCATTGCATCCGAATGCTCCGCCACATTATTAGTAATTTCCTTTTCCGTATTTTTGGAACCATTTCCATCAGTAGATGCTGTATCATTAGTACCTAAAACAAGTCTTGGTATCATAGGTAAAAAAGCCGATTGGACACGATATATCAAAGTAAATATTGTTGGTAACAAAATTAACATAACTAACATTGTTATAGTTCTACTAATCAATTTTGTAGCACCCTTGTCTTTATCAGTCATTTGATCAGGATTAATCATGTAATTAATCAGTGAAACCGATATTTTAAACAACATGAAAATACCTAAAATTATATATATTTTAGTTCTAACTGTCTCAACTATACTAACATTTGTTCTCAATTCAGCAATATCAAAAATACCTTGTGTTACCCATTTGATTGATGAATAAATGAAATAATCGATAGTTGAGAATAAGCTTCGAATAAAGTTGTTAAAAAAGTTCCTTGTCATCTCTATTCACCCTTCTCTATTCTATTAATTAATCAGTATTTTCCTCTATTCCACACATTGGATCATCAACTAAATTTAAACTGTTCTTAACAGCATCTATATTTAAAATAACAGATATTATTAATGGTACAAAGAATACTGCTGCTGCAGCAATAAATCTTTTAACAATACGAGCCCCAGCTTTTTTCATTGCATTATCATCTTGTGAAGTTATAACTGAAATAAAATCACTAGCACATAGAACCAATAGAAGAACTGGTACCCCAACTCTTATATAACCAATAATATCAGACAATAACTCAGCAGCATCCTGTGTCAATAAGCCATCACAACTTTCAGCATACACTATTGGACAAGTTATTATACACATTGTTATTAATATTAAAAATATTATCTTTGTACTGTTTTTTTTCATAACTCCTCCTAAAAAGTCCAATATAACATAATAATTATAACAAAAAAAAAATAATAGTTAAAGAGTTTTACTATTATTTTTTAATTAATTAAATTACTTTACAATATATGGATCATTTTCTGTTCCGCTACCGCTAACATAACGTAAACGATTTGATAAATAATAAACATATCTATATGTTGCATTCTTATTTGTTCTTACACCCTCTGTAATATCACCAACTCGATAAGCCGTATATGAATTCTCTGTTGATGGAGTTATTGTCCAAAAAGGTGAATCCAACTTTGTTAAATAATTATAATTATGACATTCTGTACTTAAAGCATTCTTACATTCCTCAGATAAACTAGCATTCATAAAATTAGCTATTGTAATTAAACCATAATGTTGATTTTTCATAACTTTACTACATTCACTACTACCATCAGTAGAATCGTCACCAACACTTCTTGCACCTATACAAATGTTTTTAGAAGTTATCTTTTTCTTTATCATACTATCTTTATCTAAATCGTCATATGCTTTTTTAATATTTTCATAAGCACGGCTAACTGTATAATCATTAATTCCATAATTTTGTAAAGCATCAGAGTTATAACGGTCATCATAAGGACCTTTCTTTTTCTTATATTCTGTTATAACCGTAATATCATTATTACCATCGATTTGAACAATACGATACAATGAATCATCAATCTTTATATAATTATTAACATTTTCACCACGATAAATATAACCTTTTAACAATTCATTAGTTGCTAAATCATATCCTTCATCATCAAATCCTAAAGGATCACCTAATTCAACAACATCATCTAATTTGTATAACCCTTCTCCTGTATTAGTAACATTTTCTAATAACTTTTCGGTTAAAAATTCTGTTTTATAGTCTGTTCCACAATCAAGATAAGGCACATAATCATAACTATCATCAGTTTTAGCAACTAATACTTTACCTTCACATATAACACTTTCTTTTGTATATTCAGACAAGTCTTTCATATATGAATTAGAAGCAAGCATCATAGCATCTATTTCTACTACTTCACCAACTTTTTTAGGAAGTAAATTATCGTTGTCTTTATAATAACTTTGAGCTGCTGAAACCATTTTATTCTCAATCTTAGAATATGATAATTTTCCACCAGTAAATAATGAAACAATTACAATTGCAACAATTAAAATAATTATTACACCAACGACAAAGAAAATCATTCGTAACATTTTTTTATCCATTTTTTTAATAGCATTTAGCATAAAAACACCTCATACCAATTATAATATATTTAATAAAAAATAACAATAAAAAAGTGTTTAATGTCACAACGTACATAAACACTTCGTTTCCTAAATCTATTTTTCTAATTTGCTTCGTCCCAGCAAGCCCACCAACTATTTGCAGTAAGTTGACCTTCAGAAGACTCATCACCAGCATTATTACTAGCAACTGTATTCATAAGTAAACGTACAATTAAAACTAAAAAGAATACAGCAACAGCAGCAATAGCTCTTTTAACTAACTTACCAGTAGCGGCCTTGATTTCTTTATCATCACTTGATAATACAGCTTTTCCTAAGTCTATAGAACCCATAATTACTAAACCAATTGGAATTACAATTTGGATAATCCAAAATATTGCTTTTACAAATCCAACGATTGGGCCAAGTCCTTGACAAGCATCCATAAAATTCATTAACATAACTTTTCCTCCTCACTTCATATATAAACTATACGATAAAAATACATATTTTGTCAATAATCAAATGTAAATTAGTGTCCAAAAATGCCACCCAATTTACTTGGTTGATTACTGCTACCATTAATCTCCATATGAATAATTCCTAATCGATTAAGAAGATTGTTTAACACTTGCGTTTTGCTTCTATCATTAAAAGGACGAATCGCTGTAAATATCTTTAATCCTGTTTCTAATGCAAACTCAGTAATTTCTTCATTAGAAATCATACTCTTATTAACAATAACATGTTTGTCTTTCAATCGATCAAAAATTCTTTTGTCTCTTTTAATCAATTTATTTATCTTAATTATTGATGGTTCAATTAAATAGTACACTTCATTAAATGAACTCTCTTCCATATCATTAATATCTACTAAAACCAAATCATATCCAATGCATTTAGATAGTTCAGATATAAGTTCTGTTTTATTAATAGAAACTAAATTAGAATCATTAAAATAAATAAAATCTCTTTTTCCAACTTCAATAGCTTTAACTTTAAAGTTATGAAATTTTTCTAATTCTTTTTTCATTGTAACAATTAGAGTCGTTGCTCCAGCACCATCTGTAACTGATTTAAAAGCAATAATTCGAACTTTAGGAATTTCTTGTTGATTAATTACTGGATTATTACCAACATTATTTTGTTGATTAGATACTGCATAAGTTGGTGTTTCCAATTGTTGCATATGTGCTACATCCTTATAAGTATTAGGATGATCAATTAAATATTCTACTCCTTCTAAATTAGTTGTAAAATTGTAAAATCCCATTGAAATTAATTTAGAAATAAATATATTATTTGAATAATTACCATTAGGTGGCAAAACTAAAATGATTTTTTCAACTGGTAAACCAATTGAAATTTTTTGAATATTAGCAATATTATCATAATTTTTTATTGCTGTTAAATCGAGAATCATTTTGCCAAAAAAGAAATTGGAAAAAGTTCCAATTATTTCTTCAGCATCGTATTCACCACGCATAGTCTTTATTATTTCAACTTTTAATCCAGATAAAAGAGCTTCTTGTTGGTTAGTAACCAAAACATTCATTTATTTCAACCTTTCTTATCAGTGGCAATAGGGGTTGAATCTTTAAATTTATCACCAGATTTACTACAATTACCAACGGCTTTACCACTAGCACCATTAGTATTTTTATCTTTTGGTCTTTTTATAGCACTAGTTTGTCCAGAAATAGGAATTTTAATACTTCCTGCCATAGGTAAAGTAAAACGTATATATACTCTTACGGAATAATAATCATAATTATTATTACCACTTGTATAACATACATCAATTTGCTGATTGACATATCCCATTTCTGCCGCTTTACTAATTAGTTCTTCAGTGTTATTTATTCCCTCATCATTTTCTATTTTAGAAATAAGAGCATTTTTAACACGAAAGACACGACCATAGTTAATAACAAAAGCCATAAATACAATGTATACTATTAGAAAAGTAACAACAATATACATTAACATTGTACCACCAACAGCCTCACGCATAACTTACCACCTCTTTTTATCTGAATGCTTCATCATAGTATTCGACGTAAGATATATTTCCGTCTTCACCAATTTCTTTATCATTATTCCACTTGTTTTTAATTGAATTTAAAATTTGCGGAACAAAGAATGTAACAAAGGCTAATATTGCAGCTACTGCTATAACAGTAACTAAAGTCATATTTAATTCACCTGTTGCCTCTTTCACTATATATTACCTCCTCTCTACTATAATTTAATTATAATATCATAAAACTAAATAATCAATACTTTTTATCCCATCATTGTCATCATAGCCATTAGAAGAACAAGCATTGTTCCACCACCAGTAACAACTAGCATGACCATTGTCTTTTTCTCCATTACGGATAATCTTTTCTTATATTTATCTTCACGAGCTTTATTTTGAAGTGATGAAACACTTTTAGAAAACATTATCAATTGTTGATATTTATTTTCCTGAGCACCTAGTCCTAAACGATATAACAAACGCATCATACGCATTGAGTCTCTTACGGGATATTGTTGTGCAAAATCCATATATGGTTGCACTGACGAATCCCCTGCATTAATTTTTTCAACCATTGCTCTCAATCCTGGTTTAAATATTTCAGGTGCATCTTCAATTGATCGCGCAAGCGCAACAGGAACCGTGTAGTTTTGACACAAAATTTCAAGTCCCTTTAAATAATATGGTAACATTTGGTCAATTTTAGACATATAGCGCTTATAATATGAACGCAAATTGGAATATGGCATCTTAAAAATAAAGAAAGCCACAACTATTATAAATACAAAATTTATAAAAGAAAAATCTTGAAGCATGAGTACTGTTATTACTATTGTAAGCACAAAAGTTTGTTTTATTCGCTTATTGAATAACTCATCTGGATCTTTTTTATCACCATATCTAGCAGCAACATAAAAGTCCCAATCTTTTTCTTTCAACATTTTAATATAAATGTCATTTTCTTGTAAAAATTGATTGGTATCAACAGTTTTTGTATAAACCAAAGCAAAAGCCATTAATGCTGCAACTATTAATATAACAATTCCTGTTCCCATCTATTCAGCACCTACATTCTCGTTATAATATTTTTCTCCTGATATGAGAAAATAACTATTAAAAATAACTATCGCATGAAGCGCAACAAGTACGATTGGATCTTCTAATAACTCTTTATATGTATCAACTTGCAATAGATATTGAATTAACATAACTAATAGATACAACATAAGGCCATATTGAATGAACTGACGATGGAAGTTACGACGATCCATCCTATCACGATAAACTCCTTCAACTAATGTATCAATATCTTGTAACATATTTTCCAAAATATCGTTAGAATCTCTTGAACCTTCTTTAGTAATTTGTAAAAACAATTGATGCATATTTCTAGTCATATAAAAGTCATATCTTTCATTCATATATTGAATGGCATTGTCAATAACACCATCTTGATATGACATATCAATCATTATTTTAACATCTGCCAAAACAGGATCTTGTAAAACTCCTGAAGCATATACTCCTTCTAGAGCTTTAACAAAAGATTGTGTTGTTTGGAATTCCATTATAGTATTAGTTGTATATACTTGAATTTGTTCAAAGATAAATTCACTATATATACGTTTACAACGTAAGTATTGTAAATATGGTATTAAGGCAATAGCGACAATAACATAAATTATTGAAACAAAAATGCTATAAAAATATAGATATGATACAATTAAGGCTCCCCCGCCAAATAAGGCAAGTTGCACCATATAATCTTTTATAGTATAGTCTTGTCCTAATTCCCTAACTTTTTCTCTTATTGTCTTAAAAGAATATGGAGCATAGCGATCATATATAACATTAGCACCATCAATGACAAATTTATATAAAGAGTCACCTTTTTTAATGTAATATAAAAGTGCAAACGTAAATAAAAATGCAACAATTATATATTCCATAAACTCACCGACCTTCCTATTTATTAAACATTTGTAGTATTAGGTATTGTACTAAAATTTTGGCCATTATTTAAGCCATTATTTGGTAATGGATTAATATTGTTATTTATATTTGTTTGTTCCATGCTTTGTACTTGTGGTGTAACTAAATTAGAATTATTATTTACATCACTTGTAGAAATAGTAGGATTTGTTTGTGTTTCCACAGAAGTATTTTCCATATTTTTTGGCTCTTCATTAGATTTTTCATCTGTTTCGTTATGTTCATCAGAATAACTTTGAGCTTGTTCAAGATCACCATTAGACTCACGAATTGCACTCATATCAATTCCTTGACCTTCTAGATAATCTAATAAATGCTCACTTATTGGTTTATAAGTGACATCACCTCTTATTGTTTTTTGATAAATAGTATTACTAACGCATTCATTATTATCATTAACATAGAATTCAGTAACTTCACCTATTTCACGAACATATCTTCCTTGTTGTGGATCGAAACGACCACGAAGAAAGACACCCAATTGAATATAACGATAAATTGTATTCATAAATTGCTCAACGTCGATATTTGATTCAAGCAAACTATATAAACGATATGGTATATTTGCTGCCTTATCAGCATGAATTGTTGAAAGAATAAAGTGACCTGAAGATATAGAGTTACGAACAGCTGTAACAGCTTCAGCACTACGAACCTCAGAAAGCAAAATCCAAACCGGGTTTTGTCGCATACAAGTAACCAATACATCAGAATATGAGGCAATATTATTAGTTTTCATTGCCACAATATCACGATGTGGATAAATACGATCCAAGTGAAGTTCAAGAGTATCTTCGACAGTAACTACTTTTTCATTTTCGGCAGTATGTGAAGCAAGATATTTCAAGAACTCTGTTTTACCTGAACCAGTTTCACCACACATAATGATGTTACAATGTCCTTGAACAGCTTTAATAAGGAAATCATGAACACTAAGTGATACATAATTTTCTTTCATCAATTTTTCTTTTTCAAGACGAATTTTGGCTGGTGTCTTACGAAAAACAACAGCTATTCCATTTCTTGCAATAGAATCGTGAATAAAGTTCATACGAAGTTCAGCAGACTCTGAGTCCAAGAATGGATGAGCCATATTAAATGTTTTTCCCATAACATTGGAACATTGAAAGGCAATTTTTTCAATTAAAGCATCATTTATTCCATCTTCTTCAACACGATATACACCTTTACTTAAAGTCTTTAGCCAAAGTTGTCCACCATTGCTGTATGAAATATCAGTTACATCATCATCATCTAAATATTTCTTTAATGGTCCAAAATCCATGCTTGAAAAAATACTATCGTTTTTACGGGCATTTGCTTCTTCAGCACGTAATTCTTTAACCATATCCATATCTTCAAATCCAGTACCATTATTTGCTTCTTGTAAGTTAGGAGTATCGCTAGCAACTGGATTAGCAGCGTTAGCAATAGAAGCCGTTTGTTCAATGTTTGGATTTACTTGTTGATTTGGCATTATTCCATTTTGAACAGTAGGATTTGAAGGTGGTGTTTGATTATTTGTGACAACTGGATTAACATTTGTAACATTGGGCATATTATTAACATTATTAATTGGTGCAACAGGAGGAGTAGTTGGTGCAACAGCACCTATCCCCATCCCATTCAAATTCATTGTTTCATCCATTATCATCACCACTTATTATTCATTTTCTTCATTTTCAGTTGTTTGTTGAGTTGAACTATTGTTATCAGTAATTTCACTTGATACTGAGTCTTGTATAAATTTATTTGATAAGTTATCAATATATTCTTTTAACTCTGTACTAGTAATAAAAGATGAATCTGGTTGAACTTCTGATTCAGCAACATTAGTAGGTACAGGGAATATCGTTAATCCTAATTGATTAGCAGAAGTTAGATAAATAAATGTTTCATCTGGTACAGCAAAATGAATATAAGCAGGAGTTCTTATTTCATCAGTGTTTTCAAAAGCATCTTGTGAATTATTTGTCAAGACTGCTAAGACTTTAACATTTTCAACAAATTTACCAACACGAGCTTTACCAGAAGCATCAGTAGTTCTTATATAAATGTCAATATAACCATCAGGAACGATTGCTCTTGCATAACTTGAATTCATGTTAACTGCTAGCTGATATAAAGTCTCACCTTTTTTAAGGTTATAAACAGCAGCGTCTGGCAAATCTTTTTCATCAACAACTGCTCCTTTATAGAACATACTTCCTTGTGGAATTAAAGAGTTAATATTAGCTTTTTTACCAACAATATCCTCTTTCTTCATAATAATGTTACCTTGTCCCATTTCGTCAATTGCTGCTTGAGGAACAGAAATTTTATCAACCATTGCATCAGTTATTAATGTTCTTGGTTGAATGTTTTGAGTTGCATAATATACATCAACCGGTTGTGTTGCATTTTCTACAGCACGATGGTATCCAAAAAACAAAACCAACAATCCTAAGACAGCACATATTAAAGTAACTGTATTTTTATTTCCTAATAATCTTTTTATTTTCATTGTACTACTATTCATAAAATCACCCTTTCTAATTCTTAATAGCGGTTACAAATTCGATATAAATTAGAAGTTAACTATTATATCAATATTATTTTATAGTATTTATCATTCATCAAACAACAAATATCATAAATTTGCTAAATAGATAAGTAAAATTTGACACTTTTTGGCAAATAAAAACACTAGAAAACAAACATAGCCACCTATTCTATTCTATACTATTTTTAGTATACATCAAATTTAATTAAAATTCAATGACAACTTGTCATATTTTTTTCACTATGATAAAATAACAAAAGAGGTGCATTATGAAAAGAATATTAAAGTTTTTTTCTCTTTTCATTGTCATCGTTGTACTAGTTTTAGGATGTGGAAATAATAAAAGTAAAGAGCATTTGATTGATATAAGCTATGATGAATTAAATAAAAAAATAGCCAACAATGATACCTTTATTTTAGAAATAGTTCAAGACGGGTGTCAACATTGTTCTAATTTCACACCAGTGTTCACTTCTGTATTAGAAGAATATGATTTAACTGCTTACAGCATTAATATTTATGTGGACAAGATAGGAAGTGCTAATCTTCAAGAATTTCTTAATACTTATGGGCAAGATTTAGGAACACCAACCGTTATTTTCTTTGAAGATGGAAAAGAAACTAGTACAATGCAAAGAATTGAAGGAGAAAAAAGTAAAAATCAAATAGTATCTAAATTGAAAACTAATGGTTATATAAAAGAATAGGTCATTTTTAACCTATTCTTTTTTTTCAATTATTCAAAAGCATCATCACTTTCAAGAATACCAGTTATAACATTAGTTATATCAGCATCAGCTTCTTGTTGTTCCTTTTTAACACCTAATGCTCTTTGAATCCAACTGTATGATTCTTGAGTTACTACTGTTACTGTTACTTTTGGTGGACATTCATCAATGTCGTTAAAAATTATTTTATAGTCATTATTACTTATATCAATGCTATCAATAAATTTTAATATAAATAATTCAACAAATCTTTCTTTTTTTATTCTAATTGTTCCAGGAATTCTTGAAGAACAATGCATACTTTCAGGATCACTTGTTCGTGTTACACCATCATAACCAACTCCGTAAACCTTTGCGAATTCATCAACAGAATCAATTAATGCCGCTTTAGTTACTTCTTTTAATGAATAATAATCTTGTTCATTTTTTATTGCTATACCACTAAAAACATTAATTAATAGAAGTCCTAACAAACCTAATACTAGAAATAAATATCCCCATACTGACGAATTCATTATTTACACCCCATTCCTGCCGCATCATTTTGTTTTAAAGAACCATTTGCTTCAAACACATCATGTAACAAATAACTACAATAAGGATCAACAACATCACTATCATTGACTGGCGAACTTATTTTACTATTTGTTTCTTTTGATGATTTAGTTAATTGATATGTTGTGTCAACACTTTCACTACCTATCTTTCGCGTTTTCTTAATGCCCTTTAACATGTTTGATGACAAATCAAAGACATATTCAGCTGTACTTTCATCTTTGTCATAACTGTTTGTAGAATCATAATACTGTTTATTTTTATTATTATTTTCTTCTGTTATAAAACCTATTTTTCCACGCCAGTTTAATCCAACACCATCTGTTTGGTTTTCTCTTCCATTAAATGGATCACGTATATTTATTGAACGATAAACATATTCAGTTCCTTCACATTCAGGACATTTAGGACACCAAATATCAACACATTCATTGTATTTTTCATCACTTCCACGCGCGATGTTAGTACAATATTTATGACAACAATCATTTATTGCTTGAACGTTACCATTAGCTTTGGAATTACAACATTCATATTGACAAGCATAAAAGCTATCAGATCCTGCAACATTATTTTTACTACAATTTTCATTACAACAATCATTTTTTGATGAATCGCATTCACCATCTGGAGGTGTAGGACAATCTTCATCTTCATAATAAGTAGTTTCTCCACAACTTACACAAGTTGTCGGACAGTACTTTTGTTCACAAGATACACTACCATTACATACAGCTTCACAACTACAATTTTTATTGTAACATTCTTCATAAGCTGCAGTTCCTTTTGTATATTGACTACACTTACTACATTCTGTATCTTTTTTAAATTGATATGAGCACGAATAAGTATATCCACCAACTTTATCACCACAATATCCAATATTATTAATTTTTATTTTATATTTAAATTCCTTATTCGTAGTAGTTAATTCATCAACAATGAGTTTATCTTTAAATTGTGGGAACTGATACAAATTAGCTTCTTTTAAGCATTTACCTGTATAATCTTTACCTTTCAAATAATCATTACACTTTTGTTTTGCTGTTTCAATATTGATATCTGTTCCTTGTTTATAAGTAGAGTGAAATACCAATCCATCATCTTCTGATTGAGTCAAAACATAACTATCTGGCAATTCATAATATAATGTTTTTTCTAAAGATGCCGAATATTTATTAGCTGCAACTTTAGCTTTAATTGGTGTTGTATTACCATTACTATCAGCATTACTACACTCTAACAAAGTGTTTTTTTCATACTTAACATAATATTTCTTTTCATCTTCTCGCCATACGCAACGCGTAATTTTTTCTTGCGGCACTTCAACACAAGTTACTGGTTCTAGTACTAAATAGTCAGTAGTAGTATTAACAGACCCACTAACACTAGCTTCAGCTGAGATATCAGGAACTTCTAAATCTATTGTTGGTTCAAAATATTTTTCACCTTTATGATCCAATTGTGTTAATGTAATCAATCTAGCGTCTATAACACCGCCACCATTTTTTCCATTATATGAAAAACTAGTTGGTGCAAGTGCCATTAATTCATCAAATGTTTTTTTAGCAACTTCAATTATATTTTTATAAGACGCTATACTCTCCTGAATTAACTCTTTTTTCTTTTCAGTTTTAGCTGTTTTTAATTCATTTTCTAAATTAGCGATAGCTTTATTACTATTATCAATAGCATTTTTTGTATCAATTATATCGTTTTCCAATCTCGATTTTTTAAAGTTTGATTGCCAACTATACGATACATTACCTTTACCATCTGAAATTCCAACTTTATACTTTATCTCACATGATTTTTTATAATCTAAAGTAAATCCCAAATGCAAAGTACCAAAATCTGCCTTAGTTAACCATGCATTAGAATTAAATTTAGGTAAATCTCTAAGTTTAAAATTTTCATTACAATCAATCTTATAATATTTTAATGATGAATAACTATATTTACCACTACTAGAGTAATTAACACCTAAATTTTTATCAACGACAGTATATGATGCATTATCATCGTGACAAGAATTAGTTTCTAATTCTTCTGTACCTGAAGAACTATCACAATCACTATTACCTGGTGACTTTTTTGAAACTTTACATTCACCATCACAACCTTCATCTTTATCAATATAAGTACATTTATTTATACAACCTTTTACGTCATTTTTCTCATTAGATTCACAATATCCTTGTGCGCATAATTGATGTTGAAAAGAACCCTTATTATATTGTTCACAATCCTTTTGGCAACTATGACCGCACTCTTCACAAACTTGTTGTAAATTCCAAATTGCATATCCAAAAGTTTTATTACAATAAGCACGATGACCATCATCACTTCTTTGACTTCCGTTCCAATAAGTTAAAAGACCTGATGTGCTTTTTCTAATCAATGCCTTTCCAACAGTAACATCATTAGAATATAAAGCGGCACCAACCGTATGTGCAAAATCACGTCCAAAAGGGTCTAATTCGGAAACAGTACCATAATATATTCCCGTATGTCCCTCATAACCATTAGAATAAATACGATACAAAATCTCTGCTGTTATATAATAACTATCAGGTTCACTTTTGATATCATCAATATCAGCCTTACTTAAATGAAATTTATTTATGCTATAATTGTTTGATGTCAAACTATCATAATCATCATCAATTAATGGTTGTAAAAAATACTCCTTAATCCAACCATAAAGTGGAATACCATTATCATGCTTCAACAAAAAGTCTGCTACCTCTCCGTGTGAATTATTTCTTCTTTGATTCATAAATGCTGTCCACAATCCATCTGATGTTTCAACATTACCATAATCACCGCTTAAGTATTTAGAATATGACAAATTGAAGTGTCCCCAACCACTGGCAGAACAATTAGCTTTGTTTTTCAAATTTGGCGTACTAGGACTAGAATAATTAGAATCACTAAAATTATGATCTTTAGCCCAAATATCGACACCTTGTCCGACTAATTTAGCATTTCCTGCTCCACCACCAGTATATTTATATATTTGAACACGCACACCGCCATAATTCCAACTACTAACAGTATCTTGTATCCAACTCCACAAGCAAGTTCTTCCAGAGGCACATTTTCCTAAGTTACTACCAGCATTTCCACCAGTAGCACTACCACTAACACGAGTAGATGTACAAGTGGAAGCACTAACAAAAGTAGGAATTACCAACAATAAAAATAATGCATTTAATAAAAAATACCTTTTCATTTTATTCACCATCCAAATTTATTTTTATTTTATTTTTATTTTTAATAATAATTATTATTACTATTATGACTACTAAAGTAATAATTACTATAATTGAAACAACTAATAACATATTATCATTAATAAAATTTTTAACAATGTTTAAAAAAGTTTTATCATTATTTTTTTGATTTTCTTTTTCTTGGCGTATTTTTTCTTCATTTGCTTTTATTTTTTCTATTTCCTCTTTGAAATCAGAATCTGTCATTTTTGAAGCGTTAAAATTTTCTTTACAAACATCATAATTACTATAGTTTTTGCATTCATCATATTTGCTAAATCTATTATAAAAAGGAACTGTTATATAAATTGTTCTAACCAATGTGTTAGGACACTTAGTACTATCACTAGCATATACATTTATATTTTCACTATATCCTCCGTTTAAATAAGCTTTTTCAAGATTTACTTCACCACTATTATTACCTTTTCCAACATCAGAATAAAAATTTTCGTTCATATTATTTATTGTTAAATCATAATAATATGGAGGTATTTCATCTTCGCCTAAAAACTCATCTTCTTCACCAAAAACAACACTTAACTTTAAACTAGTTGATATATTTAAAGCTTCTGTCTTTAACGCTTGCAATTCATCGCTTGTACATTCAGCACTTACGTCTATTTTTATTAATAGTAAAAATAAGGCAATAAATACTAGTAATATTTTTTTCTTCATATCTACCCTCTCCTATTTTACTTCTAATATAATTATAAAACTTTTACAAATATTGTTCAATAAAAAAGTACTATCTTTTCTTGATAGTACTTTATTTTTTATTTTTTTTAGTTTCACTTTTTTTATCTTTTATAAATAGTTTATCAACGTTTTTCTTAGGCATCATAACCCTAATGCTATGATTCATTGCAATTTTATACGTTGTTGTTTTTTCTTCTAATTCTTCACCATCAACGCACCATTTACCAATTTCCTCTGGAAATTCAATTTCTAATTTATCTGTTTTATAAAAATAGAATCCTGGGACTTTAGTGATATCGCTAGTTTTTAAATATAAAAGACTTTTGATGATATCAAGTCTTCTTGTAATATTACAAAACAATACTTCAAACTTACCATCATTTAGGTAAACATTATCATAAAAATTCTTAATTCCAGCGATATGATTAGCATTTGATATTAATATAAAAGAAAATAATCCTTTAAATTCTTCACCATTAACGCGATATGTCAATTCATGAAGTTTTGTATATTTAAAGAAAGCTTTAACTCCTTCTTTAACATAGGCCAAATGACCTAAATTTTTTTTATCAACACGGCTTGTTTCATATGGTAAAGTCATAAATTTGCCAAATCCTGCCACATAGACAAAAGGTTTATCATTTACAGTACAAATATCTATTGTTCTTTCTTCTCCACTCAAAAGACGTTTTAAATTAGCTATAATGTCATTTCCATACCCAAACATAGCTCCTATATCATTAGTCGTACCAACAGGAATATGCGACAATAGTAATGGTTTCTCTCTTTGTAAATTACCGGTTACAACTTCATTAAAAGTACCGTCACCACCAATACTAATAACTAAATCACATTCCGGTAATTCCTTAACTATTTTTTTAATATGGCCTTTGTATTTAGAAAAAATAACTTCTGGATCATAATCATTATCTAACAATAAGTCAACATAAGTTGCTAAAAAATTACTCTTTACTTTACGCCCACTATGTGGATTATAGATAATTGTACATTTTTTCATATTTTACCTTCTTTTCTCACTCGATTACATTCTAACATATTTATATAAAAATGTCATTACTATAAAAAAAATACCTAGATAAAACTAGGTATTTTCTATTTAGAAATTTTTACATTTTTAACTTTACTCCAACTTGAGAAGTAGTTAGTTCCAGATACTGTTTTATAAGCACGAATACGTACATAATATTTTTTACCTTTAGTCAATTTAGAAATCGTTGTTGAAGTAGTACTATTCTTTCTAATAGTTACAGTCTTAACACCTTTTTTAAACTTACTATCAGTTGTATATTGAACTTGATATCCTGTAACATTTTTATCACTACTCCATTTAACTGTCATTTTCTTTCCCTTAACATTAGATAACTTAGAAATTTGAAGTGTTGCTGGGTTAACAGTTACAGTAATTTTAGTTGAAGCTTTGTTATAACTTGCACTTTCATTAGCTGTAATAGTAATAGTTGCTTTTCCAATATAACCTTTTTTAATAGTTACTTTTCCAGAACTATTTACAGTAATACTCTTATTATTACTACTATAACTTAATTTAGCATTTCCTTTTTGTTTAGCACTAATTGTGAAAGTTTGATCTTTACTTGAATATGTCTTAGTTACATTAGAAGCAGTAACAGAATTATTAAGTTTCTTAACAGTTACTACAACGTTCTTAGTTGTTTTCTTATAATGAGCAGTTTCGCTAGCAGTAATTGTAATAGTAGCACTAGAAGTATTTCCACCCTTAATTGTTACTTTACCATTACTATCTACTAAAACGTTACTATTATTACTATTATAAGTTAATTTAGCATTTTCTTTCTTAGTAGCACTAATATATAATGTTTGATCTTTTGTTGAATAATCTTTTGTTATATTAGATGCGGAAATGACATTATCTTGTTTTTCAATTGTGAATGTTCCTGTTACAGTTCCAGTAAATCCACCCATACCAGTAACTTTTATAGTCGCTGTTCCTGGATTTACATTATTAGAATATGTAACTTTATAATCAGCATTTTCTTTTAATTTTCTAGTTCCATAGTATACAGAAACAACTGGTTTCTTTTCTTTACCATCGTAAACTATAGTTTCACCATAGCTCAATCTTACTTTGCCATTAATGTCAACAGCGCATCCATTATAAGCTGTAAACTTAGCTGTTGTCTTATTTCCAACGACATCAGTAACAACAACATCTTTAATTGGACTATCGGAAATAGGTACGACAAATTTCTTTTCAGTATCACTTTCAGAAACAAAATCTCTTATTTCTTTACCATTAACAGTAATTGAATCTATTCCTGTATCATCAGTAACTGTTAATGTTGGTAAACTACAATATTCTTTTCCTTCAACATATCCCGTAATGACAGGTTTTGCATTATCAACAACTGGTACGACATGAACATAACGATATGATGAATGGAACATTTCAACTTTTTCTCTACTCTTACGTTCAATATAAAGTTTTAACATTTTAGGATTTTTTTCAGCAATAGATGCAGTTTCAACGTAATATGCACCTTTTTCTAATGATGGTGAATAACTGAAGACTTGACTTCCAGCAAAAGCTTCAAACTCAACATTTTTTTCAATATAAGTTTTTCTTGCTGAAACGGCAATTTGGTCAACAGCATATTTATCAGCAACACTATTAACAGCAGCTGAAAGATATACTTTAGTACCATTTTTAAATCTAGCAGTACCTTTATCACTACGAACAGCAACAGCATAACCATTACCAACAGAACTTAAATTTGCTTTACCATCTAATACAAAACTTGTTCCAGCATCAACCGTAGCTGTACGAGATGTCGTTGAAGTAAGGTCATATTCTCCACCATTAACATTCATCTCACCATAAGCACGAAGTGCATGTTCTTTTCCTGTTAAAGCAATATTAGAATTAGTAATTGTCATATTACCAGCGTAATTAGTAGTGTGACCATTATCATAACCACCACTTGCATAAATACTAGTGTATAAAGCACTTTCACCAGCATCTTTTATTTTACTATCATTAATAGTTATATCTTTAGCATAAATACCATTAGGTCCTTTTCTAACAGTAAGATTAGAACCATCTATATATAAACTTCTTCTTGATTCAATTGTTCCCTCTGTTGCTGCAAGATAATTATCATTTACTCTACTTATCTTCGCATCAATAGTTGCCTTATTTAATCGCATATCTTCAGCAGAAATTAGTGAAGAGTCACCAGAAACAATCTTATAACTACCACCATTTAAAGTAAGGCTATAGTTTGTATTAATTCCATATAGATGACTGTTTACTTCAACATCAACACCATCAAAAACAACTTCACTATAAATACTTATTCCATGAACAGCATCTACTCTAAGATTACCATCACCTGTAAACTTTGTCTCTTTAACGTAGTTTCCAACGATACCATCTTCGCGTGAATTATGTCCATAAACAACGTTGTTACCATATAACTCAACAGTAACATTAGATTGCCTAGGATCTTCTCCACACTTAGCTGAATTAAAGCAATCGATATCAGCGTCATCAGTAGGAAGAACAATCTTTCCAACAGTGGCATCTTTTAACTTTAATGTATAATCATGACCATCTTTCGTTAATTCCCATCCATCTTCTTCTAAGTTACCATAAGAATCAACACCATCAAAATTGTACACACTTTTAATATCTGTAAAGTCAAGTACGGGATAATCAATTTTGTAATTGTTATCAGCACTTACACCCATTTCAAAAGTTGAAAATAAAATTAATCCACATAGTACTAAGGCCAAAAGTATCCTTTCTTTTTTAATCAAAAAGTTTAATATTTTTTTCATTATTTCTCACTCCCTTTTTGTATACCTAATTATATGCAAAAAAAGACCATTTTGTCAATCGAAAAGATAGTTATTTTTCAATAAAAAAAGTGAAAGAAAATTCTTTCACAATCTCACTTTTTTCTTTTACTTTCAAAGAAAATATTTTTAAGTATTATTCTTTTTTATTTTTTCTACCAAAAATTTCCAATTCTAATTATCACGAATTTCTAAAAAAGTAACTAACCCCAACAATATTTCTTTGTAATTACTAGGAATATTATGATTCTTTAAAATTCCTTCACGCGTTTTAGTAAATAGTTTGTTCATCGTCATAGTAGCGTATTCTCTTGCCCCACTTTCACTAAAGATTTCTTTAACACGCTTTACATCTTTCTCTGTCAAACTATTTTTACCATAGTATTTTCGCAATTCCTCTTTATATTTCGTATTATTTACGACATATGAATAAAGAAGAGTTTGTTTATATTCGGAAATATCAGATGTCGTACTCTTACCTAAGTTCTTTGTTTCCCCAAAAATTCCTAATATATCATCTTTAATTTGGAAAGCTGTTCCTAATGGTTCTAGAACTTTAACGAGTGAACTTACAACCCGATCACTACTTCCTCCTAAAAGCATTCCCAAAGAACATGGACCAACAATAGTATACCAAGATGTCTTTAAATCATATATTTCCATAATATCTTTTTCTAAGCATTTATTTTTAGAGTTGTATTCTTCATTAAAAGGTAAAATGACATCAATTAGTTCACCTTTCCCTGTATTGATGACAATGTCATTATAATACTTTAAAACTCTTCCTAAATTCTTATCATTCATATAACTTTCAACAATGATATTATTAGCAAGATAAAAACCGATATCCCCAACACAAATACCAATTGATTTAGAAATATTTTTCTTTTTTTCAACAAAGTCTTTATCTTTTAAATCATATTTATCAAACTTTTCTTCATACTTTTTATGAATTGTTGTCTTCCCTCTTCGCAAATCAGCATTATCAATGATATCATCATGAATTAAAATAGAAGTTTGAAAAGTCTCATAAGCTGACGCTAATGGCAAATAATAATTACTATTCTTTTTAGAAGCAATCGAATAACCTAAACATATTAATAAAGCTCTTAAATATTTACCGTTAGAATTCATATAAACCATATGATTTAAGGCATCTTTTACTAAAACATTATCACTATTTTTAATAAAGGTCTTATTCCATTTAACCATTTCTTTTTCTATTTTTTTAACTTCTTCTTTATAGAAAAGATAAAATAGCGTTAAATTCTTATATTCAACAAGCGTTTCATACTTTATATTCTTAGTACCAATAATGACAATATTAGTATTACTTGTTATCTTTTTTTCCTTTTTTAGGAAATCATAATAGTCACTTATATCATTACAAATAATAACTTTACTCTTTTGATTCCAAAGACTGAATAAATCACCAACATTACTACTATCAACATCATTGACAATGATGACATACTCGGTATTTTTAGCTACTTTATCATTATATTTTATTTCATTACTATTTTTTTTAGGAATTAAAACCATCTAAAACACTCCTTAACACTAAATTGATTGTAACATTTTTTATATAGTTAAGTAAATTAAAAAAAGAAAAAAGACTAAAAAGTCTTATTTTGATACTTTGACAATAATAGGATAGTGATCACTAAAACTATCTAAATACTTATCAGTCGCAATCGCTATCTCTTCTATTTTCCATTCTTTAGGAACAAAGATATGATCGATTGGTAACTTATCTTCTTGATATTTATAAGTTTTTTTAGTATTAGGTACACGTTTATAACCAATGCATTCCAAATTGATGACAAATTTATTAAATCTTGGCATATTTACGTCCATATTGAAGTCCCCCGTTAAAATGACAGGATACTTAGATTTTTCAATTAGGGTATGAAGATAATTTAACTGTCTTATTTGGATGATGTTCAAACGATGATCAAGATGAGTATTGATAAAATTGACAGTCCCAAAACCTTCTATTTCAATTAGAGCTGTAGTAACGACACGCGGACGAATTGATTTTAGTTTTAGACCTCTTATGACATCTTTGATGTTTTTAGGAAACCATGGCATTGTTGTCGTCTTACTTCTTAACACTTTATGTTTAGTAATAATACTAACCGTTTCATTAAAGCGATCTAAGATTTGAAACTTTTGAACTAATTTACTATGACCATAACGATAGTCACCAAATATTTTATAGTCAGGTAATAAAGTCTTTTTTAATCTTTCGATAAAAGGACGAACTAATTCTTGAGTTCCTAAAATATCTATTTTATTACGTTCTAGAAACTCTTTTAATATTAAAGTATTATCGTTTCCTTTATCATCCAATCCATCATAATCAGGTATTTTATATTTATTTTGAACATTCATACTCCCAATAATGATACTTTTTTTCATAAAATCACTCCTTTAAACAACTAAGAAGTTTAATTAATGCTCTTTTTCTTAACTTTAGGCTTTTCATCATTCAATGATTCTAAAACTTTTATATCACAACCGTGTCCATCATACTTAAATGCTCGTTCTCTTTCTGATACTTTAAACAAATCCCAATACTTATTTTTAAAGTGATAAGTTACGATGCCTCTTGGCGCATTGATACCAGCAATAAAGTCACCATTGAACATTGGATCATTTTCTTCATCATAATGTTTCCTACTCTTCCATGAAAGATCGGGGAAACTATTACACAAGGCAGAAAATAAATAAGCTCTTTCTTCATATAAATCACCAAAAGTATGATGGCCATCACTAACCATTTTCTTATTAATCGTTCCCTCACTTGCTAGTCTTTGAATCATTTGATTTAATTCAAAAAGAGGACTAGTTTCAGGGTAATCATATCCTTCAAGTAAAATTTTACCAATGTCTTCCCAATTATTGACACGGACTATGCCCTGTTGCTGTAACTCTTCATCCGTTAAAGTCTTATTGTGGTACGCTGTAAAAAGCAACTTCTTTTTAGCACCCATTAAATTAGATACTTTATCATCAATTCTGATATCACCATGAACAATTGATTTATCAGCCGTAAAAATATATTGTTTAGGATCTAAAAAATCTATTTTTTCATATAAAAAATTAAATTTATTTCTTAAATTATCACCAGCTGAAGAAAGCATCTCACGCCAAATATAATCAGTGCATATATAGACATGGTAATGTTCTTGTAACCTTTTTAAAACATCATAACATCCTGGTGCTAAAACGGAATTCTCATAAATATTTTCTTTACGGAACTGTTCAAAAAAAGCATCTTTTTGATCCCCTAATAAATCTTGAAGATAATAACCAACTTGTCCGGAGAGATCTAGTTTTAGACCAAGATATTTTTCTACTTTTGCGACAAAGTCAACATTAGTAATGACTTCATCCATATCAACCAAAATTGTTTCCATGTTTCCACCCTCTATTACATATTCATTATAACATACACTATCAATATATGATAAAGAAAAAACATTCTTAACTTAAGAATATTTTTATCTCATTATTATATTTACATTTATTTTAATTTTCCCTTATACATATCTTGGAAAATACCAGGATTTGTGATTAATTCATCATACTTTCCTGTTTGAACAATTTTTCCTTTATCGAATACTAAAATAGAATCACAGTTTTCCAAAGTTGTTAAGCGATGGGCAATGGAAAGAATTGTTATCTTTTCTTCTTGTTGTAATTTTTCAATTTCTTTTTGAATAAACTTTTCCGTTGTATTATCAAGAGCACTCGTTGCTTCATCCAAAATGAGAATTTGCGGTTTTCTCAAGAAGACACGTGCAATGGCAATTCGTTGTCGTTGACCACCAGAAAGATTGTTACCACCCTCCGCTAAAACAGTTTCATAACCATTAGGCAAACTATCAATATAATCAGTAAGTGATGCTTTACTTGCCGCTTCTTTTATTTCTTCATCAGTGACTTTACGATTGACCCCATAACAAATATTTTCTTTAATTGTTCCAGCGATTAAGAAAGGACTTTGCGGAACAAGAGCAATCAACTTAGCTAAATCTCGACGCGTCAAACTGTTTAAATCTTGATTATCAATAAAAATGTTACCACTTGAATTTTTTTCTAGTTTCGTAAGAAGTTTTATAAATGATGACTTACCACAACCCGATGGACCAGCAATACCAATGAATGATCCCTTTTTAATATTTAGAGTTAAATCATCAATAACTTTTTTAGAATTCTTCTTATAGGAAAAATCAACATTTTCAACACAAATATAACTCGTCTTTCTAGTTATTTCTTCTTTCTTGGTAGGTTTATAAGAAAAGTCTTTCTCTAAATCAATAATATTAAAATATTCACGAGCAAGAATCGTTGACTCTGACAACTCATCAAAAATGCGATGAAGTTCACGAAGAGGTGTCGTTAACTGCGTAAAACAAAGATATGATGTTAAAACCGTACCAACACTTATTATTCCTTCACCAGCAAGATATGCGGACATACCAATTACTAAAACCGTAAATAATGCTTCATTACAAAACTTTAAACAATCATAAAAAGCCATAGCTTTATGATGCTTCATTTCTTTTGCTCGTAATATTTCTGATTTATCTGTAAAACGATCTACTTCAGTTTCAGCATTATTAGTAACACGAATAACTTCAATACCATTCATTAATTCAACCATCGTTCCATCCATTGATGCTTTTTCTTCCATCAATTCTACTCTTATACCCTTTTGTGTGGATATTTGACGGAAGATGATGATAACTCCTATAGGAATAACAAATAACATCAATGTTGATAAATAAAATGGTAACTTATTATATATGACAATGATTGCTGCTACACCACTAAAAATAGCTGGTGCAAAATCCATAAATAACAATTTTAATAATCTAATCGTTCCCTCTAAACTACGATTTAAACGCCCATGAATATTCCCTGTCATATTCTCTTTAAAATAACTCAATGGAGCATGTAATAAAGAACTAATAGCGTTCGTTCGTGCATCTTTTTCACATCTAGTACAAGTATCTTCAACTAGAACACGACGAATTACTTTAATAATTTCATTACTTACTGTAACAACTAAAATAAATAGTAAAAAAGGTACTATTTTCATAAAAGATAAATTGTCTTGTCCTAATATATCATCAGTTAGTTTTCCAATTGATAATGGTAATAACTGACTTAATAGAGCTGATATAATCATGATTATAACAATAATTATAAAATTAAACTTTTGTCTTTTATTTAACATTTTATAAATTCTTTTTATTAAATTATCTTTTTTCATTACTACAACTCCTCTATTTAAAATTATAACAAAAAAAGTTCTAAAAAAATATCTAGAACTTAACTTTACAATAATTAGTCAGTATGCTATTTAAGTTTATCAACTTTCTTTAAAAATTCATTTAAACTCTTGTACCACCTAAACATTCCACTTTTCTTTTCCATATATTTTTCTTTTTCTTCTTGAGTATATTCTTTTCTAGAAGATAACCATCTATCAATACATCTTTGATAACACTTTTCAATAGAAGTTCTAATCACTATGATTTGACCTTTTAGAAGAGAAACATCTTTTATATTACGATATTGGGCGGAATCAATAACAAGTGTTTTATCGCTATCTTTAAAATGATCTAAGACTTTTAAATAGAACTTATCAAAATCATTATTTAAAATATCTTTTGCTTCATTCTTAAATAATTCACGTATTTGAAGTAATTCTTTATTATCAGTTGCATCATTATTAAATACCATATCAGTATCGATAACAATATAATTTTCATCATTTATATAATCTTTACTAAAATATGATTTACCACTACCAGACTCGCCTGTTAAATTTATTACTTTATCTTTGGTTAATTCTTTAATATAAGGCTCTTTATCAACAAAGCGACTAATCAATAAATCGGAATTAATTTCTAAAAGATAATCTTTAATTTCGTTAACTAATTGATTGTTATCATTTTCTTCATCACCACCATGATTAATAAAATCATTCCATTCACTCAAAACTAAACCAATATTATCTGTGTTTACTTTATCTCTAAGAATGGCATAAGCAGTCTTTTTATAATTCATTATAGAAACGACCGCTAAAGATTTATAGTAAGACTTCTCTGGTATTTGTGATACTTCATAAAAATGAAGAGCTAAGTCATCATCAACTTTTCTTGGATTACTAATAATTATTTTATTAGATCGATAGATAGTTGTTGCACCATCTAATTTAACACTTTCAGCGTCATTAGGAACTTCAACATCATATAAAGTATCTCCTCGATGAAGCCATCGCAATATACAATCTTCCGTCGTATAATTAAACCCACCAAAATCACGACCCTTTTCAGCTTTAGGATTCCAATTTCTTGCGACATTAACTTGATTTAATTTATATTCGTAATTAGCTCCCTTTTTGTCAAATAAAACTTTTATATATTTACTCATCTTTTACCCTATCTTTTAATTTTCTAACTCTTTAATAATATTTTCTATTCTTTTAATTTGTTTAAATATTTTCTTTCTTCTTTTTGTAACTTTTAAAAATCTTGTTACTTTACCAAATGATCCATATTTTTTTATTTCTTCATTCATAAAATATTCATTTTTATAATCTCTTTTTATAGCTCTTATAAAACTTTTAATTTTAGATGTTCTTTTAACAATTACTTTTCCTTTTAAATTAGTTATTGGACTAATTTCTTGAAGAATGTTTCCCTCTATCACAGCTTTTTTCTTTTTACTTCTAACATAATCTATAATATCAAGATACTGCTTTAAAAACTTTTCATTTTCTTCAATTACTCTATATTTACGTTTTAACATATCTCTTATTTTAGATAGTTCAACATGCTCTTTATCCCCAGGAAGTTCTAATAGTCGATCACAGTTTATAACGACATAATCAGGATTATTAAAATACTTTAATGATAGAGTCGTTTTCCCTGAACCTTTACTTCCAATTATATTAATTACTTCATCGTTAGATAAAATCTTTTCATAATCACTTTTATCAGTAAACCAATTAATTTTATATTCTTTTTTCATATTTTCACCATAGATACCAATTATTAATTCATTATCATTTTAACATATTTTTGAACATAATAAAAACTTGAACTTCTAAAAAGATCAAGTTTAAAAATTATCTATTATTTCTTTAAGACTTTTTCTAAGAATATCTTATCTTCAAAAGCTCCTCTTTTTTTACTTTTTTCTCTAGCAATAGTAGTAACTTCTTCGATTGTAGAGTTTTCTAATTTTGCTAAATATTTCATTATTTCTAACATATCAGCTAGTTCTTCAACACGATCTTTTCCTGTTGCACCTAATACTTCTTGGTATTCTTCATATAACTTTTTTTCTAATTCTTCTTTATATTCTTTATCATCCAAAATGCGTGTTACTGGTACTTCACCATTAGCTTTAATTATTTCTGGAATTCTATCTCTTACTAGTTTATTATATACTTTAGCCATATTTACCTCCCCATACTATTTGTTATAATACAATAAGTATTTTTTGACAAGTTCCATTATTATTTATCATAAAAAATAGTACTCAATCTATATAGATTAAGTACAAATCTCTATATTAAAATTAGAATGAATATAAGTAGAATAACTATTTATTAGTTTTGGGGATTTGTAGGCTTAAATACTTTGGATTTAACTTTTTCATCAATTGGTTTTGCAAATTCTACTCCATTTTCAACTACTATTTCACCAGTTAATGGAAAAATAGGACCTATTGGGTCAATATTACAAAGTTTTTTAGCATCTGCTTTTCTTTTCTTACCAAATTCTGGACACTTTTCTATAACCATTAAAGTAGAAGTCCCATCATTTGAATTATTTTCTACTACTAACCAAACTAACCTTTCAGAAGTAGGATTTTCTTGTAATAAATATATTGATCCTAAAATTGGATATCCTTCCATATTTACATCTCCATTTCTTGTTAATATGATAGCAAAACATTTTTTTATTTTCAACCTAAAACTGTACTTAAAATTTCATTTTGTTCAATGATTTTATATTTTTATATAATATATAATTCTTTATAGGGCATATCAGTTTTGATTGTTTACCTCTAATCTTTATAGAAAATAGTGAAAACTAAAACTCTTATCGTAAAGGCTTTAAAATTCATTACTATCATTTTATTTCTCCTTATCATTATGATAGTAGTTATAAAAAATGACACTCATTCGCTAAAATAAGTGCCTAAACAAATTTATTTTTGGTAGACATTCAACTTGCCAAAACTGAATGTTCCAGAATAATTTTTAACAAGATATAGTGTTGTATTATTAATAACGACATCACCATTTGGATATTCATTTCTTCGCTACTTTGATTTTTTTTTAACTTCATCTGGATAAATACTTTCTAATATTTCAGAATAATCTTTTTCATTTAATACATCACTCATAATTCTTAGATAACTTTCATATCTATCAGCATTTATTAATCCACTTGCTACTCCTTGTTTCACAATACAAGAATCATATGGTTCATTAAAATGAAGACAATCATTATATTTACATTTATCTTTCCAATTTTCAAATTCAGGAAAATAATCTTGAATTTCAATAGGACTAAAAGATGAAACATCTAAGCTCCTAATACCAGGAGTATCAATTATAGATGAATTATCCTCCCAAACATAATATTTTGAAGTTGTTGTAGTATGTCTTCCTCTCTTACTCTTTTCACTAACATGACTAGTTTTAATTTCATCATCACCCATAATAGCATTTGTTAAAGAAGATTTACCTACACCACTATTTCCTACAAAAATTGCCTGTTTATTTAATAATTGATCTTTTAATTCATCAATTCCAATATTGTTATAAGTTGAAGTCTCAATTACAGTTATTCCCAATTCTCTATAAGTAGAAAGAATTTCTTCATCCTTTGGTGTTTTTAAATCACACTTATTTAAACAAATGACAACTGGTATATTACTATTTTGAAGAATCATCAAATATCTATCAATAAATTTAGGATGTAATGGCGGTTCTTTAGCAGCAACTACTATAACAGCTAAATCAACATTAGCAGCTATATTTTTAGCTAAACCTATATCATTTAATCTTGTACTATCTTTTTTAGTTCTACATAGTATTGAACTTCTTTTTAATAAATGATTAATTATATAATTATCGCCATTTTTTTCAATATCAACTTTATCACCAGGAAATACTACTTGATTGCAAACTAAATTTACATCTCTTCGCAATTTTGCCAATACAACTTCTTCGTCATAAAGTATATATGCATCATCATATCTTACTTCAATAACAACACCATAGTCATCACAAGAATCAATGACAAAATCATCTGCAGTTTCATTTTTTTTACCAAAAGCCCTTTCTTTAGCTCTTTGTTTTTTTTCCATACTTTTTTTAGTTTTAAAACTATCATAGGCATTATAATGTGGCATATTTTTCCTCCAA
Organism: uncultured Bacilli bacterium; assembly: GCA_947585665.1. Taxonomy (GTDB): domain Bacteria; phylum Bacillota_I; class Bacilli_A; order RF39; family UBA660; genus RUG11788. The sequence goes on along the minus strand of CANPXE010000015.1, from coordinate 280 downwards.
TTAAAAAGTTAATATATTTATATTATATCGTTTTTTTTATTAAATCATATATATTATATTAATTTTTCCATAATAAATTAACCAACGTTCGATTGTTTTATAATATTAATTATAGTATAGTATTTGTAGGAACATTTGATGTGAGTGTCTGCCTCCAATCTTGAAAAAGAAAGGAGGGATACAATGAAAAAAAGAACTTTTATTGTAAAAGTCCTTCGGCTTGTTGCTATCATTTTATTACTCCTTACCTTATTGGTAATAGCAATAAAAATATGACACT
>CANPXE010000014.1 GCA_947585665.1 uncultured Bacilli bacterium | reverse complement strand
ATAAAGCAACCTTACGAATACATTATACAACATATTTTAAAAAAAGAAAAGACCATTGAACTTTGTCAACAGTCTGAGTCATTGATAAATTATTATCAATGACTTAATAATTATATAGTCTCTTTCAATAACTTTAATTTTTCTTTTTCTTCGGCAAGTTTCTTACGATCAAGTTCAACGATATTAGCTGGAGCTTTATTGACATAATTTTCATTACTTAAAAGTTTTTCACGACGAGCAATAGATTCTTCTAACTTTTTAATTTCTTCATCTTTTTTAGATACATCTTCTTTGCTTCCTTCATAATAATAAGTTATATCAATATTTTTAGATTTATAATTTACATTTAATAAATCTAATTCTTTATCAGTTAAATTCTCTTCTTTAATCTTTAATTGCGAGAAATATATATTTTTGATATCGTCTTTAACATTAACTTTTACTTTAGCGTCTTTCGTTATCGAATTAGTAGCTTTTAAATTACGGATTGCCACAATATCTTCTAAGATCTTATCAAGTTGATCTTTTTCTTTTTTAAAGATCAATTCTTTTTCAACAACTGGATAATTACTTATGACAATTGAATCCTTTTCCTTTATTGGTAACATTTGATAGATTTCTTCCGTTACATAAGGCATAAATGGATGAAGCATCTTTAAAATAGAAGTTAATACTTTTAATAAAACGCTTTTTGTTGTTTCTGTCATATCTGTTTTAGCAAGTTCAATATAACTACTACAAAAGTCTTCCCAAATGAAATTATATAACATATTACCAACGTTATGGAATTCATAAGTATCCATGTTTCTTCTTACTTCTTTAATAGTTTCATTTAGTCTAGTCAAAATCCATTTATCAGATAATGATAAGTTTTCTAGCGTATAATTCTTTTCATTTAAATCTTCAATATTCATTAAGACAAAACGAGAAGCATTCCATAATTTATTGATGAAGTTCCAAGTTGATTTTACTTTTTCTTCGTCATATCTTAAATCCATTCCTGGTGCCGAATTAGTCGTTAAGAAAAATCTTAAAGAGTCAGCACCATATTCATCAATGACATCCATTGGATCAATTCCATTACCAAGAGATTTGGACATCTTTCGTCCTTCTTTATCACGAATTAAACCATGAATCAAACAGTCTTTGAAAGGACGTTTTCCAGTAAACTCTAAACCTTGGAAAGTCATTCGATTAACCCAGAAAGGAATGATGTCATAACCTGTTACAAGACAACTATTTGGATAATATCTCTTAAAGTCTTCGGTTTCTTCTGGCCAACCAAGCGTTGAGAATGGCCATAAGGCTGATGAAAACCAGGTATCTAAAACATCTTCATCTTGGACCCAGCCTTCACCAGTTGGTTCTTCCATTCCAACATATATTTCGTCACCTTTGTACCATGCTGGAATTCTGTGTCCCCACCAAAGTTGACGAGAAATACACCAGTCATAAGTGATCTCCATCCAATGATTCATCGTCTTTTCATATCTTTCGGGAATAAAGTTTACTTTTTTATCTTTATTCTTTTGATTTTCTAGGACGTGATCAGCAAGAGGACGCATTTTAACAAACCATTGCTTTGATAGATATGGTTCAACAACTGTATCAGTTCTTTCACTATGTCCAACACTATGAACCATTGGTTCAACTTTTATTAATAATCCTTCTTTTTCTAAGTCTTTGACTAACTCTTCACGACACTTTTCACGTGTCATTCCTTGATACTTTCCAGCTTTTTCATTCATGGTGGCATCAGGATTCATAACGACAACACGTTCTAAGTTATGACGATTTCCTACTTCAAAGTCGTTAGGATCGTGAGCTGGCGTTATTTTAACAACACCGGTTCCAAATTCAGGGTCAGCATGAATATCACCAACAATTGGAATCTTTTTATTGACGATTGGTAAAATAACATTCTTGCCAATTAAATCTTTATAACGCTCATCTTTAGGGTTGACTGCTACTGCGGTATCACCAAATAAAGTCTCTGGTCTTGTCGTCGCAACTTCCAAATAACGATCTTCATCTTCAATATAGTACTTTAAATGATAAAAAGCTCCTTCATCATCTTTATAAATTACTTCCTCATTAGATAAAGCTGTCATTTGAACAGGATCCCAGTTAATAATTCTTTCACCACGATAGATTAATCCCTTATTATATAAATCAACAAAGACTTTACGAACGGCATAATTTAGTCCTTCATCAAGTGTAAAACGCTCTCTTGAATAGTCAAGCGATAATCCAAGTTTCGCCCATTGTTCATGAATGGTATTAGCGTATTCCTTTTTCCAAGCCCAGGCTTGTTCTAGCCATTCATCACGATCCATCTCACGCGGTTTAATACCCATATCTTTAAGTCTTTTGTCAACTTTAGCTTGTGTTGCGATTCCGGCATGATCCATTCCCGCTAACCATAAGGCATCATAACCATCCATTCGCTTATAACGAATAATAATATCTTGTAAAGTTGTATCCCAGGCATGTCCTAAATGTAATTTACCGGTAACATTTGGTGGTGGTATAACTATGCAATAAGGTTTCTTACTCTTATCTTTTCCCGCTACAAAATAATCTTTTTTGAGCCATTCTTCATATTTATTTTTTTCTACTTCTAAATGATTATATTTTTTATCTAACATTACCAAGCATTCCTTTCTTTTAAGTAATCAATTACTTCTTTTTTCATCTTATCAAGTAAATCTTCTTTTTCGCTACTTGCTTTTAATTTATTGAGATAATCACGATAATATCCCGTCTCTTTTAATACTTCAAAACTCTCTTTATAATTAAGGTCATAAATAAGAGCCATACTACTAATGATATTATCACTCATCGTTTTTTTATCATTATTATTGATTAATCTATGATTAAAGAAATTTTCTATATTTATCAAATTTGGTTCAGCTTCAAATTTATATCTCTTTCCTATTATATAGTACTTACAAATAACACGATAAATATCAATTTTATCAGCATCCCTTATTAAGTTGACAAATAATTTTTCTCTTTCGGATAAGTTTTTTTCCACTTCTAATTTATTATGATTTTTAACACTAACTCTAATTAAATCATAATATTTTTCATCAATTTGAAACTTATCAATTAACCCATCTTCAAATAATAAGGCAACACCATTGTTAGCATGATCCATAACATCATCTTTAAAGGTACCTGTTTTAATTGCTTGTTCAAAACGTCCTATGTCATGAAAATAAGCAATGGCTTTCGCAAGAAGAGTATCTTCTTCATTCAAATTCATCTTTTTACAAATTTTTTCCATCACTTTGACAACTTCAAAAGTATGATCAAACTTCAAACGAATTTTTTTATTGCGTTTATCAAACTTACTAACATAATCACGAAAAGCTCTATCAATAACTTCAATATCCATACTCTCATCCTCCATAAAAAAAGCGACTATTCAATCCCTAAGGACGAATAATCGCGGTACCACCTTAATTTATATTTTGCAATATACACTTATATACTTAACGCGTATTAAACGAAATTATCTACTAAGTTCAATAATCTAGCTCCATTGCTACCTTCATATATATCTATTATTAGTTTCCACCAACCACTAACTCTCTTTAAATATCAATATATTACTCCTCAACTTCATCGCCTATGAACCTAATTATATTCTAATTTTGATATTTTGTAAAGATTAACCTAATACATAAGGTGAATTAGGCATTCCATTTCCACTGATAATTTTAGTATTTTCATTCAAGTAGAAAACAGGAACAACAGCATTAGATGATGAAATAATATTTGCTTCCACACCACCATCGCTTTTTATAACATTAATTGTGGAATTATATTGACTACCACCAGCATCACCAACATTAGAAACATTAGGATTAATTGTCCAATAGTTTTCAACTACATTAGGAAGTTTTGTCGTAAAGAAATCGCCAATCTTTGGTAAACCTATCTTTATACTATTATTAACACGCTCTGGTGTTAAACATCTCGCAGAACGATACGTTAAATTTGCATTATTAATGGTATCTAAACAAAATTCTCCCGTTGTTATTAAACTAGAACTAAATGGACTTAATTTTTCAACATTATCACGCACTTCAGATGAAGAATAATCCCAATAGTTATCACTAAAACGATATTTTTTATTGTTTTCCAAAGTATTTGTTCCAATTACTTTTGTTTTTGTTCCATCAGTTGAAACAATACGATATATGTAACCATTTAAACTAACATACTCACCACTATAACGTGTATTCAACAAATCATTTTTTTGACCAAAAGCATTAGGTGAATTATCAATTATATATGGATTTCCTTCAGATCCATCACCACTTATATAAACAACATCTGGTGATAATGTAACGGCTGGTCTTACACCATAAATCTTATCTGTTGCATCTGATTCTACCGTAGTTCCTGAATAATAACTCTTTTGATTAGTTCCTTCTGTTAAAAGCCAAGTTTTTGTATTTCCATCACTATAATACCATAATTTAACTTTATCAAATTCTGAAGAAGTAATTAAACCGATACGTGATTTTATTGATGTTTTATCATTAATTTTCCAACTACTATTTATTAAGAATGATTGTTGATCTTTTAATGATGCTAAGAAATCATTATTTAACCATGTTTCAACATCACTTCCTGTATAACTTGATGATTTAGTACTATTATAATAGATACTTGTTATAGGATTTACTGTTACCATTTTTATGACTTCTGTGGAATTACTATAACTGACAATACGCCACATTTTACCAGAATACCAAACATAATTATTACCACCAGTTATGTATACAGTTGTTCCATCACTAGCTTTTTCACTAGTCGAAATACTCGTATCAATTTTCGTTTTAAGAGTTACAACTTCTTTTATTTTATATGGACTACATTCATTAGCATCATTTTTACCACCTGTTCGGTCACCACAAGTTAAGTTAAAACTAACAGAAAGGCTTCCTTCATTATTTCTTATAACAATTCCATTAGCACCCGTTTTACATTCTTCATCACCATCAAATTTTTGAACATAACCACTATCAATTAAAGTATTTAAAGTAACCTTAGTACAACCAACATTACGACTTGTTCCCAATTTATCAGTTTGTGTAGTCGCATAAGCGTAAGCTGCTTCCTCAACTAAATCATAATAACTATTAAATTTTTCATCGTCGTTACCTCTGATCATCTTAGTCATTGTTGGGAAAACGACAATCAAAATAAGACCCATGATGACAATTACACCTAACATCTCAATAAGTGTAAACCCACGAGCATTATTTTTTTTATATTCTTTTATCTTGTGAACGACTTTTTTCATCATTAACACCCCTATTATCTAAATTCATTATAACATCGCTAAAATGTAAAGAACAATTATATTTTTAACCATATTTGTTAACTTTACATAAAATATTCTAGGTGGTGTCAAATGCTAAAAAAAAATAAACACAGTTTCTTTTGTAATTGTAATATGTGCCGTACAAAAAGAAGACACTCAATATTGTATCTTCTCTTCGTTTTAAGTATTTTTGTAATCATTTTTTATCAAACAATTCTTCTCATTTTTATTACAACAAAAATAAATGCTATCATATTGTTCTTTTTATGGATTTTTCTCATGTTTCTCTTTTGGTTCATCATCCTTTAATATCAAATAATAAGTCTTATTTAAATAAACATTTTGCTTAGTCAAATCATAAATATTTTTTATATCACTATTATCTAACATAATTTTTTCAGGAATTAATAATTCAATATATAATTCTAGTAATTCATCTCGAGAGAGACGAACATTATTCTTATATATATTTAATAGATCAAAAAAGTCTAATTTAGCAAATTCTTCTTTATAAAAATTGGCAAAATCATATATCGGTAAATCATATTTAGCGTAATCCCAACTTATTAAATATGGTTTATTGTTTTCAATGATGTGATCTAAATTTAAATTATTATGAATGAGACTGATACGAACTCTTCTTTTAGTTTGCATAATTTCATACCAAGATTCTAAATATCTATTAGCTAAATCTAGGCAAATAAAAATTATTGACATATTTCTTAATAAATATATTTCGGTTGGTGTTAAGTATTTCTTTTCTTCTATAATAAAACGTAAGTAATCATAATAATCATTAATTTCTTTAATTTTAGTCTTTTTCTTTTCATATTCTTCTTTTATTTCATCAAGACTTTTTTCTTTAAAATAATTGGTTTTATTATGAAGTTTCGACATCAAATAGATAATATCTAAGCCCTTTTCATTATCATCAACTTCAAAATTATCAATATAAGGATAAATTCTATAATCCGCAACTTGATATTTATAATCAATATAATTATCAAAATCATTTCTTTCTAAATTGATAAATATATCCGAAGCATTATCTTTTTTTATAATAAAATTTCCTTTATCTGTTTCAATGTATTTTACATTATTAAAAAAAGAGTATTTTTTGATATCACAATCTAACTCCTTTTTTATTTTATTTATTATCTTCATCACAAACCGTTGGGATTATCAACTTCGTACCAATTTTGATATTTGTCATATCGTTGTATTCTTCTAATGCTTCTCTAGTTGTTTTATATTTGGAAATAATATCATCAACATTATCACCATTTCTAACAATGTAAACAGAATATGTAGAAAAAGTCTCTTCTGTATCCTTGAATGAATTAAATAAGGAACCGACATTAGTTGTTTCTTTTTTTTCTTCTTGAGGCACTTCTAGTTTTTCTTCTTTTCCTGTCTCTAAAAATAAATCAGTTGTATCATCATTAATAATAGCGTCTATTTCTTCTTTTTCAGAATCGGTTAATATTTTGCGTTCATCAGAAAAATCAATACTTTCCGTTTCCAATTGTTCTTCTTTTTCTGTTTCTTCCTCTTTTTCTTCTAAATGGTCAATTGATAGATCAATGTCAACTTTTAATTTATTACTATCAACTACTTCGTATTTAAAGTCATCTATTTCTAATTCGATATCATCTGTTTTATATCTTTGATCAATAGTTATATCAATTGGTATCTTATAAGAAAAGTCTTCTTCAGTAGTCGCAGTTGGATTAATTTTATACTTACCAGAAACTAAGAAGTTTCCATTTACTGTATATTCATCATTTAGAGCTAAATCGTGTTCTAAAGAAAGATTAGTAATTTCGCCAATCATAGTTTTAAACTCAATATTTTTTGAAAAAGGTATAACTTGTCTCATTTTCTTTTCCTCCTATTTAAAAGTATGAAAAAGAATGGGTTTTATGCAAAAAAGATTAGACTTTTAAAACTTCATCTAATCTTTTATTAATATTTTCTAATTCTTCATGTAATTTTTTATTTGTTTTAGGAATTTTTTTAATTATTTTTTTATTTTTTTGAAGAAGACTTTGATAGTATTGATAAAATAATGGTGTTTTATTTTGTAAAATGATTGGTCCAAATAATAGTTCATCTTCAGTATAACTTGCTTGACCTTTATTAAACTTAATAACTGTATATATTTTCTTTTGATCTTGTAGTAATATTTCATCGACTATTTTATAACCAATACTCGTAACGTATTTGCGAACACTATAAATATCACTATGAGGTGAAAGAATAATAGTCTTTATATTAGCTAATTTATCAATATCTCTTTTAAAAATATCATTGATAGTTAATCCACCCAAACCAGATATGATAATAGTATCAACACTAGAAGGAATATTAGTAAGACCATCGCCAAGCGATATTTGAACTTTATCACTAACACCATACAAGGCAATATTTTTTTCAGCAAATTTTAAAGGATTAGGATTGATATCGGAAGCAACTACTTTGATATTTTTTTTATTTTGGACTAGGAAAATATCCAATAAAGCGTGATCGCACCCTACATCAAAGACGTATGATTCATCTTCAACGAAGGATGCGATTGTTTTTAATCTATTACTTATTTTCATTAATCAATTAAGAAATCTTTCAATTTACGAGAACGTGATGGATGACGAAGCTTACGAAGAGCTTTAGCTTCAATTTGACGAATTCTTTCACGCGTTACACCGAATATTTGTCCAACTTCTTCAAGAGTACGACATTGTCCATCATCAAGTCCAAATCTTAATCGCAATACTTTTTCTTCCCTTTCAGTAAGAGTTGATAAAACATTAGCAAGTTCTGATTTTAACATTTCAACAGTAGCATATTCTTCAGGTGACATAGTACGTTCGTCTCTTATGAAATCACCTAAATGAGAATCATCTTCTTCACCGATTGGTGTTTCAAGAGATACAGGATCTTGTGATATTTTATAAACTTCACGTACCTTATCAACAGTTACTCCTAATTTTTTAGCAATTTCTTCTTCACTTGGCTCACGATTCAACTCTTGTGTCAATTGTCTTTGAACACGAGCAAGTTTATTGATTGTTTCAACCATGTGAACAGGAATACGAATCGTTCTTGCTTGGTCGGCAATGGCACGTGTTATAGCTTGGCGAATCCACCAAGTAGCATAAGTTGAAAATTTATATCCTTTCGTTGGATCAAATTTATCAACGGCTTTCATAAGACCAATATTACCTTCTTGAATCAAATCAAGAAATAACATTCCACGACCAACATAACGTTTAGCAATACTGACAACAAGACGAAGGTTAGACTCCGCTAACATCTTTTTAGCATACTCGTCACCTTGTTCAGCAAGTTTAGCATATTCAAATTCTTCATCAGTTGTAAGTAAGTTAATACGACCTATCTCTTTTAAATACATTCTAACGGGGTCATTTATTTTAATATCCTTACTCATTGTCAAATCTTCAACAATTAAGTTACTAGGATCTTCATCATCAGTAGAATTATCAGCTGTCTCTGACACTACTTCAATGTTATTTTCAACTAACATATTGTATAAATCGTCTAGGGTATCACTATCTACTTCTAAGCCTTTTAATTCTTCAGCTAATTCTTCATAAGTAATATAACCATTTTCTTTTCCTTTTTTTAATAGTGATTTTTTACGATCTTCAATTGTCTTTATCTCTTCCATTATTTTCACTCCCCTATTTTGAGTAGTCTTATCTTTTCAGCAATCTTGGCTTTTTCAATTGGATCGTTTTCTTTTTTGACCAAATCACTTAGGCGTTTTATCTCTTGCCTCAAATTATATTCCTTAACGACTCCAATATAGTCATCGATCGCTTTGTAATTTATTTCTTCATTATATTGAAAACTCATAATGTAGTTATAGACTACTAACAACTCTTCTTTATCATTTAAATAAGTATAAAAATCAGCCATTGTAATTGAACCATACTTATGGTAATAATAGCATATCTCACTAGCTAAATAACGCAATTCCTTAGTTGGAAAGTGAACATCTTCTTTTTCAACACGTTTGATTACTTGTCCATCATTAACCATACCATAGATGAGGAAATAAGCTGCTTTCTCATATTTACTAACTTTCTTTTTAGGTACATCCACCTTCGGTTTAGCAGTTTCCTCAACGTTTACAACTTTTTGAAACTCCAAATACTCATTTAATCGTTTTTCCAGTGTATTATAACTTAAATTTACTTCAATTGCAAGTTTTTTAAGAATTATTTCTCTTCTAATTTCATCTTTAATCGTACTTACTTCTTTAATGACGGAATCGATATAGGTTGATAACTCTAAATCACTATTAAAATTAACCCCTACTTTTAAGAAATTAATTTTAAAATCACTATAATTTAAAGCACTTTCAACAAGATTAGTATAACTATCTTTTCCATATTTTATAATGTATTCATCAGGATCATGTTCTTTTTTATCGTGAGGCAACCCAATTACTTTAACATTTAGTCCTTGTTTAACAAGTTGTTCCCCATTAGTTAAAGTAGCTCTTTGACCAGCTTCATCACCATCGAGTGATAAATAAACATTATTTGATAACTTTTTAATTAATTGGATTTGTTCTTCAGTCATTGCCGTTCCCATTAAAGCAATGACATTCTTATAACCAATTTGACTAAGTCTTATCGCATCCATAAATCCTTCAACGATGACGACAAACTTTAGTTTTCGACAATAGTCACGAGCAATGTGATAATTATAGAGACATTCCCCTTTTTTAAAGATAATAGTCTCTTTCGTATTCATATATTTATTCTTATCAGAATCATCATAAATACGACCACTGAAACCAACGATATGACCACTTATGTCATGAAGAGGAAACATGATACGATTGATATAAATATCATGATTATTACTAGCAAGACCCAATTGTTCTATTTCTTTCATGCTGTAATCTTTACTCGTTAGAATAGTTGTAACAGCATTACTTTTATCAAGAGATAACCCTATTCCAAATTCTTTGATGAGATCATCATCTATCTTTCTTGAAGATAAATATTTTTTAGCTAATAAACCTTCTTTAGAATTTAAATTATTTTGGTAATATTTATTAGCAATATCATACATCTCATAAAAACGATCAAACTTAGTCGTTTTAGGATTAAGTTTAATACCCTTTACTTCAACTCCGGCTTTTTCACCTAATATTTTAACTGCTTCTTTGAAATCAATATGATCATAGTCCATCAAAAAGGTAAAGACATTACCACTAGCCCCACAAGAAAAACACTTATAAATTTGTTTTTCACGACTAACACTCATCGATGGATTAGTATCATTATGAAAAGGGCAAACACCAAAATAGTTTTTACCCTTTTGAATAAGAGGAATGTATTCACTAATCAAATCAACAATATCTATTTTTTGTCTAATTTCTGTGACTAAATCTTGATTGTTCATAACAAACCTCCTTTTGTCTTATATTATACTACAAAAAATTAATCACAAAGAAAAAATAGTTAAATAATAACTATTTTTTTTACTATTTAGAAGAAATCTTTTCTTCTTCACTATCTTTTGATACAGGTGGATAAGGAATTGCTTTTGGTGTTTGCATTCTAAAATAACTATCCATAAATTTTGTCTTAGTATCATTTTGAAATAAGAATGTTGTTATTTTAGAGAAAGCATCACCCTTATCTCCTAAATCAGCTGCATAACTTTGTAAATTATCAACATCAATAATACCTTTTTGCTCTAAATCTTTTTGAGCTTGATTTTGAATCAAAGAATATAATTGTTCACCAGTTTCACTGAAAGCAATTTCTTTTCCTATTGCTGCCCACTGCTTTGCGAACATAACCATATTTCTCGTTCTTGGATTAGTGATGACTTTACCATCTTTATCAACTACTTCAAAACCCTTATCTTTCTTGTGAATATCAAATTCTTCACAACAAAATTTTAATTCTTCTAAATCAATTTTAGCCTTACTAGTTGGGAAAGTTCCTTTTTTAGCAAGTATTTCTTCATCCTTTTTACGTAGTTTATTACCTTTAAAGGTTGTTTTTGTAACTTTTGTCAAAGTTCCTTCTTTAAATCCTTTTTCATAGGCATCTCTTATAACTTTTTCCCAATTTTCACCATACATTTTTTGTAATTTTAATACTCTTCTTTCTGATAAACTTGCAATATATTTATCAGCATAATAAGAACGTCTTGCACTTATAACTTCATCATCTAAACTTACCATTTCACCAGTTGCTCTTGTGATGAGAGTAGTTTTTTCATATATAGGTAAATTTCTTAAATCATATATTTCACCAGTTATATCACTATAAACAAAATTAGAACTTAAATTATATTTGTTATTTTTACTTTGCTCTTCTTGCTTTTTTTCTTCTACTTCTTTTTCTTGTTTTTCAGGTTCACTTTCTTCCTCACTAGATATAGTTTTATCAGCGTCTTTTGTTCCTGTAATATAAGCCTCTTCAACTGGTGTAACTCCATTTAAAATTTCATTTTTTATCTTTGCGATTTCTTCATCTATATTGGGAATGTTTTTGAAGTATTTTCTAATATTATCCAAATGCATCTCAGCTATTTTCCTAGATCGATCACTATCACTAGTTCTTTCTAAAAGACATAAGACTTGAACAGCTTGAACTAATTCATTGTGTACTGAATCAGTCAAAGTAGATGATGATCTTGCCATTTTAGCATCTTGCGAAGCAAATTTTGCTTTAGTAGACTTCTGAAAGAAAAAATTATCATCAATGCCATTTTCTCTACATTTTTCCATAATTTTACTAAATACATCTTCATAAAAATTAGGTCTTATTTCTTTAATAATAGAAACCATAGATTTTAATATTTCATCCATATCATCAGTATTAATTTCTATGTTTTTTCCATCTAATGTAGAAATTGTGAATATAGTATTTGAATTACTTACACCCAACTTTTTTTTCATATCTTTGACTTCAAATAATTTGTTTATACCAGTTTGCAAATTATCGTTCAATTGTTTTTTTAAATATGCTTTAACCTTGTCTTTTTCTAAGTCTTCTTTTGTTACATCTTTTATTTTTTTATCTTGGATTATAATTTCTATAAGTTTCTGTGTTGCTTGATCAAGTAACAAATCATTACGTCTTACTTTTTTTCCTTGATAAACTACATCTGTATCTTTTTTAGCAAAATCGTTAAGATACGTAAGGGCAATTTCTTCAATAGAATCTTCGATTATGTATGTTCTAAGTTCATTATAAGATTGTGATTTCTCATTTGGTTTCATTGGTGGTTCGTCACAAATTCCAATCCAACCATCTATGTTTTCAGTTAATAAAGGAGGCGTACCACATCTTTTTAATATATCAGGATTTTCTATACCTATTTTTCGTAGAATTTCTATATATTGTGCTAAATTGTCAGTATCAGAATAGATTACAATTTTATCATCTCTATCAATTGAGGAAGAAAATTTAAAATAAAATGGTATTTTCTGTTCAGTACATTTTTCTTTAAAAAGTTTAGCAAATTTCCACAAATCTTGATTTTGACATCCAATGTAAAGGCGATGCGCTATTGGTATTGATTTCTCTCTTCTACCAGATATATATTTTGATTTTATATGAGTCCAGCTATCATTTAACTCCCAATTGTTAATATCTTCTAAAACTAAAGGATTGCTTTTTAATTTAACAACATCATCATATGAAGACAATTTTCCAAAGCTTTTAAAATATTGTTGTAATTTTCTTACATCCATACCTGAATTTTCTTCAATTGCTTTTGCTTGTTTTTCATCCAAACTCAATATATTTTCAATCCACTCATTATATGTTTCAACATAAAAAGTTTTCATATCATTCATATTTACATTACTTTTATCTTGAACACCAGAAAGCCTAACAAGCTTATTATATAAATTAGAAGGACCAATAAAATTAGTTCTACTAGAAACAATGTAAGAATCTACTATTTTTTTTAATAACTCCAAATTTTCTAATGGATTTTTTGCATTTGCATATATATCACTTAAATTGACCATTATCATCGACTCCTTTTTTATTATTTTTATATTAAAAACATTTTATTTCATCTTGTTGATTCTTTTGTTTCTTCCTCAGAACCTCTATCTACTGGTGGATATACAGTAGCATTAGGTGTTTGCATTCTGAAATAGGTATCCATAAATTTTGTTCTACTATCGTCTTGAAATAAGTAATCCGTTATCTTAGAAAATGTAGGACCACTCTCCTCTAAATCAGTTGCATACCCTCGCAAAGTATCAACATCAATAATACCATTTTTTTCTAAATCTTGTTGCGATTGATTTTGTATTAAAGAATAAAACCTTTCACCAGTTTCACTGAACGCAACTTCTTTACCAGCGGCTTCTACCCATTGATTTGCGAACATAACCATATTTCTAGTTCGTTCGCTTCTTACAACATTGCCATCTTTGTCAACAACTTCGACACCATCATCTTTTTTGACAATAGTAAATTTTTCATAACAAAAACGCAATTTTTCTAAATCAACTTTACTTTGATCAAGAGGCATTTCACCAGAAGCCAACACTTTTTCATCTTCAGCTCTAGCTTTTTGTCCAGCTTTTGCAGCTTTGGCAAATTTTTCTCTTGTTCCTTCTCTAAATCCTTTTTCATAGGCAGCTCTTATGACTCTTTCCCAATCTTCACCATATAATCTTTGTAATTTTTTTACTTTTCTTTCGGAAAGACTCTCAATATATTTATCGGCACAATAAGAACGTCTTGCGCTTATAACTTCATCTTCTAAATCTATCGTTTCACCTGTTGCTCGCGCAATATTAATTGCTCTTTCATAACTGGAAAGATTTCTTTGATCATATATTTCACCTGTTGCAGTGCTATATACAAAATCAGAACTTAAACTATAATCACTATCTTTTGCATCCTCTTCATCTTTTTCTTCAATGACTTCTTCGCCTTCATAAAGCGTATCATAAGATTCGCTTGCTCTTTTCCTTCCTTCTTGAATTGCTTCTTCTAATTCTAATACTTTTTCATCATCCATTTCTTTAGAATCATCTTTAGTTTCTCTTAGTTCCTGAGCAATTTTTTCTATTTCTTCATCTATATTAGGAATATGTTTAAAATAATTCCTTAAAAATTGACGATATTCTTCGATTGATTTTTTGGCTTGTTCACTATTCCCAGCCATTTCTAACTTTTGTAAAGTTTTTACATACCCTGTTAATTCGCGACGTAATAAAGGTGTCAATTTTCCAACGTGACTTTCAAATTCTTTTCCTTTACTTGAATAGTATCGCTCTATTGCTGCACTTCGTGCTACTGCTTTATCATAATCTGTTTTACCTTTTTTATCTGCTCTACTTAAGGCTTGGCTCAACTTACTAAAATCCATTCCTTGAACAGCAATTTCTTTTTGAATAGCAGCAATTCTTTCATCTGTGAAAACATCAATCAAGATACCTTTATCATCTTTAATCTCCGGAATATATTTTTTAACAACTTCCAAAAGTTCACTATGCTTATGTAATAAGTCAAGTAAATAAGAATTTCTTTCTTCAAGAGGTAATTCTTTTGCTTTTGGTAATATAATTTTAGCAAACAATTTTTCTACCAATTCTTCTTTTTGAAATTTACAAGTTTGTTCAAGGCGTTCTAAAGAGCCATCTTCAACTTTTATTTTTTCCCTTTTAATTCTATTTATAGTTCTAGTTAAACTACAAATAGAATCGAAACGCTTATTAAAAAATTTATAAAAACTATCATCGCCAGCTAATTTATTAATAGCAGTACGCAAAATAGAAGCATCAAAAAGATATCCATTTTTAATTACATCTTCACCCAATATATCACTTAATAAATATACTACCTTTTTATTGAAAGCATATCCATCATGTGCATCATCTACTTTTCTACCACTTATTCTTTCAGCTAAAAATTGTGTTATTCCTTCATTTAGGGCAATACATTCTTCTTTTATAACATTTCCTGCATCATCAAATTTAGTTTCTTTAACACCACTTTTAGCAGCACCATTTCTTGCAGTACGATTTGAAGCATTATGTAATAATTCATGAATAAAAACCGTTTCGAGATACTCGTACCCTTCTTTAAGGCTAAACGATGAATCTGAAATATCAGCAAATTCCTTTTTCATACAAATTCTATCAGGTTCAGAGCACAATATGCCACAACTAATATTATCGGCAATGACAAAATACTTGACTTTGTCCAATCTTTCTCTAATTATAGCTTTTTTTTCTTCTGGAAAGGTCGCAATAATTTTTTCTATGTATTCTGATAGAAAACTAGGACTATATACATATACCTCACTAGCATTATTTCTTTTTTTTACTCTTTCTAATTCTTCACTTGAAACACTAATACGTGTAGGACGACTATTCATAGTTTTCATCACTTTCTGGTGTAAAATATTTTTTCTCTAATAAACGACTTATTTCATCATCAAATTTCGTATATGTTTTCTCACCATTAGCATTCATTTCTAGCGAATAAAAATAACAATTATCCTCACTATCTAAAAACTGTACAACTAAACCATAGTCATCATCATCATAAGTTGCTAATTCAATTAAATCATCCATACTATCACCTATTTTAATTATAACACATTTTTCAATAAAAAAAGAAGTAACTTTCGTTACTTCTAAAATAAACTTAATTGATTTGACGCTCCCATATCATCTAAAATACCCATAACTTGCATTCTATCAATAATTGTTTTAGAGATATGACCACGCTTTTGTAAGTCTTCAATACTCATAAATGGCATTTTTTGACGTTCTTCAACAATGGTAGTTGCAACGTTATCACCCAAGCCATCTAAAGCACTAAATGGAATTATCAAAGTATTTTCTTCTTCTTCATCAATTAAGAAATAATTACTATGACTCTTGTTGATATCAACAGTTTTAAATTTTATACCACGAGCTGATGCTTCTAAACAAACTTGTAAAACATCATAAGTATCTTTTTCTTTATTTGACGCACTATTTCCTTTTTCTTCAATTTCTAATATTTTATTACGAATGGCATCATATCCTCTTGTCATAACATCAATATCAAAGGCTGTACATCTTATGGAAAAATAAGCAGCGTAATAAAGAAGTGGTTGATGAACCTTATACCAAGCAATACGGTAAGCACTCGTTACATAAGCAGCCGCATGCGCTTTTGGGAACATATACTTAATTTTTTGACAAGAGTCAATGAACCAAGGCTCAATTTTCGCATCCACCATCACTTGTTTCCATTTTTCCCAATCTTCTGGTTCTTTACTAGCTTTTCCTTTACGAACAAATTCCATTATCTTAAAGGCTTTTAATGGTTCAACACCATGATAACTCAAATAAACCATAATATCATCACGACAACCAATAACATCTTTGAATGGAACAATATTATTGACAATTAAGTCTTGAGCATTACCAAGCCAAACGTCAGTTCCATGTGATAGACCAGATATCTTTACAAGTTCGGCAAAAGTTTTTGGTTTAGTATCAACTAACATTTGAATAACAAATTTTGTTCCAAATTCAGGAATACCTAAAGTACCAGTTGGACACAATATTTTTTCTTCGCTAACGCCTAAAATACTAGGTGATGTAAAAATACTCATCGTATCTTTATCATCAAGTGGTATGCATGTGACATCAACTTCACCTTTACTATTGATAGGAAATTCTTTCTTATCTTTTCCTTTTTCTATCTCTCTTTTACTTAAGTCTTGAAGAAGACGCAATACTGTTGGATCATCGTGCCCTAGAATATCAAGTTTCAACAAATCTTGGTCGATAGCGTGATAATCAAAGTGCGTTGTACGCCAAGGAACAGTTGGATCGTTAGCTGGATACTGGAATGGTGTAAAATCAAAGACGTCACGATAACTTGGAACAACAACGATACCTCCAGGGTGTTGTCCCGTCGTTCTTTTAACACCCGTACAACCAATGGCGATACGCTCTACTTCACAACTGCGAAGATGGCTTTTAATTAACCCTTTCTTTTTCAATTCATCTTTTGATGGGGGTCTTATGCCATAAGAATTCATAATTGTCTGTAATTCATCATACTCTTTTTCTTCTTCAAAACCTTGAACATAACCATAAGCTGTCTTATCAGCGACTGTACCAATTGTTCCAGCACGATAAACATTGTCAGTACCGAATAACTCTTTCGTATATTCATGAGCATTTGCTTGGTTATCACCGGAAAAGTTAAGGTCAATATCGGGAACTTTATCAGCATTAAATCCAAGGAAAGTAGCAAACGGCATATCTTGACCATTTTTATTCATATTAGTACCACAATTAGGGCACTTTTTATCAGGTAAATCAAATCCAGATGAATACTTAGCTCCCAATGGTCCTTCATCATCATCAAAAATAGAAAGTTTACATTTTGGACAAACGTAATGAGCTGGTAAAGGATTAACTTCTGTAATTCCCATCATCGTTGCGACAAAACTAGAACCGACGGATCCACGAGATCCAACCAAATATCCATCATCATTAGAGTGTTTAACTAATTTTTGAGCAATCAAATAAATAACATCAAATCCTCCACCAATAACTCCACCAAGACGTTTTTTCAATTCTTTTTCAACAAGTTCATCAGTAACTTTTATGTCTTGGGCTTTTAAGAATGATTTCGTTATATCTTCACGTACTAATTTCTTAACTTCATCAAATCCTAATCTAATCGTTTCATTTAATCTTTGATACAACAAGTCTTCTAACTCTTCCATTTCTTTATCAGGATTTTCTTCTTTTATTTTATTTTGTAAACTATTTAAAACACAGTCCCCATATAACTCCTTAGAAATACGTTCTTCAATATGATGTGGAAGTGGTGCACCATAAATACTCTCCGCTTTTTCATAGACCATATCCGTAACCGTTTTTTGGGAATCAGGAATAACTGGTGAATATGGAACATCAGGATAATCAATAACTTCTATTTCATCAGCCATATCAAGAATTTTTTGAGGGTTATCAATTACTATTTCTTCACGAAGTTTTTCATCGAGGAAAGAAAATTCTTCCATCATCTCATCAGTCGTTCTAAAGAACTGATTAGGGATATGGGCTTCTTCTTCATCTTTATTTTCTTCTAAATCATATTTTAAAACATAGACTTCTTGCCCTATAGCTTCTTGATATTTACTTCTTATAAAACCGCGTGCTTCGAGTTTACGAAGGGATGCAAAAACGGCATCTTTTTTCTCATCTCCCGTCTTACTCTTACGGAAGATTTCCTCACTCTTTTCTGGTTGATATAAATCTAAAATATTATTACGGGTCAAAGGAATATTCTTAAATTCTTCCAAAGATAAAATTATTTTTAAGACTTTTTCTTCGACGTCGTTTAAAGCATCACCATACTCACTTACACTTATCTGTTTTAAATTTTCTAATATTTCTTCGTTAGTAGCATTTCTTTTTCTACTACTCAAATATCTAGCAAGCGGATGACGTCCTTTAGCGGGTGAATTTTGATTAACAATTATTTCACGATAAATGCGGTCTTCTCTATTAATGTTATGAACATCGCCTGTTGCTACAACAATTTTACCAATTCTTTTAGCGCAATCAATAATCTTTTTAATAACAGTTTTAATCTCATCAACACTAGAAATATCACGTCCACGAAGTAAGTGATAATAATTTTCTGGTGGTTGAACTTCAACGTAATCATACCATTTCATGGCTTCCATCAAGTCTTCATTAGAACGCGTCAAAGCAACATTAAAAATTTCACCATTTAAGCAACCAGACCCAACTAATAGTCCTTCACGATTTTCGTCAACAATCCTTCTTGGAATTCGTGCACCCTTTACTAAGAATCCCGTATTGGCATAACTAATGATTTTGAAGAGATTTTTTAAACCTGTTTTATTGGCTGTCAAAATATTGATGTGCATGGCATTTCCTTGTTCATTAATCACTTTTTCCGCAACCGTCTTCTTAGGAATATTTTCATAAATAGTCTCTTCACTATTTAACTCTAAATGGGCTTGATTAGCTAGATATTCAACACTAGCTAACTCTTTTAAATTCTTTAATTCTTTTAACTGACCAAGCATTTTGACAAACATCTCAGCAGTCTTTTCAGCATCGTAGTCAGCACGGTGATGACTTCTCACTTTATTGATAACTAAAGTTATCTCTTTTTCTTCATCATCTTGGACATATTTTATTTCAATGTAATTTTTTCCTGGTTTAATTAACGTTTTACGACTACCAAAACCCGTTATTGAAGAAATACTATCATCGACATATTGAACTTCTATTGCAACTTCACTTTCTTCTTCAAATTCAACTTGATATACTTTACCTTCTTCTTTGTTGTAAGCATTTTTACCATCAACTTTAATATACTCTATACCACTATAATCATTAGTAAAGGTATCATTTTCTTCAACGACAGTCTCGTTATTCTCATCATCTTCTTGATCTTCTTCGTCCATCTCTATTTTATAGAATTTAGTCAAAGCTGATAAACTATGTCTTTTTAAATCTTTATTGATAACACGTGAAAGCATCATTGTATCAACAATAGGATTAGTTAATTTACCTAAATCATATTTATAATAAGCCATATCAAGCATTGATTTATCGAAACGAGCATTATGAGCAACGAGAATGCCATCACCAATGAAATCTTTAAAACGACGAACCACATTCTCTTCATTATCAGCATCACGAACTTTATAGTCACTAATACCCGTCAAATTAGTAATAGCAGCATCGATATGACGACCTGGATTAATTAACTCATCAAAACGTTCTTCTTGAACAATACCATTTTTTACTTTAACGGCACCAATTTCGATCATTGAGTCACCAATACCAGCATTAAAACCTGTTGTCTCAGTATCGAATACAACAAATGTCGCATTGTCTAAATCTAAATCAGTAGCATTGTAAACAACATTTAAATAGTTCTCACTCATCTCTAATTCAACACCATATAGGGCTTTAAAGTTAGGATTATTCTTTTTATCTTCTTCTAGTTGTTGAAGTTTTTCTTTGGCTTCTTTTAACTGTTGTTCTTTTTCTTCGTTACTACCAACATTCTTTATTTCATCTTCTAAATCTTTAACTAATTTCTTTGCTTCTTTTAAAGGAGCATTTAAACTCTTATTATATTTTGTAACTTCACTAAAAACATGGGGGAAAGCTTGACAACAATCGTGATCGGTTATCGCAATTCCTGGATGATGCCATTTCATTGCCTGTTTTACTAATTGCACTTCATCGCATACACCATCCATATCACTCATCATCGTATGGGCATGTAGTTCAACTCTTTTTCTTGGATAAGTATCAACTCTTTCTTCAGAACTCTTTTCGACTTTATTTATATCACGAATATTAAAGACGAGTTCCCCACCAGCATATTTATCAATTTTAACACTACCACGAAGACGAACCCAACTTCCTGGTTTAGTTTTCTTTAAAATATCTTTGTGTTCATCTTCATCACGGGTAAATACTTTACAACTGATACTATCAGTATAATCCGTAACCTTTAAAGTAATAATCTTAAAAGCTTTACTTGCTGGCTCAAAAACATCACTACCAAAAACACATCCTTCAATAGTTACATTTTCTTCTTCTTTATCAATTAGTTTAATAAAAGTTACATCATCATAAATGACACGACCTTTAATAGTACTTTCATTAATATCTTTCTTTTCTTTTTTCTTTTGTTCTTTTTCTTCTTTTTTCTTTAAAAGAGCTTCTTCCTGTTGCTTAACAAGTTCCTGTTCTCTTTCTTTCATCTTTTCAACGTCGACATCTAAATTTTTCTTTATTCTATCTTGAACATCATTACGCTTTTCTTCATTTAAAATGGTTTTAATATTAGGATTATACCCAAACATTGCCATTATTTTATTCAAATCATCAATAAAAAGATTAACTTGACGCTCTTCAGCACGATTTATAACTTCAACATAATATTTTTCATTTTCATTTATAATGCGATCACTAAAAATATCGATAACGGGATTTTTCTCCCTAATTATCGAAATAGTCTTATTGAAATAATCTTTAAAATAGGCATTATTTACTTCTTCAACAAGAAGATATATGTATACTTCTTTTCCACCAAAAAAATTTTTTAAAGAACTAGAAAGCATTTCATATAATGGTAAAGATATATTACTTTTATTCTTTAAAAATAACTTTATCTTATCAATATCGTCATAGACAACTACTTTATCAATAGATGCATTTTCTAATTCATTAAAAAATTGTGAATCTATATTTAATTTTTCTAAAAGTACTTTAATTTCGTTCTTCATTATAGACCCCCTACTATTTCTTTAGTGAATATCTAAATTACTAAGTTTTAAAATATATTTTTGGTTATCGCAACAAAAATCGATGAAACCAAGCAAATCGACATTACGAAGTTCTTTTTCAACAGGATATTTATCGATGTCAAATGGCATCTTATCACGCATCATATAACTTACTAACTCTTCGCGATCAGCTCCTAGATACATGAGAAAGTACGGATATAATTGTTTTTTTAACACTTTAAGATTTTTAAATCCTTCATTAAATTTACTAGATTCTGTAAGACGAGTTTGAAGTTCATTTGTAATTGATAAATCAATTATAGCAGAAACTATTTCACGATTTTCTTTTTGATGATCTCCTATTTCATATTTTACTAATGTATAAATAATGCGCATAAGCGTCGTCATTTCGTTTTCTAAATCATCACTTTTACCCCAAGCAATATTCTTTTTAGGATTAGTACGCATGTATTCAACGGTGTCTAATTTAGGATGTAAAACAAGAATGTGATAAGTATCTTTTATTTCAAAGCGAAGAATCTCTTTTAAATCTTCTTTGATTTTTTTACTATTAGTATCCCAAACGCGCATTAAAAATTGGCGATGACGCTCAGTCTCTTTTTTTATGTCTTGGAAAATATCACTTTCAAAAACAATGTTGTAAATGGTATCATCATCAGGAATAAAATCATCACTATATTTAAGAATCTCAATATTTTCTTTTTCTAACTTCATATATTGTTTTCCATAATTTTGATAAAGTTTAACTTTCAATTGTTGTTCTTCTTCACAAAATGATGGTTTAAACAACAAATACCACGCTAATAAATAGTCATTTGTCGCAAACTCAATATTCATACCTTCACCTTCTACATACTAATATAAGTATAGCACGACACTACTTTCTTTGAAAATAAAAAAGAGAAAAAATTCTCTTAAAAAATATGATTAATCATATAGTATTCTCACTTTATCCGCGACTAATTGATATTGGTCAAGTCGTCTTTCAATACGACCTCTAACAAGAAGAATAGCACCACGCTTTATTTTATATTTTTCATATATTAATGGGAAAAAAGTAACATCAAGATTACCACTTTCATCACTACCACTGATAAAAGCCATTTTCTCACCTTTTTTAGTTGTAATCTCTTTTATGCGATCAACTAAAATAATGACATCAATCGTCTTATTAAAGTGTTTTTCAATATCATTTAAATTAATTACTTTAAACTTACTTTTGTAATTAGTTGTTGGATAATCACTCAAATAAAAACCAAATAATTCTTTTTCACGTTCCATTAGAATTTCTTTAGAATACTCTTCCTTAACTTCTATTTCTGGTTTTAAAATTAATGACTCATCTAAATCTTGAGCTAGAGATGCATAGTTCATTAAGTTATCCAAATTTTCATTGAGCGTACGAATATTATAACCAAAATCACTAAAACAAGAAGAATCAATTAATGCTTCTAAAACTTTTTTATTGACGTTTTTAGATACTATTTTACTAAAACAATCATAAATATCTCTATATTCATCACGTCTTTCTAAAATATCATTACAAGTTACAACACCAACGTTTTTAATATTGGAAAGAGGAAAACGAATTCCTTCTTTTTCGACTGTATAGTAAGATGTACTTCGCTTTATATTAGGTGGAAGTATTTTAATATTTAATCTTCTTGCTTCATCGATATATTCTTTTGTCTTTGTCTCACTACCAATAACCGAAGATAAAAGATTACTGAAAAAATATTTAGGATATTTCGCTTTTAAATAAGCCATGCGATAAGCAATGATGGAATAAGCAACAGAGTGTGATTTATTAAAACCGTAATTAGCAAAATTCAAAATTAAATCATATATCTTTTTACTGGTTTCTAAATCGTGACCATTTTTAACACAGCCAGCGATAAACTTTTCTTCTTCTTCTTGAAGTAAATCTTTTTTCTTTTTACTCATAGCACGTCTTAAAATATCTGCTTCCCCAAAAGAGAAACCCGCTAAAACATTCGCAATTTGCATGATTTGTTCTTGATAGATGATAATGCCATAAGTACTAGATAAGATTGGTTTTAGAGCTTCATCCAAATAAGTTATCTCTTCTTGACCATATTTTCTTCTTATGTAAGAGTCAATGTTAACCGCTGGTCCTGGGCGAAAGAGCGCAATCGCTGCAATAATATCATCTAAATTACTAGGTTTCAACTTTCTTAAAAAGTTACGCATACCACTAGACTCAAATTGGAAAATACCACTCGTATCAGCTGTTTGAAATAATTTTATAGCATCTTTATCATCAAAAGGAATACTAGAAAAATCAAGTCTTATGCCTTCACCTTTTTCAATATCACTAATGACATTCATAATTGTCGTCAAGTTTTTAAGTCCTAAAAAATCCATTTTTAAAAGACCTAGTTCTTCCAAATGTTCCATTGTAAAACCAGATAAATAAATATCATTATTTTTGACAAGAGGAATCACTTCATCAAGTTCTTTTTCACTCATGACGATTCCAGCGGCATGCATTGACGTGTGCCTTGGGAAACCTTCAATGACATTACAAATACGATATAAAAGTTTTAACTTATCATCACTTTCAATCATATTGCGAAAATCACGATCATCTCTATAAAAATCTTCTAATTTCAATTTCGTAAAACCAGGAAGACGTTTACACAAATAATCTATATCTGAATTATCAACATTTAAAACACGACCGACATCACGAATGACTTGTCTTGCTCCAAGCGTACCAAAAGTAACAATACCACAAACATTTTTTTCACCATATTTTTCTTTGACATAAGAAATGACATCATCACGATAAATATCCGGAAAATCAGTATCAATATCTGGCATTGTTACACGTTCAGGATTTAGGAAACGTTCAAACAACAAATCGTAATGAATGGGATCAATATCTGTAATACCAAGTGAATAAGCAACTAGACTACCACCAGCACTACCTCTTCCTGGCCCTACTAAAATATTTTTCTTTTTCGCATATTTAATAAAGTCATAAACGACTAAAAAATAATTAGAAAAACCCATTTTATTAATTGTTTCTAATTCGTATAAAAGACGTTCTTTATAATTATCAGGAACGATATTATTAAGTCTTTTAGATAGACCTTTAATACTCAAATTCTTTAAATATTCAAAACTATCACCATTTTCAACTTTATAGATAGGAAGCAAATTACCATTATCTTTAAAAGTAAAATTACATTTTTCAACGATGACTTGCGTATTATTTAATCCTTGATTATGCGATAAATTAATAACTTCATCATCAGTTATATAATAATTATTATTATCATTAAAAGGAATATCATCACTAATAGTTTTCCCATCTCTAATCATATATAAATATTTTAGAAAACTACTCTCTTCTTTATTTATATAAAGAATTTTATTTAGAAAAACAATATTTTTTGTTATTTTTAAAACTTCTTTTTCTTCTTCAAGATTTTGATAACCTAGATATAAATCATCATAAATATTTTTCATAACTTCATAATGAACAATACTTGTAAATGGTAAAATACATATCAATTCATTATTATATTTCTTTAAATCTTCAACTTCAATTTTGCGATCACATTTAATTGTTGATAGTTTTATTAAAGACTTATAGCCATCATAGTTTTTAGCATACAATAAAACAGATAAATCATCTATTTTAACATCCATTCCAATTACAGGTTTAATATCATTTTTTAAACAAGCTTTATAAAAGACCATTGTGGATGTCATATCATCATCACATAGCGCAATACTTTTTAAGTTATTACTCTTACACAAAGCAATTATTTTATCGATTGTCACTAAACTAGATAAAAGTGAATAATTACTTTTAATGTATAATGGTGTATACATATAACATCCCTCCTTTCTTATAATATACCACATAAGTTTTAAAATACAATCGAACAACATCAGTTTTAACGATAATCTTTGACATCTAAACAAAAGTAAGTTATCATAAAGCATACAGGAAATGAGGAGATAAATATGAGAGATTATAATAAAGATTTCTCAATTATAGATTTTTTTCATTTATTAATTATTGTTTATCGAATTCATAATAATGACCTCATTAATTTTACAGGCGTAATAAATTTTATTAAACTATGTAATTATTATGGTGCTTATCAAGATATCTTAAGTGATTTTAAAGATCAAAAGAATATAAAAAAAGTGATTTCCGAGTTACAAAAAAGAAGATTAATAAATGAAAAGATGAATTTAGGAGATTTAGAAATGTATTCTATAAATAAAGACAAAGAAGTTGATGTAGAAGCATTAAACAATCATCAATATTGTCAAAACATTATTGATTTTTTCCGTGATTATAAAAAATACTTAAATCTTCAAAGTGTGAATCCTCTTTTCTTTGAAAGAACAGGATTAGAAGTTAAAGATTTATTAAATCCTAAACACATAAAAAGAAGAATCAATCGTTATAAAACATTAAAAAAAGAATTTTTTAGTGAAAGAAATAATAACCAAGAATAAGATTAAGTGTTAAACAATGATTTTAAAAACATTTGACTATTTAAAACATTTATGATATTCTTAAAAAGCAAGTGATTAATACATTCGAAAGGGAGGAATAAAAATGGCAGTTAATGTATCAAATAGAAAACCAAATAAAAAGAACTTACGTTCTCATGCTCTTAATGCTACTAAAAAGAAACAAGGTTTAAATCTAGTTGTTGTAAGAGATGTAAATGGTAAAAAATATAGAATAAGTGCTAAAGAATTAAGAACTTTAAAGAAAGATCAAAAAGTTGAAGCATAAAAATAATTAAAATGAGATATCGTTAAGATATCTTTTTTTTTGTAAAAAAGAATTAGTCTTTTAAATCTAATTCTTCAATATCATCTACAACAGCTAATTGTTGATCTATTATTAATTTTAGTTTTCTTTTGAATACAACAATATTACGTTCTAAAGTATCAGCTTTAATCTCAATTTTTTCAGCACGCATCAAAGCATCATTAACGATATGGGAAGCATTTCTTTTGGCATCCATAACGATTATTTTACCTTCTTCAATGGCATTTTTCTTAATGTCATTACTAGCTTTTTCGGCATTGAGAAGTGCACTTTTTAATGTCTCTTCGACACTCTTGTAGTGTTCTATTTCTTTTTTTAAAGCTTTTATTTCTTCTTGTTGTTTCTTAACACGAGTGATTACGGCTTCAGTTTGCACGATAACGTCATCAATAAATTTATTTACTTCTTGTTTATTATATCCGTCTTGTTCGCGACTAAACTTTTCCACCTTAATCACCTCACTTTACTAAAAATTAATTACTACCAGTTAAAGTCCTCATCGTCATCTTGTTTTTTAGATTTTGATGTTTTAGTATTACCATCATCACTAATTGAACCTTCAACACTCATTGATTCAGGAGTACATAAAAATATTCCTCCACCAAGTTTTTGCATATCGCCACCAATTGCATATAGTGTTCCACTCAAGAAATCAACGATACGACAAGCTTGTTCAGCAGTAACTCTTTTTAAATTGACAACAACGGAACTATTACTTTTTAAATAATCCGCTATTTGTTGTGATTCAGAATAGGCTCTTGGTTCTAAAAGGATCATCTTATTAGCACCACTAACACCATCTTCACGATCACTATATCCTTCATTTGCACTATCTTGATAATTATCTCCTTCTGGATCATCAACACCAGTTAATTTATCTATCCACTTAAAAGCCATATTTTTATCCTCCATATCATATATAATCTATTATAACATATAGTTATTACTTTTAAAAGTACTAATTTTAACCGAACCACGCTTGGACAATATCACTATTATTGCTTAGAGGTTCTGGGTTAGGACGGTCAAATTGAATTTCCACAGGAACTTTGAAAGCTGACCCGAAAGCCAAAGCATGTCCTGGTTGCAGTGTCTTCAACTGTTTAGTACCCTCTTCACTAATATTTGGTACCATCTCTTTAATATACGCTAAATCTTTAGGATGCAAAGTCCTTAAAATGACAAAGTTAGTACATTGGGAAATACACGTTTCACTAAGTTCACTAGGTCTTTGCGTAATTAATCCTAAAATGACACCATACTTACGTCCCTCTTTGGTAATTCTTTCAAAGATATTGTATCCTAATAATTCAACGTCATTATCCTTTTGAACATAACGATGGGCTTCTTCAATGATGATGTGCGTTGGATGATGACCACGATTAGCATCAAAAACAGCACGATCAAATATCATTTTAGAAATAATTTTGGTAATTGATTTAGCAAAACGGTCATTGACATAGTTAATATTAATATCAACGATCTGTGCCATCTTATTACCACCCAATTGTGTAAAATTATCGATATAAGTATTACGATCAATCATCTTAGGATAATCGAAATACATTGCTGCATCAGAATTTATTAAAGAATGAAGACGAACTGATAAGACATTAGCGTAATCAAATACAGCATCACTCTTTAAAACACCTTCAGAAATTAAGGCAAAGTCAAGAGCAAGTTCCAAATCGCGAAGAGTATAGAAGACATCTCCTTTTGGATCAGGTATTTCTAGTCCTTCAACAATGAAACTGTTAATCAAATCAACAACTAATTCCATTTCCGCCATTTTACCAGTATTGTCAACAAAAAGACATTGTTTCAAAGTACGATTATATCCTGGTTGTGAAATAGCAGTTTCAAGATTTAATTGTTCCGTATGATAAGTCGTCAAAATAGCTGTTACCTGATCACGAATTTTACTAGACTCTTTACCACTTTGTAAAATATCCATAATGGCACGAGCAATAATGTCATTTTTAAAGACCATAACATCACTATTTTCTGATTTAAAAATTGGAACATAACGCAAAGCACTCTCAATTATTGATAACTGTTTAGGATCAGTTGCCTCTAAAAGAATGGCTAAATCATCGGTATCAAGTATCCATAGAGGAATACGTAAAAGTTCATGTTCTTGATCATTAATATTCGTCGTATATACTTTATCATTTAGCATTGGTGAAATTTCATTTAATTTAGAAAAGGCTCTAATATATTCACCATAAGCATCAAATATAAATATTTTAGCATTAATCGGTACATAGTTACTACTCGTAAAAATATTTTGAATAATTCTTGCGGTTGTCGAACTCTTACCACTACCAGTATTTCCTAAAATAGAAAAATGGTTACTAAAAAAATCATTGATATTTACATTGATACGATAATTGGCATAAACTGTTGATAAACCAAAATATACTTGGGTATTATCAACTACTTTTTGATTTCCTAAAACGAGATATAACTCATCCATAACAATAATTCTAACTTTTGACTTAAAGGCTGGTTTTTTATTAATACCAGGAACAAAACGATTATCAACGATTTCTCCAACTATTCCTATTTTAGCAATATTAGAATTAATATTAATAATTTCTCCAACTATTCTTTTATCGCCATCTTCAAAGACAACGTGAACATTTATTAAGTTAGTTTGTGAAGAAATATCAATTGTTAGATTAACCATTACATAGTTTTCTTCAATACTAAAAATTTTACCAATCATACTATCAACCCTATTCTATACAAATTATAACACTAAACCATAAAAAAAAGAAAGAAAAATGACATAAATTAGTCATCTTTCTTCTTCTTTTTTAATATTAAAGTACAATCATTAGAAAAATCTATTTTATCTTTTATCTCTAAAAGCTTTTTATAATTCATCTTTTTGATGAAATTAATGCGTTCGGTTTGAATTTCGCCATATTCAACAACATCGTTTAAAAGGGAAGAAATGGTTGCTTCAACATTATCGGTCATCATGACTTCAGATGCTACCCAAACTCTCTTACAACGCTCGACTTCTATCTCTTCAATTTGGTAATTTTGGAAATGGTCATTTATTTCTTTTATGAGTTCTTCAGGATGTTCAGTTTCAGCCCAAAATTCAATTATTAAAAAGTCATCGACATACATGCGCTCTAAATATAGCGATGTCATTATCCCCTTTTCTAACATTTCATCTTTAAAGATAGAAGTTGAACCAAAAAGAATATTTAAAATCATTCCAATGTAAAGACTTAATTCAAAACGATTCTTCTCCTTAAAGACATTAGCATCCAGTTTAATGGCATACCCTAATTTATCAGTTGTAACACTATCTAACTCCACTACTTGAAACTTTTTATTGACCGCTAACTGTTCTTTTATTGGTTTTAGCTTTGGAATATCTCTTTTAGGAATACTATTTAAGATGGCATTATTTTGAACAATTGAAAAGACTTTTTCAACTGCGACATCGCCCCCAACAAATAGACACATATTATTAGGATTATAAAAAGCTTCATAAGTATCATATAAATTTTCTTTTGTTATCGTTCGAACACTATCACAACTACCCGCAATAGGTATGCGAAAAGGATGTTTCTTATAAAGCATTCTTTGTAATTCTTCTTCCGCAAACCATTCAGGATTATCTTTTAACATATTGATTTCTTCACAAATAATCCCCTTTTCTTTTTCGACATTTTCATCAGTAAAATAAGGACTATTAACATAATTTAACAAGTAATTTAAGTTCTCTTCAAAATTATCTGTTCCGGAAAAATAATAACGAGTCGCTTTATAACTTGTAGAAGCATTACAATTAGTTCCACTCCTAGCATAAAATTCAAAAGGATCAATACCATCTTCTTGTTCAAACATCTTATGTTCTAGGAAATGGGCAACGCCTTCTGGTACTCTAATCATTTCTTTTTTCTTTTCAGAATAAAACTCTAAAATTAAAGAGCCAAACTTTGTAAAATAACAAGCAAAATAATTTTTCTTATTTTTAAAAGGTAAAACATAAACTTCTAAACCATTAGACATTTTTTCAAAATAAACATCTTGATTTACTCCTGATAGGGAAAATTTATTCATCGTCTTCACCTCCTAATAAGTAAATAGTATCTATATATATCTTCTTACTAACACTAATGATGTCATCGCGAGATACTTTTTTAATATTGTTCTTACGTTCTTCTGGCAAGTCAGAATTTAATATTTCAGAGGCATAATAATAGGAAATAATTTGTGTTGGATAGTCATACATCTCATCAAGTAAGGACATATAACGGGTCTTTGCTTGAGCAAGTTCTTCATCTGTAAAATTACCTTTTTCCATTTCTTTCATTTCTTTTTTAATTAGTTTAATCGTCTTTTCAAAAGTACTCTTAGTAATACCTGAAGTTATAAATAATAAATTATCGATTTTATTAGAACTAGAATTAACATAGTAACAAAGAGAGTTCTTTTCACGAATGTTTTGGAATAATTTTGATTCACTACTTCCCCCTAAAAGAATGTTATAAATGGTTAAAGCATAGTTTCTTTCAAAGTCTGTTAAACCTTTTAACTTGCACCCTATTGATAATTTAGCTTGACCAACAGGATAATCTTCCAAAATCTTTTGTGGTGTCCTACGAATTTTTTGATGTTCAATTACAAAATCTTTATCTTTCTTATGATAGATATCAAATTTAAAGTTATCTTTAATAATCTTTTCTGTTTCTGTAAAATCAATATCACCAATGACAAAAATATCTAGACCACTACTACGCATAAATTCTTTATAAAAGGCATATAAATTTTCTTCATCGATTTTTTCTAAGTCTTCTAAATAACCAAAGCCATGTAAAGCATAGTTTTCTTTAGCACCCATCTTTTCTAGCATCTTGACAAGACTATATTTACGGGTATCTTCTTTTATACTTTCAATCTGATTAATTGTATTATTCTTGATAATATTAAAAGTTGTACTATCAAATTTATTATTAGTGACATTAGGATTAAAAATAGTATCAGCTAAATATTCAACGGTTTTACGAAACATTCCTTCTTCCGTATATTTTTCATTTAAGCATAATAAAGAAATATCCGTATTATAGTAATTTCCAAGACGATAACAACTGAAATCTAATTCACAAGCATATAAGTCTTGTTGAATTGTTGCCATCTCTCTTCGCGTTGGATAACTCTTACTGGTATAAGTTAACATATCAGCTAAAAAGTTACGTTTAGTTATTTCTTCTTTATTAACTTTTTTACGAAATATTAAATTGATATTTATCGTTTTAAAACGATCTGTTTTTATCATGTGTAAATTATAACTACCTAAATCTTTTCTTATATATTTCATTACATCACCATTTTTATTATGTATATTTTTTATTTTTTTATTTGTACAACTAAATTCATTATAACATATAAAATTTTATTTTTCCTTTTAGTAAAGGAAAAAAGACAAGTTTTCTTGTCTTTATTCATCATATTCTTCTAGTGATTCTTCTTCCATATCATTAGGAGCGCCATCTTTACCAATTAGGACAACGCGAGGTTTAGATCCATTTTGTGGTCCAATGATACCGCGTTCTTCCAATAAATCAATGATTCTAGCAGCACGATTATAACCAACTTTAAATCTTCTTTGAATTAAAGAAGCACTAGCTTTTTGCGTTTCCGCAACAAAATCAACAATCTCATTGTACAATGGATCATCATATTCTTCTTCAACGTCTTTTGGATGTCCTCCAGCATTTCCTTGTTCTTCGGCAGCTGCTTGTAGATTCATGAATTTTTCATCGTATTGAGCTTTTTGTTGACTAACAGTCCAGTTGATGATAGATTCCAAATCTTCATCTGATACAAAAGCACCTTGAATACGTTCAGGAGCATTTTCACCCATTGGTAAAAATAACATATCACCTTTTCCAAGTAATTTTTCAGCACCAGTCATATCAAGAATGGTACGCGAATCAATACTTGAAGAAACAGCAAAGGAAATACGCGAAGGAATATTAGCTTTAACAACACCAGTGATGACGTCAGTAGATGGTCTTTGGGTTGCGACAATCAAATGGATTCCAGCTGCACGAGCCATTTGTGTAATACGCATAATAGAATCTTCAACTTCTTTTGACGCAACTAACATAAGGTCAGCTAACTCATCAACAATGACAACGATATATGGCATTCTCTTAATGCGATCAGTATCAACACGATTACGATTTTCTTTATCAACCCATTCGTTGTACATCGTAATATTCTTAACTTTTTTCTCTTCGAATTCATCATAACGAAGTTCCATTTCATGAACAATTTTTTGAAGAGCAACACTAGCCTTTTTAGGATCAGTGACAACCGGCATGAGTAAGTGTGGTACCCCATTATAATTACTAAGTTCAACCTTTTTAGGGTCAACCATCACAAGTTTTACTTCATCAGGTTTCGTACGCATGAGAATAGACGCAATAATACAGTTTATACATACAGATTTACCAGAGCCAGTAGCACCAGCAACTAATAAGTGTGGCGTTTTATCAATTTCAACAAACTTCGTCTCACCCATGATGTTCTTACCTAAAACAGCTAATAATTTACTATTTGCTTTATTGGATGGAGCGCGTTCCAA
Organism: uncultured Bacilli bacterium; assembly: GCA_947585665.1. GTDB lineage: Bacteria > Bacillota_I > Bacilli_A > RF39 > UBA660 > RUG11788. The sequence continues at coordinate 4,208 of CANPXE010000014.1, read as the reverse complement.
AACTTCTCTAAAGCCAACTGGTTGAATCGTGTCATTGGCAACCTCAATACCAATCGTTTTACGACCAGGAATTGGTGCTTGAATACGAACATCTTTCTTTCCCAAAGCAAGAGAAATCTCTTTATTGATACTTAAAATACGGCTCAATTTCGTACCCGTTTTAATTGATAATTCATATTGGGTAACACTAGGACCAATATGACGATCTACAACAACAGCTCCTTCAATTCCAAAATCACTCAAAACATTTACTAATAAGTCTTCAGTCTCTTTAATAGCATTGTCAGTCATGGCTGGACTACGACTATTTTTACTATTCTTCAAAATATTTAATGATGGCAATTTATAATCAGAAATAGGATAAACTTCACTAAAGCTGACATCATCATTATTCTTTTCTACAGGTTGATGATGTTCCTCTTCTTCTTTTTCAAGTTCACGTTTTTTATCCATTTCTTCTTCACGTAAATTAACAGCTTCGGTTAATTCATCAACACTACCAACGATTGTTCTTGCATCCAAATCGATTTCTTTCTTTACAGGTGTTGGTTTAGGTTTTTCTTCTTCTTCATCTTTCCCTTCTTCATCCTCTACTTCGGAAACATGTTCCTTCTTCTCTTTATGAATAATCTTCTTACCCTTATCTACACCTTTACGCAAATAATCAAAAATAGAAATACCTGTAAATAAGCAAACACCTAAAACAATAATTAAAATAGATATGATATAAGTTCCTTGATAGTCAAATAAAATCTTAAATAGTACAGCAAGAGAACACCCAATCATACCGCCACCAATAGTACTAAAAGAATTATTATTCATAATGGCATTAATAATGCCCATTAAATCATTCCAAGTCTCTTTAAAAACAATACTTGTTTCACCATCATTCAAACGAACATATTGTAAATGTGAATAGATTAAAATTCCTATAAAAAAGATATATAAACCAATTAATCTTTTATCAAAGAAATTAGGATATTCTTTTTTTATAATTATATATCCACCTAAAATTAATAGAATTAAAATAAAAACAATGTCCCAAGTACCAAATAAAAAAGTAGCAAAACTTCTAACTAATCTACCAATTAGACCAAGAGGTTTTCCTGGACCAAAACCTAAAACGGCTAGGACGATATAAATAATACCTTGTAATTCAATGGGAAGATGAAATTTTTTATCATCCTCTTGTTTTCTTTTTTTCTTCTTAGCCATAATCTTCCTCCAATGCTATTATCAATAATATTATAACATAATAAATCGATAAATACTAAAATTTGTCAAAAAAAAAGTTCAAAAATGAACTTTAATAATTTTTTGTACGCAACCATTTTGGTAGTTCGTAAGCACTACTGTCATCATCGTCGTCATCATCAATTGGCACGTTCTTCTCTTCAACGACAGGTGCTGGTTTTTCAGGTGGAACTGTTACTGGCGTAGGAGCGACCTTTTTAACTGGTTGTTGAATAGCAGGATGCTCTTTCTTTTCCTTAACACTCTTATCAAAACCAGTAGCAATTACGGTAACAATTACTTCATCCGTCAAGTTTTCATTAATGACTGAACCAAAGATAATGTTGATATCTGTTCCTCCAGCACTAGCAGCAGCACGAACAACTTCTGATGCTTGTTCAGCTTCAAACAATGTTAAATTCATTCCACCAGTAATGTTGATAATAGCGTCCGTTGCACCAGCGATACTCGTCTCAAGAAGTGGTGATGAAACAGCTTGTTTAGCAGCTTCAATAGCACGTTCTTCTCCCATACCAATACCAATACCAATAATAGCATTACCAGAATCTTTCATAACCGCTTTAACATCGGCAAAATCCAAGTTGACAAGTCCAACTACCGCAATCAAATCAGAAATTGATTGAACACCACGACGAAGAACGTTATCAACTTCTTTAAATGCTTCAAGCATTGGTGTTGTCTTATCAATTATCTCACGTAACTTATCATTTGGAATGACGATTAATGTATCAACATGTTTTCTTAATTCTTCTAGACCGACAATGGCATTTTCCATTCTCTTTCTTCCTTCAAAAGTGAATGGCTTTGTAACAATGGCAACGGTTAAAGCACCTAATTGTTGAGCTATTTCAGCAACAACGGGAGCAGCACCAGTACCTGTTCCACCACCCATTCCACAAGTGATGAACACCATATCAGCACCATTTAAGGCCTCTTCTATTTCCTTCTTAGACTCAACAGCAGCTTCTCTTCCTGTATCAGGATGTCCTCCTGCTCCAAGTCCATCTGTCAAACTTGATCCTAAAGCAATCTTAGTCTCAGCTAAAGATGTGTTTAAAACTTGGGCATCAGTATTTGCAACAATAAAATCAACACCTTTTACACCTGATTCGATCATACGGTTAACGGCATTACCACCGCCACCACCAATACCAATGACCTTAATCTTGGCCAATTGGTCCATAGCTAAATCACCAAACATAAATAACCTCCTTAATTGTTGTTTACGTAATTGTCATTAGTACTAGTTCCTTCATCTAGTGGGACCATATTACCATTAGAAAAGGCCATCATAGTATTAACTTGTTCTTTACTAAACATCGAATATTTTTTTTCGATTAAATCCATTTTTTTATCATAATATTTTATGATTCCTGCAGCACTAGAAAATTTATTGTTTCTAATTCCCATAATATTAGCATTTAAAACATATGCTTCCACTCCTAATGCTTTTTCTAAAACAGTACTGAAACCTGTCAATCCTGTTATACCACCTGTAACAATTATATAACTAATTTTACGGTTTGTTAAGTTATTTATCTCTTTTTTAGCAAGTTTTAATAACTCAACAATACGAGCTTCCACAATGCGTGTAACATCTTTTTGATTTAATGTTAATATTTCACCACTATTTAACTCTAATTCAATAGTATCGTTAGCATCCGCTTCTTTACTCATGCTCAAAGCAAAGTTTTCTTTTAAGAAACGAGCTTGTTCTAAATCAACACCATACATATATAACAAATCTTTATCAACATTTTTACTTCCTAATTTGATTATCTCATTCTTAATCAAAATTGTTTTATTAAAGATTGATATATTAATCGTCTCTTCACCAATGTTAATAATAGCCCCAAGTTCTCTGTCAATGGCTTTATTAGAAGCAAGAGCATAATCACCAATACTGCCAAAAGCAATATCAATGACCTCAATTCCTACATCGCTAAATAGATTCAAATATGGATATAAATACTGTTTAGGAACAACACCGATAACAGCTTTAACTCCTAATTTTTTCCCTTCCATATTTTTAGGATTAATGATATTTTCACGATCATCAACATTGAAAACGATTGGCGTTGTCGTAACTAATTCATCTTCATCTCTAACAGCACCTATAACAACATCTTCTAAAACTCTAGCAATCTCACTTCCCGTAACCGTAGGATTTTCACCTTTCAACTTAATTGTACTAGAGACAATGCGCAATTTACGATTTTTTGAAGGAACCGTTACGATAGCTTTATCAATTCTAACACCAATTTGTGATTCAATATCATCAATCGCACTTTTCAAAGCTTTTTTTGCTTCATCACTATCAACAACTAATCCACGACTAATACCATTACTCTTTTTAGATGTCGAAGCCAGTACATAAAAATTATCATTTTTAATTTCTGCCACAACAATCTTGATACTATCACTACCAATGTCTATTCCTGTGTATATTTTTCTCACAATATGCTCCTCCATCTTATATTCTTTCTAAAAACATTATACTATTATTTTTTTCCACTTGCAAATTTTATTTATAAAATAAAAGAAAAAGACCAAATGGTCTTTTAACAAATATCGCCTGAAAAACTTCTTCTAATAGCTGAACCCAAACTTCTTCCTATTTCCAAAATGATTTTAGCACCACTTCCAAGAGCATTTAAAATGCCACTCGTCAAACTAATACCACCGTGAATGTCCATTAGTTCCTCGTCTTTTTCAATATAACTCATAACCCACCTAATCATTACAAGCAAGAGGTCTTGTCAAGCCGTCATACACACCAACAAGAAAAGTAAACAAAGCCCCTAGTCCAACTGCTACCCAAGGCGAAATTGCTCCACCCTGGATATTTTCTAATTCATTATTTTCTATTTCTTTCATATTACCTTGTATAATCAATCTCATAGAAATGAGTTAAATTTTTATAGATTGATTAATTCCTTTCTATTTATATTTTT
>CANPXE010000013.1 GCA_947585665.1 uncultured Bacilli bacterium | reverse complement strand
AAATATAAATAGAAAGGGATCAATCAATAAGAAATCAATTAATATTTCTATAAGATTGATTATACGTGATAAAATGATTAAAAAATATGGATATTTAAGAGTTGGTGCTATTGTACCATCACTCGAAGTTGGAAATGTTCAAAAAAATACTTTAGAAATAATAGAACAAATAAAGAAAGCTTCTTTAGAACAAGTACAAATTGTCACAACCCCAGAACTATCTTTAACGGGTTATACTTGTAGTGATTTATTCTTTCAAGATGTGTTATTAGAAGAGTCTATTTTGGGTCTTGAAAAGCTATTGGAAAGTACTAAGGACTTAGACATCATATCAATTATTGGTCTTCCTATTAAGATTAAGAATAAGTTGTATAATTGTGCCGTAGTCATTCAAAAAGGTAAAATTTTAGGAGCTGTTCCTAAATCATATCTTCCTAATTATAATGAATTTTATGAGAAGAGATGGTTTGAAAGTGGTATTGGTTTAAATGAAAAAATTACACTTTTAGGGCAAACTGTTCCTGTTACAACAGATCTTCTTTTTCAAGATGAAGAAGATTCTACCTATACTTTTGCGATTGAAATTTGTGAAGACTTATGGAGTAGTAATCCACCTAGTACGCGACATGCGGAAAGTGGGGCTATAGTCATCTTCAATTTATCAGCTAGTAATGAAATAATCGGTAAGTATGAATTCCGTAAGAATTTAATAGTTTCCCAATCGGCTAGAACGATATCTTCCTATGTCTATGCTTCAAGTGGTGTCAATGAATCAACGACTGATATTCTCTTTTCAGGAAGTGCTTTAATTTGTGAAGATGGGTCAATTCTTAAAGAAAATAAACGTTTTGATTTCGCAAGTAACATGATTTATACAGATGTTGATATTAAACGTCTTTTAAATAATCGTTATCGCAATACGACCTATCAAAATGTTTTAGAAAATGATCATACTATTGTAAAAGTATCTATTAAAGATAATGTAACTGCTTTAGTTAGAACATATCCTGAATATCCTTTTGTTCCTAAAAATGAACTACGTCGTAATGAACGTTGTGAAGAAATTTTTAATATTCAATCTTGTGCTCTTGCGAAAAGATTAAAGCACATTGGAACGAAAAAAACAGTCATTGGTATTTCAGGAGGTCTTGATTCCACCCTTGCTTTTCTAGTAATTGTTTCTGCATACCAAAAATTAGGAATTGATAACTCCAACATTATTGCGATAACGATGCCAGGATTTGGAACGACTGACCGCACTTATAATAATGCTGTTAATCTTGTGAAAGAGTATGGTGCAACGCTTCGTGAAATAAGTATTAAGGATGCTGTTTTACAACACTTCAAAGATATTGATCACGATGTAAATAACTATGATGTTACTTATGAAAATGCCCAAGCTCGTGAAAGAACACAAATCTTAATGGATGTTGCTAATAAAGAGGGTGGCATCTTAATTGGAACCGGTGACTTATCAGAGCTTGCTCTTGGATGGTGTACTTATAATGGGGATCACATGAGTATGTATGCTGTTAATACATCTATTCCTAAAACTCTTGTTAGATATCTCGTTAAATGGATTGCTGATATGACTGAAAAGAAAAGTCAAAAAGAAACTATTTATGATATTTTAGATACGCCAATTTCACCTGAATTATTACCACCTGATAAGAATGGTGAAATAAAACAGAAGACCGAGAGTACCATTGGACCATATGTCTTACATGATTTCTTCTTATATCATTTCCTTCGTTATGGTGCAAGTCCAAGTAAAATTAGATATATTGCTAATCAAACATTTAAAGATGCTTATAGTGAAGAAGAAATTGATAAATGGTTAAGAGTTTTCTTAAAACGATTCTTTTCCCAACAATTTAAGCGTAGTTGTATTCCTGATGGGGTGAAAGTAGGTACTATTAGTCTTTCACCAAGAGGTGATTTAAGAATGCCAAGTGATGCTAGTGTTGCCATTTGGTTAAATGATTTAGATAAAGACCAGTAATGGTCTTTTTTGTTGCCCTTTAAATTGTTTTGTGATATTATACTAGGTACTCATGGAGGCCTTATGCAAAGTACAAATATTGAAGATAGAAATCAAAAACTAAAAAGAAAACAGGAATTAATTACTTATGCTCATGAATCTTTAAATGAGGAAGAATTAGCTTGTTTTAAAAATTTTATGGATTTTATTTATAAAACAACTTATGAACAAATTAGTTCTTGTAGTGATGATAATATTAAAATGCAAAGAAAATATGTCGATGATATGATTGATATGTTTGTAGAAGATGAGGATGGTATTCTCACTTTATTACGTAACAATTTTTATGAAAGTATTAAACGTCTTTTAATTCCTCAAAGTCCTTTTTTTGAAGCATTAAAAAATGGTTGGTATAATCATTCAGAAAAAGAAATTGATTATACATCTTATTTTATCAATTTGTATGCTATGTTATTATCTTTTCAATCACAAACTAGTCACATAGTTTGTAATAGTTTAAGTAATCACTTTATTAATATGCTAGGAGTGAATTTTGAAAATTCGCAGAAATATCATCTTAATTTACCAGATGCAAGAGTTAAGAAAGCTGTTGCAGCATTAGTCAGTGGTAAATATTTTTCTACTATTCCTGCATGCCAAAAAAAGTTGTTGACTGTTTTAGAAAATAGTTATGATAATCACAGTTCAATAGATTTTGAATCAATTTTTGATATTGATGAAAAACTCACCAAAATTAAAAGTGATGGTAAAGAGATTGGGGCAAGTAATCAAGAAATTTTTAACATTATGAATGAAGTTGTATCAAGACTTGGTGAAACATCCTTTGTTTATGCACCAATATTAACTTTTGGTAATCGTTTTTCATATATTAATGATATGTTGTCAAAAAGAATTACAAACAAATCTATATTGGAAGAAATAGGTAAAAAAATTTCAACTTTAGATATTGATTCTTTTAGAAGTGATGGTGGCCAATCAGACTTTTTTATCGATTGCATGAATATTGTTTTTGATAGTGATACATATCGCGAATTAGATAATAAACTTAATTATTTAAGGGAAGTTGACAGTATGAATTATTGTTTGAATCTTGTCGACAAAAAAGCAATAAGTCGTCAAGAAATACTTGCCAAATTACAAAGTGATGATTTGAAAGAAAAAAGAAATGGGCAAGTTGTTGCTTTTCCAAAAGGGACAATTGATTTAGTCGAAAAGCCAGAAGATATCTTTGAACGCATGATTCAACTATATAAAGAAGGATTTAGTGAAATGGATGAAACAGAAATGTCTCTAATAGATGGTACGATTCGTCACCATCATCATTATGCTACGAGCATAGAGTCCTTTTATAATTATTTGAATGGAAATTTATTTCAAGATTTACCAAAAGAAGAGGTACCTGAAGAAGCACCAGCACCCGTCAAGAAAAAAGGTTCTTTATTGAGTCAGTTCTTTTTCAATAAAAGAGATAGTTAATATAATATTTTTATTAGTAAGTTAAAAGCTTACTTTTTTAATTTTATAAGTTTTTAACAAAATGTTAAAAAGAGTATTGACATTTTTATTTGTTTTTAATATAATGTTATTAACAGGAGGGATAAAAATGGAAATAAAATATAAACAAGAGGACATTAAAACTTTAATCAAAAAGTATTACCAACAATATGAAGGAAGAGATGTAACAGTATCAATCAAAGTTAGTAAAGAACTTGTTGGTGCTGGTTATGGCATTTTTGAGGAAGAAGGTGCTGTTGTTGATATTAATATATCTGAAAAGATATCTTTATTAGGAATAACAACAACATCAGAAGAAGCAATTGATAAAGATCAATTGACCTTGATATTTGATAGACTATTTGAAAATACTGATTATAGTTTAAAAGGGTTAAGTTATGACTCTGGCTTAGAGAAAAGATGGGAAGGTTATGGAATGGCGGAACATGAAGTTAAGATTCCTTATTTCAATGGTATTAATTTAACAGTTGAACGCAAAGTAAATAATAAACCAAACTATCAGTCTCAAGAAGATACTGTATCTGATCCATCTATAACTGCTAGTCAAGGTTCATTTCAAAAGAAATTGGGAACACGACCATCTAATAGTTTTATTAATCATGGTAATAATGAAGTTAGATTTATTCCTTATTAATATAAATATTACTAAATAGAAAGGAATCGTTATTATGAAAATAAAATATGAACCAAATGAAATAAACAAAATGCTTGAAGAATATTATCGTCAATATGAACGACGTAATGTTAAAAGTAATATTAGTTTTAAAAAGGGATATGTTAGTGATGGTAAAGGAGGAAGCAAAGAAGATACTATTGTTAGTATTACTTTGACAGAAGAAGTGACACTTTTAGGAATGAAAAATACGGCTATTGAAGAAGTTAGTGAAGAAAGACTAACAGAAATTTTTACAACATTACTTGAAAAAACAGGTTATGATTTAGATTCTCTTCAATATATAAAAGGTCTTGATACTAACTTTGTCGGTTATGGAATGGGGGAACAATTAATTTCCAAACCATACTTTTGCGGTGTCTCTTTAGATATTAGTCATCATAAAGAAAAGAGTAAAGCTCCACAAAAGACTTTAGGTAGTTTAAATAGTTAAAAGTTTAATTCGTAATTTAGATGGGATATTAATTAAAGAAAGGATTGATTTGATGAAAATAGGAATTTTTGGTGGCAGTTTTAATCCTCCACATCATGATCATGAACAAATGGCTAAACAATTACTAGATAGAAATTTACTAGATAGAGTAATTTTTGTACCAACCAGTAATTATTATCCTAAAAAAGGATTAATAGATGACTTACAAAGATATGAACTATTAAAGATAATGATAAATGGTGATGAACGTTTGGAAGTATCTAAATATGAGTTTGGACGACTTACTTATACTTATCAAACTTTGGAGCATTTTCAAAAAGAATATCCTAATGATGAAATATATTTTATTTGTGGTAGTGATAATTTAAAAGAATTAGATACTTGGAAAGAATATCAAAAAATCTTATCTAATTTCTATTTGCTTGTAGTTCCAAGAGAAGATGATATATGTAAACTATTAGAAAAATATCAAAGTTATCAAGATCATATTAAAATCGTTGATTTAGATGTAAGAAATTTATCTTCAACAAATGTAAGAAAGCTTTTACAAGAAAAAAATTATGAAGAGGCAAAGAAGTTTATTGATGAAAGAGTTCTTGATTATATCATTAAAAATAATTTATATCAATTACTGGAAAAAGACTCTAAAAAGTCTTAAAATACTATGTAAGAGTTAGAGGTGAAAATATGTTAGGGGCGATAATCGGTGATGTTGTTGGATCATTCTATGAAATTTTAGAAATTGAAGAAAAACGAAAAAATAGTAAACGTTCTTATGAAGAAAGAATAAAAATTCTCAATCCTAAGACACCGCTCTTTACAAAGGAATGTTCTGTTACTGATGATTCTATTTTGACTTGTGCTTTATATGACGCTATTGTCAATGGTCATTGTGAATATGAAAAGTATTTGCGCGAATATGGTTTGAGGGAATTGCGTTTAGGAATAGATATGTATGGACGAAGCCGTTTCGGTAAGGGATTTGTCGATTGGCTCAAAAAAGAGAATGAAGGAATTAGCTATGCGAATGGAGGAGCCATGCGTATAAGTGCTGTTGGTTTCTTATTTGATACTTTGGAAGAAGTTAAGAAAAATACTTATCTTGCAACCGTTCCTTCCCATAATAATCCCGAAGCTTTAAAAAGTGCAGAAGCCGTTTCTACAAGCATTTTCCTTCTTCGTCAAGGAATGTCCAAAAGTGATGTTCAAAAGTACGTTGAAGAAAATTATTATAAATTAGATTTTTCTATAGAAGATTTACAAAAAAATTATACTTTTTCGGCTAAGGCAAGTGAGTCTGTTCCTGAAGCATTATTCATTTTCTTTACATCGAATAGTTTTGAAGATGGAATTAGAAATGCTCTTTCTATTGGTGGCGATACTGATACGATCGCAGCCATTGTCGGCTCTTTGTCCGAAGCGTGTTATGGTATTCCTAAAAACTTAAAAGAAGGTGTTAAACCTTATTTGCGTGACTACATGTACAATTTATTAGAATCTCGCTATTTTAACAAAGAAAAAGTAAAGGAGAAGAAAGATGAAAAGAATAATTGAAAAACTAACAGAAAAGAAAAAGACAATTGCGACGATGGAGTCTTGTACGGGTGGTGGAGTAGCTAATGCCATCACAAGTATTGAAGGAGCAAGCGAAGTATTACATTTTAGTGCTGTAACATATTGTAACGAATTCAAAATTAAAATGGGTGTCAGTGAAAAAGTAATCGCTAAATATAGTGTTTATAGTATGGAAACAGCTAATGAAATGAGTAAAGCTATTACGAAGTTTGCTGATAGTAATTATGGTGTTGGAATAACTGGTAAACTTAATCGTGTCGATAAAAATAATCCTTTTGGTGAAGATAACGTTGTCTTTATTTCCATCTATGATCGCGATAATGATAAATACTATAATGCCAAAGTTGAAGCAACTTTAAAATCCCGTCAAGAGAATAAAGAATTAGTCATTAAAAAAATTATTGATATGCTTCTTTCAATTATCTAGTTTATTGCATAGAACACTTATCTATGTTATAATCAAGTCGTTAATAAGAGGTGAAAATTATGGAAAAAGAATATAAGAGTGAAGAAGAGTTTTTAAAGCATTATGATTCATCCCGTTTTGAAAAATTATCCGCAACGACTGATATTGCTATTTTTAGTGTATCTTCTTCTAAACAAGAAAATTATCGTAAATTAAATAATAAACATTTTAGTGTTTTATTAGTCAAGAGAAATCGTTATCCCTTTAAAGACATGTGGTGTCTTCCAGGAGGATTCATTGGTGTTGATGAAACGAGTGAAGATGCGGCCAAAAGAATCCTTGCCCGTGAGACTAATTTAAAAAATATCTATTTGGAACAACTATATACTTTTGATGCTCTTGATCGTGATCCAAGAATGCGTATTATCAGTATTTCTTATGTCGCACTTGTCGATAAAAATCGCCTTGATGATACTTTATATGAAAATGCGTCTTGGTTCAACATGCAAGTAGAAGAAAATGAAAAAGAGATAAAAGTAAATCTTGATAATGGTGAAGAAAACTTTGATATCGTCGTTAAGAAAACATTAAAAGAATTAACGACGGATCGTTATAAATATACGGTTAAGAAAAATGATCATTTAGCTTTTGATCATCCTTTAACAATCGTCAGTGGTATTTCCCGTATTAAGAACAAGTTGGAATATACGGATATTGCCTTTAATCTAATGCCAGAATACTTCACTCTTGGTGAACTTCAACAAGTCTATGAAGTCATTCTTGGTAAAAAATTACTTGATCCTGCATTTCGTCGCATCATTGCCAACAAAGTTGAAAAAACGGATAAAGTTCGTGTTGATGGGGGACATCGCCCATCAAAGTTATTTAAATATAGGAGTGATAAAAAATGAAAAGGTTAATAAACCGCATCAAGTTATTTCCCAACATGAGTGAAAAGAGTAAAGAAATTGCTGAAGAGTTGACAAAACGTTTAAAGATTGCAAAATTTGAGGTTGTCGATAATAGCAAGTATGATCTAGCAATCGCTATCGGTGGCGATGGATCTTTCCTTTGGATGCTTAAAAATAATGTCTTTGATAGTACCAATTATTATGTTGGAATAAATTCTGGAACGCTTGGTTTCTTACAAGAAATTGCTGTTGATGATATGGACATTTTTATTGAACGATTAAACAATAATGATTTTACAGTTGAGACCATTGGTATTCAAGAAACGAAAGTGACGACTAATGATGGTAATACATCTCGATTCTTTTCCTTAAATGAAATCGTTTTACGAAACAAGACTTTGAAAACTTTTAAAGCCGATGTTTCCATCGATGGTGATTTCTTAGAAAAATATATTGGTGATGGTTTATTAATTTCAACTTCTATCGGTTCTACTGCATACAATCTAAATTGTGGTGGTTCAATTGTTTATGATGACTTACACACGCTCCAAATTACGCCTGTTGCTCCTTTTAATACTAAGAGTTATCGTGATGTTTTAAATTCCATCATCATTCCGGAATATCGTTCTATTACGATTAAACCGCTTGAAGCATCAAGTGATTTAGTTATTATGGTTGATGGTGAAACGAGTACTTATCACAATGTTAAATCCGTTGAGACAACCATTAGAAATAAGAAAATAAGATTCATTCGTATGACTAATTTCAGTTATGCTCGTAAAATAAATGAAAAATTCTTGAGTGAAAATTAGAAAAATGTCAAATTTTATTGTACAAATTTCAAATGTTGTGGTATAATTTTTTGTAGAAATGACGGAAGGAGGGGAGAATATGATTAGAACACCCGTAAAAGATAATAATATTGATGCAGCTTTAAAGAGATTTAAACAAAAGGTTGCTCGTGATGGTGTCCCTTCTGAATGCCGTAAAAGAGAAGCTTATGATAAACCTGGAATAAGAAGAAGAGAGGCAAAAAAAGCTGGTATTAAAAATACACAAAAGAGAAATAGAGCTAACAATAGAGGAAATTATTAAGAAGTGCATTAGCACTTTTTTTTATTAGTTTTTTATGTTAAAATTAACAGTAGGAGATGAGATTATGGACTTATTTGAAAAATTTAATAAAGATATGGTAACAGCCATGAAAGAACAAGACAAAGAGCGCTTAACTGTTTTAAGAATGGTTAAAGGAGCAATGCAACTAGAACACATCAATAACAAAAAAGAGATGAATGAAGAATTACTTATTGATTGCGTTGGTAAACAAATTAAAATGCGTAATGATTCCATTACCGAATTTGAAAAAGGAAATCGTACGGATTTAATTGAAAAGACGAAAGAAGAAATTAAAATATTAAATGATTACTTACCTGAACAACTAAGTGAGGATGAAGTAAACTCTATTATTGATGAAGCATTTAGTAAAGTAAATCCAACATCTAGTAAAGAAATGGGTTTAATTATGAAAGAAGTTACACCTAAATTAAAAGGTAAAACCGATATGAAAAAGGTAAGTGAAATAATTAAAAGTAAACTAGCATAAACTAATCTTTATGCTTTTTTTTATACATAAATAGCCATTTATCTTAATAAAATTAAACGGGTGAATATTATGAATGGAGTTATTGATTACATAAGAGATAATGAATTTAAAATGCTCGTTTTAGAAGAAAAAATAGATGTTGTCAATTACCTTGATCTTTTGACAATGGATGAAAAAAGAGTATCTTTTACTACTAAAACAGGAAGAGTTATCATTAGAGGAGAAAACTTATCAGTCAAGAAACTCCTAGATAAAGAAGTCTTAATCGTTGGAAAAATAAAAACTATTGAGATGGGTGAATGATATGTTTCATAATTATTATAGATTGAAGATTAAAGGTAAAGATGTCAAACGTTTTATCAAACAACTTTATAATATGCATATCTATTTGGAACAGATTGAATTCGTCAAAAAAAGTGTCTATATCAAAGTTGATAGTGAAAATTATGAAAAGATTAAAAAGATAAAAACTATTTATAAAATTGAAATAGTTAAATTATATGGACCTAATCGTCTTAAAGATATTATTTATAGATATAATATTTTTTTTATAGCAATTATCATTGGTCTATTCGTTTTAAATATTTTAAGTAATGTTTTATTTTATATTGAAATAGATACCGATAATGAAGAGATATATCATTTAGTAGAACATGAATTAGAACGTAATGGCATTAAGAAATATTCTTTTATTAAACCTTATCGTGAACGTAAAAAGATAATTGATAAAATTGTTTCTGATAATAAAGAAGATTTAGAATGGATGGAAATAGAGCGTTTTGGTGTTAAATATGTCGTAAGAGTAGAAGAGCGTATCATAAAAAAAGAAAAAGATAAATGTGAACCAAGAAATCTTGTTGCGAAAAAAGAAGGATTAATTATGAGTATTTCTTCTTCGAGTGGCGAAATCAAAAAGGCCATTAACGATTATGTCAAAAAAGGTGATGTCATTGTAAGTGGTGTCATTACTAAAAATGAAGATGAAAAGAATAGAGTTTGTGCCATTGGTAAAGTGTATGCTGAAACATGGTATCAAATAACCGTTGAAGTTCCCTATAACTATAAAGAAATTATTTATACTAAAGAGAAAAAGAAAAATTTATCATTAACTATTTTTAATAAACGTTATGCTCTTTTTAAAGATTATGATGAATTTATCATTAAAGAAAAAGCATTAAAGAACAATATTTTACCATTAAAAATAAGTCTTGAAGAAAATCAAAAAATAATTAATATTGATCATATTTATACGAGTGAAGAACTCGATTTAAAAGCTTTAGAAGTAGCCCGTGAAAAATTAGAACTGCTTTTAGGAAAGGAAGATGAGATTTTACTTGAAAAAAAATTGAAAACTAATGCAAAAGATAGTACAATAGAAGTAGTGATATTCTTTAAGGTAAAGGAAGATATTACATCTTATCAGAAAATACCAGAAAAAGAAGAAAGCAAAGACGAAAAGCATTAGGAAAGAGGGTGGCAAGTTATGCGTAATGTTATTGATTCAGCTTTTATTGAATTATTAGATATGACTTGGCCAACTCTTTTTATTTCGATTGTTTTAGTAGTTACAATAAGAATCGGTTATTTGTTAAAACATCGTGAAGAATTTGTTTTTTATCGTGAAGTTTTATATTTGTGTTTCATGTTATACATATTATGTCTCTTCCAATTAGTAACAGCGGAAGACATCAATGTGTTACATGGTAATAATTTTCAACCCTTTAAAGAGATTCTTAGATATAAAATAGGAGGAAGATTATTTTTTAGAAACATTGTTGGTAATGTCTTATTACTCGTTCCCTATGGCTTTTTTGCGTCTCTTTACGTCGATTTAAAAAGTCCTTTAAAAGCTTTTATTCTCATTTTTGTGGCATCATTATCAATTGAGATTACGCAATTATCAATTGGGCGCATCTTTGATGTCGATGATATTATTTTGAATGTTTTGGGTGGTATGATCGGTTTTGGTCTATATCGACTTTTTGCTAAAATGTCTGAAAAATTTACTGTTTTGAAAAAAGAATATATTTTAAATATTTTAACGACAATTGTTTTGGTTGGAACAGTTTTATTATTTATATGGAGGTAGTTTATGGAAATCGAAGTCTTTAATGAAACAAATGAAAAACTGGATACAGAAATAAAAGAATTAAAAGAACTTTTAGAAAATATTTGTCGTGATGAAAAACTTGATAATGTCGTTTTCAATGTCATCATTATTGATAATGCTAAGATTAAAGAAATAAATCGTACATATCGGGGAATTGATCGCGAAACAGATGTCATATCCTTTGCTTTAGAAGATGATAAAACCTTTAATTTTGAAGATGTACGTATTTTAGGTGATATTTATATTTCCATTGATAAAGCACGTAGTCAAAGTGAAGAATATGGTCATTCCTTTAAAAGAGAACTATCTTTTTTAGCGGTTCATGGTTTACTACATTTATTAGGGTATGATCACATGACAAAAGAAGATGAAGAAGTTATGTTTAAGAAACAAGAGGAGGTGCTTTCTCGCTATGATATTAAAAGGTAATCGTTATAAGAAAGAAAAAAAGACAGCCTTAGGAACGGTTAAGAATGCCTGGGATGGAATTGTCTATACTTTTAATACCGAAATAAATTTACGCATTCATCTTTTAGCAACAGTTGTCGTTTTACTGGGGTGTTACATTTTAGAAGTCAGTTTAATGGAATTAATTATTTGTCTCTTGTTGATTGGCATGGTCATTGCTTTTGAACTTTTAAATACGGTGACGGAAGTCATTGTTGATATGGTGGAGCCTAAATATAATCCACTTGCGAAGATTGCTAAAGATACAGCGGCGGGGGCTGTTTTGGTTGTTAGTATAACATCAGCCATTATTGGTATAATCATTTTCTTACCGAAAGTATTATCCTTTATTGGTGTTATCTAGGGAGGCCAAAATAAAATGTTAGAAAAATTACGTAAATTACAAGAAAATAGTTATGTGCCACTTACAGGTTATCGTACCGCTAGTATTGTCGTAACTAAAGATGGTCGTGGTTTTTCAGGGGTAAATGTTGAAAATCCATCCTTTCGTGATGGAATATGTGCGGAGCAAAATGCCATCGCTCGTGCTTGTGCCAATGGTTATGGTAAAGGTGACTTTTCGCTTTTATACGTCATTACTGATGGTGAAAAAGTATCAACACCTTGTTTCCTATGTCGTCAAGTAATCAATGAATTATTTGACCCAAATTCAACGGTTATTTGTTATAATCGTAATGGTGATGTGAAGATTTATACGGTTCGCGAACTTTGTCCACATCCTTTTGATGATAAGGATTTAGTGTGAGGTGATAATTATGGAAGAAGAAAAATATCGTAAAAAATTAGTAAAATTGCTACAATATTGTTGTGTGCCAAGTGATTCACTTCATTTCGCAGCAGTCGTTGTCATGAAAGATGGAACAGAATTTTCAGGTGTTAACGTCAAAAACTCCGTTTTTCGTGATGCTATTTATGCGGAACAAGCTGCCATTGGTCAAGCTGTAACTGAAGGATATAAAAAGGGTGATTTTGCGAAAATATATTTAATGGTTGGTAGTGAAAATATTGCGGAATTAAAATATTTAAATCGTGCTGTCATAACTGAATTCTTTGAAGGTAATTGTGAAGTTGTTTGTATGAACCTTTTTGGTCATTCTGTCGTTATGCCAGTCGACAATTTATATTCACCAATTTTTAACTACTAGGAGGTGTCATATGAAAAGTGGTTTTGTAAGTATTGTAGGTCGTCCTAATGTCGGTAAGTCAACACTTTTAAACAGTTTATTAGAGCGTAAGATTGCGATAACGAGTGATGTCAGTGGAACGACTAGAAATATTATTCAAGGTATCTATAATGATGATGATTCACAAATTATTTTTATCGATACACCAGGAATTCATAAACCACAAAATCGTCTTGGAACGTATCTCAATCAAAAAGCTTATATGATGACGGAAGACGTTGATTTATTACTTTTTTTAGTTGATGTCGAAAAAGGTTATGGTAAGGGCGATCAATTCATTCTTGATAAATTGAAAGAAGAGAATAAACCCATCTTTTTGCTTTTGAATAAAGTTGATAAAATACCTAAAGAAAATTTATTAGGAATTATAACAGAACTTAGTAAGTTACATGACTTTAAAGAAATAATTCCCATATCAGCCCTAAAAGGTGATAATGTTGAAGACTTGATCAAAACGATTAAAAAATATTTAAAAGAAGATATTAAATATTATGAAGATGATGTCATAACAAATGTCAGCCGTAATTTTCTAATTGCGGAATTTGTAAGAGAAAAGATTCTTCATCTTACTAATAAAGAAGTTCCGCATACCGTTACTTGTATGGTTGAAAACTATGAAGATAAAGGTGATATCATTGACATAAGTGTTTTGATAATAGTCGATCGTGATAACTTAAAAAAGATTATTATTGGCAAACAAGGAAGAATGTTAAAAGAAATAGGTAGTCAAGCTCGCCAAGACATTGAAGAATTTCTTGGTAAAAAGGTTTTTTTAGAGACACATGTTAAAACGATTGAAGACTGGCGTGATAAAGAAAAATATTTAATAGAATTCGGTTTAAAGGAGATGGAATAAATGAATAAATTAATGTTAAAAAGATGTAATAGTTGTGGGGCTATGGTAAAAGTAATAGAAAATTGTAATTGTAAGTGTGGTTTTGAGTGTTGTGGTGAAAAAATGGCTGATGTTCTCCCCAACTCGGTCGATGCTGCTTTTGAAAAACATGTTCCAACATATGAAAGAAAAGATAATAAATTAGAAGTTCGAGTAAATCATGTCATGGAAGAAGATCATTACATTGAATGGATTGCTTTAGTAACTGATAACAAAGAAGAATATGTTTATTTAAAACCAAATGAAGATGCTGTTGTCGTTTTTGATGATGTTAGTAGTGGTACTATATATTCTTACTGCAATAAACATGGCCTTTGGGAAAAAGAAATATAATTAATAAATGTAAAGTAAAAGATAAAGTCAGTGTCAATAGACATTGATTTTTTTTAATGTCATTGAAAAGAAAAAGATAAAACTATAAAATTAAAAATAGGAGTGAGGATATGAATAATGAAAATCCAAATGAATTAATAGATAGCGAAAAACAAGAAGAACCAGTAAATGTAAATACTAATGAACAAGCTAATCAAAATCTAGAAAATAATTCAAAACCAAAAAAAGAAAATAAAGGTAGAATAATTATTATTGGTGTCATAATAGTTGTCCTATTGGTAATAGCAATATCAGTAAACTTGATGAATAAAAATAATCAAAAACTAGAAGAAAATACTTCAACAGAAACAAATAATGATAGTGATGAAGAAGAAACTATCGAAGACGAAATTGAAGAAGATGAAGAAGATGACGAAGGTTCTGATGATTATTTATATCCAAAAAAAGGATATGATGGATATAGTATCGAAAAAGTAGATAATAATTACTATTTAATGCGTAATAAAAAAGAAGTAGCTAAACTAGAAAAAAATAAGAATTTTAAAATATATAAAGATGAAAGTGATAAGAATAGTAAATATATTGCTGTTTGTGATTTAGAATTTGCAAACGTATATAGTAAGAATAATACATATGCCTATATGAACGTATCAAAAGATGATGGATGGAATTCAATTTTATACAATATAAATACTGGAAAAAGTAAAACTTTTGATAATGGTATGACTACTGTTATGCTTGGTAAAGATGATAATAATAATCTTAGTAAAGACTATGTTGCTATAATGCAAGATGGTGTGAATGTTACGGGATATAATTTAATTGATTTAAAAACATTTAATACTATTAACAAAGACAATAAATATTTACTAATTGGTGATGGTTTACCAATGTCTATTGATAATTCTTTTATGTCTTATAATGATAAATTTGTAATTGTAATGGATAAAACTGGTGAAAAACGCGGACTTATGGATTTAAATGGTAAGGTGTTAGTAAATTTAAAATATAAGCAATTGCAAACATTTAAAAATGAAAATATTATAATCGCTGAAGAAAATGGTAAGTTTGGAGCAATCGACTCTAATGGAAAAGTATTAATTAACTTTGAATATGATGGTATAGATTATGAAAATGGATATTTTGCTGTTTCTAAAAATAACAAATTAGGTGTATTAGATAAAACTGGTAAAGTAATTGTGCCATTTAATGTAGAACTTCCTAATACCTGTGAAATATTTGATTTTAAGTTAGATGAAAATGCTAATGTCTTTAGAATTTTTAATATAGAAGCGAATGAAACAGTCATTGAATATTTTGATAAAAAGACAGGTAAAAAAATTGATACTAACGTATGTGGAAGTAATTATACTTATAAATACAATTATTTAGTAATAAGTAAGGATGTGAAATACAAAACATATGATACATATAAAAACTATGATGAAAATACTTGGTATAAATAAAATTAACTAGGAAGTATAAAACAGGAGTGAGAATATGAATAATGAGAATCAAAATACGAATGAATTACTAGATAATAAAAAACAGGAAGAACCAGTAAATGTAAGCATTAATGACCAACAAGTTAATCAAAATCCAGAAAATAATGAAAAAACTAAAAAAACAAATAAAGGTAGATTAATTATTTTTGGTGTCATAATAGTTGTCTTATTGGTTGTTGTTATATCCATAAATTTAATAAATAAAAATAATCAAGAAGTAGAAGAAAATAATAGTAATAATACAAATAATGATATTGGTGACAATTCAAGTGATGAAAGTACTGATAATGAAGACGAAGAAAACGAAGAAGATGCTGAATATATCGATAAAAATTTATATCCTATGAAAGGATATGATGGATATAGTATCGAAAAAGTAGATAATGATTATTATTTAATGCATAATAATAAAAAAGTTGCAAAACTAAATAAAAAAGATAGATTTAAGCTATATAAAGACGAAAGTGATCCAAATAGTAAGTATATTGCTGTTGGTTATGGTGAAAATTATTCTACTACGTTTTATGATGGATTTTCCCTTGGAGATTATCCTGCATACACTAATGAAAATAAAAAAGGGAAAGTGGATTATGCTTTTTTAAGTCTATGTGCAAATGTTGATAATAATGATCCTTGGTACAGCATTTTGTATAATGTCAATACTGGTAAAAGCGCGAATATTAATGGCTTAATTGTAGAAGCAAAATTTGAAACATATTTAGGTGATTATAGTGATAGATATTTAGCGGTATATAGATATCCTGGCAATGGATATTCCATAATAGATTTACAAACATATAAAGTTATAAACGATGAAAAATATTTTATCATTGGAAATAAAATTCCACAGGAAGTATCTGAAGTATTTGTTAATGATAATAGTAGTTATTTAGTTGTTAATGACGGAAAAGAGGATAATCCTAAATATGGTCTTATAGATTTTAATAATAACTTAACAATCGATTTAATTTATGATGATTTAGTTGTTTTAACAGATAAAAATGTCATTCTTGGAAAAAAAGATAATAAGTTTGGAGCTGTTAGCCCTAATGGTAAAGTATTAGTTGATTTTAAATATGATGGAATTGATTATTTAGATGGATATTATGCTGTTGTAAAGAATAATAAATTAGGTGTACTAGATAAAAATGGCAAAGAAATCATTCCCTTGAGTATTGAAGTTGCTGATAATGTTTATAAAGAATTTTTTCTAAGACTTTGTTGTTCTACTGCCAATTCTTTTAGAATTGAAGAAGTTAATGATAAAGAATTAATAGTTGGCTTTTTAGATAAAGATGATAAAGGTGGCAAAGATAGTGTTACTCTTCATCCATATGATTATCTAGTAGTAAGTAAAGATGGAAAATATAAAGTATATGATAAATATAAAGATTATAATTAAAGTATTTGTTTTAAGAAAGTATAATATACTTTCTTTTTTTTAATAAAATTTATATAATTAAAGAGGAAAAAGATAAAAAATAAATAATAATATGAATAAATAATTCTTTTCTTCATCAATATTAATATAGGTGATGAAGATGGATAGTAAAAAAATAGTTTGGAATTTGTTTAAAAAAACCGGCGATATAAAATATTATTTAATGTCGAAAAAATTAGAAGGTGAAGAAGATGCCACAGATAAAGAAGATAGAAGGAATAGTAATAGGGGACACTAATTATAGTGAATCGAGTAAAATATTAAATGTTTTAACTAAAGATTATGGTATTATTGGTATCATTTCTAAAGGATGTCGAAGAGTTAAGAGTAATCTTAGAACTGTCAGTAATAAATTAGTCTATGGTGATTTTAATATTTATTATAAAGAAAATGGGTTATCGACATTAATTAGTGTTGATGTCAAAAGATATTTTAAAAATATTATGACTGATATTGTTAAAATTAGTTATGCTACTTACTTATTAGAACTTGCGCAACAAACATATAAACAAAATCCTAATAGTGATATCTATGATTTGTTATTAAGTGCTTTAAATAAAATAGAAGATAACTATGATCCTTTGATTATAACTAATATTTTGGAAGTTAAATATCTTGATTATTTAGGAATAGGTCTAAATGTTGATGGATGTAATATTTGTGGTAATACCTCTGATATTGTTACTTTAAGTAGTAAGAGTGGAGGGTTTATTTGTCGCAATTGTTATACAAATGAAAAAATAGTTAGTGAAAAAACGATTAAAGTTATAAGAATGCTTTATTATGTTGATATTGATAAAATTACAAAGTTGGAACTCGCTAATCAAACTGTTAAAGAAATAAGTGAATTTTTAGATGAGTATTATGATGCATATTCGGGACTTTATTTAAAGAGTAAGAACTTTTTAAAAACTTTTACAAATGAAAAGTAATTGGGAACTTTTAGAAATTCGCAATTACTTTTTTTAATATATTTAAAGCGATATTTTTAGTTTTATCTTCTTTATCACGTGTTGGGTTATATTCAACTAAATCCATAGATTTAATTTGGTCTTTGTTTTTAATTAGAAAATCAGTTATTTCCATGGCTTCTTCTTCATTGATTCCTTCTTTTGCAGGAACGCTAACACCAGGAGCAATTATTGGATCAATGACATCTAAATCATAACTTATATGAATACCATTTGTATCTTGACTAGCAATTCTAAAGGCTTCTTGCATTATTTTTTGAACACCTTTTTCTTTTATATCAGCAGTTGTAAAAACGGTTACGTTGTTTTCTTTTAAATTTATCTTTTCTTTTAAATCAAGGTCTCTTGCACCAACGATGACGGTATTAATAGATTTATAGAAATTACCTTTATGAAAGTTTGTCAATCTTTCACATAGACCATTGGTTGCGGCAAGTGGTAGACCATGTAAGTTCCCTGTTATTGTCGTATCAAAAGTATTATAGTCACCATGGGCATCAATCCAAATAATACCGAGACTTTTTTCAACGCTAATGGATGCTAAAGCACTACTAATGGCAACGGTATGATCACCACCAATCGTTATAGGAAATTGCTTATCAGTTTTAACTTTTTTTACGACATTATATAATTCTTCATCAAATTTATTAACAGCATCTAAATTCTTAGCTAAGTTTTCTTTTTCTCTTTCTTTTTTGACTGGTAGTTTATTAACTTTATATATGGTATAATCTTTAAATTGATTAGTTAAAACATTTGGTCCAAGATCAGCACCATCAACATGAACACCTAAGTCTTCGTTTGCTTCAATTAAACTAATATTCATTGTTATCACCTTCTATAATCATAATGTAAATTTTTGTATAATTCAACTTAAAAATACTTTTTTGTATTTTAGTAGTGTATAATTAATTATAAATGGAGGACTTTATGAAAAAGTTAAATGAGTTATTTGATTGTGAATATGATATTTTAATAAAAGGTATAAAAATAAATTCTAAGGAAGTCGAGAAGGGTGATTTATTTGTTTGTACTAAAGGGATAACAGCTGATCGTCACGATTACATTGATGATGCGATTGAAAGGGGTGCTAGTGCTGTTGTCGTTAGTCGTGATGTTGGAGAAAAAAAGGTTCCTGTTATTAAGGTCCCTGATACTAATAAAGAATTACCTAATCTTTGTCGCCGTTTCTATGATTATCCTGAAAAGAAACTATATATGATTTCCGTTGGGGGAACAGATGGTAAAACATCAACTTCAACCATTATTCAAACATTATTGGGAAGTGATGTTTGCGGTTACATAGGAACTAATGGTAGAAGTTGTAGTAAATTTAATCGTGATACTAATAATACGACGCCTGATAGTGATAAACTCTACATGTATTTAAATGAGTTTGTTGAAGCTGGTTGTAAATATGTGGCGATGGAAACATCAAGTGAAGCATATTTCCGTCATCGACTTGATGATATTACTTATGGTAGTGGTGTCATTACTAATATAACTAGCGAACATTTAAACATTCATAAGACTTTTGAAAATTATTTAGATTGTAAGTGCCAACAATTTCGTCAAATTGATAAAGATGGTTATTCTATTTTTAATGCTGATGATAAGCACTATGAGGAAGTTCGTAAAGAAGCAGTTTCTAGTCATAAACTAACTTATGGTAGAAAAAAAGATTGCGATTTATGGATTAAAGATTTTCATATCAGTCCATCAAAGACGAATGTCACTTTTGTCTATGATAAAAAAGAGTATAACTTTGACAGTCCTTTGTTGGGAGAATTCAATGTCTATAATTTAGCGGGAGCCATGTTAACCGTTTTAACACTTGGAAAAACGATGGAAGAAATAATCCCTAATGTTTCAAAAATTAATATTTCTGGACGCCTTGATGTTTTACCGAATATTGGTCAAAATTTTACGGTTGTTGTTGACTATGCTCATACTCCTAATGGTATAGAAAACCTTTTAAAGTTTGTTCATACTTTGAATATCAATCGTAGTATTGTCGTCATTG
Source organism: uncultured Bacilli bacterium (assembly GCA_947585665.1). Classification (GTDB taxonomy): domain Bacteria; phylum Bacillota_I; class Bacilli_A; order RF39; family UBA660; genus RUG11788. The sequence continues at coordinate 19,092 of CANPXE010000013.1, read as the reverse complement.
GGCAAGCCGGAGAACGTGATTACTTAAAACGTCCCATTGTTGGAAAAACAGTTTGTGATAATGCGAGTTATGCTATCTTCTGTTATGAAGACCCAAGAAGTGAAGATCCTAAAGACATAATTGATATGATGGTTAAAGACATAACAGATAAAGATAAATATGAAGTTGTAATCGATCGTAGTCAAGCTATTAAAAGAGCAATCGATATTGCCAAAGAAAACGATATTGTTTTAATTCTTGGAAAAGGGAATGAAACCTATCAAAAATTAAAAAATGAAGTCATTTACTTCAATGATGAAGAAGAAGCCATGAAACATTTAAAGAGTCGTATGGAACGTGAAAAAGTTTCAGTATAATAAAAAAAACATTTGATAATAAATTTATTATATAATAATATGTTTATGAAGGAAACTTCATAAAAAAAGGATACATTTGATGGTAGAAATCAAATGTTATCCCTACTAGGTTTCATCTGAAATCAACTACTGTTGAGATCAGATGTTTTTATTATCTAAATAGTAAGGTGATTACTACGAAGAATAATAGTAGAATTATAATAAATTGAGAAAGTTTCCTAACCACCACCTTTCTCTTATTATTTTTTAATTTCCTAAAATGTTTTTCTTTTTTTATCTAAATCTTATCATTTCTTTTATATTTTGATATAATAAAACAAGGTGATAACTATGGAAATGTCGCATATTAGAAATTTTTCAATCATTGCCCATATTGATCATGGTAAGAGTACTTTGGCTGATCGCATTTTAGAAGTTACTAATGCGGTTAGTAAAAGGGAAGCTAAAGCTCAATTACTTGATAGTATGGATCTAGAACGTGAACGTGGAATAACGATTAAATTAAATACGGCCGCTCTTCACTATAATTATAATAAAGAAGAGTATAATTTAAATTTGATTGATACGCCAGGACATGTCGATTTTAGTTATGAAGTTAGCCGTAGTCTTGCAGCTTGTGAAGGGGCTATTTTAGTTGTTGATGCTTCTCAAGGAATAGAAGCCCAAACGCTTGCGAATCTATATTTAGCTTTAGAAAATGATTTGACTATTATTCCGGTCATCAATAAAATTGATTTACCAAGTGCTGATGTTCCCAAAGTAAAAAAAGAGTTAAAAGATTTATTAGGCTTTTCTGATGAAGAAATTATTTTGACGAGTGCTAAGACCGGTGAAGGAGTAGAGGAGTTAGTCAATCGCATCATTGAAGTTGTTCCATCTCCTAAAGGAAAGCGTGAAGATAAGTTACAAGCCTTAATTTTTGATAGTGTTTTTGATAGTTATCGTGGGGTTATTATTTCTGTCCGTATTGTTAATGGTCGTCTTAAAGTTGGCGATACTATTAGATTAATGGATACGAATGCCGAATTTGAAGTTGTCGAATTAATGGTCAATACTCCTAAAGAAGAAAAAAGAGATGTATTAGAAGCAGGAGAAGTAGGTTTTATTGCGGCCAGTATCAAGAACATTGCTGACGTTCGCGTCGGGGATACGATTACTAATGCTAAAAATCCTTCCCTTGAAAGACTTCCTGGATATAAGCCGATGAAATCAATGGTCTTTTGTGGTCTATTCCCAATCGAATCAAGTCGTTTTGAAGAGTTAAGAGATGCTTTGAGTAAATTAAAACTAAATGATGCATCTTTAGTTTTCGAACCAGAAACTTCAACCGCTTTAGGTTTTGGTTTCCGTTGTGGTTTCTTAGGACTACTACACATGGATATCATTAAAGAACGCATAACGCGTGAATTTGGTATCGAAATAATTACAACCGCTCCATCAGTTGTCTATGAAGCTCTTCTTACTAGTGGTGAAATAATGATGATTGATGCTCCTAATAAAATGCCAGAACAGACTAAGATAAAAGAAGTGCGTGAACCATATATTAAGACAAGCATTTTCACACCTAGTGAATATATTGGTCCCATTATGGAATTATGTCAAAATAAGCGTGGTAATTATTTGAGTATGGAATATATTGATGCGACACGCGTTAATATCCATTATGAACTTCCTTTATCAGAAATTGTCTATGACTTTTTTGATAAGTTGAAGTCTTATACGAAAGGTTATGCTTCCTTTGATTACGAATTAATTGGTTATCGCCCAAGTAATTTAGTTAAGATGGATATTTTATTAAATGGTGATGTCATTGATGCTTTGAGTACTATTGTTCATAAAGATTTCAGTTATAATCGTGGTAAAAATGTCGTTGAACATTTAAAGGAAGCTATCCCTCGCCAATTATTTGAAATACCTATTCAAGCCGCGATTGGTAATAAGATTATCGCAAGAAGCACTGTTAAAGCTCTACGTAAAGACGTTTTAGCTAAATGTTATGGTGGCGATGTTACACGTAAGCGTAAACTTCTTGAAAAACAAAAAGAAGGTAAGAAAAAGATGAAACAAATTGGTAGTGTGGAACTCCCTCAAGAAGCTTTCATGAGTATCTTACAAGTTGATGATGAATAGTATTTATTGAAGTACTTTAAAAAATAAGTTATAATTTAATTAAAGAAGATAATATGTTTTGAGGTGAAAAAATGCGTAATTATCCAAAGATGATTAAAAATTTATATATGGTTCCAGCCATTGAAAAAATGAGTAGAGATATTAATAGTAGTCGTTTTGTTTTAAATGGGACAGTTGATGAAGAAAAAGGGAAAGTAATCTTTCATTATGCTGATGAGACAACAGATGAACTTGGAAATGTTGAACATAACTTTCTAACAGTTTTGCCTCGCACTCAAAAAAGACAATTAGAATCTTTAAGAAAACCGCTTTCGGAAGCAATAACTAGTGGTTTAACCAAATATAATAGAAATGTTACTTTAGATGATATGATGATTTTCTTTGGTGGACTTTTTGGTGATCCTTCTACAATAAAAACTGGTAATAATCATAAAATGTTTGATGAAGCCATAAAAAATAGTTTAACGTCATTAGAATATTATTTCAAAATAGATCTTTGGTTTTTAGATCATGCTTCTGAGGTAAGTGATTATCTTTCTAAAGATGGACATTTAAAAAGATTATCTTCCGAAGCGCTTATGGCTATTCGTAAAGATAAAACATTTGGTGGCATATCATTAAATAATATTGAGCAAATTCCTTTTTCTGATTTAATTAGTATTAGGAATGCGATTACGGATAGTGAATATGTTCAACTCCAAGAAAGAAAAGCCAAACAAAAAGAATATCGTTTAAGGGGTAAGTAATATGAAGAGATCAGCTCTTTATATACATATCCCTTTTTGTTTGGATATTTGTTCTTATTGTGATTTTTGTAAATTTTATTATGATGATAATTATGCCAATAAGTATTTGGAAAGTTTAGATAGAGAAGTATCATCTTTCTATAAAAAAGATTTGATGAAAAGTATTTATATTGGTGGAGGAACACCATCTTGTCTTAGTCCAACTAATTTAGAAAGACTTTTTTCCATAACAAAAAAAATAAAACTTTTACCACAATATGAATTTACTTTTGAATGTAATATTAAAGATATTTCCGAAGAACTTTTAAAAATTTTAAAAGCCAATAGAGTTAATCGTATCAGTATTGGGATTGAGACTATTAATGAAAAATTTTATGAATTCTTAAATCGTTATAATGATAAAAAAGAAATAAAAACAAAAATCGCTTTAGTTAAAAAGTATTTTACTAATATTAATATTGATTTGATGTATGGTTTTCCTAATGAAAGTATTGATGACTTAAAAAAAGACTTAGATTTTTTTAAAGAATTAGATGTTCCGCATATTTCTATTTACTCTTTAATCATTGAAGAAAACACTAAACTTTTTATTCAAAAAATTAAACCCCTTGCTGAGGAAATAGAGTCAGATATGTATTATTATATTATTAAATACCTAAAAGAGTTAGGGTATGTTCATTATGAAATTAGTAATTTTTCTAAAGAAGGTTACCAGTCAATTCATAATTTGACTTATTGGAATAATGAAGAATATTATGGTTTTGGTTTATCGAGTGGGGGATATGTTGATGGCATTCGTTATACTAATACGCGTAGTTTAAATAATTATTTAAAAGGCAATTATCGTCTTGAAGAAGAAAAGATAAATCTTCATACCAATATGGAAAATGAAATGATTTTAGGACTTCGTAAAATCGAAGGAGTTAATAAAAAACATTTTCTTAAAAAATTTTGTAGTAATGTTGAAGATATTTTTGATATAATAGAAATGATTAATGAAAATTGGTTACAAGATAAAGATGGTTATATTTCTATTGTTGAAGATAAACTATATTTATCTAACCATATTTTAGTTAATTTTATTGGAGGAGTAAATGAATAAAGTAGCAGTATTTGAAAGAGAATTGAAATATATTAAAAAAGATAGTTATCGTAATGATGCGATGTACTTGATTGATGCTTTACCTGATTATTTCTTTGAAATACCAGCTGCGTCAACTGGCAAGTATCATCCAGCATATGCGCAAGGTGATGGTGGTCTCGTTCGTCATACGAAAGCCGCTGTTCGCATTGCTTATGAGTTATTAGAAAACCCAGCTATTGGTAATAAATATACAGCTGATGAAAAAGACTTGATGTTAATTGGATTAATGATTCATGATGGATTGAAACTTGGAAAAGAGAGAAACAAATATACTCAATTCAATCATCCCTTATTAATTGGGGAATTTTTAAAGGAGAATAAAAAAAATCTTAATTTTAGTGATGAAGAATTACAATTCATTAGTGATGTAGTTGCTTCACATATGGGGCCTTGGACAAAGGATTATGATGGTAATGAAGTATTGCCTTATCCTAAGACAAAATATCAAAGTTTTGTTCATATGTGTGATTTTCTAGCAAGTAGAAAAGTCATAAATATTAATTTTGATGAAAAAAATAATATTTTGGATTAAGGAGGTAATATTATGTCAAAATGGGATGTTGACTACATCAATTTATGTAAAAAAATATTGAGTGAAGGAACAGAAGTAGAGAATAGAACGGGTATTAACACTATCAAAATACCATCTCATCACCTACATTTTGATTTGGGTGAAGAGTTCCCAGTTTTAACGACTAAACAGTTGTTCTTCCGTCAAGCTATTCTAGAGATGCTTTGGATTTACCAAGCTCAATCTAATGATGTTAGATGGCTACAAGAGCGTGGCGTACACATTTGGGATGAATGGGAGATAGGTGAAGATGGAAAATGGCGTGCTGAACAAATGCTTCCAGGACCTGATGGAAAATTAGTAAAGACGCCTGTCGAAAAGGAATTTGGAAAAGAATGGGCTCATACGATTGGTACGGCTTATGGTTATATCGTTAAGAATTTCCATTTAACTGATAAGTTAATTGATACTATTAAAAATAATCCAACAGATCGTCGCATGGTTATGAGTTTATGGCAAGATGATTATATTCCAACTGCTGTTTTGCCTTCTTGTGTATGGAGTAGTGAATGGGATGTATCAAATGGTAAATTAAATGCTTGGGTTCATCAAAGAAGTTGTGATGTACCACTTGGTGTACCATTTAATGTTACACAATACGCAACACTATTGTCCCTTCTTGCGAAAGTAACAGGGTTAGAACCAGGAACTCTTGATTGGAGTATGAAAGATGCTCACATCTATGTTAATCAAATCGATGGTATTAAGGAACAAATTAGACGTTTTGATGAACAAGGTCATCTACCAGCTCCTGAGTTATGGATTAATCCTGAAGTAAAAGATTTCTTTGAAGTAGATAATTCACGTGAATGTAAAGATGTTAAAGTAAAAAAATATCAACACATGGGACCTATTAGATTCCCAATTGCCCAATAAGATGAAACTTTCCATAATTGCGGCTATTGGTCGTGAGTATGAACTTGGTAAAGATAATAGTCTTTTATGGCATTTACCAGGCGACTTAAAGTTTTTTAAAGAGACGACAATGGGTAAGACAATTGTTATGGGACGTAATACTTTTGAATCTCTACCTAAGAGATTACCAGGTCGTAAGTATATCGTTTTAACATCTAAAAATCGTGATTTAGGCGAAGATATTAAGATATGTCATAGTGTCGATGAATTAGTTGCTTCCATATCTTCTCTTGATGATGAGATATTTATAATAGGTGGTGCTAAAGTTTACCATGATACTATTGATAGATGTGATTCCTTATATCTTACAGAGATAGATGCAACAGCTGAAGCTGATGCTTATTTTCCAAGATTTGATAAAAGTTTGTATGATAGTGAACTTTTAGGAGAAAATGAAGATAAAGGAATAAAATATAAGCATATGGTTTATAGGAGAAAATAATATGAGTAGGGGTAAATTAATAGTAATTGAAGGAACGGATTGTTCCGGCAAAGAGACCCAGTCAAAACTTCTTGAAGAAAAATTAAAAGCGATGGGGCATAAAGTCTTTCGCATGGGTTTTCCTAATTATAATAGTCCAACTGGTAAAATAGTTGGTGGTTGTTATTTAGGAAAAACTGATATTAATGAATCATATTTTTCGGAGGGAGCAACTAATGTTGACCCTAAAGTTGCTTGTTTGTACTATGCAGCTGACCGTAAATATAACATTCCTAAAGTTTTAAATTATTTGGACGAAGAGTATTATGTCATCTTGGATCGTTATACGACATCGAATATGGCCCATCAAGGTTGTAAAATAAAAGATGATGATGAGCGCATCAATATGTATCAATGGATTGATCGCTTAGAGTATTGGCTTCTTGGTCTTCCTAAACCTGACATTACTATTCTTTTACATATGCCTTATGAAAAAACAAATCAATTAAAACAAAATCGTTGTATTGAAGATGAGCATGAGAATAATCCTGAATATTTAAAAAATGCTGAAAAAGCATATATAGAATTATCCGAATTATACAATTGGTATCGTATTGAGTGTGTTAAGGATGATACCATTAAAACAATTGATGCCATAAATCAAGAGATACTCGATATTGTCTTAAAAGATAAATAAAAAGAAGAAATTAATTTATTTCTTCTTTTTTCTTTTTCGTAGTATTTGTTTTTCTTGTTGTTTTTCCTTTTGTCGTTTTCTTTTTAGCTGTTGTTTTTCTCTTAGTTGTAGTAGTTCTCTTTCTCGGTTTTTTTGCTGTGTCATTCTTTACTACTTCTTCGATGGTTGGACCATTATTGGAGTAGGCATCAATTTTTTCTTCATCTAATACTACATCTTCAATAGTAGGACCATTATTTGAATAAGCATCAATTAAGTCAAGAACTTCTTTATAATTAAATTCAGTATTAGTTAAGTCAAGAGTGTTGTTTTTAATATCATTGTTCATTTCACCTTGGCCACCAACAACATTATCAAGTGTATTATTTATTCCTTCAATTATTAATTGATCATTTTCATTAATTTCAGGAAGATCTCTTTTCTTACCATGAACTATATCCATAACACCATTAATCATAACTGGCTTAAATTCTGATTCTAAGTTTTCATATTCTTCTTTATCAATATCAAACTCATCAAATATGTCTTGATCATCGAAAGCATCAAGTATTTCTAAGTCTTTATCACGAAGTTTTCTCTGTTTCTCTTCTTCTTGAGCTCTTATTCTTTCTTGTTTTTCCTTTAACATATCTTCCTTCTTAATCTTTTGTGATTCAGCTAAGAAGAATTTTATAAATCTAGAGTCACTAGGTTCAAGTTCCTTATTAAATTGAGCATCCATTCCTTCAGTTTCAAGTAACGTTGGATCGATGATAGGTAAGTCATTTTCATCTTCTTTAGAAATATCAATAACTTCAAGTTCATCATCGAAGATAGCATCGTAGTTATTAAAGTTAATATTTTTACCAGAGATAGTGATACCATCAACTTCAATTTCTGATCCATCATCCAATGTAATACCATTTTCTGCCATTCCCATATCGGCTTTAATAGCGTTATCTAAGTCAACATCAATATCAACAACACGATATACTTCTTGGAAAGTAGTATAACCTAAAATTACTTTTTGAAGAGCATCTTGTAAAATAGTAGTTGTTTCACCAGTACCATAAACCTCATTACGCAATGCTTCTTTATCCATATTTTCATCAGAAATTAAATCACGTAGATGTTCTGAAATGTACAAAACTTCATGGAGAGCCATACGACCAACATAACCATTATGACAATTTTCACAACCGACTGGTTCATATACTTCTTTAACTTTCTTTCGTAAAACACGATAGAACATATAACGTTCATATTTAGTAGTAGTACGAAGTCTTTTACATTTTTCACAAAGAGTTCTTACTAAACGTTGTGAAATAATACCAGTAACAGAAGTCGCAATCATGTATCTTTCAACACCCATATCAATTAAACGTTCAATAGTAGCTAGGGCATTATTAGTATGGATAGTAGATAAAACTAAGTGTCCAGTAATAGAAGCACGAACAGCAATTTGCGCAGTTTCTTCATCACGCATCTCACCAATAAGGATAATGTTTGGGTCTTGACGAAGAATAGATCTTAAAGCCGCTGCGAAAGTCATTCCAATATCAGTATTTACTTGAACTTGGTTAACACCTTCAATATTCATCTCGATCGGATCTTCGACAGTTATAATATTCGTTTCTTCTCTATTTAATGCTTCAAGCATAGAGTAGGTAGTTGTTGATTTACCAGAACCAGTAGCACCAGTAACCAAAATAATACCATTTGGAACACCAAGCATTTTTTTCATCTTTTTAAAGTTATTAGGAGTAAAACCTAAAGAATCTAGACCATCTAGTCCTTTTTGGAAGTCCAAAATACGAATAACGCATTTTTCACCTTCATTGGTAGGCAAAATAGATACACGCATATCCAAATCTCTTCCACCAATACGACCTTTGATAGCACCATCTTGTGGCAAACGAGTTTCCGTAATATTCATTGCAGAAATTAGTTTAATTCTTGTAATTAAGTTACGCTCATAAACTTTTGGAACGAGAGAATGGTTTTGTAAGTCACCATCAAACCTCATCCTAATCATCAGTGCATCTTCTAATGGGTCGAAGTGAATATCACTGGCACGATGCTGAGCGGCATATAAAATTATTTGGTTAACTATATCGACTATAGGAACCTTCACGAAATCATATTCTACCATAATAGTTTGCCCCTTTTTAACTTTTGTCTAGTATTTTATTCTAATTTATTATATAATACTTTTGAAAGATAATCAATAAAGGTAAGTGATTTTTTATGAAAAAAAATAATGAAAAGGGATTCTTATTAGCTGAAGCTATAGTTGTAGGAGTTTTTGTCCTTTCGTTATTTGTCTTTTTATTTGTCAATGTTGTTCCATTAGTAGGAAAATATGAAGGATATGAGAATTATGATACAGTTGATGGTATATATAATGCTAATATGGTTAGAGCCATGATAATGGAAGATGATAATATGAACAAAATTCTCAAACTTGGAACAGAAACATATAAAGTATATACTGCAGAAAACTTATGTAATAATCTAGTTAAAAAGAATTATTGTACAGTTTTGTTAGGAAAAAACTATTTAAATGTTAAAAAAGTATATGTTACCTGGTATCGTTTAAAAGATAATACTGGTGCTGGTCCTGGTATTAAATCAGCAATTAGTGATACTATCGAGTTTGATCGTGCAACTCGTGATTATATAGATAGTCTTGATACTTTTGCTCAACCTTCAGGTGACACTTATAAAAAATACCATCGTCTAATTATTCAATACAAAGATGATTCTTTTGCTAATATTGAAGTAAAAGTTAGTGAAAGTTAGGAGGCAATTATGAAAAGGATAAACAATAAAGGGTTTACTATTATTGAGTTGACACTAAGTTTTGTTTTCGTTTTTACTTTAGCATTTTCAATGTTTCAACTCTTATATAATTATCGTGTAAAACAAAATAATGAATCAATGCGATCACAAATGATTGATTATAAGAATCAGGTTACACTAGCAATTCAAAATGATATAAATAATAAAAAATTACGTTTAATTGATTACTGTAAAAGTGGTGGCCTAATAACTGGTAAGTGTTTAGTTTTACATTTTAATGATGGAACAACCAAACAATTATCTGTTGAAGAGACGACAACAATGTATGATGAGATGGAAATACCTATAAAATATATCAATTATGGTGGTGTTTCATATCAAGCACCGGATGCTATTCTTTTAGATTATCGTGCTGATTATATGTTATATACGACAAGGGGACAAGTTCAATCAGTAGATAGCAATAACATTGTTCCAGAAGATAATAATGTTGATTTATATAAAATATCAATTCCTATATATCATAATGATTTAGATGGTAATTTTGGAATTAATATTGTTGCTGCTGGATATGATTATGACTATAAAGAACCATCTGTTGGATCTTCTAGTGGTACTAATGTTCAAAATGTTCCAAGTTCCAAAGAAAAGGATGAAGGACGTATATATGATGGATATATTACTGATACAACAATTAATCCAAATAAAAAAGCTCTTGCCAAAGAATCAGTTATTGTCCGTCTTAAATTTGATAGTTCTAATATGAATAAATTTCAACAAATATTTGGTAACTGGCAAATAGGTGGTAGTGGTATTACTTTAAGTAATAGAGGAATGACTAATAACAAAGCTTGTTTTTCCGCTTACGTTTCTAGTAATAATAATCCTTATACATCAACTTATCGTGAAGTTTGTAGTGATGCTTCATTAGTAGCTAATACTTGGTATACCTTAATTGGTACTTTTGATAATGATAGTAGTAAGATGAGTATTTATGTTATAAATACTGGTGGAACTATTGCTGAACAAAATATAGCTTTAGATGCTAAATCTTCAGTTGATGCTTCGACAATGTCTTATGCCATTGGTGGAAATAAGGCAAGCATTGAAGATAAAAATAGTAATTTCTTTTATGGTACGATTTCTAATGCGTTAGTTTATACTTCTTCATTAACTAAAGAAGCTATAACGGAATGTTTAAGTACAAGTATTGATACTAATTGCTTAAATAAATATGATGCATATCGTAATCTTGATGTTATCAATCAAAAATTTGGAAAGTAAAAAAGAAAATAGAGAATATATACAAGAACTGTCGCAATAAAAGAATGAATAATTCTTGCTAGTAAAAAGTTCTTGTATTTTATTTGGGAATTACTAATGATACTACTTGTTTGTAAGTGAACACTAAGGCCCCCAAATGATAAGAAAAAGGTTATGAGCATGATTTTCATAAGTGTAGAGAAATGACTTGCTGCTACAAATTTGACTCCTTGTGTCATTTCAAAGATTCCCTTGATGATAATGGAAAAGGTTTCATTTAAAGTAAAGATTTTCGTAATTAGATTAGTAAAAATTAAGAAAATAATAATTATTCCTAAAAGAAGAATTAAGATATTAATTGTATTATATATGGCATCACTAATGATATTCGCAAAACTTTTACTATTATTAATTCTTTTTTTATGGGCTTCATCAATAGATTTTTTTAAAGATATTTTTTCATGAGCGTAATTACATTTAGGTCGCATTATAATCCCAATGATTAAATTCCCTAAGAAATGCGCTAAAAGAATAATAACTCCTAATGCTTTATCTTTTAAAAGAACAGCACCAATCGTTCCCATAATAAATAAAGGATTAGAAAAATGCGTAAATCTAATTAAGTGATTGGCTTCTTGAACACTAATTTTTCCTTCTTCCAATAATTGTTTAGTGTATTTAGAACCAGATGGGAATCCTGATACAATACTTCCTAAAAAAGCAAAACTACAATTTCCCGAAAGACCAAAAATAATCATTAAATTTTTAAATATTTCACTCAAAAATTCAATGAAACCATAATTGACTAATAAATCAGCTATGATAAAAAAAGGAAATAGTGATGGAAAAACATTATAACTCCAAATGTTGATTCCCAATAAAACACTATCAATTGTCTCTTTGGGAAAATATAGAATTGAGACGAGAATTAATAATAAAAAGATAATAATTGTGATACTTTTTAATTTTGTTTTCATAAAAACCCCTTTCTTTGTTATAATTATTTTAGGATGTGATTATATGTTCAAAAAAGTATATGAGAAGATTAAAAATTATATAAGTGAAAACCTTGAAGAACTAATTTTTATTTTGGGCTTTTATGTCTTTTTAACATATCCATTACCTTATTATATATTAACCAGTGGGGGAACAATTGATGTTAGTAATCGAGTTGAAATTAGTGATTCTTATGAACAAAAGGGAAGTTTTAATCTTGCCTATGTCAATGAAATTAAAGGAACATTACCAACTTACTTATTAAGTTTTGTCATTCCTGATTGGACACTTTATAGTCAAGAAGACTATGCGATTGATGAAACAGAAGATGTAACAGATGTTATGAAAAGAGATCAATTACTTTTAAAAGAGTCTTTACAAAATTCAACTAAAGTTGCTTATGAGGCTGCCGGAAAAGATTTTAAAATAAATAAGACCTCATATTATATTTATTATGTAGAAGATTTCGTTAAAGATTATGCTAATATTAAAGTTGGCGATGAAATACTTTCTTATGATGACAATAAATTAACGGATATTGATGCATATCGTACTTATATCAATTCTAAAAAAGTCGATGACGAGATTAATGTAACTATTAAAAGGGATAATAAAACCATTAAAACGAAATTAAAAGTCTATGAAGAAGATGGTTCTAAATATACAGGAATAATGGTATCTAGAATATATGATTATGAAACAGATCCGGAAATTACTTTTAAATTTCATCAAAATGAGAGTGGTTCAAGTGGTGGTTTAACACTTGCTCTTGCGATTTATAATAAATTAACGAAAGAAGATATAACGAACGGCTTAAAAATAGTTGGAACAGGTACTATTGAAAGTGATGGTAGTGTAGGGGAAATTGGTGGCGTTGAATATAAGTTACAGGGAGCTGTTAAAGCGAAGGCTGATATCTTCATCGTTCCTCAAGGTGATAACTATGAAACCGCTAAAAAAATAAAAGAAGAGAAAAAATATAAAATTACTTTGATTGAAGCGACAAATTTTGAAGAGACCTTAGAAAAAATAAAGAATTATAAGAAATAGAGACGCTTGTCTCTTTTTTTGTCGAAAAAAGGTATGTCTATTTTTAATAAACCCTTAATAATATTTTTTAGGAGGCCTAATATGAATAGAAAAATTAAGGGTTTAAGTGAAAAAGAAGTAATAGATAATCGTAATAAATATGGAACTAATGATATTAATAGTAAAAGTAATAATTCCTTTATCAGTCTACTTATAAGTGCCTTGAAAGATCCCATTATTAAGATATTATTGATTGCTTTAGGAATAAAAGTTATCTTTTTATTTAAAGACTTTGATTGGTATGAAACAATTGGTATTATGTTAGCTATTTTTATTGCGACAACTATTTCTACTTTATCGGAATATGGTAGTGAGAAAGCCTTTGTCAAAATGCAGGAAGAAGCTAGTAAAACGCGATGTCGCGTTATGCGCGATGGGAAAATAGTTGAAATTAAAATAGATGATGTCGTCGTTTCCGATATAGTGGTCCTATCTTCTGGTGACAAAGTTCCCGCTGATGGCGTTATTATTAGTGGCGAAGTAAGTGTTGATGAGTCAAGTTTAAGCGGGGAGTCACGCGAAATATATAAAGAAGAAATTACTAATTTTAATAACGTTCCCAATGAAAAAAATAAGTTGTATCGTGGAACAACTATTTATTCTAAAGAAGCTTTTATGCAAGTTACCAAAGTCGGTAAAGATACTGTTTATGGCAAAATTGCTTCTGAATTACAAGAAAAGAAACCTGATAGTCCATTAAAAATTCGTCTTAATCATTTAGCTGGTATCATTAGTAAAATTGGTTATATCAGTTCCTTTTTAGTTTCTTTTTCTTATCTCTTTTCGGTCATTGTTTTAAAAAATAATTTTGATATGACAAGAATTATGGCAACAATTACTAATTATCCATATATCTTGAATCATTTATTATACGCTTTGACTCTTTGTGTCACCATTATTGTTGTTGCTGTCCCTGAAGGTCTACCGATGATGATAACGTTAGTTTTATCTTCCAATATGAAGAAGATGTTAAAAAACAATGTTTTAGTTCGCAAATTGACAGGAATTGAGACAGCTGGTAGTATCAATATTTTATTTACGGATAAAACAGGAACTCTTACCTGTGGTAACCTAGAAGTGACGAGTTTTATCAATGGGGATTTGAAAGAATATAAAACGATTGCGGACTTTTCTAATAATAAGTATTTAGATATTGTTAAAAAGTCTTTAATCTATAATAATTCATCTACATATGACTTTGAAAAAAAAGAAGTTATTGGTGGTAATATAACAGATAAAAGTTTAATGAATTTTATTAAAGAGAGTCGTAGTCCTAATATTAAAATAGAAAAGAGTATTCCTTTTGATAGTAAGAATAAATATTCTATTACGCGAATTAGAGAAGATAATAAATATTGGAATTTGGTTAAAGGTTCTCCCGAAAAATTACTTGATAAGTGTCAATATTATTATGATTCTTTAGGTAATAAAGTTAAGTTTAGTGATAAGAGTAAACTAAATCAAAAAATAGAACAAGTAACTAAAAGAGGAATAAGAGTTTTATTATTAGGAGTTAATGAAACAGAGATTTTTGATAATATCAATGAATTAGTTTTAGTTGGTATTGTATTCATTAAAGATGAAGTGCGAAAAGAAGCTAAAACGGGAATTGACTTAGTAAAAGGAGCTAATATCCAAACGGTTATGATAACTGGTGATAATAAAGATACCGCGATATCGATAGGAAGAGAAGTGGGGTTAATTGAAAGTGAAAATGACTTAGTCCTAACGAGTGGCGAACTTGCGAAGCTGAGTGATGAAGAAGTGATGAGAATCTTACCTAAATTAAGAATTGTAGCACGAAGTTTACCTAGTGATAAGAGTCGTTTAGTTCGTCTTGCCCAAAGTATGAATTTAGTTGTCGGTATGACAGGGGATGGCGTTAATGATGCTCCCGCCTTAAAAAGAGCTGATGTCGGTTTTGCTTTTGGAAGTGGTACCGAAGTATCAAAAGAAGCGAGTGATATCGTCATTTTAGATGATAATTTCCTATCCATATCTAAGGCTATTCTTTTTGGACGAACGATTTTTAAAAGTATTCGTAAATTTATTATTGTCCAGTTAACGATTAATATGTGTGCGATTCTTCTTTCCATCATTGGTCCTTTTTTAAATATTGAAACACCAGTAACTGTCATTCAAATGCTTTGGATCAATATGGTTATGGATACTTTAGCGGGTCTTGCTTTTGCCTATGAACCACCAATCTTGGAATACATGAAAGAAAAACCTAAGAAGAAAGATGAATCTATTATCAATAAATATATGATTTCTGAAATATTATTCACTGGTCTATATTCCGCTATTCTTTGTCTTTGCTTCTTAAAAGTTCCGCAAATAAGAAATCTTTTTCGTAGTAGTATTGATGACATCTATTTGATGACAGCCTTTTTTGGACTCTTTATTTTTATTGATATTTTTAATAGTCTAAATGCTCGTACTAGTAGATTAAATTTATTAGCTAATATTTTAGATAATAAAGTCTTTATTGGGATAATGTCTTTTATAACCATTGTCCAAATTTTTCTTATCTATTTTGGCGGAGAGCTTTTTAGAACGAGCGGTCTAACCCTAAAAGAGTTTGTGATAATGCTTTTATTTGCTCTTACTGTCATTCCTGTTGACTTTGTAAGAAAGGTTATTTATAAAAGAAAAAATCCTGATATGGGTGTTTAAAAAAACAAAATAATTGATATTAAATTTAAAGATGGCGTGCTATAATAAATGATGTGGTGATTTGTATGAATAGACGTGATGTTGATCGTGAAAAGATAAGTCCAATGATGCGTCAATATTTAGACATCAAAGATAATTATAATGATACCATTATCTTTTATCGTTTAGGGGATTTCTATGAGATGTTTTTTGAAGATGCCATTATCGGTAGTCGTGAACTAGAACTCACTTTAACGGGAAGAAATGCTGGTTTGGATGAACGCGTACCAATGTGTGGTGTTCCCCATCACGCTTATTTATCATACTTGGATAAATTAGTTGAAAAAGGTTATAAAGTCGCAATTTGTGAACAGATGCAAGACCCTAAAACAACTAAAGGAATGGTTGATCGTGAAGTAATTCAAGTTGTTACAAAAGGAACGCGATTAGACGCTTTTCTAAATGAAAAAGATAATAACTATATTGGAAGTATATATGACTTTGAATATTGTTATGGAATAAGTTTCACCGATATTACAACGGGTTATTTCTATACTTTAATAGTTGATCACGATTCCGAAAAAGTAATTAAAGAAGTTGTTAAAAGAAATATTAATGAAATAATTGTCAATGATAAAATAGATCGTGAGATAATAAATAATCTTCGTGAAAACTATAATATTTTAGTTACGATTACTGATGATTTATATGAAAAAGATGATTATAAATTTGTCTATAAAAAGATTAGTGATATTCGTAGTATAACGAGTATTAAACATTTATTAGCTTATATCATCAATACTAAAAAAGGTGATTTATCGCACTTACAAGAAGCGGAAGTTATCAATAGTGATTCTTATCTTTCGTTTGATGTTCATACAAAACGCAATCTCGAACTTACGGAAACAATTCGTAATAAAGATCGTACCTTTTCTCTTTTATGGCTACTCGATAAGACGAAAACAGCCATGGGAAGTCGCTTTTTGAAATATAATATTGAGAATCCTTTAACAGATATCGAAGAGATAAATCGTCGTTATGGCATAATTGAGAAACTTTTAAATGAATTTATTTTAAAAGAAGATCTACAACGCGAATTAGATTCCGTCTATGACTTAGAGCGTTTAGCGGGAAGAATTGCCTATGGTAACTTAAATGCTCGTGATTTAATTCAATTAAAGAATTCTTTAAAAGTCTTACCAAGCATTCATGATATATTAGAAGAATTGGACTATTCTAAAAATATTGAAACATTAGAAGAGTTATACGATTTACTGGAAAAAAGTATCAATGAAGACGCCCCTATAACCGTTAAAGAAGGGGGACTTATTAAACCCGGATACAGTAGTGAACTAGATGAAATTAAATCATTGAGTAGTGGGTCTAAAGACTTCATTTTGAACTTTGAAAAAGAAGAACGAAATCGTACTGGTATTAAGACTTTAAAAGTTGGATATAACAAAGTCTTTGGTTATTATATTGAAGTTAGTAAAGGAAGTATTCCTCTTGTCAAAGAAGAGTGGGGATATGACCGCAAACAAACTCTATCTAATTGTGAAAGATTTACAACACCGATTTTAAAAGAAAAAGAAAATATTATTTTAGGTGCTGAAGAGCGCATTATCAATTTGGAGTATCGTCTTTTTATGGAAATTCGTGATGAGGTAAAAAAATATATTGGACGTCTTCAAAAAATTAGTAGGGTTTTAGCCGAAGTTGACATGATGGCATCTCTTACAACCATTGCGGAAGAAAATGCTTATGTAAGACCTACAATTACTTTAGAGCGTAACATCAATATTAAAGATGGTCGTCATCCCGTTGTTGAGAAGGTCATTAAAGATGCTTATGTCCCTAATGATATCGTCATGGGAAAAGATACTGATATTCTTTTAATAACGGGTCCTAATATGGCTGGTAAATCAACTTATATGCGTCAACTTGCCATCATTGTCATCATGGCCCAAATTGGATCTTTTGTTCCGGCTAAAAAATGTTCTATTCCGATTTTTGATAAAATTTTTACAAGAATTGGGGCAAGTGATGACTTAGTTAGTGGAGATTCAACGTTCATGGTCGAAATGAAAGAAGCCAACAACGCTATTAGTGAAGCAACCGAAAACAGCTTAATTCTTTTTGATGAATTAGGTCGTGGGACAGCAACCTATGATGGTATGAGTCTTGCTCAAGCTATTCTTGAATACATTCACGATAAAATAAAAGCTAAGACTTTATTTTCAACGCACTATCACGAATTGACTTCTTTAGCAGTTGATCTTCCACACCTTCGTAATGTTCATGTTAGTGCTATCGAAGATCAAGGAAAAATAACTTTCTTACATCGCATTAAGAGTGGAGCCGTTGATAAGAGTTATGGTATTCATGTCGCAAGTCTTGCACATCTTCCTAAATCGCTAATTGACCGTGCTAATGAAATATTAAATATATATGAAAATAAAGGTGATAAAAAAGAAACCTTTACCCAAACATCACTCTTTTTGAATTTCGATGAAAAAGAAGAAGAGAATAAACCTAGCATTGTTGAAGAAAAGTTAGCAAAACTTGATCCATTACAAATGACACCAATGGAAGCTTTGAACACTCTATATGAATTAAAAGAAGATTTAAAAAATCAAGAAAATAAGTAAAAAAGAATTTTTAAAAAAGAAGTTTATACTTCTTTTTGTCATTTATAAAGATCTTTTTCATATACTTCTATTGATGTATTTTATTGACAAAAAAGAAGAGATGCGATAAAATATGGGGAAATTTGAGGTGATGTTATGTATACAGAATATGATGTAGTTGCTTCGATGGCCTTATTAGAAATGACAGATGAAGAGTATAAAGATTTAGCAATTACGAAAGAAGAAGAAATTGCCTATATCAATCGTCGTCCTATCGGTTATAAAAAAGATGGTATGACAAGAAGATATGAATATATTATTACTAATTCTCCTAGTGAGGAAGTAGAGGGAGCCGATGTCGTTGTGCCAATGCATCTTGTCAGTCGTGTTGGTGAAAAAGCTATTCGTCCTACTTCTAGTCTTTTCTATTTATCTGTCGATCATGATTATCGCGTTTTGGAAGCTGTTTGTTTAAATAACAAAATTAGTCTTCCAAAATTTGTATCTATGAAAGGTGCTCGAACAAAATACGAATCATATGTAAAAGTAAAAGATAAAAAATATAATTAATTTTTATCTTTTTCTTTTTCTTAAACTTTGATACAATTAAAATATAATAAAATATGGAGGCTAACTATAATAAGTCAAGTACTTTTTAATAGTTTGTCATAAATGGAAAAGAAACCCACGCCAAAAAGATT
>CANPXE010000012.1 GCA_947585665.1 uncultured Bacilli bacterium | reverse complement strand
ACTTATGTCTTTTTGGTGAAATAAAAAATAGTGAAGAGATTTCTCACCAACACTATTTATAATACAACCAAAATAAAAGTATAGTTATTTTCTCTTTTTTTTGTGAAAAAATCTCATTACTACGATATTCAAAAAAATATTTTTGTGATTTAGATAGTAATTGAGGAGTACATAATTATGGATTATGGTAAAATTGGAAAATATATAAAAAAGAAAAGGAAAAAGATAAACATTACTCAGGATGAATTAGGTGAATTATTAGGTGTAACTGGAAAAGCCGTTTCAAAATGGGAATGTGGTTCAGCATTACCTGATGTTTCATTATTTATTCCACTATCTAATATTTTAAAAATTGAAGTTTCAGAATTATTAAATGGTGAAGATAGAAAAGATAAACCAGAACTAGTTCATAAACGAAAAAATATTTTAATGATTATATTAACAATTTTGACAGTATTATCGATAACTTTTACTTTAATTATGGGAATTTATTATAAAAATAATTATGATAAAGTACATATTTATAAATTGATGAGTGCTGATAGTAACTTCTTAGTTGATGGTGAAATAGTAACAGTTAATGATAATAATTATATTCATATATACAATATTGGATATCTTGGTAAAAATGTCGTTAATGGTAATTCTATAAAATATAGTCTTTACTACAAAAATAAAACAATTTTTGAAAATCGTGTTTTAGATGGTTATCAAAGTGAAATTTCTAAAATTACTATTAATAAATTGTTTAATTTTATAACAATTTCTACTAATCTACAAGAACCAATTAATTATAGTAATAAATCTCCAGCTTTTGCTATAAAAATAGAAGTTTTAAATAATGATGGAGAAAACATTAATTTTAATGTTAAGTTAAAGATAAAATAGTCAGTAGAATAAAATTCGACAAAATTCGAATGATAAAAAGTGTTCAAAATAGGTTAAATTTATTAATATGAAAAATGAAAGGAGAGAAAATGATGAAAAAGAAGATAATGTTAATTTTTACAATGCTAATTTTTATACCAGGAGTAGTATTTGCTGATGGGAACGCCTATTACGAAAATTACTATGGTGTAAAGATGAGTAGAGAGGAATATAATAATTTAGTAGAATTAGGATTTTCAGAGAGTGAAATTAAATATATGTCAGAAGATGATTTTAAATACAATAATAATTTTACTGGTGAATTGGTTTCTGATAATACTAATTATTATGTAAATATTGTTAGATATGATGCAACAGGAAGAGTTATTAGTGATAATGATATTAGAATATCTAAAGAAGATTACATTAAAAATTCAGGAATTGAACCTTTAGGATTTATGGATGGGTTAATTCAAACTGAATATAAGGAACTTAGAACAACTATATCTAAAGTTGATTCAAAATTTCGTTATAAAGTAAATCTAAAATGGACAAAATTTCCATCTACTCGTAGTTATGACATCATTGGAATTGGTATTGATGCAGAAGTTATAACATCTGGTGATGCACACTTTAGTCAAACTTATTGTGTTCTTCAAATTTGCACGACGGATACTAAAACTAATGATATGACATACAATCTAACTGGTGCTGGAGCAAGTTTTGCTTTGCCAACAGGAACTGTTACTAAGCTTGAATCAACATTATATTTTAATGTTGCAAAACTTAATTCAAGTAGTACTATTACATCACAAAGTGCTTATGGTGACTATGCACACGCCACAAAGAAAATAAGTAGTGATTATGCTAGAATGTATATGGTTGCTCCTGGTGTTGGTGTTTCTTTGTATGAAGAAAGCATTGATTATTATGATCGAATTTCACCTTCAATAGCCGGTTGGACTGGAACTTGGTAAAAATTATTTAATTGATATTAACATAAAACTTAATTAAAAATTTTAAAAATAATTGATTATGTGTTATTTATGCTATTTATAGTTATTGAAAAATATGAAATCTAGATTAAACAAAACCAAAAAAATATAATTATGAAAGCCGTACACAGTTTAATATGACGAGTATTTTGATAATAACTATAAATTATCATTAATTACGATAATAAGTTTATTTATAAAATTGTTTGATTGTATTTATAGTTATATTACATTATATAAATATAATAATATATTTATGTGCTTTTTAAATTTTATACATTATGTTCAAGAGTAATCAAATTTACTCTTTTTTCATTGCAAAAAAACAATAAAGAATTTATAATTATATTAGATAATATGATAGGAGGCTTTTATGAAGAAAAAAGTATTTATATTAATAGTTGTGCTTATAACCATATTATTATTCAAGACAAATGTTCAAGCAGAATGCACTAATGATGAGTTGCGAGCATTAAGGATTGAAGCAAATAATTTACAGTTTGAATATGAATTAGTTGAAAATGAGGAACTTGGTGTTAATCCAACTAAATATTATTATAAAGTGAAGGTGTCAAATGTTACTAAAAATTTGGCAATAGCAACAGATGATGGATATTATTTTTATAGTGATGTTGATAGAAATGGATATCTTTTAATAAGAAACAATTATTTCCCTGGTAGTAAAAATAAAATATATATAGAAGCTAGTTCTTCAACTAATTGTAATCGTGAGGAACTATCTACTAAAACTTTATCTATACCATATTATAATGAATATAGTAAACGAGATGAATGTAAAGGATTAGAAGAATATGATATTTGTAAACAAGATATTGATGTTGCAAATATAACTGAAGAACAATTTTTAAAATATATAGAGGATGCTAAAAAAGATGCTCAAACTAAAGAAGAAGAAAAAGAAAAAGAGGAAGAGCAAATATTAGAAAGAGAAGAAAATAATAATCTTGTTAATTTTTATAATAAAAATAAAAAAGCTATATACATAGGTTTAGTAGGAATGCTTTGTGTTATCATATTAGTTTCCATTGTAATTATAAAAGTTAAAGATAAGAAAAAGATAAAGATTGGAGATAAGCTATGAAGAAATCATTTTTTATTATAATATTTTTAATATTTTTATTGCCTAGTTTTGCTTTAGCTGAATGTGGTGGCGGTTGTAGTGTTTCTGGTGGAGGTATTGGTAGTGCTGGTGGTGTTTCTTCAAGTGTTCCTTGTGGAGTTGGTGCTGCTTGTGTTTGGGGTGCTGATTCAAATGGTGGTGTAAGAATTACATTGTATTTGGAAGAAAATAATTCATATAATAAAATCGGAGAAAGTATTGATATTTTAAGTGTAAGCCCAACATACATCAGTGATCCAAGTAAAAGTAATGTATTGCGTGATCGTATTTCAAGTGGAAGTTGTCATAAAGAAACTGTTTTATATTATACAGATTGGATGATCAGTTGGAATAGTTATAATAAAAATTACAAATATTTTGGTAGTACTAATTATAATGTAGATGGAGAAAGCCTTAGTTTATCTAGTGCTATAGCAAAAGGGAAAATAGCTAAGTGGATTTTTGATACTAAAACTAGAACTGGTTGGTTGCAAGAAAACTTGTTTAGTAAAATGAAAACAAATCAAAGTGCGATAAAAGAATTATTTAGTTTATCTAATGCTGAATATAATAAGTTATTAAAGAATGGTGATCATATATATATTACTGCAGAATTATTAATGTCAGTATTTCAAGGAGGTAATAGAAACACTTGGTTTATGGCAACTGTTACTGAACTTGCTAATACTATTATTCGCAAAAACTTTATTACACATATGAAGGTATCACAAAGTAATTATTCAAAAGAAACTAATTCAATCGGTAAATTAGTTACAAACAATGGTCCAATAAAACCAGTTGAAGTTACAGGTGATTCAGATTCATTAAATTATATTGGCGGATTTTATAGTGATATGACAGCAGGAAATACACTTTGTCATAAGTCTTGGGGAATGGCTATATGGTATTTAAAAGATTGTTGTCCAGAATGTCTAAATTCTTGTTTTAAGGCTTGTGGTGATTTGGAACAAGGTAGTGCTGCTCGTGGATCATGCGCTGTTGCGTGGTGTAATGCTAATGTACCTGATGAAGTTAACTCTAAGTCTAAAAAAGAAAAAGATAAATGGATTGATGAATGTATATATGGTGAAGAAAATGCGCCATTAAGTGACAGGTGTTATATTAATCAAAATGTCAGTTGCGGTGAAGAAGCAAATGAGTGTTTGGAATCCAGTCGGGGTTCAATGAGTAAAAGTAATAAATGTGATGAATTAAATAGTAATTCAACTGTTACTTTGTCATCTAATATTTGTCTTGATGATAAAGAAACATATCGTACAGATAGTGTAAAAGATGCAGCTGGAGGATACACTGTTGCTAATAAAAAACTTAGTACAACATATTATAAAATTACTTGTAATGAAAAAGCTATTTTAAGTAATCTACCAGAGGAAAGAAAGCTACAATTTAATGCTGGTGGGGTTGCTAATTTATATGTTGGTTATGAAATGAATTATTCTAAAGAATGTACTTTAAATTGGGTATCTAAAGATGGTAAGTCTTATGTTGCCGATACGGAAAAAATTGATAATTACAGTGTTGAAAGTGGTAAATTAGTTAATCTTGATAGAATTTCTGGACTTGATGATAAAAAAATTACTACTAAATTGCGAAGTGATCAAAAAGCTCTTGCTAAAAGATTGAATGAAGTAGAAAAAATTATAAGTGGGAAAAAATATGTTTATGATACTGATGAACAGTATTATAAAAATCTAAAAGAATATTTAATTGAAGAATTAAAACAAATTCAAGACGTTAAAGTAATTGATGTTGCTAAAATACGTCTTCAAAATGTTGCTGTTCAAGAAACAAGTACTAATGTTAATGATACCTACTCAAATGTTGTTGATATTGAAGTTTCTGTTGGAACTTCTACAACAAAAGAGCAAAAATTAGAGCCAGTTTTTTGTTCTTCTGAAGTCTTTTCAAATGTTAATCAAAAAGTAAATGAAAATCCAAAAGTATGTCCAGATGGTACTAGATATGTTGAATCAGTAATAGATGTTACTACCACAAAAACTGAAGAATTATTATGTGATAATAGTAATCAAAAAGGTATAATAATAACAACTAAAGATGGTTTAAAAACTAATTATAGTAAGAATGTTTTCTATGCTTTACCATCTAGTTATATAGAAGCAGATACAGAAACAGCGGGAAAAGTTCATCATGATTTTAAAGAATGTATTGATTCTGTTAAAGATAATAATGGATTATGTGTTCGAAAAGAAAATCTTCATACCTTTAATCAAAATATTGAATTAGATGATTATGGTGTTAAGCCTAATGGTGATAATGTTCCATTTACTTTAAAAATGAGTAATTATGGTTCTTGTGGTCAATTTGAATATGAATTAAAGTGTGAAGCTGATCCTACAATTGATGAACAAACTTGTGATGAGTTGTGTGGTTCTAATGTTCAATGTCGTTCTATATATTGTCCAGAAGAATGTCCAGCGTGCCCTGAGGTTGATGAAGACAAAATTGAAACGACAGATATTTGTCCATCAACTACTTGTACAACTACTTGTAAAGAAAATTACGATGATGAAAATAGTGAAGGATACATCATGTGTGAAGCAGATTGTTGTCGTTTAGAAAATGCTAACAAGGTTAAATGCTGTCAAACAGAATGTGATAAATTATATAAAAATGAATATATTAATGCCGAAGAATATGCTGCTTGTAGAACTAATTGTCCACCAGATTTAGTTGGAGATGGGGGAGATAACTATATTTATAGAACTGTTGATATGAATAATCCTTTCCCTAATAGAAATCCTGGAAAAAACTGGATTGGTAAGCAAGGAGATTTATCTAAATATATTACAGATGCTAATGAATATGGTGTAAATAATAATGCTCAAAGTAAAAAGTATTATGATGAAACTAATGGTTTTAATGATAAGTATGAATACAAAATTCAATTGGATGCATCTTTGATTAAATCTATTAAAAATAGTGATGAGGTAAATACTACTTACCAAAATTATGAGCGTTCTAAAACAACATCTAGTCCAATTGGAAAAGCTATAGCAAGAGAACAAAATGCTCAAGTATATTGTAGTCATTTATTAAATGATAATGGTGCCATTTTATATGATGCCAACCAAAAAGATAATAATACTTCTGGTGGAATGGGGTGTAAGTAATGAATTCATCAGTATGGGGATATTTATTCCTAGTATTAGGTTTATTAGGAATATTACTAATTAATGTATTTAGTGGTATAACAATAAAAAATGAACAAGATTACTATTCATTAAAAGAAGTAACAAGAGCAGCAATGCTTGACTCGGTTGATGAATTAGCAAAAATAGAAGGTGTTGGTTATGATGGTGTCCTAAGAGAAACGGCTCCTGAAACAATGCATTGTGAAGCAGGGGTTCCTGGAACAGTAAGAATTAAAACAGAGAGATTTGTTGAATTATTTACTTTGAAATTTGTTGATAGTATTAATATAACAAATAATAATTACACAATTTTATTTAATGATATTGATGAATGTCCACCAAAAGTAACAGTAACAGTAGTAACTCAAGAATCATATAGTTGGATTCAAAGAGCGTTAGGTGTCAAAAAAGAAAATCGAGTAGAGGATGCAGATATAACAAATGTCATAACAGGAATTCTTGAAAGTGATGATCCTTTTGTAGATTAATCAAATAGACAAGTTTTTAATTAAACTTGTCTATTTTTTGTAAAGTTAGACGAAAAATGTGTATAGTTTACAAATAAATGTTAGAATTATATTAGGTAGGTGTTTGTATTTATGGCAAAACTAAAGAAAAATCATTTTTTATTTTTATTATTGCAATTTATTGGAATGTCAATAGGAGCTTGTTTAGCGGCAATTGCTTTACGCCAATTTCTCGTTCCTAATTCCATATTAGATGGTGGTATTACAGGTATTTCAATAATTATTAATAAATTGACTAAAATAAAGTTAGGTATTTTAATTTTTTGTATTAATATTCCATTTATATATATAGGTTATCGCAATTTAGGGAAACATTTTTTAATAAAAGCTATATATAGTATGGCTTTATTCTCAATTCTTTTGGAAGTTTTTGAATCAATGCCAATAATTACTAGCGATATTCTTCTAGCAATGGTATATGGTGGTGTTTTATTAGGAATTGGTGTTGGTTTAATCATTAAATGTGGTGGTTGTGTTGATGGAACAGAATCAGTTGCTATTGTCATTAGTAAAAATACTTCATTATCTGTTGGACAAATTGTTTTGATGTTTAATTTAATTATTTTTGCCATAGCGGGATTTATGTTTGGTGCTAATCGAGCATTATATTCATTACTTACTTATTTTATAACTTTTAAAATAATTGATTTTGTCAATGATGGTTTAGAGAAAGTAAAATCTGTAATGATTATTTCAGAAAATGGTACATCGCTTGCTGAAACCATTTATCGTCGTTTAGGTCGTACTTGTACTTTGTTAGAAGGAACAGGTTTAATAACTGGAAGTAAATCAATTTTATATGTTGTCGTAACTCGTTTAGAAGTTCCTGAAATAAAAAGAATTGTTGATGAAGAGGACAGTTCAGCCTTTGTCACAATATTTGATGTATCAGAAATAATTGGTAATCATATTAAATCAACGACAGCAATGAATCGTATTAAAAAAAGTAAAAAGAGCAAGTCATCTTAAAAAACTTGCTTTTTTTTGGGAAATGTGTTATAATCTAGACATATTTATCGAAGGGGGATAATGATATGGATAAATTTGAGACTATTGAAACTAGATACGGAAAAATAAAAGCAAATAAAAAATTCTTCAATGCTTGTAGTTATACTGGTGTAGTTCTTATGGCTGCTAGTATTGGTTTATTTGGTGCTAAAATATTTACAGGATATGGTAGTTATGTTACACCATTAGTTAGTACTGGATTAGGAGCAGCTGCTGCTCTTGTTCCACAAATTTTTGCTGGACAAGAAGATCAAGATAAAGCAAAAATTGATAGTATCGTTGAATCAAGACAAAAAGTAAGAAGATAAATTCTTCTTTTTGTTTATTAAATATCTTATAAAATTGACTTTTTAGTTATTTTATGGTATAATTAGTGCATATTTAGATGGTATGACATTTATAAATAAAGGGGGTTATTATTATGGCTTATAATTCAAGTTTTAATGATATGTTAAAAGATGTACAAGTTAAAAAAACAGAAGCACCAGAACGTGTAACTGTTAATTGTGATGGTTTAAAATTAAATAATGGTCGTGTTAAATTTAATAAAGGATTATTCTATACTTCAAAAGCTGCTTTTGTCCTTTCTACAGCTGGTGCTGCTTGGTATGGATTAAATGGTGTTGCAACTATGATTTATCCACAATTTACCTTTATTGATACAGTATCTTATGGTGCTGCTACATTAGTTTGTGTTGGACTTGCTAAATTTACTAATAAATGGAATAAGAATGTAAAACAAAACTTATTAGAATCACAACAAGTTAAAGTTAAAACTAAATAATATGCCAGCAATTATCAATAAGTATAAAAATATTTATTGATAGTTGCTTTTTTTTGTTTTATAATCATTATAGAAAATAGGTGATATAAAATGAATAATAAAAAAGGTTTTACTTTAATTGAAATGCTTGCTGTTATTGTAATTCTTGGTCTTCTCATGGCTATCGCAATTCCAACTGTAACCAAAACAATTGAAAAAAGTAAGAGAAAAACGTATATTGATAATGCTATTGAATATATTTCTTCAGCTGCTCAATCGATTGCTAATGGTGAAATTTTAGTTAGAAATAGTGATACAACTTATTATATACATATTAATAATATTAAAACTGAAAAAGGAACTAAAACGAGTCCATATGGTGGAGAATTTGATGCCTATGTAATTGTTACATTAGATGAAAATAATAAGTTCACATATTATTGGACAAGTATGGATACTGGAGGACATTATGTTCCTATTACAGAAGAAAAAGACTTAAAAATAAGTTCTATTATTAATGGTAGTGGTAAACAATTATCAACAACAACAAATATAGGTTCAAGAACTGTAAGAGTTGTTTACGATCGAACAGGTGCTAAAAATACTTATAAGAATTAAAACAACAATCTTCCAATAATAGTTCTTTGAGTCCGGCTGATGAAATAAAAAATATAAACAATTATTAAATGAAGGTATTATTTCGAAAAAAAATTTGATAAAAAAAAAGAATTATTAAATCTATAAAATTAATCGGAGGTATTAAAAATGGCTAATAATGTAATAAAAACCAATGATTTTGTAATATCCCATGTGGGAACTAAAACTAAAAAGATTAGTCAAGGGAAGGTTATTTATTTAACTAATGGAGTAAATCTTGTTATAGATGTATTAAATAATAAAGAATCATATTTTAATAACATTGAATTGACTAATGTAGTTTTCATAAAAGATGGAAATATAATTAATCACGGTGAAGATAATGGTATATATTATAAAACTTTGGATTCTAGTAGTGTATTGCCGTTGTTTAGTGTTAATTTCTCAGGTGATTATGATGAATTCATTTTTACTTTAAAAATTAATGGTAAAGAAAAAGGTAAGTTTAACATTAATTTAGATTCAAATCAAAACAATATAATTAAAATTTAATAAGTATGGTTTTAATATAAAAGCTAAAGTAAAAGTATATTATTAAACATATAAGTATAATAAAAACTATAATAATTATAATGTCACACCAGCATAAAAATGTTAATGGAGGTAGATTATGAATGAAAAAAAGATAATAGAGGGTAAACCTTATAGTTTAAAAAAAATAGTTATTCTTGCTGTTAAAATAGGTATTATATATAATATTTTAATGTTTCTTTTCATCTTTCTTTTGGGAATCAAAATAGAATGGACATTTGAAACAATTATGTCAATTATAAAAGTTGCAATAGCTTTTATAGTATTGTTTATAATTCTTTCTTTGATTATACAAGCATTTGTTTTTCAAGTACGTATTATTGTTACAGATAAAAGAGTATATGGAAAAACAGTATTTGGTAAAAGAGTAGATTTACCACTTGATAGTATATCTTCTATTGGTTCAAGTATGTTTGCGGGAATATCTGTTGCAACTTCATCAGGAAAAATCTCTTTTTTAGGAATTGATAATCGTGATGAAATATATGATGAAATTAGTAAATTGCTTTTAGAGCGCCAAGAAAGAAAAAATAACAAATAAACCTTTACATCTTAATAAAATTGTTATAAAATTACTTGTATGAAGCGATGACGGGGTGGAATCCTATCAGCTATATGTTTTGAGAGATTCTTCTAGAATAAGTAAGGTGGAACCGCGGGAAACCGTCCTTACAATATTCTAGAAGATTTTTTAATCCATAAAATAAGATTGAGGTGAAAAAATGAGTGAATTAAATATGGACAAAATGGTTAATTTCTGTAAACAATATGGTTTCATTTTCCAAGGTAGTGAAATATATGGAGGACTTGCGAATACTTGGGACTATGGTCCAGTAGGGGCTGAACTTAAAAATAATGTTAAGAAAGCTTGGCTTAAGAAGTTTATTCAAGAGGACCCTAATAACGTCGGATTAGATAGTGCTATTCTTATGAATCCTAAAACTTGGGAAGCAAGTGGACATTTAGCAACTTTCTCTGATCCTTTAATTGATTGTAAAAATTGTAAGACAAGACATCGTGCTGACAAATTAGTTGAGGATAATGGTGTTGAAGATGCAGCATCTATGAGTAATGAAGATTTAGTCAATTATATTAAAGAACACAATATTACTTGTCCTAATTGTGGTAAAAGTGATTTTACTGATATTAGACAATTTAATCTAATGTTTAAGACTTTCCAAGGTGTTACTGAAGACTCTAAAAATACTATTTATTTACGTCCTGAAACAGCCCAAGGTATTTTTGCTGATTTCTTAAATGTTCAAAGAAGTTTGCGTAAAAAAGTTCCTTTTGGAATTGGACAAGTTGGTAAGAGTTTTCGTAATGAGATTACTCCTGGTAACTTTATCTTCCGTGTTCGTGAATTTGAACAAATGGAATTAGAATTCTTTTGTAAACCGGGAACAGAATTAGAGTGGTTTCAATATTATAAAGACTATTGTAAAAACTTCTTGTTATCTTTGGGTATTAAAGAAGAAAACTTACGTCTTAGAGATCATTCACAAGAAGAATTATCTTTCTATAGTAATGCTACTACTGATATTGAGTATAAGTTCCCATTTGGTTGGGGTGAGTTATGGGGAATAGCTAGTCGTACTGATTATGATTTGAGCCAACATCAAAAATTTTCTGGTGTTAGTATGGAATATTTAGATTCTGATACTAACGAGAGATATATTCCTTATGTCATCGAACCATCTCTTGGTGTTGAACGTTTAGTTTTAACAGTTTTATGTAATGCTTATTGTGAAGAGACTTTGGAAGATGGACAAACACGCGAAGTTATGAAATTCCATCCATTCCTTGCTCCTTACAAAGTAACAGTTCTTCCTTTGATTAAGAAATATCATAGTGAAAAAGCCCAAGAAGTTTACAAAGAATTGAGTAAACATTTCATGACTGACTACGATGATAGTGGAAATATTGGTAAGAGATATAGACGTAGTGATGTCGTTGGAACGCCTTTTGCTATCACAATTGACGATAATACCTTAAATGATAATACGGTTACAGTTCGTGATCGTGATACTATGGAGCAAGTAACCCTTCCACTTGACAAAGTAGTTGACTATATCAATGAAAAAATTACATTTTAGAGACAATTAAAATTGTCTTTTTTTCTTTTTTGTGTTAATTTTTTAGTGTAAGGTGGTGTAATTATGAATAAAAGTAAGAAAAGTAACCATAAAACGCGAAAAGTTGTAAAAAAGAAAATGAATAGCGAAATGTCAAAAAATGATAAAATTTATCTTTTGGCGTGTACTGTTGTCATTATTGTTTTCCTTTGCATTTTAGCTTTTAATTTAGGAAAATATTTAGCTTTAGTGGCATAAAAAAAACTAGATTTTATTCTAGTTTCTAATCAATATTGGCTGCCCCAGTTAGATTCGAACTAACGAATGTCAGGTTCAGAGCCTGATGCCTTACCACTTGGCGATGGGGCAATGACAAGATAATTATAACACTATATTTAAAAAAATACAAAAAGACTTGATTTATTTTAGAAAATAAGATATATTATTTTCGTTACTTCATCTTGGTAATTGAATTTTCCGACAATTACTCAGACGAAGCGAATATTATGTAGAGGAGGAAAAAATTATGGCAATGACTAAAGAGAGAAAACAAGAGATTATTAAGAAATTTGCTAGAAGTGAAGGAGATTGTGGTAGTGTTGAAGTTCAAGTTGCAATTTTAACTGAAGAAATCAATAACTTAACTGAACACATGAAAGAACACACTCATGATTATCATTCACAAAGAGGACTTTTAAAGAAAGTCGGACAAAGAAAGAACTTATTAAACTATCTTGTTAAACACGACGTTAATAGATACCGTGCTTTAATTAAAGAGTTAGGTTTAAGAAAGTAGTAATATTGAATAAAAGTAGACACTATTTTTGGTGTCTTTTATTTTTGAAAAAGATAAGTTATAATAATTTATAGTTGGAGGTAGTAAAGATGGAAAAGAAAGTTTTTGAGTTTGATTTTAGAGGAAGAAAAATTGTTGTTGAACATGGTGAGATGGCTAAACAAGCAAATGGAGCTGTTCTTGTTCGTTATGGTGATACTGTTGTTTTATCAACGGCTGTTGTTAGTAAAAACGCTAATATTTTAGCTGATTTCTTTCCTTTAATGGTTTTGTATCAAGAAAAATTATATTCAGTAGGAAAGATTCCTGGGGGATTTATAAAGAGAGAAGGTCGTCCAACAGAAAATGCTACTTTGGCAGCACGTATGATTGATCGACCAATGCGTCCATTATTCCCTGATGGATTTAGAAATGAAGTACAAATCGTTAATACGGTTTTATCTGTTGAACAAGATAATTCACCAGAAATTACGGCTTTGTTTGGTTCTAGTTTAGCAACCTGCATTAGTAAGATTCCATTTGATGGACCAATTGCAGGTGTTAAAGTAGGGCGTGTTGATGGTAAATTGATCATTAACCCTACTTGTGAAGAAATGGAAAAATCAGATATTGATTTAACGGTTGCTGGTACTAAAGAAGCCATTAATATGGTTGAATCAAGTGCGAAAGAAGTATCTGAGAAAGATATGTTAAAAGCTTTGATGTTTGGACATGAGGCCATAAAAGAATTAATCGAATTCCAAGAAAAGATCATTGCTGAAGTTGGTGTTCCAAAGATGGAATATGAAAAACTTGAAATAGAAGATGAATTACGTCAAGAGATTACTGATAAGTGCAAAGTTGATTTAGATAAAGCTTTACGTATTGAAGATAAGATTTTAAAGTATGAGACAATTGATAATTTAAAAGAAGAAGTTGTCAATTCATATCTTGAAGCTAATAGTGATTTAAAAGAAGATGCATTAAGAGAACTTGAAACTAAAGTAAGATTAGTTTTAGAAGACTTAGAGTATGATTTATTTAGAAAGATTGTTGTTAAAGAACATACGCGTGCTGATGGAAGAAAAATGACGGAGATTAGACCTTTATCAACAGATATTGATATTCTTCCAAGAACTCATGGTTCAGCTTTGTTTACGCGTGGACAAACACAAAGTTTATCAATTACAACTCTAGGTGCTTTAGGTGAAAGTCAAATTCTTGATGGTTTGAGTCTAGAAGATGAAAAAAGATTCATGCTTCATTATAACTTCCCACAATTCTCTGTTGGAGAGACAGGAAGATATGGTGCTCCAGGACGCCGTGAAATTGGGCATGGTGCCTTAGGTGAAAAAGCTCTTCTTCAAGTTCTTCCTAGTGAAGAAGAATTTCCTTACACCATTCGTGTCGTTAGTGAAATATTAGAGAGTAATGGTAGTAGTAGCCAAGCATCTATTTGTGCTGGATGCATGAGTTTGATGGCTGCTGGTGTTCCTATTAAAGCGCCAGTTGCGGGAATTGCGATGGGGTTAATTACCGAAGGTAAAGATTATACAATTCTTACGGATATTCAAGGTATGGAAGACCATTTAGGAGATATGGACTTTAAAGTTGCGGGAACAAGAAATGGTATTTGTGCTTTACAAATGGATATAAAGATTAAAGGAATTACTGAAAAAATTCTTAAAGAAGCTCTTGCTCAAGCAAAAGACGCTCGTATGGAAGTACTAGATGTTATGCAAAAGCAAATTGCTGAACCGCGAAAAGAAGTTAGTAAGTATGCTCCTAAGATGATGACCTTCATGATTAAACCAGAGAAGATTAAAGATGTCATTGGTCGTGGTGGGGAAATGATTACTAAAATTATTTGCGAAGCAAGTAATGTGCCAACTGTTAATGATGTTCGTGCTGTTAAAGTCGATTTAGAAGATGATGGTAAAGTTGTTATTTATCATAGTGATCAAGAAGTAATTGATAAGACTGCGCAAATGATTCAAGATATCGTTCGTGAAGTAGAAGAAGGAAAAGTCTATACTGCCAAAGTTGTCTCTGTTGAAGAATTTGGCTGCTTTGTTCAAGTATGGCCAGGATGTGAAGGATTAGTTCACGTATCTAAACTTGCTAAAGAACGTGTTGATAAACCTAGTGATGTTGTTAAAGTAGGTGACGAAATTCTAGTTAAGGCCATTGGAACTGATAAAAAAGGAAGATTAAACTTCTCAAGAAAAGATGCAATGTAGAAGAACTTAGTTCTTCTTTTTTGTGAAATTTTTTTAAAAAAGGTTGCCTTTTTAGGTATTTGATAATATAATACTTTTTGTGGCAAGAATCGTGAGAAATCCTTGATTTTAAAAGGATTTTTTTTATTTTAATTTTTTCTTTTCTTTCCCTTGCTTTTTATTTTTTTGATGTTTATAATAGAAAACATATTGAGGTGATGGACTGTGATTAAAACGAATTTACCAGTACTTTTAGTGAGAAATATAGTTCTATTCCCTGGAAGCGAAGTAAGAATTGAAATAGATAGTGATATTGATCGCAAAGTTATATCACTTGCTGAAGACTATTACGATAATCAAGTTTTAATCATCAATCCTAAAGACGTTTTAGAACAAAATCCTGATGTTACCGAATTGCCAAAAGTTGGTATTGTCGGTGAAGTTAAGATGAAAATAGATATGCCTAATTCCAAAACCCGAGTTATAATTTCAGGAATTAAGAGAGTTAACATTCATACTTATACTAAAGATAATAATATTTATGATGCGGTTATTAGTGATGCTTTAGAAGATGGTTTAGAGTTAAATGAAGAATTAGCTTATGTTAGAAGTTTAGTTCGTCATGTTGAGACATATGTTAAAGAAGTACCATACATGTCAAATACTGTTCTTTCCCAGATATCAGGAATTAATGATATTAATCAACTAACAGATATTGTAGCTTTATTCTTACCTCTTTCTTTTGAAAGAAAATTGGAATATATTGAAGAATTTTCAGCTACTAAAAGAGTTAAGATGATACTTGATGATATCAATCGTGATATTGAAGTTTTAAAACTTGAAAAACAAATTGAAATGAAAGTTAATAAGGGCTTAGAAGAATCACAACGTGAGTTTGTTTTACGTGAAAAAATTCGTGTCATCAAAGAAGAACTTGGTGATATTCATGACAAAGATAGTGAAGTCGATGATCTTCGCTCTAAATGTGAAAAATTAGATTGTCCTGACAAAGTTAAAGCACGACTAAATAATGAGATAAATAAGTATGAAGCTTGTAGTCCTAATTCACCAGAAATGGGAATATTGAGTACTTATATCGATTGGCTTTTAAGTTTGCCTTGGAAGAAAAATACTAAGGAT
Organism: uncultured Bacilli bacterium; assembly: GCA_947585665.1. Lineage (GTDB taxonomy): Bacteria > Bacillota_I > Bacilli_A > RF39 > UBA660 > RUG11788. The sequence goes on along the minus strand of CANPXE010000012.1, from coordinate 34,758 downwards.
GTATCCGATTTAAATAAAGTTAAAGATTCTCTTGATAAGTCCCATTATGCTTTGGATAGTGTCAAAGATCGTATCATTGAATATTTAGCTGTTAAACAGAATAAGAATAGTTTAAGAAGTCCTATCATATGTTTAGTAGGACCTCCAGGTGTTGGTAAAACAACCCTTGCCCAAAGTATCGCCAAGAGTTTGCATCGTGCTTCTACGAAAATTAGTGTTGGTGGCGTTAACGATGAAGCCGAGATTGTGGGACACCGTCGTACCTATGTTGGAGCAGCTCCTGGACTAATCATTCAAGGAATGAAAAAAGCTGGAACTAATAATCCTGTTTTCATCATTGATGAAATTGATAAGATGACAAAAGATATTAAAGGAGATCCGGCTTCCGCTTTATTGGAAGTTTTAGATAAAGAGCAAAATGAACATTTTGTTGACCATTATATCGAAGAAGAATTTGATCTTAGTAATGTCATGTTCATTGCGACCGCTAACTACATTGAACAAATTCCTGATGAACTTCGTGATCGTTTAGAAATAGTTGAACTATCAAGTTATACCGAATATGAAAAATTAGATATCGCTAAAATTCATTTGATTCCTAATTTATTAGAGGAACATGGCGTTGATAAAAAACGTGTTACTTTTACAGATGATGCTATTTTAGGGGTTATTCGCAGTTATACGAAAGAAAGTGGTGTTCGTGAATTAGAGCGTCTACTCGCAACCATCATTCGTAAAATTGTTAAAGATATCGTTGTCAATAAATCTAAACAAAAATATGAGATTACGGATAAAAATATTGTTGATTATTTAGGAAATGAAAAATATTTTTATCACAACAATGAAAACTTAGGACGAGTAGGTGTTGTCAATGGTCTTGCCTATACGCGTTTTGGTGGTGATATCCTACCAATTGAGACAACATTGTACAAAGGAAAAGGGGAATTGTTATTAACGGGTTCACTTGGTGAAGTCATGCAAGAATCAGCTAAAATTGCTTTTAGTTATATCAAAGCTAATGCTGAAAAATTTGGTATTGATGCTAAAATTTTAAATGAAAATAATATTCATATTCATGTTCCCGAAGGAGCTGTTCCTAAAGATGGTCCTAGTGCTGGTGTCAGTTTAACGACAGCGTTAGTAAGTCTATTCAAAAATTTAAAGATTCCTTCTAATGTTGCCATGACTGGGGAAATAACACTTCGTGGTAAAGTTTTAGCTATCGGTGGTCTAAAAGAAAAAATTATTGGTGCTCATCGTGCTCATATGAAAAAAATCTTTATTCCACATGAAAATGAAAAAGATTTATCAGAAATACCCGAAGAAGTAAAAAAAGATATAGATTTTATTCTTGTAGATTGTTATACTGATATATATGACAATTTAATTGAAGGGGGTAAAAAGGGTGGAAGAAAGAAAACTAATTAGATTAGTTCTCGAGTCCAAACAAAAACTAGCGACACTATCACCTGATGAATTGATGAAAATTGCTTCCGATGAAGAACAATTTAAAAGATTTATTACTGGTACAGCTTGTTCAATGACTAATCTTTATGTATGTTTTGCTTATTGGTACAAAAACATTTTATATAAAATGATTGATGCTAATAAAGATAAACCTGTAGAGGAATTAGGAGAAGATACAATTAATGCGATGTTTGTCATTACTCATCGCCTTGATGAATATGATAAAAGAGATTCAGATTACCGTGAAGACTTCACTGGGCAATATGAATATTTTGAAGCTTGTGATTTAGGACTTAAAAATTTAGAAATGGACGTTGGCAAAATGAATGCCCATTTATTAGAAATGTTTGATATAATAGATCATGGTAATGTATCAAAAGTAAAAAGAAATAAATACTATCTAGCAACCGTTGCTTATCTTACTAAATATCATATGGGATACTTGTTAGATGGAAAAGTATTACCAAAAGTATGGTCTAGTCTTAATGATGTTAAAAGAAGTGATTTTGCTAGTCGCGATGATTATCGCGTATTTAAAAAAGTTACCGATAAAACTTTAAAAAAAATTAAACTTGGAAGAGAAAAGGCCATGGAACAGGCAAAGGGAACTGCTCCTAGTTTCAAAGAAAAAGTAAAGGCCATGCGTAATGGTTAGAATAAAGAGGTGGATTTATGTTTGATGTTATAATTTTAGGGATAATTCAGGGTATTGCGGAATTTTTACCGATTTCATCATCAGCGCATCTAATTATTTTTAGAGATGTTTTTGGAATTGGTAGTGCAACAATTAGTGAAGATATAAGTATGTTATTTGATATTGCTCTTCACTTTGGAACGCTTCTAGCAATCGGCATTTATTTTTTTAAAGATTTCTTAAAGATGTTAATATCTGGTTTTACTAAAGGAACAAAAGAAAAAGAAGGAAAGATGCTTTGGTACATTGTTGCCGCAACTATTCCTGCTGCTATTGCTGGTGTACTATTTGAAGATGTTGTTGAAGAGTTCTTTCGAAAACAATTCATTTTAATTGCTTTAGCACTAATTTTTATGGGTATTTTAATCTATCTTGTCGATAAGAAAATGCCTAGTAAAAAAGATCTTGATAAGATAACTTTAAAGGACGCCATTTTGATAGGTTGTAGTCAAGTCTTTGCTCTAATTCCTGGTTTTTCTAGAAGTGGTACAACAATCGCTGCTTCGCGTGCTCTAAAGATTAATAAGGAAGATGCAGCTAAGTTTTCGTTCTATTTATCAGCGCCTGTCGTTTTAGGTTCTGTATGTCTATTCCTATTAAAAGATGGTTTCGCACCAATTATGGCTAATCTTTCACTATTTATCATAGGTGTTCTCGTATCCTTTGTATCAGGACTATTATGTATTAGTTTCTTGTTGAGATACTTGAAGAAAAACGACTTTTTACCATTTATGATTTATCGTATCATTTTAGGATTAGTTGTCATTGGTTGGGTATTATTTATGTAAAAAAGAGATATTTAATTATCTCTTTTTATATAATCATTTATATGTAAATCTTTAATAAAATTGTTGGGAAACTCATAAGTATTATAGACCTTTTTTTTAGGTAAGATGATTCTATTTGGCTTTAGTCCTTTTTTGATGTATAAGACTTTATTATTTTTATCGGTCATTACGACATCGATTTTTTCACGCATGAAAAAGGTATGAATGCTGTTACAATGGGGAAAGAGAAGACCATAATTGATATTTTTTTTAAACATTAGACCAAGAAGGCGTTCTTTAAATGTTTTTGCTTCAATAATCTTGATTATCATATTATCACCACTATTAATATATCATAAAAGCGATATAAAAGTTAGTTTATTTTTAATTTGACAAGTATCTTCATTTTTGCTAGAATAATTAATTGTCACATTGGAAAAGTAGAGAGGTGTATAAATGTTTTATGATGAAGAAAAAGCATTTGTTGCCTGTTGTGAAGATCCATCCCTGGTTTTTGAATTAATTAAAGAAGGGCACTTTACAATAGTTGATAAATTGCTAAGCAAACATAAAATAGACATTAATGTTTGTGACGAAAATGGAAATGACGTCTTAGTAAGATTACTAAAAAGAGGTCAATATGAATTAGTTCTAAAGCATATGAAGAACAAAGATTGGGATGTCAATCATCAAAACAACGATGGTAATACCTTTGCTCACATCTTAGTTTTAATAAGATATACTAATGTTTTAGAAATAATTAAACAATTAAAAAAGAATAAGAAATTTTTACCCAATATAAAGAATAATAAAGGAGAAACAATCCTTGATAGATCAATTAATGAGGATTACATTTATACAACAGTGAAGATACTTGAAGATAAAAGATTTAACAGTATCGATATCGCATCTTTTAAGAAAATGTATGATACTTATATTAAAACTAATCGTTATGGTAAGTATACTAAACTAGCTAATTTACAAGTAATTATTGATTCACTTGATGAAAAAGAATTAGTTCCGAGAATGGAAAAATTAGTGAGTTGTTTTAAAAGAGATTATACTGTTATTAAAGATGAAGTCATTAATGATAATAAAACTAATAAAATGGATAAAATCATTAGTGGTGTTTTAAAGGGAAGTAATGTTTAAAATATTACTTTTTCTTTTTGTCAATATCTAGTATAATATAACAAGAAAGAAGTGAGAAGTATGGAACTACCTGATTATATTAAAGCAAAGAAAAGAACGAAAGAAAAAGTTGAAAAAGAGTTATATGAATTAGATGATAGTTTGAAAAAAATTGGTTCAGGTAAGAAGTATTTTTTAAAGACTTATGGTTGTCAAATGAATGAACATGATAGTGAAAATATTAAGGCCATGCTTGAAGAATTGTCTTTTGTAGAAGTAGATAATTATAAAGATGCTGATTTAGTCTTATTAAATACTTGTTCTATTAGGGAGAATGCTCATAATAAAGCTTTTGGTATGCTTGGAAGACTAAAACATATCAAAGAAAAAGATAATCCTGATTTAATTGTGGGATTATGTGGATGTATGGCGCAAGAAGAGGGCGTTGTCGAAAAAATAATCAAGAAGTATAAATGGGTTAATTTTGTTTTTGGAACGCATAATATGCATCGTTTACCATATATTTTAAATGATGCTCTACAAAGTCAAAAACAAGAAATAGAAGTATTAAGTCGTGAAGGTAATATCATTGAAGGTGTTCCTGTTAAAAGAGAGAGTCCTTATAAAGCCTATGTCAATATCATCTATGGTTGTGATAAGTTCTGTACTTATTGTATTGTTCCTTATACGCGTGGAAAACAGAGAAGTCGTAATCCTAAAGACATCATAAGAGAAGTAGAAGAATTAGTTAAAGAAGGTTATAAAGAGGTTACTCTTCTTGGGCAAAACGTCAATGCTTATGGTAAAGACTTTGATTATCAATATACGATGGAAAATCTTTTAGAAGATGTTAGTCATACGGGAATTCCTCGCATTTTCTTCATGACTAGCCATCCTTGGGACTTTACTGATGGCATGATTGATGTCATCGCTAAAAATAAAAATATTATGCCTTATGTTCATTTACCTGTTCAATCTGGTTCTAGTCGTATTTTAAAATTGATGGGACGTCGTTATACGAAAGAGAGTTATCTTGAACTATTTGATAAAATTAGAGAAAGAATTCCTAATGTTTCGCTTTCCACTGATATCATTGTTGGTTTCCCTGGTGAAGAAGAAGAAGATTTTCTTGAGACTTTAGATTTAGTTGAACATTGCAAATATGATAATGCTTATACTTTTATCTATTCACCACGCGAAAAGACACCCGCTGCGAAATTAGATAATCAAGTACCAGAAGAAGTTAAAGAAGAACGTCTTCAAAGATTAAATAAAGTTGTCAATAAATACTTTTTACAACAAAATAAAAAATTAGTTGGTCAAGTTTTATCGGTTTTAGTAGAAGGTACAAGTACTAAGAAGAATGAATTATTTGGATATACTGAGACAAAGAAATTAATCAATTTCAAAGGTGATGAATCTTTGATTGGTAAAATAATTAATGTTGAAGTAGTAGACGCTAAAACGTGGAGTTTAGATGGAAAAGTCGTTGAATGAAAAAGTTTTAACAAAAGTAGATGACATCGTCTCTTATATTCAAAATTCTTCTAATTATCAAAAGTTTAAACAAATAGAAAAAAAGATGCAGAAAAACGAAGAAATTGTTCAAAAAATCAATAGAGTCAAAGCTCTTCAAAAGCAAATGGTTAAACTTGAAGTAGAAAAGAAAGATATTTCTAAATTACAAAAAGAAATTGATGAAATACTTCTTGAATTAAATGCCATTCCTATCTATCAAGAATATAATTATCTTTTGGAAGATCTAAATAATACTTTTCAAGAGATAAAGACTATTATTGAAAATTATATTAATGATAAATTATCTTAAAAGTTCTAGATTTTAGAACTTTTTTATTTTTTTTATTATGATTTTAACTTATTTCTTATCTTTTGCATAAACTAGAATGGGAGGAATTATATGGCAAATTTTAGAGAAATAGTTACTAAGGCGGTCATTGGTAAAGGAAAGAAAACTTTTACAACTACTAATAGTATTACACCTGATGTTAAACCAACTACTATTTTAGGATGTTGGGTAATTAATCATAACTTTAAAGGAACAAAAGATGGTGACAAAATAAAGATTGATGGTAGTTATGATATAAATGTTTGGTATTCATATGATGACAATACGAAAACGGATGTTATTAGAACGACTAATAATTATCAAGAACTTGTTCAATTGACACGTAAAGAAGAACTTGATAGTGAAGAAGAAATCGTTGTTAGAAGTCTAAAACAACCAACTGTTGTTCAAGCTGATATTAATGATGGAACAATTGTCTATACGATTGAAAAAGAATTAGGTGTTGAGATAGTTGGTAATACCAAAGTTAAAATAGCAGTCGATGAAGAAGAGGAAGAATGGGATGCATTAGATGATGGAAAATTAGATGAAGAAACAGATAAAGCTATTGATGAAGAAGTCGAAGAAAATTTCTTAGAATAAAAAAATAGAAGAGGTGTTAACAAAAAAAGGTTGACAGTTCTTTTCTTTTGGCATATAATCTATAATGAATTATGAAATGGAGGAAGAAATATGGCAGTTAAAATTAGATTGACAAGAATGGGTGCTAAAAAGAAACCTGTATATCGTATTGTTGCAAGTGACTCTAGACGTCCAAGAGATGGACAATACATTGAATTAGTTGGAACTTATAATCCTTTAACTACTCCTGCTACTGTAAACATTCAAGAAGAAGTAGCAATGAAATGGTTAAAGAATGGTGCTGAACCAACTGATACGGTTAGAAATCTATTTAGTGAAGCTGGAATTATGAAGAAGTTTGCTGAATCAAAAGGAACTAAGGCTAAAAAAGAAGCAAAACCTAAAAAAGAAGTAAAAGAAGAGAAAAAGGCTGCTCCTAAGAAAGCCGAAGCAAAAAAAGCACCAGCTAAGAAAACAACTACTAAAAAAGCAACTAAAAAGGAAGCTGAATAATTATGGATTTAGTAGCTTTAACAGAGGAGATTGTTAAATCTCTTGTCATGAACAAAGAATCTGTTAGTGTTAAAGAATTTCCTACTGATGATGAAAGTGAAATCTTAATTCAAGTTATGATTGATAGTGAAGATATGGGACGTGTCATTGGTAAGAATGGAAGATGCGCTAATGCGATTAGAACTTTGGTTCAAGCAAGTAGTTATTTAAAAGATAACAAAAGAGTAAAAATTAATATTGATAGTTTTTAAGACCAAATGGTCTTTTTTTTGACAAAAATACCTTTTTTTGATATAATTGTGCGCATTAAAAGGGTGATATTATGATTAAAGTATTTGATCAATTAGATGAAGTGAAAATTGTCAATACCGGTAATAAATATGGAATAATGTCCGAGTCAAGTAGATTTTATCCAAGGAATAGTAGTAAAGAAAAAAGAGCACTAGACTTTAGACGAAGAAAAGAATTACTAGCCTATAATCATGGCTTTAGTCCAGAAAAGATGTTTATTGCACTTGGACAAAGTGGCAAAAATGATTATCATATCATAACTAAAGAGAATGCAAATGGTCTAGGACGCAATTTTAATGAATCTATTTTAATTTTGACAAGCGAAATAGAAGGGGTATTAATTGGGTCTACTACCAGTGATAATCCTGTTGTCGTAATTGAAGATAGTAAGAGTGGCGTAACAGCGATAGCTAAATGTGATGGTGGGTCAATTAATCGTGCTTTACCATTAGCTATCATGAGTGTTTTAGAGGAAGAATTTCAAACAACCCCAAAAGATGTCAAAGTATATATTGGTGCTTGTGTTGGTAAAAATTTTAAATATCGCAATTGGCCTGAGTTTGCGAAACGTGAAGAACTTTGGAAGAATAGTATTAAATTAGCTGACGTTAATGACAAAGCTAAATATTATTATGTTGACTTTCATCGTGCTATAACAGAACAATTGACTTCATCTGGTGTCCTTAGAGAAAAAATCGTTTGGAATACGGATAATACTTTAAAAAATGATGATTATTTTACAGATTTAGGACCTAAAACGAAATGTGGTCGCAATTTAGTAGGTGCCTATTATGAAGATAAGCGATTAGTAAAATAAAGGAATTGATAAAATTAAATAAATCAATTCTTTTTTATTGTTGTAACTATAAAAATATATTATAATATTTAGTATAGGGTGATGAGATGAAAGAAAATGCTGTTCCTAATCACGTTGCTATCATCATGGATGGTAATCGTCGATGGGCTAAGGAAAGAGGAAAGAATCCTAGCCTTGGTCATTTAGAAGGAAGTAAAACATTAGAAAAAACAGGAATGCACATTTTTAAAACAGGAGTTAAAGTACTAAGTGTTTTTGCCTTTTCCACAGAGAACTTTAAAAGAAGTGAAGAAGAAGTTACGTATTTGATGGACTTGTTGATAAAGGGTTTTAAGTCAACGTATCAAAAATTTGTTGATAATGGCATAAAGGTTGTCGTATCAGGAAGTCGTGATAATCTTCGACAAGACGTCATTCAAACAATTGATGACATTGAAGAAAAGACGAAAAATGGTCAAAATGGTATTTTAAATGTCTGTCTTAACTATGGTGGACAAAAAGAAATAGAAGATGCTTGTAAAAAAATAGCAATCGACTATAAAGAGGGTAAAATTGATTTAGATAAAATAGATTTTAATCATTATCTCTATAATGATTTACCACCAATTGATTTTTTGATTAGAACGAGTGGGGAAGAGCGCATTAGTAATTTTATGCTTTATCAGTTAGCATATAGTGAATTATATTTTACTGATGTTTATTTTCCGGATTTTACAGAAAAAGAATATGATTTAGCTATTTCAGAATATAATAAAAGGAAGAGAAGGTTTGGAGGTTAGTTATGAAAAGTAGAATAATTAGTGCTTTTGTGATGTTACTCATATTTTTACCATTATTAATTATTGGTAAATTACCATTTGCTTTGTTAATTCTTTTAATATCTTTATTAGGATTACATGAAATATTTAAAGTGCGTAGAAAGAGTAAAGAGTTACCATTTATAATGGAGTTGTTTGCTTATGTTTTAGTAGGTTTCTTAACTCTTAATAATTATACATCAACGTACTTAATTTGTGAGGTTGACTATAAGTTAGTGGCTTTTATGATCTTTTTATTTCTTTTACCTATTGTCTTTGTCAATGATGATAAAAGTTATAATGTTGAAGATGCTTTGTTCTTAGTGGGAGCAACAGTTTTCATTGGTCTTACGATGAACTTGTTAATTTTAATTAGAAATTATAGTTTACTATATATTATTTATATTTTTATTATTACTTGTGTTACTGATACTTTTGCCTTTATAACAGGAAATCTTATTGGTAAACATAAATGTTCTCCTAAGATATCTCCTAAAAAGACTTGGGAGGGAGCTATTGGTGGTTCCATTTTTGGAACATTGTGTGGAAGTGTTTTCTTCTATACGGTAGTTGAGACAAATGCTAGTGTCTTAGTTGTAACGTTTGTAACACTTTGTCTTACAATTATCGGACAACTAGGTGATTTGGTCTTTTCAGCAATTAAAAGACATTATGGCATCAAAGACTTCTCTAATTTATTCCCAGGACATGGTGGAATTTTAGACCGTCTTGATAGTGCTGTATTTGTTGTATTAGGATTCTTATTGTTTTTGGTGATATTATGATGAATGGATTAATTACATTATTATTATTTATACTAATATTAGGTGTTATAATTTTAGTTCATGAATTTGGACATTTCATCTTTTCCAAAAAGTTTGGTGTTTACGTTCATGAATTTGCGATTGGAATGGGACCTAAAATCTTTAGTCGCAAGAAGAAAGAAACAGAATATTCAATAAGAGCTGTACCCATTGGTGGATTCTGTTCTTTAGCTGGTGAAGACGGTGAAGAAACGGATGATAAGGGAAAGAAGATTCCTAAAAATAGAAAATTGTTTGCTAAACCTATTTGGCAAAGACTTTTGATTCTTTTCTTTGGAGCTGGTAATAACTTTATCTTAGCTTATATTCTTCTATTCTTGGCAGCATTAATTAGTGGTGCTCCAACAATGGATCCAGTTATTAGTGGCGTTACAGAAAATTATCCCGTTGCAGAAGCTGGTATTACAGAAGGATCAAAGATATTGGAAGTAAATGGACATAAGACAAAGACGATCGATGATGTTCAGTTATATATAACGCTAAATAAAGAAGGAACACCACTTGATTTAAAAATTGAGAGTACTATTGATGAAGATACAACGCAAATAAAGAAATATACGATTGAACCAATTAAAGTTAAGGAAAAAGTAGAAAATAAAGAAGTTGAAGTTTATCGCTATGGTCTTGAATTTAAAACTGAAAAAATCGAAAGAGGGTTCCTACCAGCCTTACGATATAGTTTTCAAAAAGCTGGGGCAATCTTCCGTCAAATGTTCGTCGTTATTGGTAACTTGTTTACTGGCGGCGTAAGTATCAATAGTTTGAGTGGACCTGTTGGAATATACTCTTATGTTGGGGAAGTAAAACAACAAGGATATGTCAATTTATTACTTTTGACAGCGCTTTTGAGTATTAACGTTGGTGTTTTAAATTTAATTCCTTTCCCTGCTTTTGATGGAGGACGTATCTTCTTACTTCTAATTGAGAAATTGCGTGGAAAACCAGTAAAGCCGGAAACAGAGAATCTCATCAATACCGTTGGTTTTATTCTCATAATGATACTTGCTATTTATGTTACTGGGCATGATATCTTTACATTGTTATTTAAATAAGAGAGTATTCTCTCTTTTTTTCTTGCTTTAATTTTGTTATAATCTATTTGTAAGATGGTGATGATATGAATAATTATGATGAAAATAATAATTCAAATGAAGACACAATGTACTTTGGTGATGATAGAAATTATGAAAATAATACTAATCCACCATATACTGAAGAAGAGATGTATGAAAATTATCGACCAATGACCAATACTAACAGTGTTGAGTATGATGAAAATGATTATGAATCTAATTATGAAGATGATAATCTTCCAACTGGTAAGAATAAGCGTATCATTGTTGCTTACATAGTTGCCTTGTTACTCATTTGCTTAGTCATACTCTTAGCTATCATAAAAAAATAAATAATTGAAAAGATAACAGTGATGTTATTTTTCTTTTGGTTTACTTTTGTTAGTTGTTTAGTGTATAATTTTATATAGTGAATAGGGTGATGATAATGTATTTAAAGGAAATACAAGCAACAGGTTTTAAATCTTTTGCCGATAAATTGACAATTAGTTTAGATAATAAGACAACTTGTATTGTTGGACCTAATGGTAGTGGTAAGAGTAACATTGTGGATGCTGTCCGCTGGGTTTTAGGTGAACAATCTGTTAAATCCCTTCGTGGTGAAAGTGGTATGACTGATGTCATATTTACAGGAAGTAATTCAAGAAATCCTTTAAATGTCGCATCCGTTTCCCTTGTCTTTGATAATAGTGATAATTATTTAAATATTCCTTATAATGAAGTTGTTGTCAAAAGAAGAGTTTATCGTAGCGGTGAAAATGAATATTTCTTAAATGGTGATAAATGTCGTTTAAAAGATATAACGGATTTATTTATTGATAGTGGTGTTGGAAGAGATTCTTTCAATATTATTTCGCAAGGAGAAATTGATAGTATTCTATCTAATTCGGCCCTTGATCGAAGAATGATTTTTGAAGAGGCTGCTGGTGTTTTAAAATATAAAAAGCGTAAAGAGGAAGCTATTCGTAAACTTGATCGAACAAGAGATAATATGAATAGGGTTGATGATATCATCAGTGAATTGGAAGTACAAGTAGAGCCATTAAAAGAACAGAGTATTGAAGCAACCAAATATTTAGAGAATAAAGAAAAGTTACAAGATATCGAAGTTGCGTTGATTGCGGAAGAGATTGAAAAGATTAATTATAGTCGTGAACAAAATCAAAAACGCATTGACGAATTAAATACTAATATTTTAAATTTAAATGTTAAAAATGATAGTAGTGATAGTGATTTATTAGATAAGAAAAATCAATTGTCAAAATTAGCGGCTGAAATAAATGATTTAAATAATAATTTATTGAGTTTAACACAAAAAGAAGAACAGTTAAATGGTGAAAAGAAACTTTTAAAAGAACGTAGTAAGTATCAAGCTAATGATCAAAAAGTATATGAAAATATTGCGCTTTTAAAAGAAAATTCCTTACGTATTACTAACGATATTTATTTGAAAGAAAAAGATTATGACATTCTACAAAAAGATCAAAAAGATATTAGTAGTAAAGTTGATGCTTTAGACTTTGAATTATCCAATTTAAAACAACAACAATCTTCACTTTTAAGTGAAAGTGGTTATAAAAGAAGAGATTTAATCGATGTCAATCATCAAATTGAAGTTCTTACTAATAATATTGAAAATGGTGAAAATCTAAGTAGTAGTGTTCGTTCAATTTTAAATAATCCACGCCTAACAGGAATTCATCAAGTATTGGGTAATTTAGTGGAATGTGATAATGAATATACTTTAGCATTAGAAGTTGCTCTTCTTGCTAGTAAACAATATCTTGTTGTCGATGATGAAAGAAGTGCTAAAAAAGCTATTAATTATTTAAAGGAAAATAGTTTAGGTCGTGCTACTTTCTTACCATTAAATGTCATTAAGCCAAGAGGAATTGATCCAGAAGTAATTTCATCTATTAGTGATGAAGAGGGATACATTGATATTTTTATCAATTTAGTTAAATACGACAATATCTATCATAATGTCATTTCTAATCAACTGGGTAATGTCATTGTTGCTAAAGACCTTGATAGTGCTAATAACATAAGTCGTAAGATTAATAATCGCTACAAAATTGTTACTCTTGGTGGTGAAGTCATCAATGTTGGTGGTAGTGTAACGGGTGGTAGTTTAAGAATAAGTCGTAGTGTAATTAGTGATAAGAAAGACTTAGAATTAGCTACTTTAAAGAAAGAAGAAATTAATAATTTAATCAAAGAATTAGATGAACAAGTCGAAGAATTAAATAATAAAATTACTCTTAAAGAAGAAACTATTTATAAAGAAAAGACTAATTTGGTCAGTATTGAAGAAAAGATTCGTTCTAATAAGAATGAAATTAATATTTTAAGTAATGAACTTACATCTGTTAAACAAGAACTAAATAGTTTAGGACATATTGTTGATGATTCTATCTCTAAAGAAGAAGAACGCATCATGAAGTTATTTTATGAAGTAACGCGTGATAAAGAAGAATTACAAAAAAACATTTTGGTTAAGAATAAAGAAAAAGATAAATTATCAAGTGTTATTGATGAAATGGAAGCCGCTAATAAGATTAATAATTCCGAATTGTACAAATGTGAAAAAGAATTAAAAGAATTAGAGATTTCCCTTTCTAAAATGGATGTTAAATTAGATAATTATTTGAATACTTTAAATGAAGATTATGAATTAACTTTTGAAAAGGCAAGAGATAATTATGTCTTAGAAGTTAGTGTTGAGGAAGCCAGAAGTTTAGTTACAACTTATCGTAATAATATTAAGAGATTAGGTATGGTCAATTTAGCTTCTATTGATGAATATAAACGCGTTAGTGAAAGATATGAATTCTTAACTAATCAAAGAAATGATTTAGTTAATGCTAAAGAAACTCTTTTAGAAATAATCGACGAAATGGACACTGTTATGAAAGAAGAGTTCTTAAAAACTTTTAAACAAATAGATGAAGAGTTTAGAAAAGTATTTAAGGAATTATTTAAAGGTGGTAAAGCTGAGTTAAAATTAACTGATCCTCATAATATTTTGGAAACGGATATTGAAATTATTGCTTGTCCACCAGGAAAGAAACTAAAATCCATTTCCCTTTTATCAGGTGGTGAGAAAACCCTTACAGCCATAAGTTTAATTTTTGCGATACTAAATGTTCGAACCGTTCCTTTCTGTTTGTTTGATGAAGTAGAGGCCGCACTTGATGAAGCTAATGTTGATCAATTTGGAACTTATCTTGAACATTATAAAGATAAGACACAATTCTTAATCATAACGCATAAGAAAAAGACTATGGAGTATGCTGATACGTTATATGGTATTACGATGCAAGAGTCTGGTGTATCAAAACTTGTTAGTGTAAAACTAGATAAAATAAATTGACACGTTTAGACGTGTCTTTTTAAATGCTTTAAAAAATATAATTTTATATTGTAAATTTAATGATACAATTATAATGTGAAGTATTACTATAAAGGAGTGATTTGATTGAATAAACTATTAACTATTATTATCAATATATTACCATTTTTGGCTTTACTATTTATTCCTTTTTTAATTTTTTTTACAAATAAATATACAAAAAATCTATATAGGGTATTAATAAAAAAATTAAAAGTTAAAAATGCTTTTTTAAAAATTTTAATTTATATCATATTATTTATGATTATTATTTATTTTTTATTTTACTTTGTTGTCGTTTTATCATCCTACTATAATTTGTTTCGGGATATTAGAACAGCACTTTATGAAGAATATGAATTCTATAGTCAAACATGTTGTTGGGGAAATTGTGAACAATATGAAAGTTTAGTTATGATCTCATCTAGTGCTATTTTTTTAAATTGGACGGTTTGGTTATTTATTATAAATCATTTAACAAAGATAGTTGCTTCATTAAAAGATTATTTTGAATCTAAAAAAAATCTAAAAAAATTAGTAATTTTTATTTTAATAATTGTTAGTTTGTTCTTAATAAATAGTTATACTATAAGTAATAAAGAGAAAATTATTGATATTATAAAAAATATTTATATAAAAAGTTATTAATTATTTATTTTACTACTTTTATTTTTAATGATATACTCAAAAGAGATAGTAGTAATAATTTTAATAAAAGAATAGAGTGATATTAATGATAAATATTCCATATTTAGATTTACAATTGTATTTAATGAATGTTCTTAATAAGACAGAACCTATTTTTACTATTGATGAATTAAAAAGAGTAAATGAACTTTCTTTAAATCCTATTGGTATTTCTAATTCTTATCAAAAAATTGATTTTAAGATACTCAATTATTTTCCTAATTTAAAAAAATTAGAAGTTTCTAATTCGCAAATCAATGATGAAGAAATAGCTATTATTGCTCATATATTACCACTAGAAGAATTAATGCTTAATAATTGTCATGTCGCTAATGTAAAAGGATTTTATCATACTAAATTAAAATCTTTTGGCTTTAATAATTGTATTGTTCCTGATTTAGAGAATATTAGTCTTATGAAGGGATTAAATGTAATTAAATTAATCAATATGAAATTAGATACAATTAATTATTTGGAACAATTACCACATTTAATAGAAGTTGATTTGAGTTATAGTGAATTATTAGAGAATAGTACGATGTATCATTTTATTTTGATTGAAAGACTACAAGTAGCTAATTCTAATATTTTAGATTTAGATTTTGTCAATAAATATAGTGGTCTTAAAGAAATAAGTATTTCTAAAGATCAATATATAAAAAATAAGGCATTAATTGATGATTTAGTAGCACTTAATATTAATGTATATGAAGATGATGTCATTTGTTATAATCATCTTTTTGGAGGTCAAAATGAATAATAAGTTTAAGATTGATTTAGATTCGTTACTTCCTAAAGATATCTCAGATATTAATAGTTTTATTAAAAGTAATCCTAATAGTGAATTAGTTGTCAACTTTAAAAACACTTGTGGTGTTAAGGCTAGTAACTTATTAAAGATTATTGATTCTCCTAAAATTATTTTTAGAGTTGCGGGAGGATATGACGAAGAGCGTCAAAAGAGAACGAATAATTTTGAATACTATGAAAATAAGAATCATTATACAAGAAATGAACTAATTGAAATTGTTCGTACTTTTGAATATTTAGAAAGAGAAATAAAACAAATTTATTCGCCAATTGAACTTGCTTATTTTATATATGATAAATTACGTCGTTATATAACGTATAGTCATACTTATAGATTAGAAAATAAAAAAGATATAAATTCTTTATTAGGAATTGTTTATCGTAAAACATCCAGTTATGGTTTTAGTTTGATCTATAAAGAAATGATGGATCGTCTTGGTATAAAATGTTATTTTGTTGAAGGAAATGGTATGCGTTATGCTTGGAATATTTTAGATATAGCAGGAAGATTCTATTGTGTTGATTTAGCGTATGACTCTTATTTGTATCACATCGGTAATGAAAGTGATTGCCATTATTTTGGTGTTTATGATAAAAATAGTTTTAATCGTTTTCATGTACCTATGGAAACAGAATTGATAACCGATTATGCTAATAAAATATCACTTATGGATGAAGTCGATTTAGCAAATATTAATAAATATTTTCATTCTTCTCTTCAAAAGATGAAAGTAATGCAGTACGTTCGTGATAATAATACTTCATTTATCATTAGTGGCTTACAGATTCTTGGTGATAAGACAACACCGCTATATAAATATTTATATTGTGATTATGCGGAAAATGGTAGAATGAGTAAATCAAAAATCTTGTTATCAGAAATGAACTTTTTTGAGAATATCAACGTTAAAGAAGAATTATCTAATCAAATAAAATATTTAGAGGGAATTAGTAATAATGATAATACTTTAAAACAACAAGAATTTGAATTAAAAGAGAAATATGCTTTAGTAAAGAAAATAGATGATTATATGGTCAATGTTTTCTTAGATGATAAAAAAATTGAAAATATGGGAGAAGTAAATTACTTAGGTTATTTTGAATATCAAAATGGTGAATTTAAAGTTATGAGTAATCCTAGTAATTTAGAAAGAAGTGTCATTAAGTCACGTAAGTACCGAAGAGATGATGGTAGTGTTTTCATCATTGAAAGAGATAAAAATGTCAATGGTTTATTCTATTACAATTACTATGAGTTTGTTACAACGAATAATGGTCTAGAATTAGAAGAAAATCACTTTATAACCGATAATGATTTAATTCCTATTGCGAAAGAGTTTGATAAATATATTGCGAATGTATTCTTCTATAAGAAAAGACTATTGAGTTGTATTAATGAACTTGGTGGTTATTTAGGATATTGTAATTATGGAAATTAGAGTTCTTTATGAACTCTTTTTATTTTCATTTAAAGTTATTTATTATATAATGATAATGGAGGAAAGTTATGTATAATTATATATTTGGAAAAATAGAAGAAATTACAGGAAGTTATATAGTAATAGATAATAATGGTATTGGATATCAAGTATATACACCTAATCCTTATGCTTTTAATGAAGGAGAAAATTATAAAGTATATATATATCAATTAATAAGAGAAGATGAAAATAGTTTATATGGTTTTAAAACGCAAGAAGAGAAAGACTTATTTTTAAAGTTAATTAGTGTTAAAGGTTTAGGATGTAAGATGGCTCTTCCTATTCTAGCTACTGGTTCTATTAGTGGAATAGTTGATGCTATTGAAAGAGAAAATCTTTTGTATTTAAAAAAATTTCCTAAGATTGGGGAGAAGGTTGCAAAACAAATTATTCTCGATTTAAAGGGAAAGTTAAATATGCAGATTAGTGCTGATTTTGTTGAGAGTTCAACTGATGAATTGATGGAAGTCTTAAAAGGTCTTGGTTATAAAGATAAAGAAGTTAAAGCTATCATTCCGAAAGTTGATAATTCTTTGACGATTGAAGATCAAGTAAAAGAAGCATTGAAACTATTACTTAAGTAGGTGGAATATGCGAATTGGAATAGATATTGATGATACAATTGCGGATACTAACGAAATGTTAGAAGCATATGCGGGTATTTATGATAAACTCTATAAAGAAGGTCATGGTATTGTTGATAAGAATTGTTATAAATTCAATGGCATGTATGATTGGAGTGAAGAAGATCGTCTTGATTTTTTTAAGACATATATGGTTGAAGTCTTAGAAAATGTTGAAGTAAAAGATTATGTTGTGGACGTAATAAAAAAACTTCGTCAAGAAGGAAATGAAATTATTTTTATAACGACAAGAGATGGGGACTACATAGAAGATTGTTATAAATTGACAAAAAAATGGTTAGATGAAAAAAACGTTGAATATGATATGATAATTGCTGGTGATAAAAGAAAAAGTGATTATGCGGATAGTTTGAAGTTTGACTTATTCATTGATGATAGTATTAAAAATTGTACTAAAGTTAGTGAAAAAGGAATTGATGTGTTATTATTTGATACGAAGTATAATCGTGATAATAAAGACTTTAAGCGAGTTAAAAACTGGCAAGAGATATATGAATACATTCATGATATGAAAAAATAAAAATAGTTGGAGGTGCCTATGGAAAGAGATAGAGTCATAACGAGTGATGAAATAGTTGGTGATGAATTTGAGAAATCAATTCGACCAGAGTTATTAGATGATTATATTGGGCAAAAAGATGTTAAAGAAAATATTAGAGTTTTTATTGAAGCTGCTAAATTGCGTGATGAGCCTCTTGATCATGTCTTGTTGTATGGGCCTCCCGGATTAGGAAAGACGACACTTGCTTACATCATTGCTAATGAACTTGGAAGTAATATTAAGACGGCTAGTGGACCAAGTATTGAAAAGAGTGGGGATTTAGCTGCTATTTTATCTTCTCTTGAACCAGGCGATGTTTTATTCATCGATGAAATTCATAGAATGCCTAGTTTTGTCGAAGAGATTTTATATCCCGCCATGGAAGATTTTACGCTTGATATCATGGTTGGTGGCGATGGTAATAGTCGTAATTTGCGTATTAATTTACCACCATTTACTTTGGTTGGGGCAACAACAAGAGCGGGTGATTTAACGTCACCACTACGTGACAGATTTGGAATAATTTCAAAATTACAATATTATACGACTGAAGAGTTACAAGAAATTGTTAAAAGAACATCAAGGGTTTTAGGAATGCCAATTGATGAAGATGCTTCATTTGAACTTGCTAGTCGTAGTCGTGGAACGCCAAGAATCGCTAACCGTCTTTTCCGTCGCGTTCGTGATTTTGCGTTGGTTGATGGTGATGATACAATTAATTTAGAAGTTACGAAAAAGGCCTTAAAACGCTTAAAAGTTGATGATGCGGGACTAGATGACACTGACCATCAATTACTTCGTGGCATCATTGAAAAGTTTAATGGTGGACCAGTTGGAATTGAGTCAATTGCGAGTGTCATTGGCGAAGAGACAACGACGATTGAAGACGTTTACGAACCATATTTGTTACAATGTGGATTCTTAAAGCGTACTCCAAGAGGAAGAGTTGTTACCGAAAAAGGTTATCGTCAAGTAAATATGACTTATCAAAATACTTTGTTTGATATGGAAAGTGAGGAAGAAGAATGAATTTAGAGGACTTTGATTATTATTTACCAGAAGAATTAATTGCCCAAACACCTTTAAAGGATCGTTCTAGTTCCCGTTTACTCGTCTTAAATAAAAATACGGGTGAAATTGAACATCGTCATTTTTACGATATCATTGATTATTTGGAAAAGGGGGATACTTTAGTTTTAAATGATACCAAAGTAATCCCAGCCCGTCTAATTGGAACGAAGGAAGATACTGGTGCTGTCATCGAAGTCTTACTTTTGAAAAATACTAATGATAACGTTTGGGAAACTTTGGTTAAACCAGCACGACGTGTTAAAGTGGGAACGATTGTTTCCTTTGGTGAAGGAC
This sequence comes from uncultured Bacilli bacterium, assembly GCA_947585665.1. Taxonomy (GTDB): domain Bacteria; phylum Bacillota_I; class Bacilli_A; order RF39; family UBA660; genus RUG11788. Next base: position 15,037 of record CANPXE010000012.1, on the reverse strand, counting down.
TCTTGAAGTGTCGTTGTATTGAGTGTCGCGATGAAGGGATTCGTCTTTTCGAGTTAATCTATGATGGTATTCTTTATGAAATTTTAGATAAACTTGGAACGATGCCACTTCCACCATATATTCATGAAAAACTCCAAGATCAAAATCGCTATCAGACAGTATATGCGAAAAACTTGGGTAGTGCGGCTGCGCCAACAGCGGGACTTCACTTTACAAAGGAGTTAATGCAAAAACTAGAAGATAAGGGTATTAACATTTGCTATGTCACACTTCACGTCGGTCTAGGTACTTTTCGTCCGGTCAACGTTGAAAATATTTTGGAGCACCACATGCATAGTGAGTATTATGAGGTAGAACAAGAAACTTGTGATATCATTAATGATACGAAAAAAAGAGGTAATAGATTAGTCGCTGTTGGAACGACGACTGTTCGTACTTTGGAAACGGTTATGAATCGTTTTGGCGAAATGAAACCTTGTTTTGGAAATACGGATATTTTTATCTATCCAGGCTATGAATTTAAAATCGTTGATAATTTAATAACTAATTTTCATCTTCCCAAGTCAACGCTCATAATGTTAATAAGCGCTCTTTGTGGAAGAGAAATGATTTTAAAAACGTATGCTGAAGCGGTTAAAGAAAAATATCGTTTCTTCTCTTTTGGTGATAGTATGTTCATAATTGATAAGTAGTATGCATATAATTTACTGGTGAACGATATGAAAAAAATTTTATCAATAGTAGTAGTAATGTTTGTAATTGCTACTTTTTTTATTATTGCTGATCGAAAAAGTTATGCTACAAAGGAACAAGATACGACAGTATTTAATGAAAAAGATAGCTCAAATACTTCTATAAAAGATCCTGTTAAAGCCCTTTATTTTTCTTATATTGAACTAGAAAGATATATTAAAGGAAAAGATGAAGAAACCATTAAAAAGAATATTGATACCGTTATTGATAACATGTATAAAGATGGTTTTAATTGGTTGATCTTACATGTGCGCCCCTTTTCTGATAGTATTTATCCTTCAAAGATTTTTCCTAATAGTAAAAACGTGACCAATGATGAATTACCCTTTGATATTTTAAAATATTTTATCGATAAAGCGCATCAAAAAGATATTCAAGTTCATGCTTGGGTCAATCCTTATCGCATTTCTAATCAAACGAATTTTAAAATTGAAAAGGATCATCCAGCTTACAAGTTTTTAAACACTAATAATATTAAAGTCATTGAAGGTAAAGGCATTTACTATAATCCTGCTAGTAGTGAAGTTCAATCTTTAATCGTTTCTGGTATTGATGAAATTGTTACTAACTATGATGTTGATGGCATTCACTTTGATGATTACTTTTTTCCTGGTGGTGATATCGATAAAGAAAATTATGAAGAATATCAGAAGAAGGGTGGAACTTTATCCCTTTCTGATTACCGTCTTAACAATACTTCGACAATGATAAAGAAAGTATATGATACGATTAAGGAAAAGAAAAAAGATGTTTTATTTGGGATTGCTCCAGAAGGAAATATCAATAATAATTATAATAGTAATTATTTAGATACGAAGAAATATTTAAGTCAAGAAGGATACCTTGATTACATAATGCCGCAAATCTATTTTGGCTTTTTAAATGAAAATCGTCCTTTCACTAAAACAATTGAAGAATGGAACAATTTGATTAAAGTTGACGACATTAAATTAATACCCGCTCTTGCTTTGTATAAAAGTGGTGAAGAAGATAAGTATGCAGGTTCTGGTCTTAAAGAGTGGCAAGAACAAAATGACATCTTGAAAAGACAAATAATTTATGCGCGTAATCTATCACATTATCAAGGCTTCACCTTATTCCGTTATGATTATTTTTACAATAGTTCTAAACAAAATAAAAATACTCTTTCGGAAGTTGAAAATGTTCGTAATATTATAAAAAAATAAATACCTATATAGGTATTTTCTTTTGCTTGTGTTAAAATATAATTTGAAAGATGTGATAGTATGAAGTTAGACTTTTTACAAAGTAATAGTGTTATAATTGTTCCTTCTTCTTTAAAGTTGTTAATTTTAAAAGAAGTGAGTAGGAATAAAGAACTATTTAATATCAAGTATATGACGCGTGAAGAATTCATTGAGAAAAGTACTTTTTCATATGATGAAAGATCCATATTATATTTAATGGATAAATATGGTTATGATTCTGATGTCATTAAAACGATGATATCTAATATGTATTATGTTGAAGATAAAGATTATAGTAATACTAAATTAAATGATCTCGTTAAGTTGAAAAAAGAATTGTTAGAGGAAAATCTTTTAGTTACGGATAAACTGTTTTCTAAATATTTAGAGGATAAAAAGATTTTTGTATATGGTTATTTTTATGTCGATAATATTTTTAAAAAGTATTTATCAAAGTATGACTATGAAATAATTTCTGATGATACAAGTGAAGCTAGTTCTAAAGTTGTTTACGAAGCAAAGACTATTGAAGAAGAGATGGAGTATCTTTTTAATAATATTGGTGAACTATTAAATAATGGTATTGCTATCGATAAAATAAAGATTGTTAATTATGAAGATAAATATTCTAATGTTCTTTATAAATTAGCTAATTTCTTTAATATTCCTATTGAAGAAAAAGGTTACGCTATTTATGGGACAAAAATAGTTCAAGAATATTTAAAATATTTATTGGATAGTAAAAGTATTTTAGATAGTTTTAACTATATTAAAGATAAGTATGATGATGAGTCTTCTTCTAAGATAATTTCGCTAATCCAAAAAATATCTAATAAGTATAATGGCCTAGATTATTCTTTTAAAAGTATTTATACTTTAATAAAAAAAGATTTTCAAAAGAGTACGGTAAAAGACAAAGATTATTTACATAAAGTATCTTTAATGGAAATGAATGCTAAACTTTTTCAAAGTGATGATTATGTCTTTTTAATTGGTTTTAATCAAAATGAATTACCAAAGTTATATAGTGATGAAGACTATTTATGTGATTTAGAAAAGAATTTATTAGGTATTGAGGACTCGGTTTTAAAAAATAAAATAGAGAAAGATAAAGTCTTATCTTTTATTAATAATGTCACTAATTTAAAGATGTCTTATCCTTTAAGTCATTTATCTAATGAATATCATCCTTCTAATTTAATAAGTGAAAATAGTTTTAAAGTTGAAAAAATTAATCTATCTAGTAATACTAATTATTCTAAAAAATATGCTAGTATGAAACTTACTAAATATTTAGATGATTTTATTAAATTTGGAACTATTGATGATAATTTATACAAGTATTATAGTAATTACAAAATAGATTATTTAACTTATGATAATAAATTTACAGGTCTTAGAAAAGAACATCTACTTAAAAAGATTGATAATAAATTAGTATTATCTTATTCCGCTATTAATAATTATAATAAGTGTCATTTTCGTTATTATATTGAAAACATTATGAAATTAAATAAATATGAAGAGACTTTTTCTATTAAAGTTGGTAACTTATTTCACTATTTATTAAGTATTTGTTTTCAAGAAGATTTTGATTTAGATAAAGAGTGGGAAGAATATCTTAAAAAGTTGACATTAGATGATAAGGAACAAGTTCTATTATTGAAGTTAAAAGATGAGTTTTCTTTAATTTTAGATTTTGTTAAAAATCTTCATCAAGAGACTGGCTTAATTAATAGTCTGATGGAACACAAAGTCTACATTGATAAAAGTCGTGATGTCGAAGTTGGTTTCATGGGTGTCATTGATAAGTGTATGTATAAAGAAAAGAATGGTGAGACTCTCATCAGCATTATTGATTATAAGACGGGAACACCTAGTACCGATTTGTGTAAGGTGGCCTATGGTATCGATATGCAGTTACCGATTTATTGGTATTTAGTTAAAAAGGGAAATATTTTTGACAATAGTAAATTTGTCGGTTTTTATCTTCAAAAAATTTTACATGGTGAACTAAAACGTGATGATAAAAAAAGTTATCATGAAGTTAAATTGGACAATTTAAAATTAGTTGGTTATTCAACTAATGATCAAAGTCGTTTAGAAGTATTTGATCCAACTTATGAAAAGAGTTCTTATATTAAAGGAATGACTGTTAAAAAAGATGGGGAGTTTGCGTCTTACGTTAAAGTTCTTGATGATGAGACCCTTGACTTATTAGTAGAATACATTGATAAAGTCATTGAAGAAAATATTACATCAATTTTAGAAGGGGACTTTTCAATTAATCCGAAACAGTTACAAGATGAAGTAATTGGTTGTAAGTATTGTAAATATAATGATATTTGTTATCGCCGTAATGAAGATATTTTAAAACTTAAATATTATGAAGATTTATCTTTCCTAGGGGGTGAAAATAATGAGTAATTGGACCAAAGAACAACAAGAAGCAATCAATAAAGAGGGATCTAATATCATTGTTTCCGCTGGAGCTGGTAGTGGAAAAACAGCTGTTTTAACAGAAAGAGTAATTCGTAAATTAAAAAGTGGTACAAATATCAATGAAATACTTATTTTAACTTTTACGAATGCTGCTTCTTATGAAATGAAAGAACGTATTCGTGATGCCATAGCGGAAGACTCTTCCTTAAAAAAACAATTAGATTTAATTGATGGATCCTACATAACAACTTTTGATAGTTTCAGTTTATCTATCGTTAAAAAATATCACTATTTATTAAATATTCCACGAGATGTATCCATTATTGATAATAGTATTATTTATAATGAAAAAGTAAAAATTCTCAATGCGATAATGGAAGAACATTATCATCAAAAAGACGCTGATTTTCTTAAATTAATAAGTGATTTTTGTATAAAAGATGATAAAGATATTTTTGATTATATTATTAAGATAAATGATAAAATGGATCTTTTGATGGATAAAGAAGAATTTCTTGATTCTTATATAGATAAATATTATGATATTGATTTCATTAATAAAAACATTGATGAATATATTGAAGAAGTTAAAAAGAAATTTTTCGCGGTTAAAGAAAGTTGCTCTAATCTATTGGCACTAGCGGAAAATAATTTTTATGATGATGTCTTAACTTTAAAAAATAAATATGATAATGCTTTGAGTTATGAAGATATTTATAACGTTTGTAAAGAGAGCATACCAAGACTTCCAAGGGGAGGTTCAACAGAATTAAAAGAAGCTAAGGAAGATTTGAGTAACGCTCTTAGTGAGGTAAACAAATATATCAATTTACCAACTATTGATGAAATAAGAGAAAAAGTTCTTTCTACTAAGCCTTATGCTCGTATTATTGTTTCAATTATTAAAGAATTACATGCGAAGTTAAAAGATTTTAAATTTAGTAATAATACTTTTGAATTTAATGATATTGCTCATATGGCTATTAATGTTATCAAAGAAAATATTGATGTTAGAAACACCTTAAAGAATTCTTTTAAAGAAATAATGATTGATGAATATCAAGATACATCTTATTTACAAGAGTCTTTTATAAATTTAATTGCTTCTAATAATGTTTATATGGTTGGTGATATCAAACAGTCCATCTATCGTTTTCGTAATGCTGACCCATACATTTTTAAAGAGAAATATGATCATTATTCTAAAGATGATGGGGGAATAAAAATTGATTTATTGAAAAATTTCCGTAGTCGTGGAGAAGTTTTAAATAACATCAATTTAATATTTGATGCGATTATGGATGACGCAATAGGAGGAGCAGAGTACCAAGAATCACATCGTATGGTATTTGGTAATAATTCTTATATTGAAGAAGGTAAAACTAATCAAAATTATGATATGGAAGTTTTGCGTTATAATTTAGAAAAAGGCTATGAATATAGTAAAAATGAAGTCGAAATTTTTACGATTGTTAAAGATATTAAAGAGAAAGTAGAAAGTAATTATCAAGTCTTTGATAAAAAGAAAAAAATATTAAGACCAATCAAATATAGTGATTTTTGTATTCTTTTAGATCGTTCGACGAACTTTGATCTATATAAAAAAGTCTTTGAATACTTTAATGTTCCTCTTACCAAATATACGACGACAAACATAAAGAAAGATGATGATATATTAATTATTAAGAATATTTTATCGCTTTTAATATGTCTTCAAGAAAAAGACTTTGGAATGGAGTTTAAATATAATTTTCTATCAATTGGACGCAGTTATTTATTCCGTTATGATGATGAAGAATTATTTGATTATCTAGATCAAAATGCCTATGTAAATAGTTCTTTATATCATACTCTTTTAGAAATAGAAGAAAAAGTTCCATATTTATCACTATCTAAAATAATTGAGTTAATCATTGATAAGTTTTCCTTTTATAGTAAAGGTATTACTGTTGGTGATATTGAAAAAATTAGTGTTCGTCTTGAATATATTTTAAATCTTTCGAAGCAAGTTGAAAAAATGGGCTTTAATATTTTAGAGTTTAGAGATTATTTAATGAACATAATTGATAGTGATGAAAAAATGGAATGTGAAATAAGTGATAATATTATGGATAGTGTTAAAATAATGACTATTCATAAATCAAAGGGTCTTGAATATCACATTTGTTATTTTGCGGGTTTTGATAAAGAATTCAATCTTCGCGAATTAAATGATCGCTTTATTTTTTCACAACAATATGGTATCATTTGTCCTTTCTTCGACTTAGGAATTGGGGACACTTTCTATAAAGTGATGTATCGTGATTCTTATATTAAAGATGAGATTAGTGAAAAGATAAGATTGTTTTACGTTGCGCTTACACGTTGTCAAGAAAAAATGATTCTTGTATGTAATTTTAATGAGGAAGAGACTTCTTTTGATAACATCGTTTCTAAAAATATAAGAATGAATTATCGTTCTTTTAAAGATATTATGGATAGTATTATTTCCATTCTTCACCCTTATATTAAAGATATCGATTTAAATACTCTAAATCTTACTCATGATTATAAGTTAATTAAGAAATCTAATTATCAAGATAAAATAAAAAAGAGTGAAGAAAAAATAAAAGATATTTCCATAGATATTCCTAATGAAGAAAAAATTAATAAACATTATTCTAAAACGAGTGATAGTTTATTTGATCTTGCGACGAAAGAAAAAATGGAATTTGGTACTTATATGCATTATCTTTTTGAAGTATTTGATTTTAAAAAGAAAGATTTTGAACAAGTAGATGAAGAGTATCGTCCCTATCTTGAAAAATTCTTAAACTGTGGTATTGATTTTTCTGGAAATATTTTTAAAGAATATGAATTTGTCTATGAAGAAGACAATGTAATGAATTATGGGGTTATAGACTTAATGATTGAATATGAAAAGAGTATTTCAATTATTGATTACAAATTAAAAAATATTGCTGATGAAAACTATTTGAAACAATTAGAAGGTTATCGCAGTTACATAAAAAAGAAAACTAATAAAGATGTTTCTATCTATTTGTATTCAATTATTGAAGGTGTTTTAAAAGAATTGGATTAACTCTTGATATGTTTAATCTTAAATGTTATAATTGATGAAGTTTAAAGGGGTGAAAAAATGGATAAAGTTTATGTTTTTGGACATAAAATGCCCGATACTGATAGTGTTTGTTCCGCTATTGCGATGTCTTATTTCTTGAATAATACACGAGATGATTTAGAAGCAATTCCCCGTGTTTTAGGTTCAATTAATAATGAGACGAAGTTTGTTTTAGAGCGTTTTGGGGTTGATGTACCTAAATACTTAAATGATGTTAAATTACAAATTAGGGACGTTAATTATCGTAAAGATTTATATGTTGATAAATACGATACCATTAAAAATGCTTATGATTTGATGACCGCCAATAAGTCGAGTGGTATTCCCATAGTCGATACGAATAACAACAATAAATTAGAAGGATTAATCACTTTAAAAGAATTAGCGCGTGATTTGATTGAAACAGATCGTCGTAAACTATGTACTTCTTATGATAACATTCTAAAAGTTCTTGATGGAAGAGAATTGTTACGCTATGACGAAGAAATTGCTGGAAATATTATTACCGCAACTTTCCGCAGTACGACTTTTCTTGCTGATGTCGAACTTCATAATGATGATATTTTAGTTATAGGGGACCGTCATAGTATCTTGGAATATGCGATTGAGTCTGGTGTTAAATTAATTATTCTTGTTGCTAATAGTGAGATAAAAGATGTTCATCTTGAAGAAGCCAAGAAAAAGAAAGTTAATATTATAAAGACTGATAAGAGTAGTTTTGATGTCAGTAATCTTTTGAGTCTTTCTAACTATGCGATAAGTATTAAGACTTCTCAAGCTCCAGTTACTATTAAGGACAATGACTTTTTAACAGATTTTGAAGACTTACAAAGTAAATACGCTTATTCTAATTATCCCGTTATCGGTAATGATGATAAATGTCTAGGAATGCTTCGTATTACTGATGTCAGTGAAAAGACGCGTAAAAAAGTTATTCTTGTCGATCACAACGAAAAAAACCAAAGCGTTGATGGTTTAGAAGAAGCCGAAATAATTGAGATTATTGATCACCATCGCCTTGGAACTATTTCAACTAGTACACCAATTAATTTCCGTAATATGTCAGTTGGTAGTACTTGTACCATTATTTTTGGTCTTTTTCAACAATATGGAATCATGATACCCGATAGTATTGCGGGAATACTTTTATCAGCGATTCTTTCCGATACTTTAATTCTTAAAGGACCAACTAAAACGGATAATGATGTTGCTGCTGTTAAAAAACTAGCGCAACAGTTAAATATCGATTATGAGAAGTATGGATTAGAAATGTTTAAAGCAGGATCAAGCCTTAAAGATAAAACGATTGAAGAAATTATTTATCAAGACTTTAAACAATATAATGCTGAAGATACTAATATTGGTATTGGACAAGTATTCACGACTAATTATGAAGAAATTGAAGAACATAAAGATGATTATATTCGCCAATTGAATAATATGGCGACGGGTAATAATTACGATATCGTTTGTTTATTCGTTACTAATATCATAACTAATGGATCCAATGTTCTTTTTAATGATAAAGCTCAAAATACACTTGCGCTTGCTTATAATATTCCAGATATTTCTGAAGGACAATTCTTGCCTAATATCGTTTCGCGAAAGAAACAAATTATTTCAGCTATAATTGATGTCATAGAAAGAAAATAAACATAAAACTTTAAATTAAAATTATATGAAGAAAACAGGTTTATTGTATTGAACGTCGTTTTCTTCTTTTAATTGTTCTTCTTTTATGGTGGTAGTATTAGTATTGTTATTTACCTTTTCATCACTATTGACAGCGTTCGCAATCCTAAAAAGTGTTTTAGTATTGTTCCATAATGGTTTTATTTGATAGAAAAGGGGAATGGCTTGATTTATGACATTAAGAGTTCTTTGTGTTCCACTTAAAACGGAACCTAGACTTAAATTTCGTAATCCACTAAATAGAGAAAATTGAGGACGAACACCAAACGGAATGTAGTTGTAACCATTAAACATTTTATTCCTCCTTTACATTATTATATGAATTACTAAAAAAATGTTTAAAATTGAAAAAAGGTGTGCTATAATTTAAGTTAGATTAAGAATAGGAAGGATGAGCGTAATGAATAGTGCAGTTAACAAAGTTTTAAAAATGCCATTAACAATTTTACAATATGCTGGTAAAGGTCTTTCTTATTTACAAACTCTTATTTTTAAAAAAGATTTAAAAATTGATCCTAATCGTTTGGAGGGTGAAGAACTTACCAAAGAGTTGGAAAAAGTTAAAGAGCAAAGTGATGAGTTTAAAAAAGTTAAAAAATTAAATAAAAATGAAAAAGAGGGAAAACTACAGTCATTTAAATATGTCGTCAAGAATGCAATGGGTGAAACGGTCAAGGGTATTTTTGATTCTGAAGATATTACTGGTGTTAGAGTTTTCTTAACTAATGAAGGTTATGAAGTACTTGAAATTAAACCGAGAGAAAAATGGGATATTGATATCAATTTTGGTAGTAAAAAAATTAAAACAGGGGACCTATCATTTGCTTTAATTCAATTATCTACTTATATTAAGGCTGGTATTCCTTTGATTGATTCAATGCGTATCTTAGCTAAGCAAACGACAAATGCTAGTCTAAAACGTATATATGACCGTGTTATTTATGAATTAGTTATTGGAGAACCTTTTTCAGCTGCTCTTGAAAAACAAGGGGAAGCATTCCCAAGCATTTTGATTAACATGGTAAAAACCAGTGAAATGACAGGAGACTTAGCGGGAACACTTGATGAGATGGCTGATTACTTTACTGATACTGAAAAAACGCGAAAAGAAATGATTTCGGCTTTAATTTACCCAGCTGTTATCTTTACACTTTGTGTTGGAGCTGTTTTCTTCTTAGTAATGTTTGTCGTTCCACAATTTATTGACATGTTCTCAAGTCAAGGTGCTGAACTTCCAGCTATTACTAAATTTGTCATTGCTGCAAGTTCTTTCTTACAAAATTATTGGTGGGTTATTATTTTGTGTGTTGTCCTTTTCATTGTCATATTTAGATGGCTATATAAAAACATTAAAGCATTTAGAAAAAATGCTCAAGTCTTTTTAATGAAAATGCCAGCTTTTGGTAAAGTTATCATTTATGGTCAAGTATCAACGATAACGCGTACATTTGCTTCATTATTAAACCATGGTGTTTTTATAACTGATAGTATGGAAATATTATCTAATTTAACGAGCAATGAAATTTATCGTGAGATTTTGTCACGTACAATGATTGGGCTTAGTAAAGGAGCTAAACTTAGTGAAACGTTTAAAGGTGAGTGGGCTTTCCCAGTAGTTGCTTATGAAATGATTGTAACTGGTGAATCAACTGGACAACTTGCTTTGATGATGCAAAAAGTTTCTGAACACTTTGGAAATTTGCACCATAATTCAGTTACTGTTATTAAGAGTTTAATTGAACCAGTTGTTATCATTTTCCTTGCGATTGCTGTTGGATTTATCTTAATGTCTATTATCTTACCTATGTTTGATTTGTATGGACAAATTTAGGGGGAGTTTTTGTGGAGATAAAATATTATTTAACATTTGTAATGTTTGTTTTTGGACTTATCTTTGGGTCCTTTTTCAATGTTGTTGGATGGCGCCTTCCTCAAGGACTATCCTTAGTGAAACCTGGATCATTTTGTCCAAAGTGTAAGCATCGATTAAAATGGTATGAATTAATACCACTCTTTTCTTATTTAATTCAAGGTGGAAAATGTCGTAAATGTGGTGCCAAAATAGCTCCCTTTTACTTTATAATTGAACTGACAACTGGTGTTTTATTTGCTTTATCGTATTGGCTTTTTGGCTTTAGCTTTGATTTTGCTTTAGCTATTCTTGCTTCATCATTCTTTGTCATTGTTGTTGTAAGCGATACTAATTATTTGGTAATACCAGATGAAGTAACGTTGTTCTTCTCAATTGCTGTCATTTTCTTACGTTTTATTTTTAATGGTATAAAAGATGCTCTAATATTTTTTGGATATGGAGTAGGAGCTTTTATCGTAATGTATTTACTAATGCTTTTAGGTAATGCTTTATTTAAAAAAGAGTCTCTTGGTGGTGGCGATATCAAATTGATGTTTTTTGTTGGTTGTGCCGTTGAACCTTTGGCATCATTATTTACACTCTTTCTATCTAGTGTTATTGCTTTACCATTATCTTTATTTCTCTATTTTAAAAGTAAGGAGGATAATGTCATTCCTTATGGACCTTTCATACTTTTAGCGGCACTAATCATCATTTTATTTAGATTGGATTTAAGCTTTTTATTAAAATTTGGCGCATGACAAAGGTTATGTGCTTTTTTTGTTGCCTGGGATGTTTAATAAATGCTATAATTTAATTAGGTGATAGTGATGATAAAGACAGATAGTGTTTTTAAAACAACAGAAAAACTTGAAACTTCCTTAAAACAGGAATTTATTAAGGCCTTAAAAAATGAAGATTTTCAAAAAGTAATTAGTGATTTAGATTTAAATGAAGAAGTTTTGATGAAATATACGACGAGACTTCAAGAATGTAGTAATGAAAAACATAATTGCTTAAATTGTAAAGGCCTTTTTGAATGCAAAAATGCAGTTATAGGTTTTTGTTTAACGCCTATTAAAAATAATAACACTATTAATTTTTCTTATGTTGGTTGTCACTATACTAAAAAAGAGGAATATAAAGATAATGTTGTTTTATTTGATGTGTCAAAAGAAATAAAAAATGCATCTCTTTCGGATGTCTATAAAAAAGATAAAAATAGAGTAGAGATATTAAAGAAAATCAATAGTTATTATCATAATTATTTTACTGATAATAAAGACAAGGGTATTTATTTATATGGTAGTTTTGGAACGGGAAAAACTTATTTGTTATCAGCTCTATTAAATGAACTTGCGAAAAAGGGAGTTAAGAGTACAGTTGTTCATGTCCCAGAACTTCTTCGCAATTTAAAAGAATCTTTTGATTCCGATTATCGTGAGCGTTTTGCGACATTAAAGACAACACCAATTCTTCTTTTAGATGACATTGGTGCTGAATATTTAACAGTATGGGGCCGTGATGAAGTGTTAGAACCTTTACTTCATCATCGCATGAATGAAAATTTACCAACTTTTTTCACATCTAATTTAAGTTTAGAAGAATTAGAAAAGCATTTTATCATTTCTAAAACATCAATTGATATGATTAATGCGAGAAGAGTTATAGAAAGAATAAAAAAGTTATCTGAGCCAGTTGAATTGATTAGTAAAAACATTAGGGAGTGATTTTATGCGCCACAACTATGAGTGTCGAATAACCAAAATATTACATAGTGAAAAAGATGATTATAAAAAGGTTGTTATATTAATTAATGAATTACGTAAAGAATTATCAAGATTCACTTTTGATGAAGATTTTAGTGATCTTTCTAGTTACATTAAAGCTATTAATAAAATCATTCCTAATCTAAGTGCGCATCGTCAAAAACTAATAAGTCGTGAAATTACTAAATTTCGTCCTATTGTGCATCAACTCTTGAGTAGTCGTTCTAAAGATATTCCTAAAGATAATCCTAATTTTATGGAATTAAAGAGTATTATTGATAGTATTGAAGGAATGAACTTATCCTTAATTTATAATTATGTTGATAAGTATGATGGTGATGCTTATAACTTAATTCGTTATCTCTTATTTGAAGAAAAAAGTTTGTTTTTTGTCAAATATGCTTTATCACAATATCCACATTTAATAAATTTACATGATAAAAGTGATAAGTGTTTAATGATTGAAGTAGTAGAAAGATATATTGCTGCTTTAACAAAATATGTTGAAAGCAATTTAGAAATTAGTGATGATTTATTCTTCTATGATCAAGTTTTAGAAAATATGCTAGAAGATGATAAAATAGATTATTCTAATGTTGTAAAATCACGTGCTTTAAAAATTGTTCAAGATTTTGTCGATAATTATGATTGTTCTAATTTAAGTGTTGAAGCCAAAAATAAATTATATTTTTGGAAGAATGAACTTTTAGAAAAACTAGAAGAGAGCAATGTTGGTGAAACCTTAGGTCATCTATCATATAAGACCGATATAACAATTAATTTTAATGAAGCGATTGTATCGGAAACAAGAAGATTTAATCCGCAAGCTTTAAGTAGTGAATATGCCAAAAGAGAATTAGTTAAGGATCATTACATTGTAACTATTGATGGTGATGAAGCCGAAGAAATAGATGATGGAATATCCGTTGATATCTTACCAAATGGCAATTATTATTTAGGAGTACATATTGCTGATCCTCTTGGTTACATGAGCAAAAATAATATTCTTTATGAAGAAGCAGAAAGAAGAACAACTTCTATTTATGCGCCATTAGAAAAGACAAGTTCTATGTATCCTGAAAGTTATGCTAAAGACTATATGTCTCTTTTAGAAGGTAAAAGACGTTTAGGGACAAGTTACTATATAGAAATTACACCTAATGGTGATATTCTTTTAGATAAGTGTTGCTTTAAAAAATCAATTATTAAAGTTAATAAAAGACTTACTTATAATCATTATAATGAATTATTAAAAGAAGGAACTGATGATGAAAGATTACAAAAGACGATGATTAATCTTCAAGGTGTTATGGATGCACTTAGTAAAAAGGTTGTAATGGATGAAAAGTATCGTTTAGCAAGTCATGATGTCACTAATTCTAAAAATAAAACTTTATCTGTTAGTGACAGTGAAAAGATTGTTGAATATGCTATGCTGGCTGCTAATTCAACGGTCGCTAATTATATGGCTAAAAAGGGTTATCCTTTCATATATCGTGGTCATGAATTGAGTCGTGATTATTTACGAAAAATAGATTATTTTGATCGTCAATTACAAGAAAATCCAACATCTGAAAACTATGATGTCTTTGTTAAAATTTTGCGTGATACTTATCCAACAGCCTTTTATACAACCGATTCTAGTATTGGTCATATGGGTATTGGTATTCCACATTATAGTCATGTTACAAGTCCTTTGAGAAGATTTGCCGATTGTTTGGCAACGGAAGCTTTAGATATGTTTTACTTTAATACACCACCTGATGATAAAACAGTTTATGACTTTGAAGATCGTCTCAAAAAAGGTTGTCGTCACATCAATGAAAAGAAGAAGACTATTGATTATTTTACAAGACAATATGTTAAAATCAAGAAAGACTAATATTGACAAAAGAAGAAAATGTGATAATATAGATTTGTCAAATACATTGACAAGAAATATGATTTTTTAAGTATATTTATAGAGAGTTTGTGGTTGGTGGAAACAAATATGCGCTTAAAAAGTTACTCTTCTTGTAGTAGGACCTCAATAGGATTCCCGGGTAATGCCGTTAAACTAATTAAGTAAAATGCCGGATGGTACCGTGTTTATGCACTCCTGTTAATCTAATAGGAGTTTTTATTTTGGAGGCTAACTATAATAAGTCAAGTACTTTTTAATAGTTTGTCATAAATGGAAAAGAAACCCACGCCAAAAAGA
>CANPXE010000011.1 GCA_947585665.1 uncultured Bacilli bacterium | reverse complement strand
ATCTTGATGGATTAATATTCCATTCAGACCAAGGATGGCAATACCAACATGAATCATATCAACAAAGATTAAAAAATCAAGGAATAAGACAAAGTATGTCAAGAAAAGGAAATAGTATGGATAATGGGATGATGGAAAACTTTTTTGGATTACTAAAGACAGAAATGTTTTATGACCAAGAAGATAAATATGAAACAATAGATGATTTAATAAAAGCGATAGATGATTATATTCATTATTACAATTATGATAGAATAAAAGAAAAATTAAAAGGACTGTCGCCTGTTCAATTTAGGTTACAATCCTTGAATAATTAAACTGTCCAACTTTTGGGGTTCAGTTCAAAATAATCTTGTTTTCTTATATTTTTATATGTACAAATAAAGATATTAAGAAGGCTATTGTTGGTAGTAAATATATTCCTATTGCTAACAAGCCATAAATAGTTAGATAAATGTATTTACTAATTTTTTTAAAAGATTTATTATCTATTAATTTATTATATAAACGAGTATTTAAAATAATAGTTAATATTATAAAGATTATCGTTACTACAAAAGATATAACTAAATATGGTGGAATAAATTCAATAGTTATACGATTAACACCATCTTTTAATCTTATACCAATATAGTTATTATAAACTTTTTCAATTTTGATTGGTTTCCCATTGTTATAAGCCTTATATCCTTTATTATAAGTTATTGGTAAGAATAATAAATTATCTTTATTATCATCGATAACAACATTAATCTTATTTTTTTGATATGATAAATCATAATATAGACGATTGTTATCAACAAAACTATTAATCATACTTAAATTTAAAATACCAATTTTAATCTTTTCTAGTTTACAATCTTTTTTAAATAAAATAGTTGTTTGTACTTTTTCGTTTTTAAATGTACCTAAATCAATGACACCACTAATTTTATCATTAGGATAGTCTTGAACAATTAGTTCACCATTGACATAAATATCAAAATATTTAGAGATATCTTTATCTTTAAAACAATCAAGTTCTAAATATAATTCTTTTTCACCTTCAACTTTAATATTAAATTTAACATAGTTTTGTTCACTTAAAACTTTGTAATTATTATCATTGACATCAATATTAAAAGTCTTAATTTCATCAACTATTTCAAATAAATCATTGTCATTACCAGTAATAGATTTATAAATAGCATTTTGAATTTCAAAACTATCTTCATATTTATTGATATCAATATTTTCATTAATTAGATATCCAAAATTAATATCATCATTATACTCATATAAGTAATAATTATTATATTGGTTCTTCAATGAGTAATTATAAGGTTCTTTTCCATCATTTAATATATATTTATTCGCAAGTATTAAGTCCGTAAATAAAGTACCACCATTAGAATAAGTCTTTGTTTTTCTAGCTGAATAACCCAACTTACGCAATACTTCTTGGTTATTTTTATCAATAAAGGAATTATAAGCATCAAGACTATTAAAACGTGTTACATTACTACTATTCATGATAATAGATTGAGTATCATTTTTATAACGATAGTAATTATTATCTTCACTTTCATATTCCATTTCTTGAAGTCCATTATAAACAGTTTTAATGTCTTTTTGAGTGAAATCAATACCAGCATAAATATAAGTTGTCGCAAAAATATGCGTAAAAGCAATGAGTGCTAGTAAATTAAAAGATAATTTATTAAGTCCTTTATTTAAGATATAGATAATTAGACTAGCAATAAAGCTTACTAAAAACATTAAAACTAAAAATGAGAATAGGACTTCATCTTTAGAAAAAGTTAAACTATTAATAACCTCCTGTAAAGAATCATATTTAGAAATAGTTATATAGATAATTGTTATGATACTTCCAAAGGATAAAAGGATAGATACTATTTTCTTAATTACACCAATTTTATTTTTATTTGTCTCTAAACTATCAAAGTAATAGGCAACACCAATTATTAAGAAAATGATAGTTATAAAACCAAAAGAGTGTGGAAAATAAGTTGGTATTGTCAAATGTAACAATTTATTAACTGGTTCAATAATAATTGGTAAACATAAAAGTATCATTGCGGGAATATAAAAAGTTAAAAAATCTTTATGTTTTTTATAATTCTTTAAAAGAAGAACTAATCCTACCCAAATAAGAGGTCCAAATAGGAATAGCGAAACTTTATCAGTCAATAATCCCCATTTAGAGTTTAAAATTTCTTCTAAACTATAACTAATTTGTGTTCCTGATAAAAATTGTTGCACCGTTGGTAAAATAACGATGAAAGAACACCCAATACACAATAAATTACTCAATAATAATTGTAATATTTTTTTAGAACGTTTTTCTTTATCAACATAAGTATGAATATAAAAGATAGACACTAAAAAAAGACAAATAATAACAATTAAAGAAAGATAAAAACTAAAATATAGTGATAAAGTTAAAGTAACAATGTACATAAATGGTTTATCAAAATCAAATAAAATCTTTAAACCAACTATGATTAGTGGTAACATATACATTGCATCAATCCAAGAAGACATTTGATAATAAGCTAAACCATAAATACTAAAACCGTATAGAAGAGCTAAGAAAACACTTAAATAACTATTCATGTTCTTAAAGAGTTTCTTAAGCATATAACAACAAGTTAAATTACAAAGAACTAATTTTAAAACGACGATAATGGATACAAATAAATATATTTTATTTCTTTCAACAAATAGAATTAAAAGCGAAAAAGGATTTAGAAGAAAAGAAGTTATTATTCCAAAAAAGTTAATACCACCAGAAGAAGTAAAGTTAATTAAAAAAGATTGTCCATTATAAATACAATCATATAGATAATAATATGACGAAGTTAACTTATCATACATATCACCATATATTAAACTGTTCGTCCCAAAAGGGTAAATACCCTTAAGTAAAAAAATGACTATGAATATAAAAAAAGTAATCCCACCAGCTAGTAAATAATCTTTATATTTTGTTCCAAAATCCCTCATACCGCTCACCAGTTTCTATTATATCAAAAAATATTAATAATAGTATTAAAAATAGTATATTTTTCTCTTTTTTTTCAATGCTTTTTATTTGTTTAAAAAATCTATTTATTAAAATAAAAATAAATGTTATAATAAATGAGAATAAAGGAGGAATCAGTATGAATGGCGAGAAGTTTAGTATACTAGAACGATATGGTGAAAATTTTACTGATAAAGAATATATTACTAATCCCGCTATTGGTCGTGATGAACAAATAAAGGAACTATTATTAATTCTTTTAACTCCTGAAAAATCAGCAATATTAATTGGTAAACCAGGAATTGGTAAAACCGCTATTGTTGAAGGACTTGCTTATGCTATCCAAAGGAAAGAAGTTCCAGATGCTTTATTGGGATACACTATTATTAATATTAAAACAGCATCTCTTTTAGGAACAATGCCTAATGGCGAAAGTAAAGTTCAAGTAATGATTGATGAATTAAAACAAAAAGAAAAAATAATTTTATTCATAGATGAGATTCATATGTTAATAGGAGCAACTGATGAATCAGCCTTAGACTTCGCTAATATTTTTAAAGAGGGATTAGGTCGTGGTAGTATCAAAGTAATAGGAGCTACGACAACCGAAGAATATGAACGCTATATTTTAAGGGATAAAGCTTTTACAAGACGTTTTCAAAAAGTTGAAGTACCAGAACCTACACGTGATGAGACTGTAGCTATTCTAATGGGAACGCTTCCTAAAATAGAGAAAAATACGGGAGTAACTTTAAAGTATTCTCGTTATCAACAACAAACCATTATGGAATTTCTCGTTGACTTAACATCAGAATATAAAAGAGTTTTTGAAGTTGGTTCAAGATACCCTGATATTTCTTTAACGCTTTTGAAATCAGCCTTTTCTTTTACAGTTTTTGATAATCGTAAAGAAGTAAATATATATGACTTTGAAAAAGCTATTTTAAATACGCATTTAGTTTATCCTGATGTCATCAAAAAAGAAATGCCTATTTTTAAAGAAAAGTTTAAAGATATGTACAATGAAGAAGCTGGTATTATCAAAGAGGGAATTGTTATGCAAAATCGCCAGGAAGCTCCTCTTGATCGACCAAGTAATGATTTACGAAATGTTGAACAACAAGTACCAGTTCAAAATAATCGTGAGAAAGAATTACAATATGGTAAACCAGTAACTATTAGTGAAATGGGAACACGTGATATGCGTGCTGTTCCTGATAAACCTCAAAGTTCTAGTTATGATGCAACGATTATGAATGGTGTTGTTTTAACACCAGAACCAAAAAAGGAAGAACCAGTCGTTGAAAAAGCCCCACCGAAACCAATGACTATTGATGAGAACGAGCGCATGTATTACACTAATACTGCTAGTCAAATTGATGGTATGTACGATAAACCAGTTCGTGTTACTGCTATGGGACGTGATGAGAGAACTTCTCCACTTAGACCAAATTCAACTGTTTTGGATGGTGTTTTAATAAATGATAAAGTTATGCAACAAGCGGATACTAATTTCAATTTGAACATTCCTGATTATGATGATTTAGATAATAAGGATGACGATTTCTTTGATAAAGATTCTGATTAAAAAAGAAGCAATTAACTTTGCTTCTTATTTTTTGATCTAAATATTCTAAAAGTATTAATTATTGTTATTAGAGTAACTCCTACATCAGCAAAAACAGCACTGATGATATTACTATATCCTAAAGCCGCAGTTAGAAGGACAATTGCTTTGATGAGAAGAACGAAGATGATGTTTTGCCATACAATTTTTTTAGTGAATTTAGCAATATCAATAGCTTTAGTAATTTTGGATAAATCATCATTCATAATGACCATGTCACTTGCTTCAATTGAAGCATCACTTCCAATACCACCCATAGAGATACCTAAATCACTAATTAGTAGGGCAGGAGCATCATTAACTCCATCACCAACGAACATGACTTTAACATTTTCTTTCTTAGCTTCTTTTAAATATTTAACTTTATCCTGTGGTAACAATTCGGCACTATATCTTTTAATACCAACTAAATCACAAACGTTTTTAACAATTTTTTCATTGTCACCAGATAGAATTACTAAATCACGAATACCTCTTTTTTTCAATTCTGTAACAGTTTTCTTACTATTCTTTTTAATATTATCACTTATTAAAATATAACCTAAATACTTTTCATTTTTAGCGACATAGACAACTGTTCCAATATCTTTAGTCATTTCAAAATCTATTTTATTTTTCTTTAAGAGATTAGCATTTCCTACAACGTATTTATCTTTACCAATAGTAACAGTTAGACCACCATCGACAACTTTGTAATTTTTAACTTTTTTATTATCAATTTCTTTACCATAGCGTTCTTTGATTGATAAAGCAATTGGATGAACACTAAAGCATTCACATTTGGCCGTTATTTCTAATAGTTCTTTGGCACTAATACCATTTCCTTTAACTTTGACAACTTCAAAAACACCTTCGGTGATTGTTCCTGTTTTATCAAAGACAATTTCATCAATTTCTAAAAGACGATCTAGAGAACCACTATTCTTTATTAAAACACCACTTTTGCTACAAGTACCAATTCCAGAAAAGTAAGCAAGAGGAATTGATAAGACTAAGGCACAAGGACAAGAAGTTACTAAAAAGACAAGACTGCGATAACCCCAAGTTGTATAGTCCTTAGTTATAAGTGTTGGAACAATAAAAATGAGTAGGGCAAGAAGAACGACGATTGGCGTATAGATTTTTGCAAAACGAGTTATAAAGCGTTCCGTATTAGATTTTTCAACATCAGAGTTTTCGATTAAATCAAGAATTTTTTTAACGGTTGAGTCTTTATAAAGAGAAGTTACTTTAATAGTTAAAGCACCACTCATATTAATAGTTCCACTCAATACTTTACTACCAACTTCGGCATAAACGGGTTTACTTTCACCCGTCAAACTAGATGTATCAATCGTTGATGTTCCACTGATTACTTCACCATCAAGGGCAATCTTTTCACCAGGTTTAACTAAAATTATGTCATCAACTTTGACTTTTTCAGGAGCCACTTCTTTTTCTTTACCATCAATCAAAAGAGTAGCACTATCACTACGAAGATTCATTAAATTGATAATATTATCACGACTCTTATCAACAGCACGATCATTTATTAATTCTCCAATTTGATAGAAAAGCATTACCGCTAGAGCTTCATTATATTCACCGATGGCTAAAGCACCAATAGTTGCAATTAACATCAAAAACTCTTCATCAAATATCTCCCCTTTACTAATGTTTTTAGCGACATTAATAATTAATTCAGTACTTACTAAGAAATAAGCAATAAAGATACACAATAAATCATATTTACCAACGAAGAAACTAGTAATGAACAATATAATGGCTAAAACTATTTTTATTAAATCTTTATTTATTTTAAATTTCTTTTTCATTTATATGTTCAACTCCAATCTCAATAATTTTTTGAATGTGATCATCTTTTAAAGAGTAGTAAACACTTTTACCAACTTTTTTAGCTTTGACCAATTTCATTTCACGTAAAACTTTCAATTGATGCGAAATAGAAGAATGCGTCATTCCTAAAAGATCACTAATATCACAGACACATAATTCCGATATCAATAAAGCATTTAAAATCCTTAAGCGCGTTTCATCACTAAATACTTTATAGAGATTAGATAAATCAAAAATTATGTCCTCATTCATCATCTTTTTTCTTGCTTCTTCAATTTTATCTTGATGTAGAACTTCATCTTCACAATCTAAATAATCCATAAATCCTCCACAATTAAATATATGAACAAATATTCATATATAATATAACAAAAATAATACAATATGTAAATAGAAATTTAAAAAATTTGCTATAATGTAATAGGTGATGCAACTTGCGTAATAAAATAGTGATTAAAAGATACGAATTAGATACGAAAAAGAAAGTTAAAAAGACACGTCTTCTATTAATGAGTGATATTCATATCAGTAGTATTTTTAATATGGATAAATTAAAGGAAATAATACAATTAGTCAAGAAAGAAAAAGTTGATTATGTCTGTCTTGTTGGCGATGTGATTGATGGTGTTAATGTTTTAGATGATAAAGATCTTGAAAAAGAAACTCTTAATTTTTTAAAAGAGTTAGGAAAAAACGTTGAAGTAATTATTTCTCTTGGTAATCATGATTTAGTGCGATTAATAGAAAATAGTTTTAAAACGAAATGGAAGATTGAACGTGATGATGAATTTTTAAATAAGATTAGGAAAATAAACAATGTTCATCTTTTAGATAATGAACTATATTCTAGTAATGATATTAATTTCATCGGTTTTACACCCAGTTTTGACTTTTACGACAATGAAGACACCAATGCTTCTATTTTAGCTCATGAAATGTCTTCTTTGATTTTAAAAATAGATCCTAAAAAATATAATATTCTTTTGTGTCACTCACCAGTGCAACTTTTAAATGATGAAGTTTTAAAGACTAATCTAATGAAAAAAATGGATTTGTTATTATCAGGACATATGCATAATGGTTTAGTTCCATCTTTTTTAGATAAAATATGGAAAGGAAATAGAGGAATTGTTACTCCTAATAAAAAGTTTTTTCCAAATGCTAAAATGACAAGAGGAATAGTAAAGAAAGATGATAAGACTTTAATTATTAGTGGTGGTATAACTAAATTTTCTTATTCAGCACCGTCTTTTTTTCAAAAGTTTGACACTTTTTTCCCAACGAATATTGAAATAATTGACATCCAATGAAAAATGGTTGAAATGCCATTTTTTTAATGTTAGAATATTGATGTATAGAGGAGAATAGTAAATATGAGTAGTCAAGAAAGTAATTTAAAACTTATCTTAATGCCCAATATTCAAGCCTTTGGAACACTTGTTGATGAACAATTAAAATTGATTAGGAAAGAACAACATTCTAATGTTGTTGGGGTTAAGGTTGAAAGATTTTCTAATAGTGAAGGAAAAGCAACAATAATTGATTCTGTTCGTGGAAAAGATGTTTTTCTTTTATCTGATGTTGGTAACTATGGCGAGGAATCAACTTATGTATCGCGTGGTATAAAATATATGCGCAGTTCTGATGACCATTTTCAAGATATAAAAAGAGTTATTTCGGCCATGAATGGTAAAGAAAACAGTTTGCATATCGTAATGCCACTTTTATATCAATCACGTCAAGATAAGCGAAAGGCACGTGAATCTCTTGATTGTGCGGATGCTTTAAGAGAACTAGAAGATAGGGGTGTAGATGGCATCATTACTTTTGATGTCCATAATCCAGGAATTGAAAACGCTTTAACTAATTGTTCTTTTGATAACTTATATCCGACGTATTCTATTCTTTCAACCTTTGTTGAAGAAGAGAGTTATGACCCTAATAATTTAATGATAATAGCACCTGATACTGGAGCTATGGAAAGAGCAATTTATTATGCCAATGCTTTGCGTGTTGATGTTGGTGCTTTTTACAAACGTCGTAATTTTGCCAAAGTTGTTGATGGCAAAAATCCGATTGAGGAACATCGTTTCTTAGGAACAGACGTTAAGGGTAAAGATATAATAATTGTCGATGATATGATTGCGAGTGGATCATCAATATTAGATGCTGCTAAATGTATGAAAGAGCGTGGCGCTAACAAGATATATCTCGCAACAACTTTTCCTCTTTTTACAGAGGGAGAGAAAAGCATTAAAGCTTTTGATGATGCTTTTGAAAACGGGAATTTCTACAAATTATATACGACCAATATAACTTATGTTCCTGATGAAATTAAGAAAAAAGAATGGTATAAAGAAGTTGATTGTTCCAAGTATCTAGCAAGAATTATAAATGCTATCTATGAACGTGAATCAATTCGCCCATACTTAGATGGTAAGAGTAAAATATCTGAAAAGTTAAAAACGCTTGGCAAATATCCAACCAATAACTAAAAAATAAAAATAATAAAAATAACAAAAAAATTATCTATTGCTAGATAATTTTTATTTTTTATTAATACCCATTTTTTTATAGTCATCATATAATTCTTTAAATCTTTGAAAGTGAACAATTTCTCTTTGACGAAGCCATAGAAGAACACCCGTTACATCAGGGTCATCACTTAAATCGATTAAATGTTCATAGACAGCACGTGCTTTTTCTTCAGCGGCCATATCTTCACTAAGATTAGCTAAAGGGTCACCGGTTGCGGCAAAATAGGCACTTGTATATGGAACACCATTAGCGTTTATGGCATATAAATCTTTACCATTTTCCGTGTAGTTGGTATCAAAACCATATTGTTTAATCTCTTCGATGGTTGCATCTTTCGTCAATTGATAAACCATTGTTGAAATCATTTCAACATGGGCAAGCTCTTCGGAACACACACGATAGTTATTATAATTTTATATTTATTTTTAAATTAAATTTGTCTTCTTTTCCTCTTCCTTTGACGGTCTTTATATATTTTATATCACTGATTACTACTTTCAAAAGATTATTCTTTTCTTCTGCAGATAATGATTTAGAATAATTACTCAAGACGTTTTTTATTTTCGGAATCACATCTTTGATTTTTTCAATTTTGTTTTTCTTAGAGGTAACGCTGCTTTTTCTAATCTCTTCTTCTAATGAATTTATTTTATCTTTTAATGAAGTACTTCTTTCTAAAAATGTATTAGTGTCGTAAATACCTTGTTCAAGTAAATCATAAGCTTTATTTAATTGCGATTTGCATTTTTCAATTTCTTTTGATATTAATTCAATACTAGAGGTATCGGAAACATCCTCATTTTCGTCTTTTTTATATGTTATTAGTATTTCCTCATATTCTTTTAAACATTCCTCTAACGAGCTAATTATGGCATTTTCAACTAGGTATAGATGTGAGCCAATATTTTTACAGTGTGGTAGTGGACAAATTAATCCGTCTATATGACCTGAACGATAGTTTCTTCTTTGCATTGTTCTTCCACAAATACCACATTTAACTAATCCAGCAAGAGAATTTTGTAAAGTCAAATCGTTTCTTGTTGACTTTCCTTCCTTTATCTTCGATTTTATGTTTGCTAAATCCCATTTTTCTTTCTCAATTATTGATTGATGTAGTCCTTCAACTAGAATATAGTCATTATTTTTTGGTCTCGATGTGTAAACAATTCCATTTCGCATTTGTTTAACTGTCTTTCTTCTATTCCATTTTATCATACCATAATAGACAGGATTATGAATAATGTCTCTAATACTGGCTGATACCCAAACTTCGCTTTTTCTAGGTTTAGATCCAATTTTGTTTAAATAATTAGCTATATTATTACATCCGATTCCTTTACAAGCCAAATCAAAGATTATTCTTACTATTTTAGATTCATCATCATTTATTATTAATTTATATCCTTTTTGTCCTTTTAATTTTTCTTTATCATATCCATAAGGACAAACTGATCCAACAAATTTACCTTCGTTAACAGAAGAAAGCCGACCACGATTTAATCTTTTATTGATTATCTTATACTCACGTCTTGACATAAATAAACCGAACTCAAAGTAGTCTGAATCATCTTCGTTGTTTGGATCATAAATTTTTGTAGGAGTTATAATTTTAGTATTTGAGAATGAAAATGCTTTTGAGATTCTTGATTGATCAGCATTGTCACCACGCGCTAATCTATCTACATCAACAACAAATACACCATCATAGGTGCTTTTTTCGACTTCTAAAAGAAGTTCTTGAACTTTAGGTCTTGCTGCAATAGTTTCACCAGACACGATTTCTTCATACCATTTATCAATCTTAATATTTAGATATTTAGATGTATTTTTTATTATATCTCTATGTCTTTGTAGCGTATCAACACCACTATTTTTTTCTAATTCGATATCAGCTCTTGATTTTCTTAAATAAGCTGCATACATGTATAGCACTTCCTTTCTTAAATTTTATTGATAAGAAAGTCTTTCTATGCTATAATTAAATAGCAGAAAAAAAGATTCTTATCGTGGTAGATTTTGAGCTTTATTTCTGTATATATCTCGTGTTTCAGCACGAGATTTTTTTATGTTAAAGATTGAAAATATATATTTTTAAATTTTATTAAAATCATAATTTTGTTTATAAAGTAATAATAATTTTTATTGTTTAATTGTAAGTGTTATAAAATTCAATAAGATATTTGATAACTGAACAGACATAGAACTATATTTAGAATAATTTAAATCACAGCAATTAATTAAAGTTTTTTCAACTAATAAATCTATAATTTGTTCAATCATCATATTAGGTATCATTTTTTCTTCTATTATTACCTTATTATTAATAATATAAAATTTTATATCTTCTATTTCTTCTTCACTAATATTAGTAGTACTTAAAAAATTTAAAAAATTTTGTATGTATTGAAATATTATATTTTTGCTTTTTTCATCTCTATGATAATAACAGAAAAAAGCTGAAAAAATTGTAATGTTGTTAGCTGTAACCATTATTTCATCAATGTTCTCTGTATATTCCTTTAATATATTATTTATCGTATAATTCATATTTGAAATATTTTCACTTATTTCATTATATTTATTATTTATTTGTTTCTTTTTATTAAATATCATTGTATCACCAAATTAAATGCTAATTTATAATCTTGTTCTTTTTTCAATTGCAATTCCTATAACTTTAATAGGTAATTGTTCAACTTGTTCTTTTGAAAACATCATAATGTCATAAGCAGTATTATAAGGCTGTAAAATTATACCATTATCGTTTACTAAAATTTTTTTAAAAGTAGATTCAGTTCCATTTATCATTACAGCAACATCTTTACCATTATACAAATTAGTATCATCATTTTGTTCAAATATAACAATATCATTTTCATTATATTTTGGAAACATCGAGTCACCGCTGATTTTTAAACCATAGAATTTTTTTCCACCAACAGTCCATTTTTTTGGTATTTCAACATAATCAATTATATCTGGTTGACTTTCTATTGGTATTCCTGCTTTAATAGTTCCATAAACAGCTATTTTAATAATATCATTATCTATATTTATTAACTCACCATTGTCAAAAGATATTTGAATAATTTTATGCTCATCAATCAATTTGTCAACTGAAATTTTTAGACCCTTGCACATTTTTATAACATTAGTAACATTGGAATTATCTATTCCTCTTTTAAGAATTGTATCGACTGTTGTATAAGGAATATCAATTTTAGAAGCAAACTGTCTAACTGATCCAAATTTATCAATTATAATTTTTTTTAATTCCTCTTCCACATTATTATCCCCTTTCTTTACATTAATTATAATGTATTGTGTACGAAAAATCAAATATTTTTTGAAAAATCGTATTTTTTTATTGACATAGTACGAAAAATCGTATAATATTGAATTATAGTTAAAGGAAAAATATTTTTTTAACTTATATATACGAAAAATCGTAGAAAGGAGAAGAATTGTGAGTAAATTAAAAGAAATATTAAAAGAATTAAATATAACACAACAAGAAATTGCTGATAATTTAGGAATTAAATCTTTATCAACTGTGAACTTAAAATTGAATGCAAAATATGATTTTAGTACAACCGAAGCATCTAAATTAAAAAATTTAATTAATTCAAAAAGTAAAATTCAATATTCAATTGAAGAATTATTCTCTAACGTAGAGAAAGATTAGTTAACATTTATTTTTAATTATTTAAATTAAAGATCAAATAAAATACCACGATAAGAAAATTAAAAAATATGTCGAATATATTTTAAGGAGTAAATCTATGATTAATTTAAATTTCGAAGAGACAATAAATTTATTAAAAGAATTAAGGAAAAAATATATTAGCGATTTTGATATTAGTGATTACTATTTTGAAGTAATGAAAGCAATATACAATTATCAAGAACAAAATAATAATTCTAAATTTACTGATAAAATGCCTTCTATTGTTACTGGATTAGATTTATTTGGACCAGATTATTGTGAAAATGTTAATGATGTATCTAATAATCTTTATATATTTAAGAACTTTGAAGATATCCAGGAACTAACAATTGAAAATTTTAATCAAATATTAGATGAGATATTGTCTTCTTTTTGACAGATTTACAGTTTTAAAAATAAAGATATTTATAAGAGGAGGGAATATATGAGAAAACTTAACATCGAAGTAGGACAAGCAAAAATTGAGATCATTTCAGACGTTACTCCAGAAGAGAGAAAAATTAATTTAAAAAATATATATGACACAATAAATCAAATCGCTGAAAATCAACGTTTGGCTGGAAACAATGTTGATGGTTGGTTTTATTCAAAAAAAGAATTAGAAGATTTAAAAAATAATAATAGTAAAAATTTAATTTATTAAAAGGAAGGATTTTATATGAAATATAGCAACGAACAAAGAAAAAAAGAAACTAATGATATGTTAGAAACATTGCATAAGAATCACAACAATGCTTTATCTAAAAAAAGAATTGAAAAAATGTTATGTAACGATGATTTAAAATTCAAAAAAAAGAAGTTAAGAAAGAAACGTTTAATTGAATTTATAGCAATATTAATAGCTTTATTATTATCATTGAGTGTTCTAATAAAATTAGATAATGATTTGGAGAATAACTTTTTAAATAAATGTATTGAAAATAATACAAAAGATTATTGCTTAAGCGTCTTAATAGGTGAAGACTTATGAAAATAGAACAAAAGAAAAAGGAACTCAACGCAATCAAAAAGTTCCTTCGTCTTTTATTAAAAGACATTTTTAATTATATCACGAAATTGTCTAAATCTCAAGTTGAGGCTACTAAATGAGTGGATGGATAAGACTACATTCAAAGTTTACTAAATGGCAATGGTATAAAGAACAAAATACTAAATCTTTATTTATACATTGTCTACTTAAAGCTAATTGGAAAAATACTATTTTTAATGGAAAAACTATTAAAAGAGGTAGTTTTATAACAAGTAGAAAGAAGTTAGCTGAAGAATTAGGCATATCTGAACAGGAAATTCGCACAGCTTTGAAACATCTAATATCAACCAACGAAATAACCAGCAAAATAACCAACAAATATACGTTAATAACCGTTGTAAAATATGAAGAATATCAACAAAACATCAATAAATCAACCAACAAATCAACCAACAAATCAACCACAATAGAAGATATAAATAATATATATGTGTGTAATAATACCGCGCGCACGCGCACGCGTGAGAGAAATCCTTGTCACTTAGGAAGTAAATTTAAAAATGAATTTTGTAGGAATTGCTTAAAAAAAGAAATTTGTACAAATCCTGTTAGTTCAGAATTTAAATTAAAACATCCAGAAGGTTTTATAAATTGGCTAAACAAAGTTAATGATTTATATGAAAATTTATCAAATTCAAATTGTGTATCAAACGAAGAATTATATCTTATGGATAATTTCTTAGAATTAGAAGGTGATAATGATGAAGGAGCTTGATCAAATAAAGAACTTAAAGTATAGTTTAGAAAATAAATTGGAAAAACTTCTAGACTACAACACTCGTCAAATGTATATATCAACGATTAATGCTCTCGATTGGATAATAAATGATCAGTATTCAGAGTTTATAGTTTCAAAAAATCACGAATCAATAACTGATTCTATATATTCTTTTTTCAAAGTTTCAACAAAAAATTATAAAGATGACGTAGAAGAACTAGAAAAAAAACTACTTTTTGAAGAATTAAAAGAAAAGAAGATCTTAAATTTACTAGAAGATTTTGAAAAAAACATTAAAAACGATATGCTTTATATTCGAAAAGATGATTTGATTATTACTATATCCAAAATTATAAATATTTTAAAAGGTGAAAAATATGAATGATTTAGATAGTTTTATTTTTAAACAAGAGGAAGATGAATTATCAGAAAATACTATAAAACAGTATAGGCATATTGTTTTTGAATTTTTGAATTTTTTAGATAACGATTATTCTAAATTAAAAGTTAATTCTTTTAAAGAATATATGAGCGAGAAAAAAAAGTTATGTCCTAGATCACAAAATCTTTGGATCATAATTGTAAATAAATATTTAAAATTTATAAATAAGCCTGAATTAATTCTGAAAGAAGAAAAGATTCAAAAAGAATTTTCAATAAAAGAATCGCTATCAATTATCGATTATAAGAGATTATTAAGATATGCCAAAAAAAGAGGAGATCATCAAAGTTACTATATGATGAAAATTTTAGCAATGACAGGATGTAGAATATCTGAATTAAAATATTTTACTATTGAAAATTTAAACACTAATATTGAGATAAAATCGAAAAGCAAATTCAGAGAGATAACAGTTGTTAAACCTTTATTAAGAGAATTAAGAAAGTATGCAAGATCACAAAAGATTAAAAATGGTACTTTATTTCCATCTAGCATTACAGGAGAAATGATCACTTTTTCTTGCTTTTGGAAAAGAATAAAGAAGATTGCTGGAGCAGCTAGAGTTAATAAAAAGAAAGTTCACGCACACGCATTTAGACATTTATTTGCAATAAAGTTTTTAGAAGAATATCCTGGCAATCTTCCACAACTAGCTGACATATTAGGTCATAGTTCAATTGAAACAACTAGAATATATACAAAACTAACACGATCAACAAAAGAGAAAATGATTGAGAGCATAAATTTTAATAAATAAAAACATTTTTTTCTTAAAAAAAAGATATGAAAAAAAACAAAAACTATTTGAACATAAAAATCTTGAGAATTTCTATATAGAACATAAAAAAAGTTTTCCACAGGGTAGTTAATATAATTATTAGGTAATGTTTCTAACATTATGCAACATAAATTTGAAAAAAAAGAAAGAAGGAATTTAGAAAATGAATAAAAAAAGATTAGAAGAAATAAAATTTGATTTGGATTTACAAAAATTAATAATGACTGTTGAAAGAAAAGATACTCGTATTATTGATGAAGCAATTGAATTATATGATGCACTTGTTAAATTATTAGATGATCAAAAAATTAAATTATTAGATGATCAAGAAAAGAATAACGACTTATTACTTTTTAAAATTAGTGAGTTTAGAATGCCAATAAGATAAATTTAGGAGGAACAAAGGAACAATATGAGAAATATATTTAAAGATTTAGTTGATGTAGCTAAATACAAAAGAGAAAGAAATACAGCAATAAATGAATTTGAAACAATAAGAGATAAATATATTGAGCTTTTAGAAGATCGTGTTGAACAATATAGTTCAATGAAAAGGCAAATATTTGATATTAATAAAAGATTAAAAAAAGTAACTGAAAGAGTTTCAAACTTAGAGGATAAAAAGAAGAGGTAATTATGGATGATATAAATGTTTTTAAAGAAAAAATGAATAGTTTAGTTAGTGACAAAAACAGTTCAATAGAAAATGAAACAACTAATGTTGTTGGTGGGGGGGGGAGAAAAGTTAACAAAAGAAAATAATCTAAATAAATTGAATGATGTTTTATTTGAGCAACTAGATAGATTAACAAATTGTGATGATGAGAATTTGAATAAAGAAATAAGCAAATCATTTGCTATAACATCATTAGCTTCACAAATTGTAAATAATGCTAATACATATTTAAAAGCTATAAAGACGTCAAAAGAATATAAAGTAGAAGAGCCATTGTTTTTATTAAATAATGAGAATAAAGATGATTAAATTTTCAAATGAAGAAAAAACTTTTTTACAACAAAATGTAAAAGGAAGAACATCAGAAGAATTAACAATATGTTTTAACCAAAGATTTAATAGACAATTAACTATAAATCAAATTAAACAATATAAAAAAAGTCACAAACTTAGAAGTGATATAAATACTAAATTTAAACAAAATAACAAACCACATAACTATAAGCCAATTGGGAGCGAATTTATAAACAATAATGGATATGTTTTTATTAAAGTAGCTGATCCAAATGAATGGGAACTTAAACATAGATATCTTTATAAAAAATATAAAGGTTCAATTCCTAACAATTGCTGTGTCATATTTGCCGATTCAAATAAACGAAACTTCAATTTAGATAATCTTATACTAGTTGAAATATCTGATAAGCTAACAGCTAAAAATAGGCATTTGTTATTTAATAAAAAAGAACTAACAGAAACAGGAATATTGATAGCAAAAATAATTAATAAAAGATCTAAGAGAGGTGATAAAAATGAATAAAGAAAATATATTGAAAGATTTATTTCAACTTTCACAAGAAGATATTTTAGATATCCGAGAAATTATTAACGGATATACAGAAAGAATACATAAATCATCAAAAGATACTTTACTTATGAGATGTGTGTTTATGAGTGGTTATCATAGTACAAAAGAATTTTATGACAATAATTGTATTACAAAAGATCACAGTTTAGCAAGTGCTCTAAATTATGAAACTAGTAACATAAGTGCTTATTTGACTTTAAGAGGTCTATTAAATATCGATGATGATTTATTTTTTAAAATATTAGATGAAATAGGAGAAGTCAAATGAATAAAGAAGAACAAGAAAAAACTAAAAATATTACATTGGAAGATTTAGGATATACATACTTCGAACATGACAAAGTATATTTAAAAAGTCTAACTTTTCCAGATAGAATAAATACTGAATATATACTTTTTAAAACAATTGAAAAAACAAATATCAATGAAATAATGGTTAGATTTTATAAAACGGATGCATTAATAACCAAATCTGAAGAATTACCTACTACATTAAGTACTGATGAATTAAGGGCAATAATGAGGTGGTTAGATGAATAGGGAAGAATATATTGCAATTTTAGAAACAGACAATGCTCAATTAAAGAAAGAAAATAAAGATTTACAACACCAATTAGAAGAAAAAGATAAAGTTATTGCTGAAGCAATAGAATATATGAATAGCTTAGAATTTTTCGATTTAATGAACAGTAAAACAAATACTGAATATTGCCCAAAAGATAAGGCACAATGTGAGGATTATTTTAAGGCAAAAGAAAAACTTGTATCAATTTTACAAGGTAAGGAAGTGGAATAAATATGTTAAAAATAAAAGATAATGTTGATTTAAAAGAATTAAAAAAGTTTGGATTTGAAGAAGGATATCAAAATGGTCCGTGTTTTATAAAGAGTCTTTCTGGAACAGAAGGAACTCATGGCTTTATAACAATTAAAGCAGAACATAAAATAAACGGATTAGATATTGGTAATGCTCGAGAAATTGATTGTGTACGTGTTGATTCAAGTTTATTCAGTATTGAATTTTATGAATTTTTAAATACCATATATGATTTAATAAAAGCTGATTTAGTTGAGAAAGTAGAGGAGATAAAATGGACAATAATATAACTATACCGGTTGAAAGATTTGAAGAACTTATCAAAACTGAGACACAATATAATTATTTATATTCGCTTTTATATAATCATTTTAAAAATGAATTTCAAGGATTATTTGATTATTTAGATGATATCGATTTAGATAAATTTAAAGAATTATCCAAAAATAAGGAGGAGATAAAATGAGAACATATCAAATTAATTTTAAATATTTAGATTTAGAACAAACTTCATCAAGGAAATTAATTAGAGCTGATTCAGAAGAAGAAGCAATTGAAAAATTCAAAGAGTGTTATAAAGGTTATAAAGTAGAAATAAAAAAGGTAATTGATAAAGGAATAAATTATAAGGAGTAAGGAACAATATGCAAGAAATAGATAAAAAAGAAGTGATAAAAATAGTTATGGACGAGCTAGATAATAGAGGAATAATAAAAAGAAGTTTAAATTCTTTTGATAATACTATTAAATTACTTTATGAATATCCTAAATTAAAAGAATCAATAAAAGATCGTGAAGAGCAAATTGAGGATTTAAAAAATTATGGTATTCCATCTAAGTCCAAAAGCATAACATCAATAAATATGGGCACAAAAAGAGAAGAAGAAGATGAGATTATTGAAGATAATATTAATTCATTAAAGCAGCATATTTATAGAACTAAAGTTGTGATAAGATACATAGATCGTGTTCTAGAAAAAGTAAAAACTGATAAATATTATGATGTAATTAGGTTATACTACTTTGAAAAAAAGACCCTTGAGCAAATAGCTGAATATTTTGATAAAAAAAGGAATAAAGATGCAACTTCACCAGAAACTATAAGAACAAATAAGACTAGATTAATATATGAAATAAAGACGTATCTTTTTCCAAATGATACTTTAACAGAAATATTAGGGTATTGACAAAACTGGAAAATGGCTGGTTTTTGGTTGTGTTTACATATGGTTTTTCAACAATTATAATGTGTATGATGAAAAAATTTAAGATAAGGAGAGCAAAAATGAAAATTAGTTCAGTTAAAATTCACAAATTTGAAAAGCAAGAAAATAGTAGATTAGTAGGAGTTGCATCAGTATTAATTGATGATAGTTTTGCAGTACACGACATTAGAATTATTGAAGGAGACAATGGTTTGTTTATTGCTATGCCAAGTAGAAAGACTAATGAAGATACATTTAAAGATATTTGTCATCCTATTAATCCAGAAACCAGATCACTATTTGAAAAAGCTATATTTGATGAATTTGAAAAGAGTGAGTAATCATTCTTTTTTATTTGGAGGAAAAATATGAAGAGTTTAGAAGATTTAGAAAAAGTTTTTAATGAAGCTAAGGAAAATAAATGTTGTATTTGTGTTGAAGTAACTATTCCAGGTCAAGATGATACAGAATTAATAATTAACAAATATGAATCATTAGATAACAAATTAAACTATTATAAAAATACATATAATGAAAATTTAATTCATAAAAAATGCAATGATATAAAAATAGTTGGAGCAACAGCTTTAGACTTTGTTATTCAAAGGGATTAGTATGAAAAGAAATGAAAAAAGTTTTGCTTGTGATTTATCATACTTTATGAGACACGGTTGTAGAGGATGTAAAAGAAGTAAAGAATGTGAATCACACGAAAGGAATTTGAAAAATAATGCCAAAAAAAGTTCCATTTATAAAACTAGGTCCACCTTTCAAATATCAAAGCGCTAAAGAATTAGAATTAGCTGTCACTGACTATTTCCGTCATTGTAGGAAACATAAATTAAAACCTGGGATATGTGGTTTAGCTGCTTATTTAGGAATGAATAGAAGCACATTAAAAAGATATGAAAAACAAGAATCTGTACCAGAAGAATATAAAAATATTATTGTTCGTGCTAGAGATGAAATAGAAGCATATAACGAGCAATTGTTATATGATAAATCTACTTTTCAAGGTGCTAAATTCATTATGGAAAATAATTTTGACTATGATGCTTCTCAAAAAATAAAAAATGAAAATATAAATGTTGATATGTCTTATGAAGAATATCTATCAAAGGTACTTGATCAAGATGAATATTAATCGTAAAAAGTTTATTGAAGAGTTTATCTATATAAAGACAAAAGAGGGTACTTTAATAAAATTAAAATTTAATCAAGCACAGCAAAAATTATATGAAATAATAAAAGCCGAATCATTAAAAAATAAACCTATTAGACTAATAATATTAAAAAGTAGACAATTGGGTATTTCTACCGAGATAGAAGCCTTAAACTATGTTAACACAACAACTAAAAAAAATATTAATACAGGTATAATTACTCACGATAGAGAAGCAACTAGAAATTTATACAATATGACTAAATTAATGTATGATATGATGCCAGATAAATTAAAGCCTTCAACAGAATATAATTCAAGAAATGAATTAGTATTTGATAATGATAATAAGACAGGATTAAAATCGTCTATCAAATGTATGACCGCTGGAACTGAAGGTGTAGGACGCTCATCTACATTTCATAATTTACATATTTCTGAATATGCCTTTTGGCCAAATGATAAAAAAACAATATTAAACGGACTACTTCAAACTGTACCGAATATTCCAGGAACAATGGTAGTAATTGAATCTACACCAAATGGCTTTGAGCATTTTCAAGAGTTATGGACTCAAGCCATTAATGGTGAAAATGACTTTATACCTGTTTTTCTAGGATGGAATGAAATAAGTAATTATCAAATGCCCTATGATGGTTTTGAATTAACAGAAGAAGAACAAATATTAAAAGAAAATTATAATTTATCAAATGAGCAAATTGCTTGGCGAAGATATACGATAAAAAACAATTGTGGTAACGATATCGATCAATTTCATCAAGAATATCCAATTTGTCCAGAAGAAGCTTTTTTATCAACAGGATCTTGTATTTTTCCAAAGCAAAAAATTTTAAACGTATTGCCTAGAGTAAAAGATCCAAAAAGGGTAGGATATTTTGAATATGAATATTTAGATGAGCAAATAAAAACTTTTAAATGGGTAGATGATGAAAAAGGATGTATTAAGATATTTGAAGATGTTAAAGCAGGTTATCCTTATGTCCTTGGAGGAGACACAGCTGGAATAGGTTCAGATTCATATTGTGGTGATGTTATAGATAATACAAACGCAAATCAAGTAGCTACATTAGAAATATTAAGAGATGAGATCGAATATACTTATCAAATGTATTGTCTTGGTATGTATTATAATCAAGCTCTGATAGGAATTGAAGCTAACTATTCTACTTATCCAGTAAAAGAACTATATCGTCTAAAATATCCTAAACAATATATTCGTGAAATTGATGAAGGTATTGTTGTAAAAACACAAGATAAATTGGGGTGGTGGACTTCAACATCAACAAGACCAGTTCTTTTAGGTTATTTAGTTAAATTTGTGGATGAAGAAATACATAAAATAAACGATATTAACACATTAAAACAAATGTTGACGTTTGTTAAAAAACCTAATGGAAAAAAAGAAGCAGAAAACGGATATCACGATGATAG
Source organism: uncultured Bacilli bacterium (assembly GCA_947585665.1). GTDB lineage: Bacteria > Bacillota_I > Bacilli_A > RF39 > UBA660 > RUG11788. The sequence goes on along the minus strand of CANPXE010000011.1, from coordinate 36,586 downwards.
AGTTATGTCTCTTGGAATAGCTCATCAATGTCGTGATCAACAAAGTTATGTAGTAGAAAAAATTGATCAAGAAAATACAATCGATTGGCCAGATGAATTAAAAACATCAGATGACTATGATAATGAAGATATTAATGATTATTTAGGGTGGTGATAAAATGTTTATAATTATTGCTTACTTTTTAGGTGTTTTAACACCTTTTTTTATTTGTAAGTCTGCAAATGAAATATTAAAATTTCTAAAAAAAGATAAATTAGATATAAAAGAGCAAAAAGATTTATCAGTAAATCCTAACGGGACATCTAGTCTAACTAATGAAATCATAGACGAGTGGCAAAATGGTAAGAAAGGAGGAAATGATGATGAGTGATTCTTTTGGAACAATTTGGCAGCAATATCAACACGGATTAAATTATTTCAATAGATCTGGTTTAACAAAAGAGTGGGCAGATGCAGAAAATTTCTACGAAGGTCGTCACTGGCCAAAAGCAACACAAAGAACTAAAAACTTACCTAGACCAGTTATAAATTTATGCTCAATGATTGCTGATAATAAAAAATCCAACATTTTGTCTGGGAAATTAAAAATTGTATATCGACCATCAGAAAGTTTTGGACAATATGCTGAGATGGCCACTCAAGGTGCTAATTTGTTTACTAGATTTTCAGAAAATATAAATAAGGAGATGAAGCTTCAAGATTTGGATGATCAAGCACAAGATTATGCTACACAATTAGGTTCATATATTTATCATTTCTTTTGGGATAAAAATATAACAGGTGGTATGGAAACCAAATATTTAGGAGGAATGAGAGGGGAGATTATTCATCCTAAAAACGTTATATTATCAAATCCTAGAGAAAGAGATGAGCAAAAACAGAAATATATCATCATTGCATCGATTGAATCTTTAGAATCAGTCAAAAAACTAGCAAAGAAAAATAAGATGAACAATTATGATGAAATTAAACCAGATCACGAAATTGAAGACGAAGCTACAAAAGATGATGAAGTATGTACTGTATTGACTAAATACTTTAGGAAAGACGGAAAAGTAATGTGGTCCAAATCAATTAAAAGTGCAATGATTCAAGAAGCAACTTTCTGGGAGCCTCAAACATCAAAAATAAAATTAGAAGAAGAAGATATAGATTCAGATGACACAGCTGAGCCTGATAACGCAGAAACAAACGAATCTTTTTTTAATCAACAATTATATCCAATTGTTTTTGGTTCTCATAAAAATAGAAAAAATTCTATTTATGGTATTGGTGAAGTTGCTCAAGCAATTCCTAATAATAAAGCAATAAATTTCAATTTAGGAATGATGTTGCTTTCAGTTCAACAAACAGCTTGGCCTAAAATAATTCAGAAAGTTGGTGCTTTAGCGAGACAACAAATCACTAATGCTCCAGGCGAGATTTTAACAGATTATTCTAAGACCAATGGTTGGGGTGTTCAATATATGCAAACACCAAGTTTTAATCCGCAGGCTCTACAATTAACTAATTCATTAATGGATTTAACTAGGACAACAACAGGTTCAACAGAAGTTGTAACAGGTGAAGTTTTAGGAGCAAATATGGCAGCAAGTGCAATAATTGCTTTGCAAAATCAAAGTAAAAAACCAATTGAGATATATCAACAAAAGTTTTATAGAACTTATGAAAAGATTGGCAAAATCGAAGAACAGTTTTTTAAATATTATTATAACGATGGTAGAGAATTTGCTTTTGAGGAAGATGGTCAAATGAATGTTGAACAAATGAATGGATATCAATATAAAGATTTTCAATTTGATCTTACTCTTGAAGTTGGTCAAAGTGGAACTTGGACTGAATCATTATCAATAGGTTTATTAGATCAATTAAAAGCAGATGGAACTATTGACCAAGATGAGTATATCGAATTATATCCAGAATCAATAATGACATTCAAAGGAAAACTCCAACAAATGCGAAGAAAAAAAGCAGAAGAAGCAGCGATTGTGCAACAAAATGCTTCTATAAATCCACCTAACGATCAACAAGTGGGAACACCACAAATTATTTAACTACCTAATAGGTAGTATATTGATGATCAAATGATCATTAATATAGTATCTATTAAGATACTAAAACACTTTTTAAGTGTTTTTTTTATTTCTCAGGAATAGAGTAAAAATCCAAAACGAAAGGAAAAACTATGGAAAAAGAAGAAGTAATTACTGGCGAAAAAGAGTTAGATGTCGCCGATCTAACAGAAGTAGAAGATGAATCTACTGAACAAGTTACTGAAAAAGAACAACACGAGGAATTAGATACTACATCGTCTAATTTAACTGAAGGTCAAAAAAAACAAATTGATGAAAAACAAGATGAAAAACAACAAAACGAAAATTCAAAATTTGCTGAGGTTAGAAGAAAAGCTGAAGAAGAAGGAAGATTAAAAAGTAAAACAGCTTATGAAAAAGGATTAAAAGAGGGAAGACTAAATGCTTTAAAAGGTAAAATAAATCCTTATACTAACACAGTTATTGAAGATGAAAACGATATTGAAATATATGAAAATATGTATGCTTTATCTCAAGATGGAAAAGATCCAATAACTGATTATCCTTCTTATATTGCTGAAAAGCAACGCGAAAAAGAACAACAGCAAACAGCGAAAAGAGAAGCAGAAGAAAAAGCTCAAAAAGATGTAGATGAGTTTATTTCGAAATATCCTAATGTTGATTTGACGTCATTATTAAAAGATGAGATATTCACTGATTACATTGATGGTAAAAACAAATCTTTATGTGAACTATATGAGTCTTACAAGAAGATGGAAAATCAATTTAGAAATAAAGGAGTAGAGACAGCTAAACAAACCATTGCCAATAGTTTGAGTTCGCCAGGTGGTTTGTCAAGCGATAACGATACTCATATTGATTATTCAAAAATGTCTCGTGAAGAATTCCTAAAAGAGGTTGAAAAAGTAAAATCAGGCATTTAATGGCGAACAAGGAGGGAAAATATGGATGAAAATTTAAATAGTATTGCTAGTCTATCAGTTGAGAATCAAGAGTTTTATGATAGAACAATGCTTGAAAGAGAAAAACCAGATTTATATTTATACGATGATGCTGACAAAAAACCTATTCCAAAAGGAAAAGGAACAACAGTAGAGTTTAGAAAGATGGGATGTTTACCAGTTCCAAAGAATTCATTAGAGGAAGGAGTTACACCAAAAGGTAGTAAACTAGAAATCTCTTCAGTTAAAGCGACTATCAAGCAAGAAGGTGACTATGTAACTGTTACAGATGTTCTTGATATGCAAGGAAAAGATCCAATAATCACCGAAACTTCTGAGATGTTCGGAGAACAATCAGCTCAAACGATTAATACAAGAATTAATGATATTGTTTCAGCTGGTACTACTGTTCAATATGCTGGTTCAAAAGCAGCAAGAGATGAAGTAACAAAAACAGATGTATTAACAGGTGATGAAATAAGAAAAGCAAGAAGAAGATTAAAAAATGCGAATATTAGACCTTATGAAGATGGATGCTTTCATGCAATTATTGATCCAGATCAAGAATATGACTTTAAGAAAGATACAGATGGACACGGATTTATTGAAGTTGCTAAATACGCCAATGCACGTGCATTGTTAACTGGTGAAATTGGTGAATATGATGGTGTAAGAATAAGAGTATCTACAGAAGTTGCAACAGAGCAAAATTCATCAGAAGTTAATGTTCATAAAGCATTAGTCTATGGTCGTCATTCGTACGGTGCTGTTGATATTGAAAAAGGTAAAGGTAAAGCAAAAATTATAGTTAAACCAATTGGTAGCTCTGGAAACAATGATCCGCTTGATCAAAGAGGTACTATTGGATGGAAAGCTTTCTTTACATCAGTACGTTTAAATGAACTTGGAATTGTAAGAATCGAAACAGGAGCAAGTGAAGAATAATCACTTGCTCTTAATTTTTTAGGAGGAAAAAATGGCTAATAATAAAGATGAAAATAAAACTTTAACACAAGAAGAACTTCTTTCTTTACAGAAAGAGTTAGAAGAAAAACAAAAAATATTATCTTCAAAAGAAGACGAGTTATCTTCAAAAGAAGACGAGTTATCTTCAAAAGAAGACGAGTTATCTTCAAAAGAAGACGAATTATCTTCAAAAGAAGACGAATTATCTTCAAAAGAAGACGAATTAAACAAATCTCAAGAAGCAATTAAAAAAGCAGAAGAAGAATTAAAAAGAACAGAAGCAAAATTTACTGAAGCAAAACTAAAACAAGAAAGTTTATCTATTAGAGATAAATTAAATCAACAAAAAAAAGTAACTGTAAGAATTCCAAAGAGCGAGTTGAATCCAACTGATTTAAATGTTCCAGTTACTATTGGAGGTTATACATATAATTTAAAACGTGGTGAAGATGTTTCTGTTCCACAAGAAGTTTATAACATTTTAAAAAATGCAGGATATCTTGGGTAATAAAAATAAAAAGCATTTATTGCTTTTTTTCATCAAGTTAGTAGTAAAAGCAAGTGCAACTCTTGCAAACTTGTAAGAAGGAGTGATTTTATGAATTGGGGTCAAATTCAAATCGAATCATTAAAAAAAATGTTTTTAAACAAAGAAGAATTAACAATTAATAACTTAAATGAATATAAACAAGATAAAAAATATAAAACATATTTATTTGCAATGCCACAGGCAGCTAACGAAGCGATTAATATAATATTAGAAAATGTTCAACCTCTAATAAAAAAATATGTATTAAAAAAGAAAGAAGATACTGAAAGATATGATTTGAATAAGTTGTCTAACTTTAAAAAAGTCTATCAAATCGTCAATGATGGAGGTACTTATGAGGGATATGAATTAGAAGGAAACAATCAGCTAGTTATTAAAAATTGGAGTAGTGGACAAATTATAGTTTATTATGAATCATATCCTGATTTATTAACTTCATCTTCATCTTCTAGTACAGATTTAGAAATTCCAATACCACTTACAGTAGCGATTCCACTTTATATCGCTGGTGAACTATATAAAGATGATGATGTTCAACTATCAACAATTTATATGAATGAATTTTATCAAACAATTCAAAATTTCCAGGACCATAATTATAATCCAATTCCTAATAACATTCAAACCATTTATAGCGGTGATTATTAATGTATAATGTACCAGCTGCAAAACCAAAAAATATATATACAATTGAAAACTTTATGGGAGTTGATTTTACATCTTCTCCTATTGAAGTTGACAAAAGAAGAAGTCCAAATGCAAAAAATTTAATTAATAATGATGGATTTAATGAGACTAGAAATGGTTACGAAAAGATATTAGAGTTTGATGGTCAAATTAATGGATGTTGGAATTTTGATACAAAAACAAAAGAATTATTTTTAATTCATTCTGGTGATAAATTGTATGAAGTAACAGATAACTTTAAAACAAAAACAGTTATACTAACAGGAATGACTGATAGTAGATCTACAGGAATATATATAGAAGAGAAACTGATCATTTTCGATGGAACGCGTGCCGTTTGTTATGGACAATTTGAAAACGGATATGAAGCAAGATTTTTAGACGAATGTGGTTATATACCAACAACTTCAATTTCAAGAGATGCATCTGGTGGTGGTGAAGATTATGAATTAATTAATCTTATGTCGCCATATCGAATAAATACTTTCTTAACAGAAGTAATAAAAAAAGAAGAAAATGGAAGTATTAAAGAAAGTGAACAAACTAAATTTAAATTAGATGATTCTAATATCACAGATGTTGATTTAGTTCAAGTGTTAAAAGATACTGGTGATTGGGAAGTAGTAACTGATTATAAAGTAGATAAAGAAAAAGGAATAGTTGAACTTACAAAAGCTCCAGGCGAGAGTCCAGTTTTAGGAAGAGATAATGTTAGTATTCGTTATAGCAAAGTTTCAAAAGAAAATACAGATAAAATCAACAAATGTGACATTGCAACTTTATTCGGATATGAAGGAAACAATAATCGCATATTTGTATCAGGAAATCCTGATTTACCTAATTACGATTTTTATTCAGCACAAGATGATCCTACATATTGGCCAGATCAAAACTTTACTAAAATTGGTACTGAGCCTATAATTTCATACTCTAGATTAAACGATGGAACTCTTGCAATTCAAAAGAAACAATCCGATACAGATTGTACTTTATATTATAGAAGTTCTAATTTATTAGACAATACTGAGGTTTTCCCATTAAGAGATGGAATTAAAAACATAGGATGTATATCTAAATATGCTAATACTAACTTACTTAATGATCCTTTAACGTTAACCAATCAAGGAGTATTTTCTATTATTGGACAAAATAATGGTGAAAAAGCATTTCAGTCTAGAAGTTATTATATAAATGGAAGATTAATGAAAGAACAAAATTTAGAAGAAGCTTTTTCGTATTCATTTCAAGGCAAGTATTACTTGTGTGTTAATAACCATATTTACATTGCTGATTCTAGATATTTAAGTTATCCAAAAAATTCTAAAACCGAACAATATCAATATGAATGGTGGTATTGGGATGATGTACCAGCAAGAGTACTATTTAGTTGGAATGATGAATTGTATTTCGGTACAGCTGATGGAAAAATATGTAAGTTTAATAATACTTACTTAGATATTGATAAACCTATTGATGTATATTGGGAAACTCCTTTTTTAGAATTAAATTCAAATACAGTTGCAAAAACAATAAAAAATTTAACAGTTGTTTTAAATCCAATTGTTGATTCAAATTTGATTTTAGGATATGAATTAGATGATGGTACTGTTGAAGTTGTTCACAAAGAGTATAAGGAATTAAAAGACAATTTCCCAAAAGTAATTCAAGAAAAAGAAAAAATACAAAAATTTATGTTTGTTAAAATATTTTTTAAAAATAATAAAGACACTCGATTAACATTTGAGCGTCTTTTTTTAGAATATGTAAATTCTGGAAAATATAGAGGAGATTAGAGAGGTGATTAAAAAATGGCATCAGTGAGTGATTGGCAAAAAGCAGCAGAAAAGAAACAAACACAAACAGAACAAGATTACTTGAAAAAGAATCAATACGTATTAGATGCATTAAATCAACAACGTGATGCTGCATTAAATGAATTAAATGCTCAAAGACAATCAGCTATTGATCAGTTAAATAAAAATAAAGAGACTGCATCAGAAACAGCTGCAACCGATGCTAGACAAGCTAATATAAATAGGTTGCTTTCATTACGAGACAATCAAAGTGCTTTAAATAGAGCTGGATTAGGAACACAAGGAATAGTTGGTTCTCAAGTAAATTCAATAAATAATTCTTATGGAAGAAACTTAAACGATATATTAAACAGAAAAGCGGATGAATTACAAAATATTGATTCACAAATTGGTGATACAAATCTTCAATTTGATACTAATATATCTAACACTAATGCTCAGTATGATTCAAATCTTGCTAATACACGAGCTCAACTAGAAGAGCAAGCTAGACAGGCAGGATTACAAGCTTATCAAAATTATTATAATGCTCAACAAGCAGCGTGGGAAAAAGAGATGCAAGAAAAACAATATAGAGAAAGTGTTAGACAGTATAACACAAATCTTGCATTACAACAAAAACAATTTAGTGAAACTCAAAAAGCGCAACAAATCAAAACAAATTATTATTCTGGTGACATAAATCCAGATACTAAGTATGGTACTTTTAAAACAAAGGATAAAAACGGTGTTTACTATCAACCAGATAATATCGGTGGTGTTAAAGTTAAATCTACAGGTAAAAAAGCTAAAGACTTGTATGGTAGTAATGCAACAAATAGTAGCGGTGTTAATATTGCTAATCAAACGGTTTGGGAGTGTAACGGCAAATATTATGTTTGGAATGGTTCTAAAAACAAGTATGAACAAGTTGCTAAAAAATAGATAAAGGAGTGATATTATGGCTCAAATTTGGAATCCAGTAACTTCTTCGTGGGAAGAAGAAGATGAAAATGAAGTTTCAGTGTGGGACCCATCTAGGAGTTCTTATACCACCCAAAATGAATTTAATTCTTATCAACAACAAATGAAACAACAAGAAGAACAGCAAAAGAAAGAAGAAAAAAAGAAAAATACAAGTTTTTTCGCACCATTAAATGATGGTTTTCAATTTAAAGATATAGGATCATTAATTGGTAATACAGGAAAAACTGTAGCAAATGTTGGTATAAATGTAGGTAAAACAGTTGCCAAAGTTGGTGAAGTAGCAGACGACACTATAACGTTTGCAGCTGGACACGGAATTAACAATATTAGAAGTAGATTAGGATTTATTGATGATGACGAATATAGAAGAAATAGAGATGCTATTGATATAGAAATAGGTCGAAATAAAACAAAAGAACTAATGGACAATATAGGATTAAATTCTGATACAATGGAAAAATTAGATGAAGGATCGCTAATAAAACACGACACATTAGATCGTGCATTAAAGACAGGCGCTAATATGTCAGTTTCTGCTGCTCAGGGTGCTGCCAAGACAGTTGAAGGATGGTATGATACTTTAAGCGATTGGGATAGTAGAATAAATGATGGTTTAGCTCATAACTTGGGAATAATATCAGATGAAGAATATAATAGAAGAAGAGAAAAAGTAAGACAAAATATTGCTGTTAATGGTGTAGAAGAAGGAATGAAAGCATTAGGTTGGGATGAACAAATGTGGAATCAATTCGAAGATGGTTCTTTCTCTAAACGAGATAATATGCTTGGTCAAGTTTCAGAAGCGGTTGGTGGTATGGTTCCTAATTTATTAGTAGGACAAGCTGCAGGTTTGGGAGATGGCTCTGGCACTTATGAAAGTTTAAAAGGGTTAACTACTAGTCAAAAAATATTTGCAGGAGCAACAAACTTCGGTAAAGCAACATTATACAATTTACCATCAAATCTTTCATTGGCTGGTAGCGTCTATGGTAATTCACTAGAAGAAGCTTATGCTAATGGTGCAACAGATAGTGAAGCTGCTAAATATGCTATTATGCAATCATCAGCTGAAATAGCAACTGAGTGGATCACTGGAGGTATTCCTGGTTTAGAGGGAACAGGTTTATTAGACAAAGGCGCTGATTTCTTACTTGATAAAGCAACAGGTAAAATTAAAAAAGAAGCTGTAAAAGGTTTAATAAAGACACTTGGTAAAGCTGGTTATGAAGTTATTGGTGAAGGTGTGGAAGAAGGTTTATCTGAGATTCTCTCACCAATGATTAAAAACGCTACTTATTCAAAAGGAGAAAAGATTAATTGGGATGATGTAGTTTCTTCAGCAATTGTAGGAGGTATAACAGGTGGCTTTTTAAATCTACCTGGAACAATAAATGATGTTTCAAATGTTATAAGAGAAAATCAAAAAGTTAATTCAACATCATTAAATGAATCTGAAAACAATGATATAAGCATAGCTAACGAGCCTAATTCAAGCGAATTAGACTTAAGTAATATAAATACTCAAGAACAACAAACTAATCAAAATATGGCCACAAATGATAACAATATAGATAATATTCAAAATACACAATATGAATATGTAAAATCTGATAACACAAAAATTGATAATTTAAGAAAAAGTGCATCAGAAAATTTAGAAAAGTCAGAAAGAACAACACAATTGGTTAATACTGTTGAAAAAGTAATTGAAGATAAGAATTATAATGTTTTATTCGATTCTACAATAACCAACGATAAAGGTGTTAGTGTAAATGCACAAATAAAAACTCTAGACAATGGTGAAGTAGAAATAAGATTAAATCCTAATTCTGATCGTGCAGGAGAATTCTTATTAGTTCACGAAATAACTCATTCTATATCTAATGATGATTTAAGAAGTTTTGTTAATGATTACGCTAGTAAAAACAAGGATTTTGCAAATGCTATAAAAAGTTTAGAAGAAACGTATGGCACGACTGATATTTCAGATGAGGTTTTAGCTGATATTTCAGGTCAATTATTTGGTAATCAAGAGTTTATAAATAGTTTACAGACTTCTAACACAGTACAATCAAAAAACATAATAAAAAGAGTGTATGAATCATTAAAAAGATTATTAAATAAATTAACTGAAGGAGGAAGATATAGAAATTTTGTACAAGATTTAGAGACAAAGTGGCGAGAAGCATATAGAATGCAAAGCAATAATTTGCAAATTGAAACAAAATACAGCAGTAATTTAAAGTTGAAAAATAGTAATGGAATAGAGTATAATAAAAATGGAGAGTTAGATAAATATAAATCAAGTACATTATTTAATCAAATGATGCAACGAAGTAAGCCAGGAGTTAAAAAAAAATTAGGAGTAAATGATTACAACAATTATTATGGAATACTGAAAAATGAAGATAATGATTATGAAATTATTTTTAAAATTCCTATACTTGGCAATGAAGATTTTATTAATAAAATATCAAAGGAGTGGGATGAAAATGTCGAATCTAGAAAAAGCGATAATACAAATATTGAAGAAATTGAATTTAGACAAGGAGTCAGTGATAGTGATAATGCTTCAATTGAAGGGGAACAAGCGTGGACAGAATTCATTGATGAAGTACTTGCGAGATTCGAATCCCAACGATTTAACTCAAACAAATATATTCGACAAAGTAATGGAAATAGCGCAAACGAATTAAATACATCAAAAGGACTAGAAAAAACTAGTTCTTTTTCTTCGGACGAAAATAATAATAAACAAAAGTTATCGAATATTAGTCAAAAAGCAAAAGATTATTTTGGCATTACAAATGACTTTAAAAAAGCTGGATATATAATAGAAAATGGTGAAATGCTTGACTTCAGTGAGGATAATATAAGAAGAGAACATAGTGATATATCAGCAATATCTGATATGGAAGCTTTTATTAATAATGGAGCAATTAGAATTATTGAAAGGGCAGAAACGTCTTTATGTGAAATAGCAAAAAAACCAACAGCAGATCAAATATATAAAATAATGGATTTTTCTGATGCAGTGAGTGGTAAACCTTTAACAATTGATTTAAAAAACGGAAAAGACAGTATCACTATTAAATATGAAAAAATAAATTCAACGAAGGTAAAGAATGATATTTTAAATTTTTATAATAAAGGAACTCGTCCAAATGGTGTAGAAATATTAGAGGATTCAAACAAAATTGAGAATTTATCACTACAACAACAACAAGAGAAATTAATAAATTCTTGGATAAGTAATGGACTTATAGATGACATAAATGATCCAGAAATTAATAAATTCATAAAAGGTTATCCTGATGTTTTTCCAAATGGTAAAATAATTAATGCAAAAAATTCTCTCACAGATAAAACTTGGCAACAACATCTAGAAGAAAATTATAAATCTTCAGGTACAAGAACAGTTCTAAAGGACATTAAAAGTACAAAAAAGAAAACTTTACCATATATCAATACTAAATCAGTTACAGGTGAAGAAAAAAGTTATTATGAATATGTGCAAGATAAAATTAATAGTTTAAGGAACGATTTAAAAACTTCAAAAAGTAAAAAAGTTTCTGAAAACTTGAAACCATTATTCGATAGCGGATATTCAGTACAAGACATAGAGGCTACTTTAAATAATATTGAGCGTAATATTATTGATAAACCAAAAAAAATGTCAAAATTAGAAAAGCTTGTTAGGAATAAGTTCGAACTTGATTTTGAAAAATATACACAAGAATATGAAGAAAAAGGTATGAGTAAAAATCAAAAGAAAATTCTTGAAAATGAATCTACTATTTCTAAACTTAAAGAAGCGCAACAAGATATAATTAAAAAAATAGATGATAAGATATCTCAAAAGCAAAACTTGTATGATCAATTAAAAAGCAAAGAAACTAAAAAGGCAGCCGACATATTACAACAAGTAGAGATGTTAAAAAATCAACAAGCAAACCGAAAGTTAGAATATGAAGATCGAATCAAAAGATTAATTGAAAAAAATAAAAATTTGAACGAAAAAGACAATTCAACTGAATTTAAAAGACAAGAGCAAAGAGCTTTAAAGCAAGATGAGTATCGTGAATTAGCATTTAAAATGACCGAAAATATGGTTGAATGGAAAGATAAATCAAGAGGAATATCCTACGAAATAAACACTATGAAACGAAATCTTTACGATATTATGTCAAACGAAGAAGCAACAAAAATGTACGAAACATATTTTAGACCAATAACTGATAATAATGCTAAGATGGAAAAATATGTTAATTCATATAATGAAAAGATAAATAAATTAAATTTAAGTCAAAAGGAAGCCGTTGCTGTTCAAATGTTAGGTGAATATAAATATAATAAAGAGACATTAGTGACAGGCGGACAAGTTGATGATTTTATTGAAAAAAATAAACTTGACTACAAAAAAGTTGAAAAAGCTGTTGAAGTTTTCAGAAATGTTTATGATGAAGTAATTGTTGAAACAAACAAAGTTTTAGCAGAACAGGGTATGAAAACAATAGAATATCGCAAAGGATATTTTCCACATTTTGTTGATCAAAAACCAGTTACAAGATTTGGAAAAATTGCTGAAAAATTAGGTTTTAAAGTAAATGACGATAAATTACCTACTGACATTGCTGGTATTACTGATATGTTTAAACCTGGAAAAGTATGGTTTAGAAATGCTCAGCAAAGAAAAGGTAAATATACAGATTTTAACGCTTTAAAAGGATATGATAATTATATAAGAGGAGCTGCAGAAGTTATCTTTCATACAGAGGATATACAGAAATTGAGAGCATTAGAAAGTGTTATTCGTTATCAGTATACAGATTCTTCATTTGCTGAAGAACTAGATAAGATATACAAAGATATTAGTATAGATGCTGATGAGAAACAACGACAAGTTGATGAATTAAAAGCTAAAGTTGTAAATCCACTAGGTAACTTTGCAACTGTTATTAAAGATTATACTGATTCTTTAGCAAATAAAAAGGCAATTGGTGATAGATCTCTTGAACACTCATTAGGAAGAGAAATTTATTCTACAATGACCAATATTCAGTCTAGAGTAAGCGCTAATATGGTAGGATTAAACGTTTCTTCAGCATTAACTAACTTCATACCTATCACGCAAGCATATTCACAAATAAGTACAAAGAATATGGCCAAAGCAATAAGAGAAACTATTTCATCACAGCATAAAACGGATAATTTATCTAATGCTTCAACATTTCTTACAAATCGAAATAATCAAGCTGAAAGATTATATAAAACCAAATTAGATACTTTAAATCAAAAAGCATCTCTTTTATTTGAGTCAATTGATGATTTTACATCAAATGTTATCGTTCGAGGTAAATATTATGAAAATGTAGAAAAAGGAATGTCTGATATTGAAGCTCTAAGAAATGCAGATGAATTCGCTAAAGACATTATGGCTGGAAGAGATAAAGGATCTATGCCAACCATTATGAATAGAAAAAATCCTTTAATCAAACTTTTTACTGCTTTTCAATTAGAAGTTAATAACCAATACGGATATATGCTAAAAGATATGCCTAGGGATTTGAAAGATGAAGGATTAAATAAACTAATAGGTGCTTTTGCAAAAATGTTCTTAGGTGCTTGGCTATATAATAAATTCTCCGAAAGTGTCACAGGAAGAAAAAGTGCTTTTTCACCTATAGACATCGTTGGTGATGCTGTTAATACTGTTCAAAATGAAAATATGAGCGAATATGATAAATTTACTACTATTTTGGAAGATGTCGCTGGCGAGGTACCATTTATAGGTGGATTAATAGGTGGTGGAAGATTACCTATTTCTTCAGCATTACCAGACTTTGCTAATACTACAGAAGCGTTATTTAATTTATCTGATAAAGATAAACGTGATAACTCATTAAAAACATTAAAATCCGAGCTTATGAAACCTGTTTTCTATGTTGTTATGCCATTTGGTGGCGGACAAATAAAGAAAACAATTGAAGGCGTTTCAATGTATTCTCACGATTTACCAGGAAGTTATACTTCGAATGGAAAACTAAGATTTGAAGCTGATAATTCAGCGATAGGTGTAGCAAAAAGTCTAGCATTTGGACAATATGCATCCAAAAATGCAAAGGAATATTTTGACAATGGTTATGCTCCTCTTACTCAAGAACAACAAGAAGAAATAAAAAAACTTGGTATTTCAGTCAATGAATATCGCGAATATAGAAGTGCTTATTCTGATTTAAATAAAATAAAAGCTGATAAAAATTCAAATGGAGATAGTATACCTGGAAGTGCGTCTGGGAAAAAAGCATATTCAATTATAAATAATAAAAGCTATTCTAAAGATCAAAAAAATTATTTATTAGATGCAATATCAAAAAATTCAGGAATAACAGTTGATGATTTAAATAATCTAGAAAACAACGAAGACATATTTAAATATTTTTATAGTTTGAATAATGATAAAAAAAGGGAATTTTTAGATGAAATAAAAAACAACAATTTTACTTCAAGACAATTGTATGATTATAATATTTATAAAAAGCAAATGGAAGATAAATATGTTAATGTTATAGCTAAACAACAAGTTATTGACTATATTAAAAACTCTAATTTAACTAGTGATCAAAAACTTCATTTATATTTTAAGAATTATGGTTCTGAAGAACAAAGCTATATCATTAAAAACTTTAATATAGACAGTACAAGTTTCTTAAATACTATTAATTATGTAAATAATATAAAAGATGAGTTTAGTGGAAGTTCATATTCAGATTATAGAAAAAATAAAATATTTGATTATATTAATTCTTTGAATTTATCAACACCGCAAAAAGTAGTTTTGTTTAGATTATCAGGCTATTCATTATCTAATTATAAGACTTCTATGTTTAACTATATTAATTCAATGAATTTATCAAAATACGAAAAAGATAGTCTATGGAATTATTTATATTAGGAGGATGATGATATGATCAAAAGTGAACCTAAATATGATACTGACGAAGTAACTTTAGGATATTTAAGAAAGGTCCTTAATAGTTTAAATGAAAATGCTGATATTTTAAAAGAAAGTATCGAAAAAGAAATGAATAAAAATTATGGGCGACAACCAATTCCACCTTACAAAGAAGGAGATACCTGGACAACTGTAAATTATATATATAGATGTATAAAGAGTCGAGACATCGGCTCTTTTAATATGTCTGACTGGGTTATCATATACGATAAAAAAAGAAATGATCTTATGAGTGATAATTTCTTGTTTTTATCAGAAGTTGATTTAAAAGAACAAATTGATGGAAAGATTGAGTCATACTATATGACTGATGATCCTAGTAATGATTGGCTACTTACAACAGATAAATCTATTCATGTTGGTGATTTTTGGCGAAAAGAGGAAGACTCTATACTTACTGATTATATTTATACGCAGATAGCTACAAATCCTGTATCGTATAACTGGATAGAAACTAATTTACCTATTATTGTTTATAATACTATCACTAATAAAAAAACAATATTTTTAGAACTACCAATTAATTATAAGAAGGATGATCTTTTGAAAATATCAACCGAAGAACAAAGTTCATTATTCGAGAATGTTGAAATTGGTGATTTTTTAATTTGTATTAAAGATAATGACAAATTCGATGTTGCTGATTGGCAAAAATTGAATGATGAATTGTCATTAAAGTCAGTTGAAAGTTACTACTTAAGAATAACAGAAGTGAAAAAAGAAATAGAAAATCTTAATGAAATAATAAAAAAAGATATAAAAGAAACAGAAAATGCTATGACATTATTTGTAGAACAAACTTATACAACAAAAACTACAACACAAAAATTAACAGAAAAAGTTGATGCTAATGGTGATATTATATCTTCGATTCTTGGTGAAACAAGTGAGGAAGTTCCTTTTAAAAGTTTGGCTGCACTAACTTTTGATTTGGCAAATATAGTATCTATTGTTTCAAAAAAAGTGGGCGACGACGAGATAATTTCAAAAATAAATCAAACTGCAGAATCTATTCAAATAACGGCTTCAAGACTTGCTTTGGAAGGATATACTACTATAAATGGAACTTTTACTGTTGATGAAGAAGGAAATGTTACAATTGCGAATGGTAATGTCATCATTAATAAAGAGGGAATAAAGTTATCAAATGGAGCTTCTTTAATTAGTGAAAAAGGTTTAATCACTAATTTGCAATTTTCTTCACTTGGAAAATATCAGAATTTCGATTTTTTAGGATATAATATTGGAGGTTTTGATAGTAGTAATAAATACATTTTTTGCTATTCATTTGTTACTTTAGATTTTACAATTCCAGAAAATTTTGTTATTAAAACAGCACAAGTTGTTTTATATCACACACCTATTCAGTTCTATGATAATAATAATAAAACAGTTAATGGTTATGCGAGAAATATTAAACTTTATAACACAGATAAAGATAATAATTTTAAATATGTGATGGGATTCGGGTCTGAATATGAATACAATACAGCAAATCTTAAATTAACTGAGATACCAAACGCTTTTGGAAGTTCTTCGTATACACCATCCAACCATAGTGGAACAACAATTGAAAAGAAGGTTAGTATTAATCTTAAGGATTATCTATCTGCAGGTCATAATAAATTGGTGATTAGAACTGGTGATTCTATCCCAGCTAATAATGCTAGTGATAATACAATTTGTCAAAAAACTGGTATGGCAAGAGCTGATTTATTTATAACTGGATATATGAAATTTGATGAGATTTAAAAGGAGGAATAAAATGTATAAAATTGATGAATCAACAATTAAATGTACGCGTGGCGATAAATTAATTTTTGATGTTAAAATACCAATAAAAGATGAAACAGGTACTATAACAGGATATGAAAAATTTTTTAAAGATGACAAAGTTATTTTTTCTGTAAAAGAAAATTTTGGTAATGCTGATGTTGTTATCAGAAAAGAAGTAATTGTACCAGAAGATACTGATACAATTACTTTTTCGTTAACAAAAGAAGATACAACAATTGGTGAGCTAATTTCTAAACCTGTTACATATCAGTATGATGTTTCAATAAATGAAGATAATACAATAATAGGCTATGACGACGAAAGTGGACCTAAATATTTTATATTATATCCAGAGGGATCAAACGATGTCTAGTATAGTTGAAAAGAAAACTTTACTTGGAAGCATAAGTACAAAACAAACTTTATTTGGTAGTTTGACTCAAAGAGGAGAGAGAGGCCCACAAGGAGAAAAAGGAGAAAAAGGTGATCCATTTAAATACGAAGATTTTACTCAAGAACAATTAGAACAACTGATAGGTCCACAGGGTCCACCAGGCCCACAAGGTTTGCAAGGTGAACAAGGAGAAATTGGTCCACAAGGTCCATCTGGTCCACAAGGATTACAAGGTGAACAAGGTAAAACAGGTCCTCAGGGAGAAAAAGGTGATCCATTTAAATATGAAGATTTTACAGAAGAACAATTAGAACAACTGATAGGTCCACAGGGTCCACCAGGCCCACAAGGTTTACAGGGTGATAAGGGTGAACCTGGACCAAAAGGAGATCCAGGAGAAACACCAAAAAAAGGAGTAGATTATTTTACTGAAGATGATATTGATTCACTAAATATTCCAAAAGAAAGTTTGAATATAAATACTGGTGTATTGGAAAATATTGTTTCTGGTGATAATTTGTCCAATAAAACTTTATTTATGACTTTTCCAAAAGAAAAAATATGTGATTCTACTGAAAATGATGGTATATTTATAAAAATTTCTGATTCTATATATTTCAAATTTGAAAAGACATCAGCAACTAGTCAACACGAAAAGGTAGTTTTTAATAATAATGGAAGTGAAACAATTCTTTATGAGATGAACAATTATATTCAAAATAAAATATCATCATTTAAAATGCCTACAAATCTTGAAAGTGTAACTGAAATAAATATTAATTCTGAGGCATATAAACATATTAAAATTATAAAAAATTGTAGCTCCGATGAATTTGATGGTAGAAGTAACAAAAGTATTGATATTCCAATTGTTGATCTTACTAAAATAGAAGAATTTTTGGACCTTTTTGAATATGAAATTATTGGTACATACGAAGAAGAATAGGTAGGAGGTAATTATGATTAAAGATAAAAGAATTTATATATGTATTGGGGGGGGTGTCCTATCAATTAGGCATCCTTTCATTTTTGAAATGTTATGTTAATTGATAGCAATTAATGTTAAATAGATTAATATTTAAATTTACAAAGATTATATTTGATAGTTCAATGATTTGTCACAATGGGAAGATGTTAAATAAAATTTTAGATGATATAAATATATATTCAAATGAAGAAAAAATTATCGGAGTATGGATAAACAAAAAAAGAATATATCGAAAAGTAATAACTTTATCATCAATTAGCGGAAATATATCAATTAGTGATTTGCAAATTGATGATTTAGTCAAATTTGAATGCCTTTTTAAGGTAGCTTTACCAAATAGTCAAATTCAATGGAGAACTATACCGTGGACTTATGCTACATCTAGTGGATATGGTAGTGCTGACTATTTAGGTGGTGTTACATTGAGTGTGGATCAAAGTGAATTGCAGTTCCAATGTGGCAAAGGTTTTACAAATAATTTTGAAAAAGGATATGTTATTTTAGAATATACAAAAAGCACTGATTAGAAAAAAATAATAAAAAAGGAGAAGTAATATGATAAAAAATATAATTGTGGGGGGGGGTATGTTTAGCATATCTCACTGATCCTCTTTTTGAAAGAAAGGAGGTTTTTTAATTGTGTAAATTGGGAATCTTTTATATTTTTTCATAGCACAATTAAAAAGAATAATGAAAATATTTAGATTTTTAAAAATTTTAATTAGTAGTGAATGTGTCTTCCACAAAGAGAAGAAACTGAGTAATCTTTTAGAATATCACGATGGTGATATTTATGACACAAATGGTTCTTTTCACACGATCGGAAGAATCACTTCGGGAACAAAAGAATTAAACTTTACAATTGTTCTCGATAAAAACGTTGAAGAAGGATTAAGTGTTGTCGTAAATAAATGCAATATCGTTGTTCGAACACAAAATGGGTATATAAACGACGACAGTAATTGGGAAGACTATAAAAAAATGAGTGGTTATATAGTAAACGCAAGTGTTGTCAATAGAAACAAAGTTTCAATAAACATAACAAAATCAAGTGCGTTTACTAACGCTTCCAACAATACACCTGTAGTAGTTACTTGTGATCTAAATTTATCATTTAAAAAATGATATGCTAAAGCGTATTATGTTGCAAAAATTAATATTAAATTTTAAAAAGATTATGATTGATAGTGCAATTATTGATCACAACGGGAAGAGGTTAAATAAAATTTTGTATCCAATTGGATCAATTTATTGTACTAGTAAGAACGAAAATCCAGAGCAAATAATTGGTGGCAAATGGGAATTGGTTGATAAAGAGTTTAAAAATTCGTTTATTGAAAAAAAGAATAACGAATGTACAACATTAGAAAACGTTTCAGATTCAACTTTGTACTTAAATTATGCAGGACATACTATACAAATGTTATTGCAATTTAAACCAAATGTAAATATTGGTGATTCTGAAACTGAAATGTTAATAATTAATTGGAATAGTATTGGCATCACAGGAGTTAGATCATCAATTTGGAGCGCATTTCTTACTGATGGTGGTGATGGCGTTGTAATGATTAATATTTCTACTCAAGGTGGTGTACGAGTAGAAGACGTTGTGCCAAAAGGAACAGGAACATCTATATCAAAAGGCAATAACATTTACAACACAATAACTCTTGTTATACCATACGAAGATATGCTAGATGAATATTGTGATAAATTCTATTGGAGAAGGATTAGTTAAAAGAAGTAGTTAAAGGAGAGTAAAAATGGAAATTGAAAATATTATAAAAGTTGTTCAAGATATAGGATTAATAACCATATTTATAATAATAATTTTATATTTTGTTTTTAAATATGGTCCTAAATATATTGAATTGAAGTTAAAACGTATGGAAGAAAAAAATTATATGCTAGATTCTTTTAAGGCTGTTGTAGAGAACAATTCACAAGTTATTTCAAATAATTCTAGAGTAATTGATCTAAATTCAAAAACAATAAAGAATTATACAGATAATGCTTATAAGCTAGAAAACAAAGTGGATGAACTAACAAAAGAACTACACGATACAAATAAAAATATTGAAATTATTAAAGAAAGGGGGAAATAAGAATGGAAATATTAGAATACATCGTTGAGAATAGACTAATTCTAATACCAGTTTTGTACATTTTGGGTGAATTTATTAAAAAAACATCTTTTATTAAAGATAAATTCATTCCTATGGTTTTATTGTTAGTTGCTGTTGTATTTTCTATCCTTATGGGTGGAGATACAATAATCAACGAAATAATTCAAGCTGTATTAGTAGCTGGTGCTACAGTACTAGGAAATCAAATGATTAAACAAGTAAATAAGGAGGAATAATTATGGGTAAAGAATATGCAATATATCCATTTAAGCACATGAACATAACTCAAAGACACGATCAGGGTAATCATACACCACACTGGAAAAATGTCACTAATCATTCTGATAAGCCTTGGGATGAGGCTTGTAAGGATAGTGGAAGGTCTTATTTTGAGCCACAAAATGACTTTATAGTACAACAAGTCATCGGACTTAATAATTCAACAACAAAGGGATATACAAACGCCGTAAGACTTAAATCAGTAAACCAATTAGTTTGTCCTTACGGAACTGATTATTTGTATGTTACATTAACACATATGAATGAAGATAATTTAAAAAAAATAAAAGTAGGCCAAAAAATTAAAGCTGGTAGCAAAATTATTTTAGAAGGTACTGATGGACAGGCCACAGGCAATCACTTTCACGTAACAGCGAACTTCGGCAGGTTTTTTGGGTTATTAAAAAATAATAATGGTAAGTGGTGTTTTACTTATGAAAAGTCTCTTCTTCCGAACGAGGCTTTTTATTTAGATCCAAACTATACTACTGTTAAAAATGCAAGAAGTTACAAATTTGAAAAAGTAAGACAAGTATCAGCATTATTAGGTCTAGTATTAAGACAAAAAGCAAGCACTAAATCCAGTAAAATAGTAACTATTCCGCACAATAAAAGAGTTAGAATAATTACTGAAAACGCAGGAGTTTCAAATGGTTACAACTGGTCCAAAGTTGAGTACAATGGCAATATTGGATATGTTGCTAAAAAATATTTAAGATAAATTAAAACCTAGTCATTACGACTAGGCTCTTTTTTTTTATGCATTAATATAGGAAATTAAAAAGATAAGTGTAATTATAAATGATCAAGATGTTATGTATTATTTACTTACTAATGATGTTGAATGAGCAACTATACAAAAGAATGTATAGAAATACATAAAAATACATAAAAATGTACAAAAATATACAATTTTTGTAAAAAAATGATATTGAATTAGTGGTAATTTTATAGTATTATAATTATGTAAGTTGACAACCAACTTATTGTATTATTGACATAAAAATTTTTTTATGTTATAATACATGGCACATAAGTGATTATGTGAGTTTGTTTTTTACAAACAAATAATTATGGTATCTTTTTTCGACATACGTTGACATTAGATACTCTTATAATTATAAGCGAGTAATATTGAGGGTGTAAATATTTCTTCTTGCACTGACGCTTACTACTTGCTAGTAAGTCAGAGTAGGCTTATGCCGAAAGAATACAAGTAGGGACTGGGAGACCTACCGTATTACTCAAAGCCTGCATTCTATGAATGTAGGCTTTTTCTTTGAAATAAAGGAAGTGATAACATTGAAGAAAACTTTAAAAATTGTTGGTACTATTTCAGAAGATATTGCTAATTCTAATGGTATCCCACAATATGCTAATAAAGATATTGTACAATCGCTAAAACTTGATATACATACTAATAAGCACGCGAATGATTTTTTTAGTATAGATAGTTATCACGACACTCTAATAAATATAGATAAAGTTATTAAGAGACCATATTATGTTGAATATGATTATAAGAAAAATAGTTTAAAATATTACGGAAGAACTAATCAATATGTTTGTGTAGTTGTTAAACTAGATAAAAAAGAAATTTATGTATCTACCTTCTACCCACAAAATAAAGAAAAAATTGATAAAATTAAAAAAAGAAATAAAAGTTAAAAGTAGTTTTTTTTAAATATATCTATAAATTTTAAATTAGGATAAGCTTCTTCAAAAGCAGCTTGTCCTTTTTTATGCCACTCTTTTTGTAACCTTTTATCAAAATGTATACCTCTACATTCAATTTGATTATGATGTTCATAAATACATAAAGGTATAACTAATTTGTATTTAATTGAATTCAATCTATTTTTTCCTCCGAATATCTCGTGCTTGTTTACTGGACTTCTTCCACAGATGATACAATGCTTCATATCATCAGTTAAAATACTTTCTCTACTTCTCTCTAATTTTTTTAATTTTGTACTCTTATTATGCATTTTAGGAGACTTTTTCTCCTGGAATGTATATTTTTTTTGTAATTTTGTGCATTCATAGAATTTGAAACATTTGTCTCTACAATTTCTACAATCATTAGGTATATTTCTGTTTTTATTCTTTTTACATTCTAATTTTCTATTTATTTTTTGCTTTAAATAAATACAATTCATACGATAATCTCCTTTTAGACTATCGTGTATGTTCTTATTCCTCTGTTCCTATATCTGTTAATAGAGCTTTACCTCTCTCATCAGGCATACCATATCTTTGATCAAGATAACGAAGAGCGGCATTTAACTCACCAGCATACCCTCCATATTGGGAAATAATACATTTCGCAAGACGAAGATTCTTTCTCTTAATATTGACTGGATATTGTAACTTTTTTTGATAAGCCCACATTAGTTATCACTCCTTTCCCAAGGCCAAGGATTGTTGTCCCATTGCCAAGGTGTCATATTAAGACTATCGCTTGTAATATTTATTGGTCCATACTTCTTCTGATACTCTTGTAACATTTGATTATACATTTCACGATTTTTATTGAACTCTTCAATCATAGAAGTATTATTAGGATAATTATCTAAATATAGATGAATATCATGCATTGCGAATTGAATTTGATTTAAATCGAGCAAATATTGTTCTTTTTCTGTTTTAGGATTTAACATTGCTGGTTGATAATTCTTATATTGATCATATAGAGAAGGAAACATATTACCGCGAACGTATCCTGTGTATAGACCGGCTAAATTATTATTGTTATTTAAATTAACCATTTGTCTATCACTATAATTATTATTCATTTTATCACTCCTAACATAAAATATGAGATTATAAAATATCAGTATGGACAAATAACCATTTTTCTTTAAAAGACTTGATTTTTTTTATCACATATAATAAAATAAAGAAGTCATTTAGAAATGGCGGTATTGGTGAAGTGGTTAACACGCCGGATTGTGGCTCCGGTATGCAAGGGTTCGATCCCCTTATCCCGCCCCATATAAGTGAATTGTCGTACTTGGTACGATTCAAAAAAGACTAATCGAAAAGATTAGTCTTTTTAGTTTATTACAATGGTTTTTAATATCATTTCTTTATCTATTTAAAATGTTTGATAAATTAAAAGCAAATGATATAATATTGGTGTCTGTGAACATATATTTATATTTTAAAAGGAGAAAATTATGGAAAGAATAGAATTTGAAGATCAAGTAACCAATAGCGTATTAAAATCTTTGGGTGAAATAGGAATTGAAAATGCTACTACATATTTTCCAATGCTAAGAGTAGTAGATGGAAAACTATATGTTGGAACTGTTATAGATATTCCTAATGAAGAATTACAAAGTAGAAAGAAGTGTGTTAGACCAAGATTTTGGGCTATATTAGATATTAATGACTTTCATATCGTTGAATTAAATAAAACAGAAGAAAAAGATTATATGGATTCTAATGTTATTGCTGTTGATGAAGAATTTGATGATGATTTTGAAAAGAAAGTTGAAGCTTTATCAGAATTTGAAAATATTAAAAAGGAACAATATAAAAAATATTTATATGAGGATATTAATTTAGAAATAACACCATCAAAAGTACCAATAATTAATAAAATTGATAATAAAATTATTGTTGATGGACAAGTTTTATCAGCTGACAACTATTTAATTTCACAAATAAAAGAAGATGTTGAAAATAAAGTAGATGAATTAGTAGAAATAATGACGAGAGCTAAATATAGTGAAATTATATATTACTATGTAAATTTAGTTATGGAAATAATAGATGAATATAAAAAAACTAATACAATAAATAAAGAAAAAATAAATCTTGCTTCTAATATAATAGACGAATATTATGGTAAAAACTATGGCATTAAATACTTTTTTAATATAAATGATTAGAAAATATCAATATATTAATAGTTATATGTTATAATATATCAAAAGAAAATTTTAAGTGATAGGAGTTGAATAGTAGTATGAAGAAAAAAGGTATTCCAAGTGAAGTATTATGTCTCTTTTTTATCGTTATGACAGCCATTCTTTTTGGAAAGATTTTGGTTGATGTTAAAAATGCTTTTGATCCAAGTCTCAAAGAGGAAGTATATGACAGTAAATTAGAATATCATCCTTATAGTCATCGTGAAAATAGTCGTATTGAAAAAGTAAAAGATATGACAATAATTAGAAATGTTGATGACTTAAAATATTATAAAAACGTTCTTCGTGAAGTAAATATAACAATAAAATGGTTAAATGATCGCCTAAAAAAATATGATGAAGAGTTTTTTGAAGAAAATACTCTTGTCGTTTTAAGTCTTGTTAATGATAATAATGTTACTTCTCTTCGTATTAATAATATTTATAAAAGAAAAGATGAAGTTATTATCGAACTCAATAAGACAATTAAAGATTATAAAGCAACTTCTAAATATACTTGGTTTTCAGTAATTGAAATCGCAGATAAAGATGATGAAATTGTCTTAGATATTGAAAAAAATTAGTTTGATGGTGGTTTGATGGAAAATTTAGATAATATTAGAAAAGTTATTGAAAGAGTAGAAGCAAATAGTGTAAGGGATGAAAAAGATAGTGTTAACTTACTTGATGTTGCTTCTTCTTTTGTGGAGTTATATCGTTTTATAAAAACATCTAGTTTAAAAGATGTAAGTACTTATGATAAAAAAATAAATGATAAATATACTTGTCTTAAAGAAGGTTATGATGAAATTGAAGGAAAGACAACTTATCGTATTGAAAATGAAAAAGGGGAAAAAGTCTTTGGTATAGCAATCGATAATCATGGTAAATTCTATTATGATTTTGTACCATTGGATGCTTTAGAATATGCAACTTTATCATCAAGTTTATTTGGTGGGGAAGACGCTCTTATTTTTGATATTAGAAAAAATGCAGCTATTTCTTTTTTTAATGAAGATAGAGAATTGTTAATATCTAAAGAACCTCATGTTTCTTTAAAGATAAAGGACTTTTTATATGGAACAAGATGTGCTTTAGTTTGTGAAGATGGTTATAATTCTTTTTGTGTTTCTGTTGATAACATTAAAGATTTATTATCTAATGTTAAAATTCCTAGAAAAAGTGTTCCGTTTTTAGCTTATGCTTTTTATGATAGTACTTCGCTTGATAATGATAAAGAAAATATTTTTACTAAAAAAGATCGTATAATGAAAAAGACATATCCTGCTTTAACAAAAGAAGAAAAGGAAAGATTTTTGTCCAAGGATTATTTGGAAAAAAACGTTCAAGAAATATTACTTGGTACTGTTAGTGCTTCTTTGTTAATGGGAACTTTTGGTTATGTTTTAGGCATTGGTAGTTTTCCTCTTCTTTTATCAATTGCTGTTCCAGGAAGTATTCCTCTTGTAATCGGTGGAGGTATTCTTTCTAAAAAAGTTAATAATGTTTATAAAGCTAAGAGGCAAGATATTAAAAAAGAAGAAGCTAATAATGAATTATATAATTTATTAGAAGATAGTGCTCGTCAAGGTTTTTTTGCCAAAACAGATGATTATCTCAGTGAATTAAATGATAAAGTCGACTATGAAGCAATAAAAAATAGTGATCTTTCTAAAAAGGTATTATCAGCTATGCAACAAAGTCCATATCATTTAAGACCATTTTATTATCTACAACTATATAAAATATTGAATACTTGTAAAGATAGTCAAGATTTAGAAACATATCTTTATTCTTTGATTGATCGCATTAATAAAACAGATCCTAATGATTTATCTGGATTTTTTGCTGATACTGTTGATTTGATTGATGATTTGAGTGACCACTCTTCTCCTTTGGATACAATTGAGGAGTTGAATAAAGTATCTTATGAGCGCAATCGCCTTGCTCTATGGTATGATCGTGATGTTGATTTAGAAACTTTAAATGATAAGTTATCTTATGCTTATTTAAGACAAATAATTAGACATGATTATAGTGAAATTACTTCCCAAATACCTCAAAAAGAAAAGGGTTATATCATATCTTATGTTCAAAGAGCTTATCCAACAGTTAGTGAAATGTGTGAAAGAAATGATTTTTTATCTTTTGATGATCAACTAATGCTATATCACCGCATTTTTCATGATGCTCTTGATTTAAATAGAGAATTATGTTCAGAAAAAGTAAAGACAAAAGTAATGCCTGAAACTAAATAGAGGATTATTATGATAAGAATATGTTTTGTTTGTTTAGGTAATATTTGTCGTTCACCAATGGCAGAGTTCATCATGAAAGATTTAGTTAATAAAAAATCATTACAAGATAAATTTTATATTGTTTCCAAAGCGACAAGTGATGAAGAATTAGGAAATAATATTTATCCACCAGTCCAAGCAAAATTGCGTGAAAAGGGTATTCCTTTTGATGAGCAAAAAAGAGTTTGTTGTCTTGTTGAAGATGATAGAGATAAATTTGATTATATCATTGGAATGGAAGAATATAATGTTCAAAGAATTGAAAGAATTATTGGGAAAAGTTCTAATGTTTATCGTCTCTTAGATTTTACTAATCATCCAAGAGATGTAGCTGATCCTTGGTATACACGTAATTTTGAAAAAGCTTATGAAGACATTTTAGAAGGTTGTGAAGCATTTTTAAACTATTTAATGGCAAAAGAAAAGATATCAAATTGATATCTATTCTTCATTATTATTGTTCTCTGGTATAAGACTAATAATATCACTTGCAAAGTCATAAAAGTTTTGTGTTTGTAAAATTACTTTTCCTGGTCCTGTTAATTTAGCTAAGAATAAACCTTCACCACCAAATAGGACATTTTTAACACCTTTGACAACTTCAACTTCGTATTTAACAGTTTTATCAAAAGCAACGATATTACCAGTATCTATTTTAATAGTTTCATTTTCTTTAAGTTCTTTTATAATTTCATCACCATCTACTTCCAAAAAGATGGTTCCTGTACCACTTACTTCTTGAAGAATAAAACCTTCACCACCGAAAAGACCAGCAGATAATTTTTTACTTAAAGTAATATTTAATTTAATACTTGGTTCAGCACATAGGAAAGCTCCTTTTTGAATGATTAAACCATTATCTTTAGGATTAATAATAATAGGTATAATAACACCTGGAAAGTTTGAAGAAAAAGCAACCATTTGGTTATCTTTTTTAGCGGTAAAAGTATTCATAAATAATGTTTCACCGGCAAATAGTCTACCAATTCCTTTCAAGATACCACCTTTAGTATTAGTATCCATTTTTATATCTTGACTCATCCATGCCATTGAGCCTGATTGATTGTATACACTTTCACCACTATTTAACTTAATTTCGACAGCGGGAAGTGTCTTTCCAATTATTTCATATTTCATAATAATTTTCTCCTTTGTATCAACAAAATTATTATATAGAAATATAAATTTACTGTCAATTATCAAAGAAAGGACTGATTATATGATAGATAAATTACTTAATAAAGAATATATAATTTTAGAAATAGTTCCTACCCATCCTGATTCTCGATATGGTGAAATAGCGCAACTTTCAGCTTTAAAATTAAAAGGATTAACTCTATTAGAACGCTTTGATTATCGTTTAAAAGAAGATTTGGTAATGAATCCTTATATAAATGAAATGTTAAATTATGATAAAGAAGATTTTGTCTATAAAAATAGTACTGGAGAAATTATTAAGGACTTTAAAAAGTTTATTTCAAAAGATTTATTACTAATAATTGATAATGATTATACAAAAGATTATTTGAAGAATATTAAGAATAAAAAAGAATCGGTTTTTTCATACTTAAATACTTGTTTTTATGATGATGTTTTTAAAGAATTATGTACTAAGTATCATCTTGAACCATCTAATTATATTGTTGATTTACTCTATGAATCGTTGATTTATGAATCTAATAATAGTCAACATGATGTCAATTTATAATAATAGTAACTTTAAAAGAATATTTTTGTGATAAAATATAAAATATAGGGAGTGATATTATGAAATCAATTATTGTTGCGGATGACTCTAACATAATTGTTAATATTGTAAAGAAAGCTTTTGAAGGACAATATAATATTTTAAGTGCTCAAAATGGACAAGAAGCAATCGATTTATTAAAAAGTAATAACTTAACGGAAATAGTAGGAATGCTATTAGACTTAAATATGCCTGAAGTTGATGGCTTTGCGGTACTTGAATTTATGAAACAGTATAACTTATTTCAAAGAGTACCAGTATCAATTATAACGGGTGATGATGACGTTGAAAACATTGATAAAGCTTTTGAATATGGTATTATTGATGTCTTAAAAAAACCTTTTGCAATCGATAACGTTAAAAAGATAGTTGAAAAGACAATAAGTATAAATTCTATTAGTAATGTGTAAAAAGAAAGACTTTTCCAAGTCTTTTTTCTTTTAAATGTAGAAAGTCGTGTTATAATTATATAGAATAGGAGTGATAGTATGGATAATCATTATTATACAGGTTATATAAAAGATTTAATTTCTTCTAATTTTGTAAGTATTTATGCTATTGATTTAATGGCTGATATGATGTTAGAGTTTGGTTTTGAAAACGATGAAATAATTTGTCGTAATTCTAAACCTTTTACTTCTTTTTATGAAGAAGTTCAAAAAGTTATTCATCCTGATGATTTAAAAGAGTACATTGATAGTTTTTCACCTAATTACTTACAAGATATGAAAAGTAAAGGTGAAGATGTAATTCATAGTGTTTATCGAAAAAAAGAAGGAAATAATTATTCTTGGTATAGTAATACTGTCAAATTATTTGATATTGATGGTAAAGATGTAGCTTTAGTATTAGTTGAGAACGCTAATGAAAGTGTTAAAGCTGAGAATAATGATGATGTTATTATTGAAAAATTAAAAGAACGTCAAAAAGTTATTTTTAATACAGTTTCTAGTGCTTTAATAAATTTGAATTCAATAGTTAATTTGAATTATTCAACCCATAATATGGAAGTTAAGAGTATCATTGACTATGTAAATAATATAATAGTTGATTTAAAAGATAACTTTCCTGAGTTAAACGAAGCTTTAGCGTCCAATTTAATTGAGAATACTAATCAAGGAAAAGATAAAACAATTATTATTGCTGATGATGACGATATGACAAGAAAACTTTTGAGTAGAACTTTTGAAGATACTTATAAAATATTAGAAGCTGCTAATGGTCAAGAAGCTATTGATATTTTGAAGAAGAATGATGATATTACAGATTTGAATAAAAAGGATAAGATTGTGGGAATGTTTCTTGATTTAAATATGCCAGAAGTTGGTGGATTTGAAGTTTTAGATTACATGAGTAGTAATAATTTAATTACTAAAATACCAATTATTGTCATAAGTGGTGAATATGACCAAGAAACAAGAGATCGTGCTTATACTTATCCGATTGCCGATGTTCTTGAAAAACCATTTAATGTCCAAGTTATTAAGCACCGTATTAGAACTTTAATTAGATTGTACAAATCAAATACATCTTTAAATGAAATTGTTGTTAACCAACATGAAGAAATTAAGAATGTACTAAGGACAATGGTTAAATCATATATGTATGATTGTGCTAGTGATTTGCGAAGAATAAGTGCCTACATGAAAATATTGACAAAACAAATAGCGATTGATTATCCTGAATATCACCTTGATGATGAGCGTATTAATAAAATTGCTGAAGCAGTAAAATATTATAATATTGGACTTTATACTTTGCCACATAAAATGTTAAAAAAACAGGATTTTAATAATGATGAGTTGAAAATTATTAAGAGCCATCCAAATATTGGTGTTTCTATTTTTGATAGTGTTTTATATCGTGAAACAGATCGTATTTTTAACCATTATGCTAAAGACATTATTATGTATCATGAAGAAAACTATGATGGTAGTGGTTATCCAACGGGTTTAAAAACTGATAGTATTCCTCTTGTTGCTAGAATCGCATCTGTTGCTATTGAATATAATGAATTATTAAAAGTAATGAATGAAAGCTCAATTATATCTGAAATAGAAAAGAAGAGTGGTACAAAGTTTAATCCTAACGTTGTCGCAAGTCTAAAAAGAGCTGAAGAAAAATTTAAAGAAGTTAATAAAAAGTAATTATGAAAATAAAAGATTTAAATATCGAATACGATAAATTACAAAAAAGATATGGTGATAAAGATTTAGCTTCTATTTATAATGGTGGTTGTGAAGAAAGTCCTGATGTTTGTTTTGTCTTTATGAATCCCACAGGAAAAAATATATCTTCATCCAAAGATTGGCAGGGGAGAAGATCACCTTGGCTCGGCACCAAAAATATTTGGAAATTGTTTTATGAAATAGGACTATTAGATAAAAAAGTTTACGAAGAAATAATTAAGAGAAAAGCAAATGAATGGACAATAGAATTTGCGGATAACGTCTATCAAGATGTTGAAAAACATAAATATTTCATTACTAATTTAGGAAAATGTACGCAAGTTGATGCTCGTCCTCTTCCTAATTCTGTCTATAAAAAATATCTTAAATTGTTATATCAAGAAATTTCTATCATAAAACCTAAAATAATAGTTACATTTGGTAATCAAGTGAGTAGTATTATTCTTGAACAAAACATTTGTGTATCTACATGTCGTAAAAAATACTATGAAAAAGTTATTAATGGTGAAACTTATAAAGTCTATCCAGTCTTTTATCCCGTTGGTAATGGAATGCGTAATATTGATAAAGTTATTGAAGATTTAAAAGACATATTAAAAGGAATTGGTGTTTAATCCAATTCCTCTTTTTCTTCTTCAACTGGAGGTTTTGGTTCTTCTTTAGGCGGTGTTGGTTCACTACTACCAGTATTACCTTGTCCTCCATCACCAGAACTTGATTCGTTATCTTGTCCATCTTGTTTTCCACTACTTTCATCATCTTTAGAACTATCGTCTTTTTCCGTAGTGTCATCAGTTTTACTATTATCTTTTTCTGTTTCTGTATTTTTTTCTTCTTCTTTTGATTCTTCTTTTTTACTCGTTGTCGTAGTTCCTTTATTAGTTGTTGTTGTTTTCTTACTACTAGAGCCAGAACTTGGTTTAGGAACAACTTTAACGGAATGGACATCACTACTTTTTTCGGCATAAGATGCTTCTAATCTTTCACCATTAGTAACACTTTTTATCAAGTTTGTTGCTTCTTCGACACTTTCTTTTTTAGGTGTCATAACATATAGTTTTTGACTAGGTGCCGAATAAGTATAATTACTACTATCATAGCCTTCAACACTATTAGATGTTATTGTCCATTTAGCATTAGAATCTAGTTGCATCTTCACTAAATTAGTAATTTCATCGGAGGACATATTAGTTACAAAGTTATCTTTAACACTATTTAAAAGACTAGAATACTTTATGATGATTGAAGGATTAATGGCTTTTCTAAACATGGCATCAATCATCGCTTGTTGGTCTTTAATGCGTTGTCTATCACCACCAGGAAGGTGTTTTCTTTCTCTTACAAAAGAAAGAGCTTCTTTACCATTAACAGAGTTATATCCTTTTGTATAACGATAACCATCTTTAGATGTAAAAGTATAATCAGAATATACTTCAACACCACCTAATGCTTCAACAATATTAACAACACTGGTAAAGTTAACTTTAAAGTAATAGTTAATGTCAATTCCGAATAGATCTTCAACGGTCTTAACACTGGTATCAATTCCATAGATACCAGAATGTGTTAACTTATCTTTTAAACCTTTTTTATCATGTAGTTGTACGTAATAATCTCTTGGAATAGAAGTTAAAAGAATTTGATGTGTAACAGGATTAACCGTTACAACCATATTGACATCTGTTCTTGAAACACTAGAAATTTTACCATAAGTATCAATACCACTAATATAAACATTAAATGGATCCATTGTAACATCTTCAACTTGCTTAGTAATTTTTCCAGTCTTCATATTTATAGTAACTGAATAAATAATTTTAGTCTTAGCTTCAAATTCTGAAATATCTTCTTCAACTGTTGTATCACTTTCATCTTGTTTTTCGTCCTTTTCATCTTCTTTTTCTTCTTCATCATCATAATCTGTATCTTTTAACATCTTATAATATGATTCTTCAACGTACATAGCACTTATTTTTTCATCTTCAAGTTCTTTTCGCAATTCATTTAAATCAGTAAAAGGTTTGTTCTCTACATCAACGACTTTTTTTATTTCGGTAAGGGCTTCATCTAAACCTTCACTTTCATTATTCAAATAGCCAATTTCACTTTCTTTTAAATCATCTACTTCATCATACTCTGTACTTCTTAAAACAACTATTACATAGTTCATAGTTTTATAATCAATATCCATATCTGCCAAAAATTCATCAGTATTATGAACGTGAAAAGAAAGAATACCAAAAAGAATGCTTAAAATAGAACATACGACCATATTGACAATTTTAATCTTATTAGGAATCTTTTTTAAAATATTTAATGTAATTGATACGATGTTCAAAATAGATATAACACCTAAAACTAATACTAAATATTTAGTTGGTAAAACATCAAGATTAATAACTAGGTATGCTAGTAAAATGGATGTTATTAAAAAAATACCATTAAATATAAAAGCTATAATATTAATTTTTTTATTATTATTTTTTTTGGGTTTTTTCTTTTTCATAAAATCACCATTTCTTTATTATACTATTTTTTCCTTAAATGTTAAGTGTTTTCGATATTTATTATATAAAAAAAGAAATAAATTATTTTATTTCTTAACTATTTTATATTTTATTAATTGATCAACAATAAAATCACTACAAGATTCCACACCATTAATGAAATTATCAATGTTATAGACTTTAAAAGTATGATGATTGTTGTTGTTGGCTTCGAAATTAATAAATTCAACAGTATCATTAATAATATCGAATTCAACTTCTTCCATCTTCGGAAGAGAAGCAATTTCTTTCATAGATAAATATCTAATCTTTTGAAGATTATAATATTTAGAAATTTGGTAAGACATTTGTTTATTTTCCTTGGACAATAGTTCTTTTCTTTTTTCTTTATCTAAAACTAAAACTGTTCCATCAAGCATTTTAACTTTATTATCTTTTAAAAAGTATTTTAAAAACATATTAGTTCGCCAATAATTATCAGTTATTAGATGAACAAAATAACCAACTAAAAAAGGATCATTAATAGTTGGATGATACTTTTGATAGAAAGCATCATAGTCCTCAATAAAGTTTTCACTTTCAGTTGAAAAATGGGAAGCACGACGTTTTTGATGCTTAGGAAGTGGTGAATTTTGATATTTTAAGGAATCTTTCCAACAATCAGGAGCAACCGAACCCAATTCATAAAGAAGGGAGATATTACTATCATTGTAAATATTTAGTTTCTCTTTTACTCTTTTACTGACACAACGATGAATAGCTGATGAAGGCATCATATCACTTCCTTTCCCTATTAAAGTATAACATACTTTTCAAGAAGTAGTTTCCATTAAAGTGTCTAATATATGTTATAATGAAAGTGGTGATTTTATGGAAGCAAATAAAGAAGTTAGAAATGATGAGTTAAAAGTAGCTATGATTACTTTAAATCTTCAAGATGATAAAGAAAGTGAAGATGAATTTATAAAATTATTAAAGAGTTCTATTTTAATTATTCCGGCTGTTGATGATGATAAAAAAGATGAATTTACTTTTATGCTTTTAGCTAATCAAAATCAAGACCATTATTTTCAGTGTTATACAGATATAGATGAATATAATAAATGGAGTGACGCTAAAGAATCAAGAGAGTTTTTCTTATCATTTGATGAACTTGCGAATATTGTTGTTTCAAGCGATTCAGAAATTAAAGGACTTGTCATTAACCCTTTTTCTGAAAATATCGTTTTAAATAGAGAAGCAGTTAAGAATATTTTTAGTAATGATAAAGTCTTTATAGATGACAAAAAAGAATGCCCAAAAGAAATAAAGAGAAAAATGAAGCGTGTTTTAGAAAAGAAAAAAAGTATTAATTGTGCTTATATATTGTGCATTATTAAAAATAATATTCCAGGATATTTATTAATTATTGATGTTAAGACCAAAGATATAGAAAAGTTATTTAACGAAATAAGAGAAGAAGTAAATAATAGTATTGATGAAATTAATTTAGACATAATGACAACTAAATATGATATTGCTGAAGAATTAATAAAAGATATGAAACCATTTTATGAGAAGTAGGGATAGAGATGCGTGATGTTACTATTTTAAAAAAAGCAACTTTTGACATAAATAATGATGAAACGATAACTAATAGTGAAAAGAAAAAAAGAATAAAGAAAATAGAAGAAGTAGTTTCTGAAAAAAACTTAAAAAAAAGATATTCTAAATTATATGATATGATTTGTGATTATCTAGATAAAGAATTTCAAGATAAAAATATTTGTGGTTTCAAAGATAATTTGTGTTCAAGAAGAAGAGATATGATAGAAAGAGGAATAATCAAAGATACTTATATTAATGGTTGTTGTCATGGTTATAAAGAAAATGCTGATTGTGAACATTTAGGAAAAAAAGGATGTATGATTAAGAATATTGCTTGTAAAATGTTCGTTTGTCCTTACTTGCGTAAAAAAGGTGTTCATTATAGTTTTAAAGATATTTACTTTGTTAAGTATTTTTTCAATACTCGACAAAAATTTTATATGAAACATACTTTTTTTGTTGATAAAAGTGTTGTCTTAGAAGGTATTTTAGAAAGAATGTGATCACTTTGAGAAATGTTTACAAAAATTGTAATTTGTGTCATCACAATTGTAATGTTAATAGATATGTAAAAAAAGGTATGTGTGGCGCAAGTAATAAATTAAGAATTGCGAAAGCAAGTCTTCATTATTGGGAAGAACCTTTTTTGTCACAAGAGAATGGTAGTGGAACTATTTTCTTTTCTTATTGTAGTTTGAAATGTATTTATTGTCAGAATCGAAAAATAAGTGCTTTAGGTGTAGGAAAAGATATTACGATTAAACGTTTTAGTGATATTTGTCTAGAATTACAAAGAAAAAAAGCTAATAATATCAATTTAGTAACACCAACTCACTATCTTCCAAGTATTATTAAAGGAATTAAAAAGGCAAGGAAAAATGGCTTAAAAATACCGGTTGTATATAATACTAGTTCTTATGAAAATGTTGAAACATTAAAAGAATTAGAAGGAACAGTAGATATATATTTACCAGATATGAAATATTATAATGAAGAGTTTGGAATTAAATATTCTAATGTTGATAACTATTTTTTCATTGCTAAAGAAAATATTGAAGAGATGTATCGTCAAGTAGGAAAACCTGTCTTTTCTAAAGAGGGATTATTATTAAAAGGTGTTGTTGTTAGGGTTTTACTTTTACCAGAACAAGTAGAAGATGCGAAAAAAATAATTAAATATTTATACGATACCTATAAGGATAATATTTATATCAGTATAATGAATCAGTATACACCATTATGTAACTTTAAAAAGTATCCAAATCTAAATAGAAAAGTAACTGAAGAAGAATATGACAAATTAGTAAACTATGCTTATGATATAGGTGTTAGAAATGCTTTCATTCAAGAAGGTGAAACCCAAGATGAGAGTTTTATACCAGATTTTGATTTAGAAGGAGTATAAAAAAACATCCATTTATGCCAATTAACTATATCAAAAAAGACCTCAATCATATATTAGAATGAAGGAGGTAAAAACATGTTTGGAAATGGTTGTAATGGAGGAAATAATCCTGTACCTAATTGTAATAGTTGTTATTTAATTGGACCAACCGGTCCTCAAGGTCCAACCGGGCCAGCAGGGCCTACAAGCGTAACTGTTGGAACAACAACGACAGGCGCACCTGGAAGTGATGCTAGTGTTGTTAATACTGGAACTAATGATAACGTTGTTTTAGCATTTACTGTACCAGCTGGTGCGACTGGAAGCACAGGAGCAACAGGAGCAACAGGAGCAACAGGAGCAACAGGAGCAACAGGAGCAACAGGAGCAACAGGAGCAACAGG
>CANPXE010000010.1 GCA_947585665.1 uncultured Bacilli bacterium | reverse complement strand
TTTTTGGCGTGGGTTTCTTTCCAATTTATAACTTCTATAAAAAATCTCTTGACTTTTAATAGTTAGTCATCCTTTCTCCTATTAATAATTTTGTCTACTGAATTTGTTTTTTATTTTACTTTTCTTTTTTCTAATTCACCTCTTTTGTTGATAATAAATATACTATCATACAAATGTTCCTGTTTTCAACACTTTTTTATCAATTTTATAAAATTTCATAAAAAAAACAGATCCGAAGATCTGTTAATTTACTTTTTTACAAAGAAAGCTTTATATATGAAGTAGACGGAAAACACTAAAAATATGCATATTGGTATAAAAAGCGAATAAGTTTTATTTACTATTGCATAATATGAAGAATAACCTAAAAAGCCATAAACATAAATAAAGAAAACGACTCTAAATATGTACATAAAAATATTAGCCAATTTCTTCTTATTAAAAAGCAAAAAGACACTTTCTAAAAAAATGGCAATTGCACATATCAAAAAAGGAAGAATGAATATTTTTCCAACTAAATTATTTTTAGGAAAAGCCCATACTAATGTCACTATAACCATTATGGCCATAACTATTTTTCTAATCAGTATTACTCTTTCAATTTGTCTTTTCACTATATCACTTCCGTATCACCTTTTGTCATTTTTATTATATAATAATTATTAAGAATATGCTATAATATAGAAAAGGAGGATATCTATGAAACTTAAAAATTATTTTATATTTATATTACTATTATTAATAGTTACTGGTTGTGGAAAAAAAGAAAAGAGTTTTTATTGTGATGAAGGAACATTAAAAAATGATAAATGTGAAACTGTTATATCAATGGATGCAACAACGAGTTGTGATGAAGGCTATGAGTTAAAAGATAACACTTGTGTTAAAGAAGAGAAGACTGATGCTAAAAGCACTACTAAATGTGATAGTGGTTATGAATTAAAAAATGGAACTTGTGTTAGTAAAACAGCTACTGATAAAGTAATTGAACATTATTGTGTTGAAAGTTATACGCAACATAAAGAATCAAATGGTTGGTACTATCAAGCTTTAAGAGTAGAAAATAGTGCTTGTATCCTTAGAATTTGTAAGAGTGGACCAAATAAAGATTGTTATGAAACACCAGCAGAAGCTAAAGGTCGTCTCGTATGTCCTAAAAATACTAAAGAAATTAGTGGTAAATGCTATAAGACAGCAACCCCTAAAACAACCTACTCTTGTGAGAATGGAACTCTTGATGGTAAAAAGTGTGTAACAACTACTACTAAAGAAACTAACAAGAATTGTGAAGAAAATTATACTTATAACGAAACAACTACTAAATGTGAAAAAATAGAAATAACTGATGCCAAAGTTAAAGAAGAATAATATTAAAAGACCTATGAAATTTTATTCATAAGTCTTTTTTTATCATTAATATCTTTCTTTTATAATATTTTTACTACAGTAATATGTAATTAAGAAATATCCACCATAAATGACTACTAAAATAAATGCTGTTGCAATTATAGAAGGCAGTAATTCCTCAGTACCAAATACCTCTAATACTTGCACGGCAAACTTAATTCCAAACATTGAATGAATCAAGGCAAGGATTAAAGGCAACATAAAGAAAATAGCAATTTGTCTAAATAGTGCTTTATTAATCATTTTCTCATCAGTACCAATCTTTCGCAAGATTAAAAATCTTTCTTTGTTATCACTACTCTCTGACAACTCTTTTAATCCCAAAATTGCCGCACTACTAATTAAGAAAATAATTCCTAAATATAGACCAATAAATGTTACCATTGCTGATAGTCCAACTGTCGCTTCTTTTATCGCTAACTTAGTACTACCACTAGGTAATAAATAAGAATTAGCTCTTTTATCTTTATCAAGGGCATTAATGTCATTTTCAATTTGTTCAATTTCTTTTTTATCACTTGTTTTATAATTACCTAGCAAATGATTTTGAATTAAATAGTCTTCATCTACTACATCATCAGGAACTAAAATAATTCCTGTATTAATATGATTACTAGACATCTCTAAAAATCCATCCTGACAAGTATCATATTTAGGTTTTAAGGTATGACCAAATACATTAATTTCTTCCCCATTTTTTAAAGCGATATCGCGAATCTTTATCATTGAATCAAAATCAGCAACTATCATATATTCATCGTCTTTCAAAGAATATTCTTCTATTCCATAAAACTTAGCAACCGCATTATAATCACTTATTTTCATAATGGGTTCTTTGGTATCATACGCTAAAAAAGGAAATTGTGTTCTAATGCTATCAAGTTTTGATCCTAAAGTGTCATTCATAGTTAAATCTGGCGTTGCATAAGTATTAACTTCTATATAATCTTTAAAGTAAGTTGTAATATCAAAATCAAATAATTCAAACATTTCTTTTGCTGTATAGTGCGAATTTTTTATTTGATCATCATTATATCCATAATCTTTATAATTTTCATAATATCTATCCATATTCATATTAACTGTAAATTGAGCATCTATTGGCGCAAGTTCTTTAATATTAGCATTCATTGAATTCTTCATCGTAAAACAAGCTGACAACAAACAAATCGTCACAAATAACATCAAACAAATAATTGTTGTTGAAAATACCGTTGTATTAATCTTACTTGAAAATTGTCTTAATGTAAAACTGTTTAGTCCTTTATAGTAATACTTCTTTAAGCTTTGAGCAATTCTTAAAATTAGACCTGACAAAGACCAGAATATTAAGAAAGTCGCTACTATACCCATAATAATTGGTTTTAAAGCATCCGTTACTTCTTGTAAAGTTAAAAACTCAGATGTTACTATGTGATATGCTTTACCAAGAACAATCGAAGACAATACAAAGATAATAATGCAAAGATATGGATTCTTTAATTTAACTTCTTCACTCGTTTTAGCCCCATTTAATAAATCAATCAATTTACATTTACTAACACTTATCGTATTAAAAATCATAACGATTAAATACATAATACTAAAATAAATAATTGTTTTAAGGCAGGCTGATGATGAGAACACAAAGGTAAATTTAGTAAGGTCGGCTTCAAACATATTGGCAACAACTAAACTCATAATTTGCGATATAATTACACCAACACCTAGACCAACAATTAAAGATAAAATACCAATGCATAATGTTTCCAAGAAAAGAATCAAAGATATTTTTCTTTTACTCATTCCAAGAGTTAAATAAATTCCAAATTCTTTATTTCGTCTCTTCATTAAAAAACGTGATGCATAAATTATTAAAAATCCCAATACGAATGAAACAAAGACACTAACACTAGAAAGAACAGTCATCATGAGATCAATCAAATCTTGTGTTGATGAGGAAACATCCATCATAACAGTTTGACTATCTAGAGCATTAAATACATAAAAGATAGCAACTCCTAGAATGAGTGTAAAAAAGTAAATAGCATAATCTTTAATACTTTTTTTGATGTTTTTTAAAGATAATTTACAAAGCATCATTTAAATCCCCACCTAACAAAGTAACAACATCAATAATTTTATCAAAGAACTCTTTTCTAGAACTTTTACCACGATGTAATTCTTTAAAGACTTTACCATCTTTAATAAAAATTACTCGTCTAGAATAACTAGCTGTAAAAGCATCATGCGTCACCATCAAAATTGTTGCTCCTAAATCATCTAAATAATTAAACTTTTCTAATAACATTCTTGAAGATTTAGAATCAAGTGCTCCAGTTGGTTCATCGGCAAGTACTAACTTAGGATCTGTTATGATGGCCCTTGCAGCAGCAACCCTTTGTTTTTGTCCACCACTCATTTGATATGGATACTTATTTAAAACATCCTTAATATCAAGTTCTTCACTAACTTTTTTTACCTTTCTCTCTATTTCTTGTGAAGTTACATTTTGAATAGATAGAGCAAGCGCAATATTTTCATAAGCTGTTAAAGTATCTAACAAATTAAAATCTTGAAAGATAAAACCTAATTTTTCTCTTCGAAACTTATTAAGTTCATTTCCCTTTAATTTAGTAATATCAATATCATCAACAAAAATATGACCACTTGTCACTCTATCAATCGTTGAAATACAATTTAAAAGGGTTGTTTTACCACTACCAGATGAACCCATAATAGCAACAAATTCACCCTTTTCTACTTCCAATGACAAATTATCAATTGCCTTTGTTAAAGATGAACGACTACCATAATATTTCTCTATTTTTTCAACTTTTAAAATATTTTCCATATAATTTTCTCCTTTCAGAAACCATCATATCTAAAAATAACTTTCTTGTCGTTCGTCTAATATTACTAAATATGACATTTTTGTAATATTACTTTAAAACATCATAATATTTATTATTAGCAAAAGTTATATAAACTCTCGTATATTTATTTTCTAAAGATTCGATCTCTATCTTATGACCTAATTTTTTACATAAGTTTTTCGCAATATATAATCCCATTCCTGTTGAATTAGTTCCTTTTCTTCCATTAGATCCTGTAAAGGTCCTATCAAAGACTTGTTTTATATCCGTAGAAGGTATTCCTATACCATTATCTTCAATTATTAAAGTAGTTGTTTTAGCATTATATTCAACATAAATCTTAATATAAGAATTAGATATATTTCTTTTATATTTAATACTATTATTTATAATTTGATTTAAAATAAACTCTAACCATTTAGAATCAGTATATACTTTATAGTTTATATTATCGACTTTAAAAGAAATTTTATTATCAAGTAAATCATCCATGTTTTTAATACCAACATTTTTAATTATTTTAGATAGATCTACTTCTTTTATTAAATAATCTTTCTCCGCATTTTCTGAACGAACATAATATAAGACTTGATCAATTCTATCTTCTAATTGTTTTAAAATATTTTTAGTTTTACGATCTAATAATTTTTGTTTATTATTGAGAGTTAAGACAAGACTAGCAAGTGGTCTTTTAACTTCATGTATCCACATTTCAACATATTCTTTATAATCGAGTATTTGTTCTTCTTGAAGACGGATATTTTCAAGCATTGACTTATTAATAGCGTACAAAGCATTATATAATAATTCTCCTTCATAAAACTCTGGTTTATTTAAAGTCTCTAAAACGAGATATGCCTTATCGAGATTATCAATATTTTTTAAAAGATTCGTATAATATTTCTGTTTACGAAAATAATCAATTAATAATAGTAAAGAATAAGTAACTAATAAGAGAATAGAAACGACTACAATTAATGATTTATCAACTTTAAAAGATAAAAGAAGTAAAAAGATGAGAATATAACTAATTAAAGAAATGATAATAAAATATAATTTGTCTTTTAAATAGTTTTTAAATTTCATAATAAAATGTAACCTTGACCCTTTCTTGTCGCTAAAACATCAATATACCCTACTTCTTTTAACTTATTTCTTAAACGACTAATGTTTACTGTTAAAGTATTATCATTGACATATTCGGTATTATCCCATAGTGCTGTCATTAATTCATCTCTTGTAACTATTCTTTTTTGATGAGTTACTAAATAAGAAAAAATAATCATTTCATTCTTAGTTAAAATAATTTCGGTATTATCTCTTTTAATACTTCCTTTTTGAGTATCAAACTTCAATTCTTTATAAGTAATAATCGTGTTATTATTATAATTAATACTACTTCTTTTTAAAACAGCACCAATTCTTAAAAGTAAAATATTGGGATTATATGGTTTTGTTATGTAGTCATCAGCACCATAAGAAATAGATAATGCTTCATCTGTCTCATTATTCTTACTTGTTACCATAATAACTGGTATATTAGAAGTTTTTCTTAAATTTTGAAGAAGTAGTTCACCGTTAACAAAAGGCAAATTAATATCTAATAATAATAAGTCTGGAGAAAACTTTAAAATCTTTTCTAAAATATTATTAAAGTCTTGAGGAAGAGTAACTTCATAACCATTATTTTGAAGTAATTCTTTTAATTCAGAACTTATTGCTTCATCATCATCAATAATCATAATCTTACTCATATATTCACCACTTTTCTAATATTATCATATCACGAAACAATAACATTTAACCTTACAGTTTTGTAACAAAAAAGCAAGTCTTTATAACTTGCTTAAAAATTATAATTTATTTTTATTCACTACTTTTTGCTTTAGTTTTTTTATTTTTCTTATTATTAATAATTAGTACAATTGAACATGCAAGAATGATAACAGCAAGAATAATATACAAGTAATAAGAAATACCACAAACAAAGTTATCTGATGGCATGACACCACGAGACGTAATGTCAGCATTCATGAGTAAAGAACATAATCCTAAAACAATATTAAAGATGATTGTTAAAATGCGTTTATTTAATAAAGCAAATAGAATAACGAGTACTATTGCAACAATCATAACAATTGTTATGACAAAATTGATTGTAGCTTCTCCTTCAATATAAGAAACACCTTCACTATGGTTCATTGCATATTTATACATTTTAAAGTTTTCTATTATAGAAATATTAACAGCTTCTTTATTTGTTAATACATCTCCAAGATAATAAGAGTCACCATATTCTTCTAATTCTTCTTTATATTCTTTAGTAGCTTTTTGATATGGTAAAAATAAACCAATTAGAGCAACAACTCCAGCAAGAACTATTACCCATTTAAAAACATTATATTTTTTAATAAATTCTTTTACACTTTCCATTAATCTCACCTCAAATTAAGATATTTCTAAAAGTTTTTTATTTACACGTGTTTGAACTTCAAGATAATATTTTGCTTCAGCTTCATTTAAGTCTTTACTTTCCCATTTACTGAATGAATCAAGGAATTCAGTATATTTCGTCATGTAATCAGAATAATCGCTTAAAAGAGAAAGATCTGAACCATTAGATTTATTGTACTTTTTCATAAATGCGATATATTCATCCATAAACTTTTCATAATCATCCATGGCTTTTTTGAAATCACTACGCATTTTAGAATTATCAGTAGTTGGCTTATTGTCAGTTACTGGTTTATCAACAGAAGTACTATTATTTTCTACACCTTCTGGAGCTTTTAATGATATTTCAATTACATTAGCACCAAGATAACGTAAGTCTAGTTCATAACTAGAACTATTTTTAGCAGAATAATATTTATCTTCTTTACTATAATCATTAGTATAACCAGCTGCCTCACAGGCTTTTACATATTCATTAAAATCATTGATTGTTGTATTTCCTAAATGAACGATAAATGTATCACTATTATTCCAAGAAATCTTTCCTAAATTAGATTTAGGTTTAGGTAACATAGCACCTAATCCATTACTTGGCCATTCTATTTCCTTCATATTGTTTGTTTCAGGGGTCTCAAGAGTAATACTCATTTCTTTACTATTTTCTAAATATGAGATTCTAATAGAATATCCCTCTTTATTAAAAGCACCATATACAGTATCCCAATCTTCATATTCAAGATCAATATCATAACCGGCATCAATAACTTTTTGAACATAGCTTTCAAATTCTTTTTGTGATATCTTAGTAATTTCAATTATAGCTAAATCTTTACGATTTGTTTCAATCTCACCAGTTAAAACATCAGATTTAGGCATTTTATCACCTAAAGTAATCTCACTCCAATCAATTTTTTTAGCTCCACAACCCGTCAATAAAACCATCGAAATAACAACAAGTACTAAGACACTTAACTTTTTCATTTTTTTCCTCCTTCTAGTCGAAATTATAACATATAAAATATACTTTGTTAAGATATAAATTAATAAGTTTTAGTGGTGTTAAATTATTTTTTAATTAATTTTATAATCTATGTATGAATAATTTTTATCGTACAAAGATAAAAGGTGGTGATTTAAATGACATCTATGGAGTTGATTGGATTAAATACTAAATGGTATAGATATCAAAATAATATGACTCAGGAACAGTTCGCTAATAAAACTAAATTTAAAATGGCATATATAAGTACTATTGAAAATGGGGATGCTAATCTAACTTGTAAAAATATTGATTTAATAGCTAGGTCATTTAACATTAAACCAATTCTTTTATTTTCAGAAGAAACAGCTAAAGAGGCTAAGAAATTACCGAAGCGTGTTGATATGTATATAAAAGAAAAGTGAGATATCAATGTAATCTCACTTTTTATTATCGTATTCTTCAAGAAAACTTTTATATTCACCATTCTTTTTTGTTCCTAAAACACAGTTTAAGTTAACATTATCAAGAGC
Organism: uncultured Bacilli bacterium; assembly: GCA_947585665.1. Taxonomy (GTDB): domain Bacteria; phylum Bacillota_I; class Bacilli_A; order RF39; family UBA660; genus RUG11788. The sequence goes on along the minus strand of CANPXE010000010.1, from coordinate 55,459 downwards.
TTTAAAAATATTATAGTCAATATCTTTATTTACTTTCTTTAAGTTTTTAATTAGTTCTTTTATTTCTTTCCTCTTACTTATGTTTTCACTATTACTTTTTTCAGTAAAACGGCAAGCACAATTAAGAAAATTTAATTCATTAGTATTACGCCAAGATATAATAGCGTCTTCTCTAACTAAATATAATGGTCTTATTAGTTCAATGCCTTCAAAGTTATCACTATGTAGTTTAGGCATCATCGTTTTTAATTCTGAACCATAGAACATTGAAAGAAGAGTTGTTTCAATGACATCATCAAAGTGATGTCCTAATGCAATTTTATTACATCCAAGTTCTTGAGCTTTACTGTATAAGCAACCACGACGCATTTTAGCACACAAGTAACAAGCCATCTTTACTTCAACATTAGAAACCGCTTCAAAAATATTACTATTAAAAATTTCGATAGGAATGTTTAGAACTTGGGCATTTTCAACTATTGCTTGATGATTTTTTTCGTTATATCCTGGATCCATGACAACGTAATGCGCATTAAATTTTATTTTGCCATGACGTTCTAGTTCCTGAACACATTTAGCGAGTAAAAAAGAATCTTTTCCGCCACTAATACAAACCATGATATTATCACCATCTTCAATAAGTTTATATTCTTGGACTGCTTTAACAAATTTACCCCATATTTCTTTACGAAATTTTTTAATTATACTTCTCTCAATCTCTTTATATTTTTCCATTTTTATCTACTCCTTGATAAAACCACAAGTATTATATCATATTTCAAAATTAGTGCATAGAAAAAGACTACTTTTGTAGTCTACTTATTTATATTATTAGTCCAATTCTTTATTTCTTCTTCACTAGCACTACTTGAAAAACGCATTCCTTCTTGCCAAGAGCCTGTCGTTGTAAGTTGTGAAAGAAGTTTTGCACTTTCTCCTAAACCAGAAGATGCTGAAGTGCAGAATGGATAAACTGTTTTTCCAGTGAAGTCATTATTCTTAACAAAGTTATTAATTGGCCAAGCCGCAATTCCCCACCAAATAGGATAACCAATTAAAACGGTATCATATTCTTCCCAATTAGGAACTGTTGTTGTCTTTAGTTCAACATTTCGTAAACTCTCATCACGATATTCTTTATAAACTCTTGAATTATCATCACCATAATTCAAATCAGCTGAAGTATACTCTTGAACTGGTTCAACCTCAAAAAAATCAGCATTTAAGTTTTGAGATATTACTTTCGCTACTCTTTCAGTATTATTAGTTGCTGAAAAATAAACGATCAATATCTTTTTATTTGTTGGAACACTACTCTCTTCCTTCTCTTCTTGCGTGTTATTACTATCATTAGCATTATCCTTTTCTTTATGATCATTCATAATAAATAAAGTAACAACACCAACCGCCACCACTAATAACAATACAACAATAATTCCTACTAATTTCTTATTCATAAAACTTCTCCTTTCATTATAATTATAATAATTAGAGTTAACTCTAAGTCAATAGTTTTTAAAAGACAAATTAATCCTAAATTTGTCTTTTTTTTCTATATATTTTTTCCTAATTCATAAGCTTTTTGATAATACTCATTAGTAATTAAATTAACAGAACCACAATTGCTCGCTAAAAGTAATCCACAATTTTTAAAATTCAAATAATTAGCAATCAATTCAAAATGCTTTTGTATTACTTCTAACAACTGTAAATTATCATTACCAGCCGATATAATAAAGACAGCTTTTAAATTCTTTTTAGCAATCGCACTATTTTTAGAGTAAAAACGATCAATCATCTTTTTTAATTGTGAACTAATACCAAAATAATATGTTGGCGTAGCAAGACATATCGCATCAGCTTCTAAAATACTTTTTAGTATCTCATTTCCTTTATCATTTTGAATGCATTGACCATTAGTTCTACAATAGTCACACGCTAAACAAGAATGAATAACACCTTCTTCAGCTAAATCGTATTCAATAACTTCTTTACCACTATCTTTAGCTCCCTTAATAAATTCATCAGTTAAACAATTGGAAGTCCCTTTAAAATGCGGACTACTCTTCAATACTACAATTTTCATATCTACCTCAACTTCTACTCATCTTTATCCATTTTATTAAGATGATTTAATATTTTATTTTGATTTTGAATTACTTTTTCAAGGCGATCATATAATTGTTCAAGAATTAATTCACTCTTTAAATCTGTATGATAATCATTCTTATTTCGGATAGTATCCTTTTTAGCTTCTCTATTTTGACTCATCATAATAATAGGTGCTTGAAGAGCTGCCAAACAAGAAAGAAGCAAATTCAAAAGAATAAAAGGATATGGATCAATAGCATTATTAGCAAGAAGAACACCATTTAAAATTATCCAAAATAAGAGAAAAGCCGTAAAACAAATTATGAACGTCCAACTACCAGCAACAGCTGACAACTTATCAGCAACTTTATCACCAAAAGTCATTTTAGAATCATTTTCTTTATCGACATCTACTGTTATAGGATTATTTAATAATAAATCTATTATCTCTTCTTCATCTTTTTCATCCAAGTTTTGATTTAGTAACATTCTAACTATTTCTTTTTTCTTCTTTTCCATAGTTTTTCTCCTTAATTTTGATTATATATTTGTTGTCCTTTAATCAAATTATAACTAATTAAATCACTACCATCTAAGTTTTCTTTATGCATATCGACGGCGGTTATTTGACTATTTTCATATGTTGTATAGTAATATATTCCTTTATCTTGATTACAACAAGAACTATATATCGTTATTTCATATTTATCTTCACCCATGTGAACACAACCTCTTTGTTGATCAACTGATCCTAAAATATGGAAAAATTGACTGATACTTTCTGATTCACTCTCACCTGATAAAGAATTCATTTTAGTAAAAGTAGCTTTAACAAAACGTGATGCTGAAGATAGGTCTCCTGGAAGCCCTAAAGCACCCATACCACGACTATAAGTATCAAAGTTTAATTTACTTGAAAAGTTATTATTTGGTTGTTCAATTGATAAGTGCATATAATTGTTTAAATTGAACATATGAATATCAAAGGTAGGATTATTAGTTAAAACACCAACAGGATTATCATATACCTTTAAACCATCTTTAACACTTTCAACTGTAATTGAACTATCCTTATCAGCAATAATCCAATGTAGAGGGGATGCTGGTAAGTTATCACTGAAATCTATTTTAGCAATATTAATTTTTGCTAATAATTCTTTAACTTCCGTAATCGTTGCACATTGTGATAGAACCCAAGGAATGAATTCAAAAGGAGCAACATTATCTTTATCACTTACTTCTTCTTTATAATCAGCATTCTTTGGAAAATTAAGTCCAGCCATACCAAGACCTTTCTCATTGATGGCATCATAATATAATGGATAATTATCACTGACAAAAGCCATCCCAATCAATGCATAATGCGCGTCTTTCTCTCCTACTTTACGAAACTTAAAAGGATAATTCCTTGGAGTAATAGTTACTGTTTCTTGATAAGAATACTCTAAGTCTAAATTTCTTCCAAAATAATGATCTTTTGTACTATAAGTTACAGCTGTACACATAATATACCTTCTTTCTATTTCACATAAATTAATTATAATATAAAAAAAATAAATAGACTATACTTCATTAATATTTTCTATCTATTTTTAAAAGCTTTTTTAAATTTATATTATTTAAATATTTTTTCTTTATTCTTTTCTACATATTCTTCTAGATAATCAACAAGTGCTGGTGAATAGGAATAGTATTTTTCATCTGTTTTAACATAATCATCCTTTTTACCTTTAACTAGTGCTTCTTTAAAGTTATCAGCAATTTTTTTATTGGCAACAACGCAAATAGCTTTTTCTAAATCTTTATAATTCATATCCTCATATATAGAAAAGAATCCAGAATGTCCACCACTTTCCATTTCCGTATCATATAAAAAACATAAAACAGCATTTTTTTGAATTGTTGATAAATTATCTAAGTTCTTTGAACAAATTTGATCAATAAATTTATTCCATAAAGAATTATTACATTCTCTTTTTTCTTTTAAATAAATGACTAATAAAATAATACCAATTATAATTAAGAGTATTCCCGGCAAAAACATAATAAATTCACTATCTTTTGCAAATAATAAAGCTAAAAATACTATTTCGATAATCCCACATGTCATCATCAAGATGGAAACTTTTAATTTACTATTAACCATAATTATTTATCGTCCTCAAAATAGTAGTCATCATCTTCAAGTTCTTCTTCTTCAAAGTTCCAAGGATCATAATTACCTTTCTTCATTTCACGACGTTCATTATCATCTAATCCCCAAATGCTTTCTTTTTTATTTTTCTTTTTTTCTTGTTTATTTTTATCTTCTTCTCCAAAGACAAAGTCATATAAAAGTCCCATATGATCACCTCAATATAATTATAACATTAAATTTAGGTTTTAAAAAAGGACACATTTTTATTTAATGTATCCTTTAATTAATTTTTCTTCTTATCCTTAAAGAACAATCGCAATCATATTATTGCTTCCTTTATTGACTACCTTAGTAAGCGTATTTTGTAATTTAAAGCGAATATTATCTGGCATCATATTAATTTTTGATTGAATTCCTTCTTTAACAATATTATCTAAACTGCGACCAAAGATTTCACTATGCCAAATACTTTCAGGATCACTATCATAGTCACGCATTAAGTAATCGATTAGTTCTTTACTTTGAACTTCACTACCGATAATCGGTTCAAAACTGCTTTGAACATCAACTCTTATCATGTGAATGGATGGCGCAATCGCTTTTAATTTAACCCCAAAACGAGAACCTTGTTTAACGACTTCTGGCTTTTCTAGTTTCATATCCGATAGAGTTGGTGTGGCTACCCCATAACCAGTCTGTTTAACCATCTTTAAAGCATACTTTATTTGATCATACTCGGTTTTGGCCTCATTGAAGTCTTGGAATAGCGATAAGAGTTCGGCTTTACTACTAACATCAATCTTAATGATATCAGTTAGCGCTTTACTATATAGATCAGGTGGTGCTTCAAGCGAAACAATAACTTCACCGGTTGCTGGATCAACATTGGAGAGATATGCTTTTTCAATATTTTCATTATCTAAGAAATGTTTGGTTATATTATCGATATCACGTAACTTGTCGACTTCAACAACACTATCTTTAATACTCTCTATATAACTATTCTTAATGACATTTTTATTATTTAAAATGGCAATCCATTCTGGCATATTGACCTTTACTTCAAGAATTGGGAATTCATATAGAGCTTCTCTTAAAATATCATAAATTTCATTTTCACTTATATTTTCCACACTGATAGGAAGAACTGGTACATTGTGTTCTTTCTTTAAACTTTCCGCAAGACGTACTGTTTCTGGTAGTGTTGGATGCGTTGAATTTAAAAGAACAATAAAAGGTTTACCTATTTCTTTTAATTCGGAAATGACACGGTTTTCGGCTTCTAAATAATCACTTCTTGTAAACTCCCCAATTGAACCATCTGTCGTCATAACAATACCAATCGTTGAATGTTCCTTAATAACTTTTTCTGTTCCCATTTCGGCTGCTTCAACAAAAGGAATCTCACCATCAACCCAAGGACATTTAACCATTCTAGGTCCGTTTTCATCTTCTGCACCCTTACAATTATCAATCAAATAACCAACACAATCGATGAGTCTAATATTACAAGAAAAATCATCAATATCAATTTTAGCCGCCGTATTAGGAACAAATTTAGGTTCAATAGTCATAATTGTTTTTCCACTAGCACTCTGTGGTAATTCATCTAAAGCTCTTTTTCTTTCATATTCATCCTTAATATTAGGAACAACTAGATTCTCAATAAACTTTTTGATAAATGTGCTCTTACCAGTACGTACTCCTCCTACTACACCTAAATAAATATCCCCACCTGTTCTTAGGGCAATGTTTCTAATTAATTCTGTTTTATCCATATTTCACTCTTCTTTCTTATCTCTCATTTAAGAATATGAGCGAATTTACAAAATATAACAAAAAAAGAGTTATTTCTTTTTAACTCTTTTTGATTTTCTATTGATATTTATAACCATACTATTATCTTTCATATTAATTTGTTTATGATCAAGTTTTAAAATGTATAGATATACTTCTTCTGTATCTTCAACATAATACCAACATTCTTTACCTTTAACTACTTCATAGACATTTATATATAAGTCTTTTTCACGACATACATCAACTAATTCATCAATGTCATAACTATCAAGTACTTCTTTCTTTCTAAAAACAGGCTCTTTATCAACTTTCTTTAAAAGATGACCATATTTGGTTTTTATTTTTTTCTTTTTACGATCATAATCATCTAAATTAGTTAAATTAAATAAAGAAACATAAGACATAATCATAACGGGAGTAATAGCTACTGTTAAAAGTCCAACAAATATGAATAAAGAATTATTGAAGTCTTCATCAACTTGATATTGTTTTATAGACTTATCATTTGATTTAACAATATTTTTATTAATAGTAACTCTCTTTTTAGTAATTGGGAAACTTAATGATAGTTTTTGTTTATCACTAGCACTATTTCCATAACCTTTAACTGATAAATTATTTTTTAAATTTATTTCAATGATAAAATCAACATCTACTCCTGTTAAATCATAATATTCTTTAGCCATTAAATAATAATTATCAACATCAATACTAATTTCATTGTTAACATCTACTTTTAATACATCTTCTTCCGTTATATCATTACTATTTAATATTTGTTCTTCATGAGACCAAATCGTTTTGTTTTGATCTTTTGCAACAAGTTTTAATAGAACTTCATAATTGTATACACTAGAAAAGAATGTATTTCCTGTTAAATTATAATTAAATTTTACTTTTAAATTATCCATTAAAGATGGTATGTAAAAATTCTGTTCTTTTAATTCTTCCTCACTATAGAATTTATTTGGTTTTAAAGTTATGTCATAGTCAATATCATCTTCAACTTTATATGTAATGATAGTACTTTTAGCTACTCTTTTAGTAGTAAAACAATCAACTAAAATCCATATAAAGATTACGAAAAAACAAGTTGATACGAGAGCTAAAAAGAATCGCCCCCATTTACGCAATTTTATATTTTTCATAAGGCCTCCTAAAATAATTCATATAACCAAATTGATGGCCAACCAGCATACTTTAATGGGAATTTTACGATTCCATCAACTTCATCTTCACTAACTTCCCATTTATCACTATATATATTGTTATCACCTTTCGTAAAGAAAACTAACTTTCCATTACGTTCTTCAATTAAGATGACACGATGGGTAATATGATCTTTTTCATGTTTATAATAAATTATGTCACCAACTTTAATATTAGCGGTGTCTTCTTTATCAATCTTTTCAACGATGACAGCATCTCCTCTTTGGAAAATGCCATACATACTATCAGATACGATAGCAATCGGCTCATACTTGAATGCGCCAACCATAAAGAGAATAAAAACACAAGCGAATGTTAAGAATGCCCAAGATAAACGCTCTTTCTTCAAATCTTTTTTGCGTGTCTTACGGTCATGCAACATCGTCAAATAATCAATGGAACAAACAAATACCATTAACATAATTAAATAGAAGAAATTAGTTAGTAACCATGTATGGTCAGCAAGTATTGGTGAAAAAGTCATAATTCCTACTACTATTCCACGATAAAGCATATTCGCAAGTAGTCCTACTTGTTTAGCTAAATAAGTTAACGTTATATTGAAAATGACAATAGGGACAATTGTTGATAAAACATATTGAAAAATATCAATTCCCTTTTTAATACTGAATAAATAATTAAAGTCAATACTTATCAAAATAAAGAAAATAGTTATTAAATATATACCCCAAGACTTTTTACTGGCTGTAACCATTCTATAACGAATATATTCTTCTAATAAGGAAACCGCAAAAATAACAAAGAAATTTTTAATTATTCCCATTAGCGATAAAGAATTACTATTACCTATAAAACCGAACATTAAACCTGATAGATAATAGACTAAAACATATATTATTAAAATGAAAATGACATCATTTCGCTTCGCTTTTTTATTATGATTACGATTACGAAATCCTGACGTTAAAAAATGAACAAGTAACGCTAAAAGAGCTACTAAAATGGGATTAACAATATTTATATAGACATTTGAAATATTTGTAAACGGCATGACAACACTAGCTATTAAATAAATAAATAATCCTATATATATTGGTAAAAGACGTTTATTAGTCTCACTCATATCAACACCTACCATCCTACTCTATTAATTATAACATATAAAATAAAAAAGGGATATTTAATCCCCCTTAATTATGCTTTTTCTTGTACGTAATTTAAAACAGTTGTCAAAGTTGTAGTATTATTTGGAACTACTTTAACACTAGGGTCACATTGAACAGTAATAGTAAAAGTTATTGAATCTCCAGCCTCTAAAATGCTACCAGAAGCAATTCCTTCATATGTATATGTAATATATGGATTATCGTCTGTTCCAACTTCTGGTGAAATTGTTGAAGTAATGTTATCTAGTTTAGCATCTATGCTACCTTTATTCTCTACTGTTACACTATAAGTAACACTATCTCCTGGTTGATATAGAGAAGTTGCTAGAAAAGCAGTCGTAACGTTTGAATCAGCTGAAGCACTAGATCCTTGACCAGAAGTAGCAAGTTGTTCAACGCTAGTTATCTCAACAGCCCATTCTTCTTTATTATTTCCTTGATCTTCAACTTTTTCTGAAAGCATAGCATAAGCAATTGCCATACTACAAAGTGCAAAAACCATTGCTACAATTAATATATCTTTTTTCTTTCTAGTATCCATATCTTTACCCTCCTATAATAATAATTCTAATATAGAAAGAGGGTTTTGTCAAACGATTACCGCAAACTAAATCATTTTATTTAAATCTTTGGGAATATTGTCATTTAAAATAGCTTTAACTATTTTATCGGTCTTCTCTTCACTTACTTCTTTTCCTGCGACAGCACCTATTTCTTTGACTAAATTTCGTAATGTTTTTTCATCTTTCATATCGGATTGTTGCAATTTTGAAGCGATTGAAAGAATGGTGTCCTTACTGACATTGGTCTTCTTTTCAACCTTATTAAAGAAAGCATCTCCAAACATAAAAAACCTCCTACATAATTATATGTAAGAGATTCATTTTGGTTATTAGTCTTCACTACGATTCTTAAATTGTAAAACGATTGGTGTTCCTTCAAAGTCAAAGTTTTCGCGAATTTTATTTTCGAGATAACGCTCATAAGAGAAATGAACTAATCCCTTATTATTGACGTGAAAAGTAAACTTTGGTGGTTTTGTTCCTGATTGATTAGTGAAATATATTTTTAAACGTTTTCCCTTATATGAAGGTGGAATATTTAATTGATAAGCATCATTGATGACTTCATTTAAGACACTTGTCTTTATCTCACGTGTAATATTTGTACCAACTTTAATAATTTCAGGCATCAAAGTGTGAACCCTCTTTTTCGTTAAGGCACTACAAAAGACTACTGGTACATAACTCAAGAATTGAAATTCAGCACGAACTTTTTTCAAGTATTCTTTAATGTCAGGATTATCAACTGTATCCCATTTATTAACGACAATAATTAGTCCTTTACCCTTTTCTAAAACGTAACCCGCAATGTGTTTATCGTGTTCAATTATACCTTCTTCAGCACTGACAACTAACACGCACACATCACTTCGGTCAATTGCTTTCATGCTGCGAAGCAAACTATATTTTTCAACGTTTTCATAGACTTTACCTTTTTTACGCATCCCCGCCGTATCGATAACGACATACTCTTCTTTTTGATAAGTAAGAACCGTATCAACCGCATCTCTTGTCGTTCCGGCAACATCACTTACAATGACACGATCTTCATTTAACAAAGCATTGATTAAACTACTCTTTCCAACATTAGGACGTCCAACAACCGAAAATTTTAAACGATTGTCCTCTTCTCTTTCTTTGATCGGAAGATTTTTAACGATTTCTTCCATTAACTCATAGAAACCATTTCCCTGTTCACCACTGACAGGAATATATTTATCAAAACCTAATTCATAGAAATCATATAGATGTTTTTGATAAGATTTCGCATCGGTCTTATTGATGACCACAATAACTTTTTTATTAGTCTTTCGTAAAAGGTCACGTACTTCCAAGTCATTACTTGTCAAACCTTCTTTACCATCAACAACAAATAAAACGACATCACTTTCATCAATCGCAATTTCTGCTTGCATTTTAATCTTATCATTGAACTGTTGCTTCTTCGCATCAATTCCACCTGTATCAATGACATCGAAGTGATAATCACCAAAACTTGCTTCACTGTAAATACGATCTCTAGTAACCCCCGGCGTATCTTCAATAATTGACACTTTGCTTCCAACGATTTTATTAAAGATGGTACTCTTACCAACATTTGGTCTTCCAACTAATGATACAACTGGCAATTTCATATTATCACCTCACTAAATATATTATAATAATTCATTTTTTGACATTCAAGTCATATGTCAAAAAGATAATTCCAAGGTGTAAACTATTTTAATAAAAATGCCTATTTTTGTCAACTCAAAACATTTTTTAGATTTATATCTTTATATTCGATGCTACAAAAATCAAGTAAACCAAAAATATCATCAACTACATCTGTCGACACATAGTAATAATCATCACAACAATATATGGGACGATAATCATATATCTTGGATAAGTCTTTGGTCTTAAAATAAAAATTAACAACTGAAACCGTAACCTTAGTATCTATCTTTTTACTATAACTAATAAAGTCATCAATCTTAGAAATCTCGACATAGGCACCTATTTTTTTATCGATGTAAATATCAACACGATAATAACCAAATAGATCTATTTTATAAATATCACTAATATCAACAAAAACTTTTTTTAAAAACTTTCCCATTTTTTCTTCATCAATATTATCAATATCACCTAAACAAGCAATATCATTAGTAAAAAAGATATAATCATCATCTTGTCTTTCCAGTTTCATAAATTCACCTATAAATATAATATGAAAATGTAAAAAAAAAGAGATTAAATTACCTCAACTGATAATTCATCTATTTTCTTTAAAATTTCTTCACGCCCTAATTTACTAACGCTTGAGAAAAGAACGATGTCATCACCAACAACTAAATTCAAGCTATCAGTAAACTGTTTATAATTCTTATCCTTTTTACTAGCACCAACTTTATCAGCTTTGGTTGCTACAACTGTTACAGGAATGTTGTAATACTTTAAAAAATTATACATCAATAAATCATCTTCTGTTGGTTTATGACGAAAATCCATCAATAAAAAGACTCTTTTTAAATCTTGACGACTCTTAATATATTCCTCAATCATTAAACCAAACTTTCTTTGTTGTTCCTTATTGACAGCGGCATAGCCATACCCTGGAACGTCAACTAAGTAAAAAGTATCATTGACATTATAAAAGTTTAAAGTTTGTGTTTTTCCTGGTTTAGTAGATGTTCGCGCAATATTTTTACGATTTACTAGAGTGTTAACAAAACTACTCTTACCAACATTACTACGACCAACCATTAAAAATTCTGGTAGGTTGTCATCGGGATATTGGCTTTGACGAACAGCCATTATCTCTAATTCAACACTATTTATTTTCATCACTAACCTCCATATTTTTATAATCAAGGCAAATTTCTTCTAGTTCTTGTAAGATTTTAGGAATGTCTTCTTGATTCTTAACACGAGCACCAGCCGCAAACTTGTGTCCGCCACCATTGTACTTTTCCGCTACACCATTTATTACGGGTCCACGCGAACGAATATTAAACTTGAATAAACCATTTTTAACATCTTCCGAAATCATTACCCAAACAAGCACTTCGGAAATACTATTTAAATTATTGACTAGATTACCAGCACTTGCCGTATCAACACCTAATTCATTGATGATGTCATTCGTTATCATTATATGAGCAAGGCCATTTTCACTAACAACCATATTTTGTTCAATATAACCTTGAAGACGTATTTCTTTAAGTGGTCTAATAAAAATGTTCTCATATAGTTTAGGTGTATCTAAATGATATTCATCCATTAAATCAGCCACTATTCTCAACGTTTTAGATGTCGTTGAGAAAAGAAAACGATTAGTATCAGAGACAATTCCCATAAAGAGATACTTAGCCATATCTTCATCCATTAACAAATCAGTATTTTTGATAAACTCATAAATTATTTCGGATGCTGATGAAGCCTTATCATCAATGTATTCCAAATCACAATAAGTCTCAATATAAGGATGGTGATCTATCTTTATCGTTTTCGAAAACTTCGATAAATCAGGTAAATCAACACGCTTTTTATCAGGTGTATCGATAACGATTAACAATCCATCTAAGGCACTTGGCATATGGTCCAATTTAGCAAAATAAGAGAATTTAGAACTACCATTACCAACTGCATAAACTTCTTTATTAGGAAAAGTTAATTTAATCGCATCTCTTAAAGACAATTGACTAGCTAAAGCATCTGGATCAACCCCAATATGTCTTGCGATAACTATTTTGTCATATTTTTTTATTTCTTCAAAAATCTCTTTAAACATTTTTTATTCCTTTATTTAATCAAAGCAAGAGTATCCATTGCAATCATCAACTCTTCATCAGTTGGAACTAAGTATACTAAGCAACTAGAATCTTTGCTACTCAAGCATTTAACTTCACCACGAACGTTATTTGCTTCAACATCTAACTTAATACCAAGACAAGAAAGTTTTTCAATGATTTGTTGTCTTGTCGTAATACTATTTTCACCAATACCAGCTGTGAAAGTAATGACGTCACATCCACCTAATTCAACATAGTATTGAGCAATGTACTTAACAACCGAATTAACAAACATCTTTTGCGCAAGAAGAGCTTTTTCATTACCCTCTTTTATAGCTTCTTCAATATCTCTTGAATCGTTACTTACTTCACTTATACCAAGAAGACCTGACTTTTTATTTAAAGCTGTTAGAACTTCACTTACTTCTAAATCTTCTTTTTCCATGACATAAGGAATGATTGAAGGATCAACATCACCACTACGCGTTCCCATAACAATACCAGCAAGAGGTGTGAATCCCATTGTTGTATCAATACATTTACCAGAGTCAATGGCCGCAATACTTCCACCTTGTCCTAAATGACAAGAAATAACTTTTAAATCATCTCTTCCAAGAACTTCACTAATTTTCTTATTTATATAACAATGACTTGTTCCATGGAATCCATATTTTCTAACGCCATATTTTTCATACCAACTATATGGTACAGCATACAAATAATTTTCTTTAGGCATCGTTTGATGGAAAGCCGTATCAAAAACACCAACCATTGGCACATTAGGTAAAACTTCTTTAAAAGCTTTAATACCAATGACATTAGCTGGATTATGAAGAGGTGCTAAATCAGAGAACTTAACAACATCCTCTAATACTTTATCATCAATGACAACTGATTTAGTATAAACGTCAGATCCATGAACAATACGATGACCAATACCATCAATCTCATCTAAACTATTGATTATTTTTAATTCAACTAATTTTTCTAAAAGAATTTTAACAGCATCAGCATGATCTTTTAAAGGAGCTTCTTGTTTAATCTTAAATTCAGAATTCTTAAAAGTATAACAAGAACCATCTATTCCTATTCTTTCAAATAGACCAGATACCATTACTTTATTAGTATCCATATCAAATAAACTAAATTTTAGCGAACTACTACCCGCATTAATTGACATAATTTTCATAATATCCCTCTTTCTAACATCAATATTATACTATTATATATGTCTTTTTTCAAACAAAAAAGAGACTTAAATTAAATCTCTTTATCATTTATATAACTATTTATTATAGTTGTAGCTTGAACCTAATTGATTCATACCATTTTGTACTAATCTTTTAGTGATTTCTCCACCAACTCTACCATTAGCACGGCTAGTAGCATCTGGTCCTAAATTTACACCAAATTCATTAGCTATTTCATATTTCATTTTATCAATAGCTTGCTTAGCACCTGGAACGTGCATTTTCATTGAATCTTTGTTCATTTCTTTCACCTCCACACTTATAGAATGTGAAAAAAATGTAAATTCATACCTCTATTTTCTTGGTAATTATTACCTATAAAAGATCTTCAAAAGTCGTATCTTTTTCATCACGAATAATCATGGTATTAATATTTTCAATAGCTTCATCAATCATGGATTGGTAGTCAAAACGATTTTCGTATTCGACACACAAATTTAACTTTGGATTAATGACCGGATGTTTAGGAACAAAAACCGTGCAACAATCTTCAAAAGGCAAAATACTCGTCTCATAAGTATCGATTTTTTTAGCAATATCAATTATCTCTAACTTATCAAGACAGGCAACAGGGCGAATGACTGGCATATTCGTAACTTCATTAATGACAGCCATACTAGTTAGTGTTTGTGAAGCTACTTGCCCAATACTTTCACCATTCGCAATGATCATGCAATTATTCATCTTGGCAACTCTTTCCGTAATACGATACATCATACGACGCATAATAGTAATGCAGTAGTCATCTTCTACTTCACGATAAATTGCTTCTTGAATCTCGGTAAAAGGAACAATGTGCAATTTGATAAAATCAGTATATTTAGAAAGTTTTTTTGTCAAAGTTATAACTTTGTTACGCGCTTCAATACTCGTATGAGGAATAGCTTCAAAATAAATACAATTTAATTTAACACCACGCTTTAGAGTTAAATAAGCACTGACAGGTGAATCAATTCCCCCACTCAACATTAACATCGCATTACCAAGCGTTCCATTAGGATATCCGCCAAGACCTTCATAATGATTCGTATAGATATAAGTATGGTATTCTCTAATTTCAACATTTAATAATACTTCAGGATTTCTTACATCAACCTTAATATCAGGAATATTCTTTAAGATAAGACCACCAAGTTGTCTAGAAAAATCAAGACTATGAATAGGAAAACGTTTATCACTTCGTTTTGTTTCAACTTTAAAAGTCTTAAAAGAAAGATCCTTCATAACTCTTAAAACATTTTCTTTAATTGTTTCAACATCAGAATCAACAATATATGCAACAACATATTCATGAATACCAAAAATATTATTGATACGCTTTAATACTTCATCAAGTTCTTCATCCGAAAACTCTATATACATCCTTGATATATCTTTATGAATTTTAACATTTAAACCCTTTAATTTATTTTTAATATTAGCGTATAAAGTATTGACAAAAAATTTGCGATTTCCTTTTTTAGTAGTTAATTCTCCATATTTTATTAAAACAACTCTATTCATATAATTTCCCACTTCCTAAAATTTATTCGTTAATATGATATCATAAATAACTATTTCTTTGTTAAAAAAAATGAATTATTAAAAAATCCATTTTTTTAATTAATAATGTTTTTTTTCTGCAGTAAGTTGCGAACGATCACAACCATGGTCTTCATCAAGTTTTTTTATATAACCTGATAAAACTTGTTGACATTCAACACGTTTTGCTGATGCTTTTTCAAAATCATTAGTATAATCAATACCAGCCTTACTATTAAGACCATTAACTAAAGTACGACGTTCAACTTCAGTACTTCTTTCAACTGCTTCATATAGTTCACTTAATTTCTCAAGTTCATCTTTTCCTAATTCTCCACAATAAGGGATTTTTTCACTAACCCAACTAATAAATTTGTCATTAGGTTCTTTAGAATTATTCATATTTATACCTCCACACTATTATAAATATATCTAATATAAGAATAACATAAATAAAAATAATATAAAAGAAAAAGAACTAATGATTAGTTCTAATTAACACAATTTGTCTTTATAATGTTTTCATCCAATTAGAAATGTATTTTGATACAACATTATAACCAATACTATTTAAATGAACCTCTTCTGGATCTTTATTTTTAAAATATTCACCTGTTTCAACTTTTAATAATTTACGAAAAGAAATTATTTTACCATTTATTTCAACTTGACCATCATATAAATCCAAATACGAAACATTCCATTTATCACATATTTCTTTAGTTAAAGCAACTTGAGGATGACGATCTTCACCCTTTTTATAATTGGGAACAGCATAAGTAATAATAAAACCTATTTTAGCATTAGGATAATATTTTTTAGTGTAATAAAATATTTCTTCTAGTCCTCCCGCAAAAGTACTATCGTCAAACTCTTCAACTTCAAAGCCAGTAGTCATTTCACCAAGTCCTATATGATAACTCTTACGTGCAAAGTCATTAATACCACCTTGAATAATAATGTAATCATACTTTGCACTTTTATTATTAACAATTTGATCTAAAATATGCTTTTTTGTCTTAGCTATTGTTGCCCCATTAACACCAGCATTTTTCCATTTCATAAAATTCATAAGGCCAACACGTGAAGCCCAACCATCATGAAATTCTTTATCAGCATCAGCCTTAGTTATACTATCACCAACAAATAAGGCACTCTTGTTCTCTAAAACATTTTTTATATCTTTAACTCCACTAAATTTTATAGAATTGTACATTTTATTATTAAGACCAAAGCTTAATAAAAATGCTCCTAGTGTTAACAAAAATATTATATTTAATACGTACTTCCTCATTATGTTTTACTCCTATATAGTTATCTATTGTACTATTAAAAAAATATTTTTTCAATAATAATTAAGTATTTTTAAACATTATCATTTCTAATTGTTTCAATGATATTAGCTCTTTTTACTTTACGAGAAGCTAAATAAATAGTTAAGAATACTATCAAGTAAACACCAATGATGGAAATGATTAAATAAGTAAATGGATAAGTTACCTTATCTCCATTAGAATAGATAGTGAATAATATGATGAAGATTAAAGAATTCGCAAGTATTTGACCTAATATCAAAGAATCAGTTCCAAGAACTAAACCTTCATAAAATAACATCTTATTAAATGATTTATTTGATAGACCAATACTCTTTAGAACTACAAAATCTCTTCTTCGTAGATCAATATTTGTATTAATCGTATTAATTACATTAGTAATAGCAATTAAGATAATGAATCCAAGGAAGGCATAAATACCTACTTTTATACCATAAATCATACGATAAAGATCCTCATTTTCAACTAATTCATTAGTATAATTACTAATCTCAATATTGTTACTTTCAAGTTGATTAATTCTATCATTTAAATCTCGATATTTTTTAGAATCCATACGAATGAAATATCCCATATAATAACTCTGATACTTAAAGGCCACTTCTTTATAACGATCAAAATAATCTTCTGAGACGACAATTAAATCATCAATATCTTCATCTTCAACAAAATATAAATTATCTAAAGTATAATATGGATTATTGATGTCATACTCATATATATAGCGATCTTTAGATGACGTAAAATTAGGATTCTCAACAGTTTTAACATCATATAAGTCAATGGTTTTAATACCATCTTTCCACAAAGGAATAGTTTTTTTATCTTTGCCACCATCAACAAAATATGAATAATTCTTTCCGACAAAGATAACATCATCTTTAAGTTTATATTTCTTCTTTAAAGCATTATAATTTTTTTGATCATACGAAACAACATTAACATTATCATAATCGGTAGAGCTATTTCCGCGATAATTTAAATATTCTTCAGTAAAATAATCTTTTTCATAAGGAATTTTACCATCTAAAAAGCGCACAGCTAGATACTTATCAACTTCACTATAAGAAATAATTTCTTTAACTAAACTTTTTCCTTTAGGACTATCTTCAACATAGAGACTAATTGGATATTCTTCTGGTTCATACTCTTCTATTCCATCAATCGTAACATGAATAAATTCACCAATTACCATGAAAAGAATAATACTTATTATTAAGGATATTTTAGCACTTCTATACTTTTTCTTATTTCTAGTTATGTTTTTACGTGCAAGAGTATATTCTTCACCTAAAAGTTTAGATAGAACACTATTCTTTTTAAATTTCTTCTTTTTTATTTTGGTCTCATTATTTAATCTAATTGCTTCCATTGGAGAAACACGACTTGATTTAAAAGCAGGTATTAAAGCTGATAAAAATATCATTATAATAGAAAAGATTAAAGATACCATTAGATAAGTTGGATAGATAACTACTCTAAATCCAATATTAGAAAAATAATTTTTTATAATTAAAGAAACAATTCCTGCAAGAAAGAAACTAAATAATAAACCAAGAGGGATAGCAATTATAGCTACTATAAAAGCTTCATATAAAACACTAATAAAAATATTCTTTTTAGTCGCACCAAGACTTCTAAAAATACCAAAAATCTTTTTTCGTTCAGATACTGATATCGCAAAAGCATTATAGATGGCAAGAGAACAAAATAAAACTAAAACACTTAAAACAATAGTTATTGAAATTCGCATTAACTTAACAAACTTATCATTACCGACACCAAATAACACTAAATAATTAGTATTTAGATAGACATTTTCATAATGATTATCATTTGAACTAGAATTTTTTAAAAGACTAAAACCTACTTTTTCGGCTATTTTATAAGTTTCATCATAAGTATCTTTGATATTTTTAAAGTAGATATAATATCTCTCTTCATACTTTCCTTCAGATTTAGTATAAAGAATACCTGAATAATCGGTATAGCCACTCTTATGAACATAATGATCAAACTTAGATGAATTATAAATACCAACAACTGTATATATAATTTCATCATGGCTAAAAGTATCACCCATTTTGATATCTATTGTTTCCGCTAAATCTCTTTCAATGATAATTTCATTATTATTAGTAGGAAGTTTTCCTTCTGCTAAAACAAAGTTATCATCATAATCAAAAGAAGCACTTCGCACTGAATACTCTCTATCATATTTTGAATCAAGAATTGTATCAACCATTTCAATAGTTATAAAATGATCTATTTTAGGATTATTTTCAATTTCTTTTTTTAAAGTATCATCCATTTCTTCATTGCTAATCATGACGTGATGATCACCATATTCAATTGCACTTTGAAGCATATTATCACGAATACTAGAAAAAATTAAACCAACGACAAATAATAAAGATACCGCTAAAAAAGTTCCAATGATGGTTACAAGCGTACGTGTTTTATTTTTCAAAAGATTCCGAAAAGTAAATTTATATAGTATCTTCATTTTTTACCTCACTATTTTCTTTTCGCACATCACTAACTATTTTTCCATCACTAACCGTTATTATTCTTTTAGCTTCATCAGCAATCTCTAAACTATGCGTTACCATAATTATTGTTTGTTTATATTTTTCATTTAAAAGTTTTAATAAAGTAATAATTTCTTTAGAGTTATTAGAATCAAGGTTTCCGGTTGGTTCATCCGCAAGAACAATAGCTGGATGATTTAAAAGAGCTCTTGCGATTGCAACACGTTGTTGGGTACCACCTGATAATTGATTAGGTAAATAGTTTACGTATTCATCAAGTTTTAAAAGAGAAATGAGTTCTTTTTCAAGTTCTTCGTCAACTTTATCCTTATCTAATAAAACGGGAAGTTCTATATTTTCTAAAACATTTAAAATAGGAATTAAATTATAGAATTGATAGATTAATCCAACATCTTTTCTTCGATATTTAGATAGTTCTTTATCATTCATTTTATAAATGTTTTTATCACGGACAATAATATTACCACTAGTCGGTTTATCAACACCACCAATTAAATGTAACAAAGTACTTTTACCACTTCCACTTTCACCAACAATTGCGACAAACTCTCCTTCTTCTACTTCAAAAGACACATTATCCAAAGCTTTAGTAAGAGCCATTCCCTTACCATATTCTTTAACTAAATTTTCTACTTTTAGAATCATAAGCCACCTCTATTTTAAATTATATATTATTTATTAAATAAATTATACCCCCCTCGAAATAATTTTAGTCAATTAAAACTCTTTTCTTGAATAAATGATTCGCGATAAGAAATAGGAACCACCAAATGATAATATTGTTAAGAGAATTCCTAAGTTTGGTTGATCAGTAAAAAACTTAAAAGCTGTTTCAATATTTCCTTCAAGCCAAACGATATCATGAAATGATAATGATAATACAGTAACAAATGCGAATAATATCGTCGCTTTAGAAACACCAAATTTAAAAACTAATGGATAAAAAATGGAAATAAATACAACCATCGCACAAATAGTCCAAATAGTAAAAGGAATTATGGATTCAAAAAGAAGATAATAAAATGATCCACGATAATTAATTAATACTTCTAATGACCATAATCCAAAAGATATCCCAGCAAGTATTAATATTAATAAAATACTAACTAAATATTTAGCTGTGACAATATTTTTTCTTCCTTTAGAAAAAGTAGCCGCATAACCATTTAAATTACTCTTAGAGTCTTGAGAAAATGTTGATACGAGTGAAAATATTAAAATTATGAAAAACAACTCGCAATATGGTATAACATTGCAATTATATTCACCAGCAATCATCATTAATAACATTAAAATAAATACTAGTATCAATATAATATTATCTTTTAAAAGCAATAAATCTTTTTTTATTAAACCAAGCATTATTTAACCCCCTTTATTATGAGAAACATCAATTCATCTAAACTTATTTTATCCAATATATATTTTTTATATTTTTTAGAAAGTTTATCTTTATTTTCAATTAAAATATTATATCCATAACGATTCTTTTTATAAGAAATAATATCTTCTTTATCGATGTTTTCAAATTCATCTAAATCACATTTGAGAATGCCATAACTATCAAGTATTTCATCACGATATTTATCCATTATAACTTTCCCATCATTAATAAAAATAATCTTGTCGGCAATATATTCTAAATCGCTAGTTATGTGCGTTGAAAAGATAATGGAATGATTTTCATCACTGACAAACTCCATAAAGATATCTAATATTTCACTTCTAACAACGGGATCTAATTTACTTGTTGGTTCATCAAGTATTAATAACTTAGGATGATGTGATAGAGCTGTCGCTATTTCTAGTTTCTTCTTCATTCCTTCTGATAAAGTCCTTATCTTTTTATTAATTGGTAATGAAAACTGATTCATATAGTTAAAGAATAAATCTTCATCCCAAGTTTTATAGACATCTTTCATAATTGAATTTACTTCTTTAACTTTTAAGTTACTAGAAAAGAACATATTATCTAAGACAACACCAATATCTTCTTTAATTTTATCTTCTTCTTTTAAATAATCTTTTCCAAATATTTTGACATTACCGACATCTACTTTAATAATATTTAAAAGAGCCTTAATAAAAGTTGTCTTACCAGCACCATTCTCACCAATTAGGCCAATGATACAACCGCTAGGTATATTAACATCAATTGGACCTAAAACAAAATTCTTATATTTTTTGACTAATCTTTTGACCTCAATAACATTCTTCATCTTTTATCATCTCCATAAAAAATATCTACAAGTTCTAATATTTCTTTTTTAGATATTTCATATTTATTAGCAAGTTCAATAGCATTAGAAATATTTTTTTCTATTTCCTTTTGGACATTTTCTCTTGCAAGGGAACTGTTTTTAGGAGCTACAAAAGTTCCTTTTCCCTGAATTGATTTGATATATCCTTCACTCTCTAACTCATCATAAGCTTTCTTGATTGTCATAATACTAATCTTTATGTCTTGAGCAAGCATTCTAATTGATGGAAGAGAATCATTTTCATTTAACTCACCACTTATTATTTGATCAATAATATTATTCTTAATCTGTTCATAAATAGGAACAGGACTACTATTACTGATAATCATGCGCATAATATCACCTCACATATAACACTATATAACAGTATATAACATTTGTCAACGTTTATTCACAAAAAAAGAACTATTTTTAAAATAGTTCCTTATTGAACACTTACTATTGAAAGCACTTTATCTTCATGAACAAGTCTTATAGTAGCACTCGTTTGATATTTTAAATTATCTTTATATTTCCAACTAATCTTAGCAACATAGCTTTCTGGATCATTAATTGATACTTTGATGTCAGCATCTTTACCAGAAGAATAATTAAATCTTTCTTTAGTAACTGTTACATTAACAAAAGATTCAACTACTGGTAAAGTTTGTTTTCTTTCACCATAGACATTATTTTCAACATATTTATATAATGTATCACTAGCCTTTAATGCAAAGTTTTGTCTATTTTTAGAATAGATGAAATCTAATCCACCAATATCATGATTAGTAACTTTATTATCTAGAGTATAGAAATCAGCAACAAACATTTTCGCAACAAGTTCCGCATACTTTTGATAATCAATCGTTTCACTTTCCAATACTTCTTTTAATTCATAATATAAATCTTTATATAAGTCATTACTTTTATCATATAAAGTATAACTAAACCCTTTAATACTATCTAATTTTTTAGCTTCTTTAGTTGAGGCAGTTTTATCTTCTTTATTAAAGAAATGTTTATAACCATAATATCCACCAAATCCTAGACCAACTAAGATTAAAATAACTAATAATACTTTTAATACTTTCTTCATATTAACTTGCCCCTTCTATTATTTCACTTTCATCAATTGCATCTTTATCTTCTTGATTAACGTTCGCTAATAAATTATATACAATAACACTATTGGATACGCTCAAAAGTTTTTCAGCATATTCACAATTCTTCGTAATGTAATCCTCTGGAAGAATACTTTCACCAATAGTACGACTCTCACCTTTTTGGGCATTATAGTAAACTTTATTAGTTAGCCAATTACCTGTTGGAAAAACAACAATATTATCATTTTCTTTAAGACTAAACATATCATGACCTAAGGCATATTTGTTATAGAAACCTAGCATGTTACCAAGTGTTGGCATAGCATCATACATTCCCATAACAGTCTTTATTTCACGATTCATATTAGCACCCTTTATTTTCTTATCTTTAGTCCAAATTACAAAAGGCGTGCTACGATTTAACTCTTCAGCATAACTATCAAATTCAACATAATTAGGGTCATTCTTTGGCAAAATACCATCTGTTTTATAATCATAATTGTAGAAACGTTCATAATACTTTTTATCAAGGCGAGCATCATGATCACCGTATAGTACTACTACCGTATTATCTAATAATCCTTCTTCTTCCATTTGCGTCATAAATTCACCAAAGGCTTCATCAGCATAATGAACAGATTTTAAATAACGACCAAGTTTTGTACCTTCCATATAAGGATAAGTATTAACTACTTTCTTACCTGTTTCATCTTTTTCTTCCACTTTCATCGTAACATCAAAACCAGTATCAACATCAAATGGTGTATGATTAGTAAGCGTTATCAAAGTAGCATAAAATTTATCGTGTTTTGAATTGATGTCTTTTAATTTTTGAACAGATTGACGGAAGAAGGACTTATCAGTTAGACCAAGACCAATCGTCTCATCAATATCATATCCACTCTTACCAATAACTTCGTCATACCCTAAATTTTTGTGCATCGTCATACGATTCCAGAAAGACGCAACATTTCCATGCATTGAAACAGCATAATAACCTTTTTCTTTTAAAAGAGCCGGAGTTGCTACATAATGACGATCAAAGTAAGAAACGAAAACTGTACCACTTTCTGAAGGCATCAAACCAGTATTGAAAGTAAACTCACTATCACTACTCGTTCCCATACTAACTTGTGGATAAAAATTACTAAAATATATTCCACTCTTCGCAAGTTTCGTAAAGTTAGGAGCAACTAACTCACCATTTAATTCAAGTCCAATTACAAAGTCTTGTAGACTTTCTGCATGAATAACAACAACATTCTTGCCTTCTAAAACATCAGTATATTTATTTTTTTCTGCTTCATCACTCTTATCAATAAAGTATTCATTAAATTTACGAAGGGCTTCATCATATCCAAATAGAGCTGATATTTTAGGTTCAATACTTTTAACAATATCATTTATTTGATATACATAAACACCATATTTTACAACGATGTATTCACGGTTCCACTGTTTAGCAATACGACCTAAATCAGTTGAATTTAAAGTTGATACAAATATTAATCCTAAGATACCACCACAAAGTAATGTACTAACAGCTTTCTTAGGTTCCTTATACTTTGGTTCATTAGCATCAAAATACTTCTTTTTAGATAGCTTTAAATAAATGAATAATAAACAAATCGGTAACAAAATATAAGAGAAATCTTTAAAACGAAGAATATCAAAAATAGCATCACCAACGTCATCAGCATATCTTGCGACTAACAATAATGATACTGATACAAATGATGAATAAAAAGTATAATAAACAGAATTGACAACACAAATAATTGTTCCTATTAAAGTAAGAATAAACCAATATAAAACTCTAAACTTATGGCGCATGAAATAACCTAGCGAACCTAAAGCAATAACAATAGCCAAATCCGCAAGCAAAGGTTGATATGCCAATAAATTACTTGTTCCACCAACGGAAAAATATCTTAACATCACACCATTTATGACATTAAATAAAACAAATAGGCAAAAGAATATATTAGTTGATATATATAAACCAATATGTCTTATAATATCAGTAATACAAGCAAAAATATGCATAGGATGATGATATATATCTTTAAAAAAGTTAATCGTCCTATTTTTTAAATTAGACTTTTTACTCTTTAATTTCTTCATAAGTCACCTCAATAATCTAGGATAATTATACCACGATATAATTAATAATTAAATATCTTTTATTAACAAAAAAAGAATATTACTATTCCTTTTTTCGAACTTCTACTAAATCATTTTTATTCTCATATTTGGATACATTCAAAGCCATTCCCATAACAAATAAATAAGATAGAAAATATATCCACCACATCAAGACAATCAAGCTAGAAATACTACCATAAATATTGTTATATCCACCAAAAACATTTAAATAAACAGAATATAGTTTAATAAATATTAACCAAGAAAAACTAGTAAAAATAGCTCCATAATTGACTTTATAACTAGGGATTCTTTGATCTGGTGCCATCGTATATAGAAGTTTAATGGAAACAAAGATGAAAAACCAAGAAATAGGTAAATTCATGACGTGATATATCATATATAGTTTTTCCGTTAGAGATGGATTATCTAAAAAAATGGTAATCGTTTTCATTATAAAGTCACCAAACATAGGGACAATCATGATGAATAACAATAAGACAATCAAAACAATTAACATAAAAAACGATTTAACATAATCATAAATAACACCTTTATCTTTAATCTTATATATACGATTAGAAGATAGTATCATTGAACGAGTCCCATTACTCGCAAGAACTAAAGCTGATACAAAAAATATTATGTTGTTTACTTTCGCTCCATCCATATTAGAAACAAATTCAATAATTCCTACCAAAGCATCAGGAAAGTCATTTTTAACGAGTGAATTTAATAGATCTGTTGATATGTGTAAGTTACTCGCAACCAACAAGATTAATGATAGTATGGGAATAATAGTTAAAACAAAGAAAAAAGCGAGTTGCCCCGGAAGAATTTTCATCTCCGGGGTCTCAATATTTTTCTTTAATCTCTTTATGAGAGTTGTTACACGTTTAGCCATAAACTATTTATAATCCTCTTTATTAGTCTGCATTTGTAATGTTGCTTCATTGATAGCATCATCAATCGTCTTCATATCATCTTTGATAATGCTATAACCAACAGCGGCTCCAAATTTATATGGTAATTCTTTTAACTCTTTATTTAACTTCTTCGTATAAGTTTCAATTTGTTTTTCACTATAACCAACTAAATAAATTAAGAATTCATTACCATCAGTACGAATTATTTCACTATTTTCAAGTTGTGTATTAACAAGGGTCGAAGCTGCTTTAATAATTAAATCATCACCTGCTTCATGACCATAATTATCATTGACGTATTTAACATTATTTAAATCAATCATAACAATAGCTTGTGGATATTTCTCACTCTTATTCCAAGCTTCCATATTTAGATTTAAATAACTACGATTCTTTAATGACGTCAATTCATCAGTATATTTTCTTCTTTCTTCTTTCTTTACTTTTTTAATAACTGTTTTTCTCTTAAATAAAACATAAAGAGTAATTAAGAATAGAACAGGAACTAATATAAGAATTAGAATAACGATATATAACTCTCCAAAACTATGTGTTTTTAACAATTTACTATTACCAACATCATTTAATGCTGTATTACGATAACGATAATAAGAATTAGTATTGACAATATAACTAAATACATCAAAGAATAATTCCTCTTCATTAATAATCATAAATGAATAATCTTTAGTTATAGAATCACTATATAAAACTTCATAGTTTTTAAATTTAGAATTACGATAATAATTATATACTTCTTTATCAACAACTAATATATTACTACCACTCTTAGATACCATGTCGTTATAGTTAGAATATTCACTAATATTAGCTTTACTATTATCTTTAAAATAATTAAATAATGATGTTTCTTTCATCATACTGACATCTTGACTCTTTAAAGATTCAAAAGATGAAACAATATGACTATCTTTAGGCTTAGCTAAAACAACATATTCTTCAATGAAACTTGAATTAACTTCACGATATGCTTCATTAGTCATATCATAATAGTTAAAATACATATCAACTTCTTTATTTTCAACAGCTTTTAATAAATCATCAACAGTATCATATTTTTTAAATTCAAAATCGATACCTGTTAAACGACTAAGTCTATTTACATATTCTCCACAAATTCCTAATAAACCATCTTTAGAAGAAATCTCATATGGATAATTTTCAACATAACCATAACGATAAGTTGTAGCTTGTAATTTTTTAGTATCACTATCTGTTATTTTCTTACTATTTATATAATAGTTAAATAATGTATCATTATATACTTCAACAAAGTTTTTATCTTTCCAAGTATCAAAATACTTTTTCATTATTTTATTTAAACGAGTATCTTCATCACTTAATGTCAAAACAATATGTTTAGTCATATCAGCTAAAGTATAATTGATATAATATTTTTTACTTGAATCTAAAACTTGATTTAAATACATTATATGAGGTACAACAACCATTTTTACTTCATCTTTATCAAGAGCTTCAAATAGTTTAGTAGCATCATCATAACTCTTATAAGTTAAGTTTTCTCCACTGCTCAAATAATAACTGATATCAGCAAGATCACTTGATAAAACACCCAAACTCAAATTAGATATATTTTTAACATCATCAAAATTAGTTTCTTCTTTACCAACTAAGATGTAGACGTCATCGTTTATGAGTAAGTCTTGATCTGTTAGTTTTTCTTCACCTTTAACAACGCGAAAACGATATCCCTTAGTATTAGGCTTTTCTTCTTTTAAATATGATATTTGATTGAACTCAACACCAGTAGCGTCTCCAAATCCAGATAAAAAATTATTAAAAACACCTTCTTGTTCACCATAGACAGGATAATCACTCATAACTTCAACATCGACTAAAGAAGTAACATTTTCTTCAATCCAATGTTTCTCATTAACATTTAAAGAATTGTCATCTTCATTATAATAGTAAAAGTAAACACCAATGAATACAAGAACCGCAATGATGATTGGCGTAAGAATTATTAATTTTTTATTTACTTTCATCCTTAGTTACCTCCCTATCCTTTGTCCAAGATAGTTTTTCATCATTGTAATGCTTATAACCAATTATTGGGAAGTTATTTTGAGCTTTATCTTCCTTAGTAAAATAGATTTGAATAGCATAATAAGATAATTCATCTTCCGTAAAGAACTTTAAAAATTCTGTTCCCTTACTCTTAGCATCTTTAACTGATAAATCATCTTTAACATTAACAATTAATTGGATAGTACGACCTTGAAGAGTAAGAGTTGCTGAAAGAACACTTTCATCTTTCTCAATATTATTCTTAATTTCATCAATTTCATCATCATCAAATGGATGATTGAAATTTTCTACTGTTCGATCACCATAATTAGCTTTATCATTATTATCCCAATACAAAGATTTAAAATAAGCTAAAACGAACATACAAGCAATAAAAACAATGATGACAAAAATAGTTACCATATTATTTTTAATAATTTTTAATGTAGGTTTCATTTAATCACTCCTCAGTATATTTAATTATACACTAGTATTTTAAATTTATAAAGTTACTTATTTAACTCTTCTTCAAGTAATTTGTTGACTAATTCAGGATTAGCTGAACCTTTAGTCTCTTTCATGATTTGTCCCATTAAGAACTTAATGGCACGTGTATTACCATTTTTGTAGTCAGTAACACTAGCACTATTACTTTCAAGAACATTAGAAATTATTGTTTTTAAAGCACTAGGATCATTAATTATTTTAATACCTTTAGATGCAATAATTTCATCAATAGTTGTATCTTTTTCCATTACATCATCCAAAATATCTTTAAAGACTTTACTATTAATATCACCTTTATCTAGTTTTTGAACGAGATCAATGAACTTTTCATCAGTAAGTTTAGTATTTTCTAACTCTGTCCCCATCTTGTTCAAATAAGCGGAAATATCACCAAGTAAAAGATTGCTTGCTATTACTAAATTTATTCCACTATCTAAAAATTTATTTAAATAGTTTGATAAATTACGGTTTTGAATGATTTTATTAGCATTTAATAGACTAATACCAGCAGCAACATATCTTTCTCGACGTTCACCAGCAAGCATCGGAATCGTCTTTTTAACTTCGGCAATTAATTCATCATCAATTTCAACAAAAGGTATATCTGGTTCTGGGAAATAACGATAATCATTTCCAGCTTCTTTAACACGCATAATAACGGTCTCATCTTGTTTTTCATCATAACGGTAAGTCGCAAACTCAACTTCTTTACCATTTTCAATTAAAGCAATTTGACGAGCGGCTTCCTTTTCAATAGCGCGTCCAATATTACTGATAGAACCGATGTTTTTAATTTCAGCACGCGTTCCAAGTTCTGAAGTTTTACTAACGGAGATGTTAACGTCACAACGCATACTTCCTTCTTCAATCTTACAATCAGATATATCAGCATAAAGGAATAATTCACGCAGTTTTTCAACATAGGCCATTGCTTCTTCACTAGAATGCATATCAGCTTCGGTTACTATTTCGACAAGTGGTACTCCGGCACGATTGAAATCAAGGAAAGAATGATGTTTGTAGTGAATACTCTTACAAGTATCTTCCTCAATATGAATATCATGAATTCTTATCTTTTTCTTTTCACCATTGACCTCTATTTCAACGTAACCATTAACACCAATTGGTGTTTCTGCTTGGGTTATTTGATATCCCTTTGGTAAGTCGGGATAGAAATAGTTTTTACGATCAAAATGCATATCGCGATTTATTTCACAATTTAAAATTAAAGCAGCTTTTAAAGCAAGACGGATAACTTCCATATTAAGAGTTGGAAGAGTTCCAGGATAACCTAAATCGACAACATTAACATTACTATTCGCAGTTTTTCCATAGCCATTAACACTATTAGAATAAATTTTTGTTTTTGTCTTTAATTCTGTATGTATTTCAATACCAATCGTTTTCTTATACTCTGCCATTATCTCACCTCTAGTGGATTTAATTCTAAGTCCAATTCTTTTTCAACAAAGGAAGCTAATTTATACATTAGGGCTTCATCAAAGCGATTACCAATTATTTGTAAGCCAATTGGCAAGTGTCCTTCACCAAATCCCATTGGTACATTCATTCCTGGAAGACCAGCCATATTGACAGGAATTACTAAGATATCATCTAAGAATGTCTTAAGTGGATCATCTAGTCCTTCACCTAAATTGTAAGCTGTCGTCGTTGCATTTGGTCCAATGATTAAATCATATTTTTCAAATACTTTTAAGAAAGACTCACGAATGGCTTCACGAATTTGGAGAGCTTTATTGTAATAAATCTTTGCGTTTTCACCACTCAAAAGATAAGATCCAACCATGATACGACGCTTAACTTCATCACCAAAGCCATTTCCACGCGTAAGCGCATACAACTCATCAATTCCTTTAGGATCTTCAACTGAATATCCATAACGCACACCATCAAAGCGGGCAAGATTACTACTTGCTTCACCCATCGCAATTATTTGATATAGAGTAACAGCGTTCTCAATATAGTCAATATCAACGTATTCAACAGTAGCGCCATTCTTCTCTAAAAGTTCAATTACTTCATGCAATTTATTTAAAACTTCACTACTTACAATATCTTCTTTAACAAAGAAATTTGGAACAGCAATGCGCATTCCCTTAATATCTTCACCAATTAAACGGGTAAAGTCTTCTTTTTCTTTATGACTACTCGTTAAATCACGATCATCTCTTCCAACTAATACGTTTAAAAGTAAAGCATTTTCATATACGTTACGCGTCATTGGTCCAATTTGGTCAAGACTAGAACCAAAAGCGACTAACCCATAACGGGAAACACGACCATAAGTAGGTTTCATCCCAACAATTCCACAATAACTTGATGGTTGTCTAATACTTCCACCCGTATCGCTTCCAAGAGCAAGCGGAACTAGACGAGCACTGATACAAGCAGCACTTCCACCACTTGATCCACCCGCAACTTTTTGAACATCCCAAGGATTATGAGGTGCTCCAAAATAACTTGTTTGACTAGTAGAACCCATCGCAAACTCATCCATATTTGTCTTACCAACAATAATCATATGACAATCATTTATTTTTTCAACGACAGTCGCATCATAAATAGGAATAAAATTATCAAGAATGTGAGATGCACAAGTTGTACGTAAATCCTTAGTTACAATGTTATCTTTAACAGCTATTGGAATACCAAAGAAAAGATTATCAACTTCTTTATCTTCAAGTTCTTTAGCCTTCATAATCGCACGCTCTTTATCCAATGTTATAAAAGCGTTTAAGTCTTTTCTTTCTTCAATACGATCAAAAGCCTCTAATACTAAATCTAGTGGTTTAATCTTCTTTTCTTTTAATAATTTATTTATTTCAACAATACTTAAATCTAAATACTTACTCATTAATCATCACCGGAACTTCCACAAAATTACCATTGCTTGAAGGAACATTCTTCATTATTTCTTCTGGATCTAACATCTCTCCCTGTTCATCTTCACGACATACAGTCTTCTCTTCAACAGGCGCAATTAACCTATCTTCATTAGTAAGTTTTACTTCTTTAATCTTATCTACATCATCCAATAATTGTTTCAATTGAACTTGATACTTTTCTATTTCTTCTTCAGTAACATTAATACGCGCAAGACGAGCAACGTGTAAAACTTCTTGCTTTGTCAATCTATCACTCATAAATTCCTCCTGTAAATAATTAATTCCTAATAATTATATCAAAAATAATTAAAATTTCCTAGTTATTATACACAATTAAACAAAAAAAGAAAGACTTTAAAAAGTCCTTCCTTCTCTAATTAATCAAACATCCAGTTTGATAATATCATTATATGCATAATTAAAGAGTTTTAATCATTGTTTTAACAATTTCACTGTTTTTTGATGCCATTTCAACATCCTTAGCACTTGGTCTAACAACTGGATCTCTAAATAATGAAGGTTGTTCATAAGAAGGTTTTACAGCTGCAGATAAAGCAACAGTTAAAACGTCAGAAATACTAAATGGATATTTATCAGATAATCCACGATTTCTAATATCAGTTTGTTCAGCTTCAACAAAAGTTGCCACACATTTATGACCTTTCTTAGCTAATAAATCGGCACTAATCAATTCAGGATTTTTAGCTACTACATCTAGTAATTCTAATCTAACAGAATCTAAATGTCCTAGTGTCTCATCACGACTAGCAACCAATTCACTAATTTGTTCATTTACATAAGTTTTTCCACGGCTACTTAAAATACCTTTCTTTTTCTCTAATCTTTTAATAGCCTTATTGTAAGATTCTACTTGTAATTTACTAACTTCTAAAAAAACAGTTAAATCTCTTTTTGCATTCTTTGTTTCCATTTCAATCCCCCTAATAACAAAGTACGACTATTATAACACATTTAGATAAAAAAAGCAATCACCAAACAAATTAATGAAAAAATGGAGTGTATAAAATAAAAGAGATATTCAACGGGTCTAATTCCCGCCAAACATCTCTTGCTAATAAAAATATATCACTAATAAAGCAATAAAGTCAAAAAAAGAAACATCTCTCCAACGAGTGATGCCATAATGGCCTCAAACAATACGTCCGAAACGATTGGAGCACTTGCTTCTTATATCGGTAATGGTATCACAACTAATTTAAAAAGTCAAATTGCGCCATTACCCACTAATAATATGCAAAAACTAGAAAAAATAACTATGATAATTTAAATAGTGAACAATTTATAGAAAATAAACTAAAAATCAGTCAATGCTAATCAAAAATGTTATAATATTATTGAAGAAATAATTAACTACTATGTAATCTGTTGAAAGCATTAATTAGATTGAAAACTGAAAAACAAACAATGACAATGTTAAATTATTTGGAAGAAAACAAAGACAATAAAGAATTAATGCGAATAGATAAACTTCTAAAGAAAGCGTTAGCAATAGAAAAAGAGGAAAATTAAATAGCTTATGGAGGATATAAAAAAATGATTAAAAAAATAAAGAAATTATTCAAAAAGATAGAAAAAGAAATAATTTTTTGGTGGATGGGAGAGGTCTGTTAAATAGTAGTTCTTTTTCTTTTAAGTATAATAACTAAGAAAGAATTTATAACGAAACCATTTTAATAAGAAACGATACTAATAGAAAAAATATTTGTATGATATATTAAATATTCATAAACAAAAAAATCGGCTAACTTGCCATCCGTAGCTTCCAACTCAAATATGAGTTCAGCTATAATTGATGGTTCAAGCAACCAATCTAAATAGCAATATAACACGATTAAACAATAAAGTCAAAAAAAAGGAGCCAAGTACGAATATAACTTCGCAGTTGACTTCCCATATAGATAATATAGCACAATCAAACGAAAACGTCAAATTGTCAACTATATTCTATGAAAAAAATGTAAATAATACACAAGAATTAGGAAGGAATAAACTAAAGATTAGTCAATAATAATCAAAAATGTTATAATACCATTAAAGAAGTAATTAAAGTTGATTCAAGAAAATGATAACAGACCATCAGTTGAGACAAGCGATAGTATACGAAATAGCACCACCAAAGGACTAGATAACAGTTCTTTTTTTAAAATTGTAATAATTTAATATACTAAAATAATTTTTTTTCTATTTATTCTAAAATTTGTTCTTCTTCTTTTTCTAGATTTCTTTCAAAAACAGTAAGTTTTTCTTTATTATCACAAATGGCTAATAAAATATTAGATGTATCTTTATAACCTAGATTTTCTAATCTTTTTAAGAGCCATTTTTCATCTTTATTAATCTCTTTTAAATTATTAATCATAATATTTCCATCAATTATTAAGTTCGCAACTAATCCATTACGATCAACCTTTAATTTCATATCTGATGGTGTAACTGGAACATATTTACTTTTAGGTAAGAAACTTATTTTACCATTAGCTTCCATTATGGCATATTCAATTTGACTTAAATCATAATAACCATTAATGCGTGCTTCTTGTAATAATTCATTGACATCAAACTTAGATTTTTTTAAAGCTTTCTCAATGATTTTTCCTTTGGCAATGACAACAATTGGTGTTCCAATAATAAAACGCCTTAAAATAATACTCTTCTCAGTTAGAAAGGACACTAACACTGAAACAGAGCAATAAACAACCATTACCATTATGCCACCCCAAAAATCTGTATCCATATTAGTTGATATTTCCGCAGCAACACTACCAATAGTTATTCCTATGACATAATCAAATAAATTTAATTGACTAATTTGTTTACGACCTAAAAGTTTTGTTAAAAAAAATAAAATTAAAATAGATAATAGCGATTTCCAAATAACATTTAAAAAGTCCATAATATCACCACTAATATTATGAACTTTTATTTTTAACTTAAACCTATGATTTCACCATTTTCATCTAAATCGATTTTTTCATAATTAGGTACTTTTGGTAATCCTGGCATCTTTATAGTTGTACCCATTAAAATGGTAATAAAGCCAGCACCACTATATAGTTCAACATCACGAACATTAATATCATAGTCTTTTGGATAACCTAATTTTTTAGGATCATCGCTGATGGAATACTGCGTTTTAGAAATACAAACCGGAAGATGTGATAAGGAAAGTCTTTTTACCTCTTCTATTTTTTCTTTGGCAACATCAGAATATATAACTTTACCAGCATGATATATTTCTTTGCATAGTTTTTCTATTTTTTCTTCAATCGTTAAAGAGTCTTCATATAAAAGTTTAAATGCATTTTCTTTTTCGCAAGTGCGACACACTTCTTCCGCAAGACTAATTGAGCCTTTTCCTCCTTCAACAAAACTATCACTGACAACAAAAGGAAGGTCATATTTAGAACAGAACTTTCGAACAAGTTCTATTTCTTCTAAAGTATCACTTGCATATTTATTTAAACAAACGACAACATTAGAATTGAACTTTAACATGTTTTCAACATGGACTTGAAGATTTGGTAAACCTTTTTCTAAAGCAGAAAGATTTTCTTGCATGATCTCATCTTTTCCTAAACCACCATTGTATTTTAAAGCTTTAATCGTTGCGACTAAAACGACACAATCCGGTTTTAAATTGGCCTTACGGCATTTGATATCAAAGAATTTTTCCGCTCCTAAATCTGACCCAAACCCAGCTTCTGTTATGACGTAATCAGCAAGTTTTAATCCTAATTTTGTAGCAATAATACTATTACATCCATGGGCAATGTTCGCAAAAGGACCACCATGGACCAAAACAGGATTGTTTTCTAAAGTTTGTACAATGTTAGGGTTAATAGCATCTTTCAATAAAACAACTAGACTTCCCTCCAAATGTAAGTCTCTAACAAAAACTGGTTTATCATCTTTGGTGTAGGCTACTAAAATATTACCAAGTTTTTCTCGTAAATCTTTTAAATTATCTGCAAGACAAAAGATACTCATAACTTCACAAGCTGCTGTTATATTAAACTTTTCACGTAGAGAACGATCATTAACATCTAAACATCTTTTAAAAACGATACGATTTTCATCAATTCCTAATTCATTTCCTTGAAAAATATGATTTTCAACAGCCGCAACAATCAAGTTATTCGCACTCGTTATCGCATCTAAATCTCCCGTAAAATGAAGATTGATATCTTCCATAGGAACTATCTGGGCATAGCCACCACCAGCTGCCCCACCTTTAAAACCAAAAACAGGTCCAAGAGATGGTTCACGCAATACTCCTATCGCTTTTTTATTAATTAATTTCATCGCATCTAATAAACCGATACTAATCGTTGTTTTTCCTTCTCCATAAGGCGTTGGATTAATAGCGGTCACTAAAATCAATTTACCCTTATTGTCTTTTTCTATTTTGTCATATTTAATCTTTGCTTTATACTTTCCATAAACTTCAACTAAATCATCATCTATTTCTAAATCATGACAAATATCCATAATTTCTTTCTTATGACAATTTCTTGCTATTTCAATATCACTCAACATAATATCACCCACTAAAATTATACACAAAAAAATAAATAAAACCAATTAAAATGCATTATCTTATCCATAATAACAAAAAAATATCTTTTAAAAGATATTTTTAAGCATTATTTAAAACTCTTTTTAAGAAACTAACTTTTCTATAATTATTAGTTCTTTGATATTTTTTAACCATTTTATTATAAGCATAATACTTTCTTCCTTCATATAGAGTTGGAACAAGTAATGATGCTATTAAGATGAACCCTACTTTTTTCATTCAACCATTTCCCCTTTCTACTAAAAATTATTCTCCCTTTCTTGCTTTAACTGTTACAAACACAATACCAGCAATAAGAACAACAAATGATATTACTATGATAACATCTCTTACAGTTGTATCTACTTCAACTGGTTCAGGATCAGCTATACCTTTAATTCCAGATGATTCTTCAACAGTAGGAATAACATTTATTCTTTCATCTTCTGGCTTATTGTATTCCTCCATAATGTAATCAATTAATGTTTGGGTATCACTAGAATCAAATCCAGAATATACATTTTTACCAATAACGATAAATGGAACACCACTAGCATCAGCTTCTAAATATTCACCAACAGCAGACATCAATTGTGAATTAGTATTAGCATCAGCAGTAGCTTCTTCATCGCCCTCTATTTTCCAGGTTTGATATTTAATCAATTTGAAATATTCACCATATTTCTCTTTAACGCTATCAGAATTGAACCATTCAAGAGCTTCTTCGCAGTGTGGACAACCTTCACCTCTAAACAAATATACATTAACTGGTTCTGATGTTCCTACTCCTGCTATATTCTCCTCTGTATTTTCTTCTTCTTTGTCCTCTTCTCCTTCAGCATAAGCTAAAGTAGGTAACATTACTCCCACCATTAGTATCAATATCAACAAACTATTTAAAAACTTTTTCATCTTATATTACCTCCTATTTCAGTATAGCACAAAAGAAAGAAGTAAAACAAGAAATTAACTCAAATAGTGGCTATATTTTAGCACACGAATATAAAAAAAGCAAACGAAACAAAAAAACAACAACAGAAGTTGTTATTTTTGTGGTATTAAAAGTTCTTGTCCTACTAATAAAAGATTACTATTAAGATTGTTTAAAGTACGGATATCATCAACAGCAACGTTGAAATTATTTGCTATATTATAAAGAGTATCACCACGACGAACAGTGTATACAAAGTTTGATGATGTAACAGTATCAATTGGTATTTGTAGTTTTTGACCAACACTTAATAAGTTAGATGTTAGGTTATTAAAATTTTTTATTTCATCGACTGTTATGCCATAGCGGTTAGCGATACCATATAAAGTATCACCAAGAACGACAGTATATACTTCATAATTAGTTTCGGTTATGGTATTGTCAGTTGGGATTAAAAGTTCTTGACCAATGCTAAGAGTGTTAGAAACTAAGTTATTTAACTTTTTAATTTCATCAACAGTTACACCATAACTATTAGCGATGCTATACAAAGTATCTCCTCTTTTTACAACATATGTCGTATTAAAAGTATTGCCATTTGGTATTAATAAGACTTGCCCTGGGCTCAAAACCGTACTTGAAAGATTATTGAGATTAATTATATCAACGACATCAACATTAAACTTACGGGCAATGCTATAAAGATTATCACCTAAAACAACGACGTATTGATTACCATCATTACTTGTAGGTGGTATCATTCCAAGATTATTGTCCTCATTATCCTCAGTAATAGTTGGTATTCTTAATACTTGGCCTATGCGAAGATTATTAGAAGTTAAATTGTTAAAAGTTTTTAATTCACCAACAGTTATGCCATAGCGATTAGCAATACCATATAA
This sequence comes from uncultured Bacilli bacterium, assembly GCA_947585665.1. Classification (GTDB taxonomy): domain Bacteria; phylum Bacillota_I; class Bacilli_A; order RF39; family UBA660; genus RUG11788. Next base: position 17,814 of record CANPXE010000010.1, on the reverse strand, counting down.
AGTGTCACCCGCTTTAACTGTGTAGGTATTTCCTTCTCCTACTGTTCCATCAGGACTGACATATTGAACACCGATGTAATTACTAACAGCACGAACAACAGCCTCAGCATAATCAGTTAGATTATTTTCAAGTTTAGCAATGTCTCTTGGATTATCAATAAAACCATATTCAATTAATAAAGCCGTTGTATTAGGTGTTTCACGCATAATGTAGTAATAATCTTTAGATGGATCTTCCGGTAAAACTCTTTGGTATACCTTACGCATTATTTGTCCTTCTTCACCAATGGCTTCAAGAATAGATTTAGGCAATTCTTCGGATGTGCGTAAAGGATATACAATCTCAGCTCCTTCACCACCTGAAATTGACCCTAGTGGTTATTTTATTTTAAAAATTCATTGAGTTCTTCTATAAATTCATTTTGATTATCGTTAAGTTCTGCACAAAATTCAATCGAATCTTCTTTTAATTTGTTTGCTTTCTTTTTATCTTTTTCAAAGTATTCTATATTCTTATCATAATATAACAAATTATTGTATTTTGAAAAATCTATCTTATATTCTTTTATCTTGTCATTTATTTCTATTATCATAAATAAATAAGTAAAAACAATACTTCGTAATTCTAAATAATGCGTTTTATCAGAAGTAAAATATTTTAACGAAAAAAATAACAACATTTTTAAAAAATAATAATTTTGGTACATCAACAATTGAAATATTTCTTTCTCTCTAGTATTCTTAATTTCAATCATCGTGGAAACAATTAAAGTACTATGAGTAAAATTACACATTTTGTCATATAGTTCTGTCAACATTTCTAATTTTTCTTTTCGATTTAAATCTTTATAAAATTCTTCACAAATTTCATTCATGTGGGTTCTAAACTTATCTATTATTTCGCATACTCTAGTTTTATCCCTCTCTACTCCTAGTGTGGTAAATTCTTCATATACACTTTCATCAAATTGAAGCATCATTCCCATCATGATATATTCGAATGACGATCTTAAAAGAACGTTAGCATCTACTAATTTATAATTTTTTAAATTATAGTCCACATTTATAAGCGTTTCGTTTGCCTGAGTTAGTAAACTAATTGTTTCATCATGTTTTACTTTTCTCTCTTTATTCAATTTTTTGACATTATAAACGCATCCATCATTTAAAGGCCTAATAAATTTTCTTTTTATGGAATTTCTAATCTTATTATATTTAAATATCATAAACTTCTCCAAAATTCGATAAAATTAACTATTTTATTTTTGCAATTTTCATTAGTTTTCTAAAGCCAGCACATCCAATTACTTCTATCGAATTAATATTTTTTATTGCCTTATTAAATGTTTCTGCAACTTGACCAGGAATATAAGAAATATATGGAGATAAATTTACAATATCTCTTAATAATTCTTTTTTTGTATTATAAATTTTCCAAAATTGATTCAAATCAATGGTCTGATTTGTTTTCATAAGTTCATCTAATATATTTAGCATTAAATCTTTCTGTTTTTTTTCATCTTCATTAGTTGTTGATTTTTCGATAATAAATTGTTTAAAATCTTTTATACTATTTGCAGATAAAGAAAAATCTAAAGCATCTAAAATAAATTTATTACAATTTATATTTAGCATTCCTTGAATATTAAAAAGTTGTTGATGTTGTAATTGTTTTACAAACACAAGTTGTTCCTTAATACTTAATACTGATTCATAAAAATTATTAATTGTTTTAAAACTATAAGAATCTATTTTCTTTATAAATAAGTGTTTATATTTTTCCCATTGATTTTCTGAAATAATATCTAAAGTTTCATAAAATTCCTTTTCGTTTATTGTATTTCCAATCGAAATATTGTTTATTTGTAAAATTTTTTCTTTTAGTTCTTCAACTTGTGTAACTATTAATGCTGCAGCGTTCCTTCTTTTTGCCTTACATTGAAAATAATAAACTCCAAATGCACCAAAACCACCTAAAACTAAAAGGCCATTAAAAATCATATTAACAATTTCCATAATATACCTCCTGAATTTGTTTAGAATTTATTATATCATATTTTTGCTGATTTACCATATCTTCCATAAGGATTTCTTACCAAATTTTTATCAACATATTTAAAGGTATAATCCTCAAGAATTTGATATTTGAATTTAATTGTTATATTTCGATTTTCATCTGCTTCTATTCTATCTATTATGGTAAATAACAAGTCTCTATTTGGTTTTTCTAAATTTAATAATTCTTTTATCTTCTTTGTATAATTTGGTATCTTATTAGCACTATTTTTTCTTTTCATAATTTCTAATTCTACTTCTTCTAGTTTATCTTTAAGTTTTTTCATTTTTTGCTCATAAGGAGATACTATCATTTTATAAGAGTCTAAAGAAATGTTACCATCAATTCGATCTTGATAAACTGTTTGAATATTAGAAGATAATTTTAAAATGTCTTTTTCAATATCTTTTTTTATTTCATCTAGTGATTTAGTACCAGAATTAGTTCTATTTATAATTTCTTCATTTAATTCTTTAATACTTAATCCTTTAAATAAATCGGATAATAATTTGTTTAATTCTTCTAATACCTCTTCTTCAAAATATTCATAAGGGAAAAAATGCGTTTTGCATCTTCCCCTAATGGGATCTCTAGCATATCTATTGCAATTAATAGTCCAGTAGTTATGATTCTTTCTATAAATTACTCCTAACCGATTCCCACATTCTTTACAAAAAATTAAACCCTCTAGTAATCTTGTTGGTCTTTTGGTTTTCTTTTCAACTTTTCGATTATGATTATCTCTTTTTTTATTAATAATCCTAAATGTTTCTTTATCTACTAATGGTTCATGAGTATTTTCTACTATTACCCACAAACTTTGGTCAAGAGTTATTTTCTTTTTAGATTTATAACTAATATTGGTTTGAGTATGTTGTACCATATCACCAGTATACATTCTGTTACTCAATATTTTCTTAACTGAATGTATCGTCCACTCATTTTTTTCTTTTACTCTAGAAGATATTGGTAAATTCTTATAAGCACTTGGCGTTGGTGCACCCAATTTAGTAAGTCGAGTAGCTATTTCTGATATTCCTATATCATTTGCTCTCCATTCAAACATTTGCTTAACATAGTGAGCTGTATTAGGGTCAATTATTAAATGGCCCTTATCTTCTGGGTCTCTCATATAACCATAACACGGTTTGCTCCCAATAAATTTACCATCTTTTCTTTTAGAATCTAATACATTCCTTATTTTTAATGAATTTTGTTTACTATAATAATCATTACAAGCAATAATAAATGTTGACGAATCATTACTTGCTTGATTTTTCATACTATCATAGTTTTCAACAATAGATATAAATCTTACTTTGTTTTCTGGAAAATATGTTTCAATATAGTAACCCGTCATTACATGATCTCTACCTAGTCTTGATAAATCTTTTACTACCACAAGATTAATCTTTTTATTCTTTATATCTTCCATCATTCTTATAAATCCAGGTCTATCAAAGTTTGTTCCTGAATAACCATCATCTACATACTCATCTATTAAATTAAATCCATTTTTTAAACAATAGTCTCTTAATATTTCTTTTTGATTAGTAACACTTTCGCTATCTGACTCATATTTTTTATCTTTATCTTCTTGAGAAAGTCTAATATAAATACCAGCATTATAATTCATATTTGTTAAGTAACTATAATTCATTTTCTACCTCCTCATTCTATAGCACTTAACTTTCTTCGAGACAAGTGCATCTTACCATGATAAATAAAAATAAGCAAATCACTAGAACTGTTTTTCTTCTAGAATTTGCTTTAATAAATAATTTAATATTAATTCTTTAAAAATTTCTTTTTTACCTTCTTCCATACTTAAATCTATGTCCACAATAAAAGGTTTATTCACTAGAATCACCATCCTTAAATTGACCAAGTAATTCTTCTAGTTCAACAAGTTCTTCTTCAGTTGGTGGAATAGATTCGCATCTTTTACCATTCCAAGTTTCAACTCCATCATAATCAATTCCAATAATAGGACCATTCGCACTAATGAAATCATATTCTTCTATCTTTGTAACAGTAACATAATTATGTATCTTTTTATTTTTATCTTGATATGAATTTAAATATCCTTTCAAATAAACATTTTTACCCAATAAAAAAAGACCTTTATTATTCTCATAAAGATCCTTATAAACTTTTAAACTAGCATATACTAAATTATCTTTTTCTTTTGGTGAATACTTTTTACAAGTAAGTCCCAAAATAATGTATTTATTGTTAATTAAAATATTGTTTATATTTCCTGATAATAACACCTCATTATATGTCATAAACAAAACCTCCATTGAATTATATATATAATTTTTTATTTATTATTTTTCTTTTAATTAATATATTATACATGCACAATAATTCATTCATTTTATGCATATCGTTGCATACTAGCTTGAATCATCTTGCATATCTATATCTTGATTTATATATATTCTTCGTTGAATTAAATCGTTATTTCTAACTCTTTTTATATCAATATATCCTCTTTCTTTTAATCTATTTAAAGAATAATTAATTGTTCATACTTTAACAAAAGATAAATTTGATAATACTTTATTGGTTGCAAAACAATAACCGTTTACTCTACTAAGACTATAAATATTGCCAAATAAAAAGCAGTCTGATTTAGTCAAACTGCTATCTTTCATTAGTTCTCTAGGAATGAGTATAAAATCTTTTTTCAAATACAATTTTCTCCTTTCTAATATCCCAAAACATCATTTTTTAATTGATATTTTTGTATCAGGATAAGACGATGGTACCACAACATATATTTCACCTATGTAAAATCTATGTTTCTAATGGTACCAAACTTATTTTGCACTTGCAAAATTTATCCCAAATAAGTGATTGAACCTTAATTAAGTCTTTATATATAAGCAAAATGAAAATCCCAATATTTATAATATTGAGATTTCAATGGGATATAAAGCATTCATTTTTATATACCCGATTATATATAATTTTCACCTATTATAGAAACTTTAACATAAAAAATTGTAATTGTCCATTCGTTTTAAAAGTAATTTTAAATGTTATTTTTACTTCGCAAAACATATATTATGTCCTTTATTTTCAAGGAATTTTAATTGCTAAAAAAGTGCATAAATATGAGTTTTTTAAATTTTTTTAAAATTATTTTATTAATTAAACATTTAGTTATTACTCATAATATATTTTAAGTCATCAAGTACATCAAAATTGATAGAAACTATACGATTACCTTCTATTGTTTCCAACATTACTTGTTCCTTTTCTTTAAGTCTATTATATGTTTTAAAATCTATAGAATCATCATTACCATCTTTACTCATTAAAAACAAATAATAATATTGTGTATATTGGTTTTCATTTAACCCTAATCTATTTATTCTATCCCGAGATTGAAGCATATGTGTTAAATTAAAGCTATATTCAAAATAAACGGCATCATGACATTGCTTATGTAAGGATACGGATTCTGCCATTGTATGTGGATTTGTTATTAATACCTGAATATCTTTACTTTTGAACTCTTCTATTATTTTTTCTCTATCATCTACTGGCACAGACCCATAGATTACTTTATTAGAAATACCTAATCTAGTTAATTCAGAACTAATCCTATCAATAGTATTTACAAAAATTCCCCATACCAACACATTTTTACCTTCGGATACTAATGATTTTATTATTTCAATTCCTTTCCAAAACTTAGAAGTCATGTCAAAAGCTTGAATAAAATCTTTTTCATCATCAGCAAAAGTTCCAGTATTACTATAGTTATCAGTTATATCATCTAACTCACTATCTAGATTAATCAAAGTTTCGTTTTCTTCTTCATCCTCATATATATTTTTTAAAGTGTCATAGTCAATTTGATTCAATAATAATTTAGGATTTGTTGATGCTTGGAGTAATCTAATATATAAAAGTAAAGGATTCTGACTAAATTTTTTATGAATAAGTTCAAACAAAATTTTTTCTTTTTCATCCATATAGCTAACTATTTTAGAATCTTGGTTTGGAGCTGGTACAGACAAATCTTTTTTTGTAGTTCTGCAAAAGAATGGATAAATTAAATTATTTATTTTGTCAGCAACTATTGGATTTTTACTTCCTAATTCAGCAGGAGTCATATGAAAAAATATATTATATTCATCTGTAAATAAAATATTTAATTGGGTGTATAAATCGACATAAGAATTTGGTATTGGAGTTCCTGTTAATGCTACTTTATACTTAGCATTTTTACAAATATAATATGCCGCACTCGACCATACTCCATCAACTGCCTTTATTTTATGAATCTCATCAAACACTAAAAGTGTTCTTGAATCAATAATTTCTAACAAAACATCCTTCAAAGAGTTTAATCCTTCATAGTTAATTAATATTAAATCATAAGATTTAGCATTAAGTCTTAATTCAGCTATTTTTTCTTCCCTATTTCTAAACTTTTTATCTAAGATATTTAATACTCTAAGGTTTCTTTTTTTACCAAAGCATTCATAATATTCATCAATCCAAGATTTAAAAGAACTAATCGGACCTACAACTACCATATTATCAACTTTACTTTTTTCTTTAGATGTTAAATAAGAATAAGCACCATATACAATTGATGTTTTCCCTGCTCCTGGAACAGAATAATTTGCACTCTTTACCATTTCAGTGATAAAGAAAGCATCCCACATTTGTTTCTCCCTTAATTGTCGCTGTAGCTCATTATTAACAATATGTGAAAAATAATCAAATTTTTCTATTACAAAGGAATCTTGCTTTTTTATTAATTTTCCTAATTCTTTTATTTTATCTATTTGATAGTTCTTATCTTCAATATACTTTTTTAACTTTGCAGTTTCAATAAATTTTTTATTTATTGAGACTGACAAATTTTCCCAATGTTTTAAAATTTCTTTTATTTTTACATAACTAATATCGCCAAAGAAATATTTGTCATCTTGCATTTCTTTTAACGAATATCTAATAAAATTTTTAAAATCAAAAGTTTTTTCCAAATCTACTTTATCAGTTAAATTATTAATTACAACAAAATCTCTTTTATCGGTAATATCAGCAATTATCGCATCATCATAATTAATTTCACTCTTTAAAATCAATTTGCCTTGATTATAAGTAGCTATTTTTTCAAATATTACATCAGGAATTGGAACTACAATAATGTCACTAATTTGATTATTCCATAATTTTTCAAAGTACTCTTTAGCATGAGATATCTTTTTATTTTCCGTTTCTTGATTATCCCAACTACAAGAAACTTCAAATAATTCATGATTTGCTTCAAGAGCAGCTACTGTCTCATTATTTGATCCTCTAAAATATATGTTATTTCCATTTTCATCATAAATAATTCCTAACTTTTCATGTAAAATACCTGGATTTACAAACGCTATTTTAATATCAACTAATCCACATTCTATTAAAAAAGCTAAATTAGACAAATTTTTTTTATCTATCTCATCTAAAATTTCATTATCAAATTTTTCACACAATTGATTAATAGCTCTAGCTTCGTATCCATCTTTCATCAAATCGTAATCAAATTCAGTCAATTCCTCTGAAAAAATGAATCTAATTTTACCATTATTATAATATAAATTTTCTATTCCATCTGCGTAATAGGCCAATATTTTTGAATCAAAAAAAGCTGATATTCTATCATAATATTTTGCACATTTTAATGCTTTTTCATAAAAATCTTTAGCAACATTATCTTTTTGAGTATCATATAAATATTTAAATTTTTGATTGGATAAATTAATTAATTCCATTATTTATTTTTTCCTTTATTTCACTTATTTGTGCCTGCAAAATATCTAATTGTTTTATAAAGTCTAATTTTGATTCGCCTTGTAGTCTACAAATTGCAGTGATATCCAATTTACTTAAATCATTATTAATATTATTAAGTGTCTCAATTGGAATGTTCCTAATTTCGTCTTTTTTAGCAGAATATATTGCCTCATTAAATATCTTGTCCATTTCATCGCTTAATTCAGAATCATTTCTTATATTATTACGTATATAATCTGTTGTGATTGTTCCTTCACAATCATATAATTTTTGATTCAGTTTTCTAGATAGAGGCTCATGTTTTTCATAATAATTATTAAAATATTCCTCGTTAGATACAATTTTTTTACCAAAATCTCTTATATTTCTTGTGATATCTCCACTACCATCACTTTTTGTTTTCATTATTATATTGTCATACAATGTTATTTTTACCTTATTCCATTTTTCTTCATCAGCACCAATTCTTTTTTTGATGATATATAATTCATTAAGTGGACCATCAATTTTAAAATCTTTGGCAATGTAAAATTCTTCTGGAGCATTAATATATTCAAGAAAGTCTTCCATCAATTTAGCAAGTTCTACAGATTTTTCAACATCACTTATTTTAGTACCAATACTATTAGCATATTCAGCTACAGTTAACCTATTAGTTTTGACAATATCCCTATATATACCAACAAGTTTTTCTATTGGATTGTAATCAACTCTTTCTTCACGACCTTGTTGAAGTATCAATTCCATAATTTTAATTTGTTTCTCGTCGATATTGCTATCCAAAATTACTGCTTCAAAATAGTTATATTCTTGTTTTCCTGTTTCTCTATGCAAAGCTCTTAAACAGGTAAATCGTCTATTTCCATCTATAACACGACCGTCAGTTAGTACAACTCCAGGTTCTAATTGAGAAAACTGTTCTATATTATTTTTTGTGCCAATAAACTTTTCCTTATCTGAAGAAATAATATATTTTTCAATAACATCGTTTCTTTCTTCTAAAGGTAAATCAATAATATTTTTGTTTTCAGAATTATACTTACTTATGTATGTAGCAATTCTATCGTTCTGATCATTGTAGTATAGCTTATCAAGTGGTATACGAAAAACATCCATATTCTTCTTTACACCATTAATATTCATTTTTTTAGTGCCAACAACCTCGCCAGTATCCCTAATTATACTTAAATCAATTACATCATTCATCATAAATCTCCTTATAATAATCTTCTTTATCTATATATAGTTTATCAAGAATTGAACTATAGTAAATATTTGACAAACCATATAAATATCCTTTGACGATATCATATGTCAAATCTATAGAATATTCTTCATTTATGTTATTTACAAAATCACTTATTGATATGCTCCTATACTTTTCCATTTCATCTTCAATGAATTGTTGGATACTTAATTTCTTCTTTAAAAATGTAAATAACTTATGATTATTAATCCTTAAAGTTGATATATCATCATTATAAAAAATTATATTTTCAATAAATTCATCATCAAATCCTAAATCAATAATATTTTGAATATTGATTTTCTTTTTGATATTTTCTACGCTAAAATAAATCGTATCGCTGAATTGTTCTTTCATCTCTTTAATGATACCATTTATTGTCAATTTATTGATACCCTTCTCATTCATTTTCGCTTTAGTAATATACAATCCATTGTTAACTTTAAAAATGTTATAGCTTTTACAATAATCATTAATCGCATTATAAATCGTACCACATTTTAGTAAATCACTATCAATTCGTATTATATTACTTTGATTTGATTTAATTTCTAAATATTTATTAATACTTCCATATTCTTTTTTGATTATATATCCATTTCTAAAACAATAACCTAGAGAATCAAAATTTGTCCTAGTAAACACATTTTTAGAAATATCTATACCAAATTCAACAAATAAATTTTTAATAAACTTGGTACTATAAATATTATCATGCAAATTGTTTATAAGTTTATGTCTTATATCACTATCAATTAAATAGGTTGTTGCCTCTAGGATATCACCATTTAAATATGCAGACATATTCTGACTAATATAGGTGAACATGGTTGGTTTATAATGCCCATAATCGTCATGAAGCATATCAACGAAATCTTCTAAAGAAATTGGCGCATATTCATTAATTTTATCGACTATGAACTTGTCCTTCTCATCATACCCAACAAGAAAGTTTGGCATCCTTATAAAATATACATTATTTTCATCATCATCTATTTTGTATTTTAATAAATTATGGAGTTCATAACAATCAAAAATATTTATCTCTTTCATAAAGGATTTATTGTTTTCAAACAAATAATCTGTTGAATAAAAACCATCATCTAAATTTAAAAGATTTTCTAAAGCTTCTACATTTTCTTTTGAAATTTTTGAATAGTCATAATATCTTATTGTCTGATGAAACCCCATTATAGTATTTTCCATTCTGGCAATTCTAGCACTTAACGTTCTCTCATCTAACTGTGCCAATTTCAATTCACTATATTCGCTTAATCGTTTATTATATAGTTCTAATAATTCTGTAGATGTTAACTGTCTGTCTTGATTCTCTTTTAAGATTTCAAGCAAAACATCATTTGCATTATTAATAATTAAACCATCACTATTTACTGATACTTTTTTTAAAGTTTTATATTTATTTTTTATGCTTTCGTCAACTTCACTATCAAATAAAATACCATTAACATTTTCTTGGCCTTTATCATATTTCATGCTTAGATATTCATACACATAAGGTTTCAAATTTAACAGTTCGCAAAAAATATCTTTTGTCCAATCATATTTTTTAAATATTTCAGAATATTTATCCTCATAATAATCTAATAATAGTATTTTATCAAATTGATTTTTACATATTTGTCTAACTCTTTCTCTAGTTATATTATTTTTTACACCAATTTCTTCAAGAGTTAGCCCATCTAATCGATTTAGTAAAATATTAGCAATTTTATTATCATAATTTTTTTCTATATATTCCTTTATGTTATTTTTTTTATAATAAACACCAAAATTGTTGATGCCAACTTTTCCAAGATTATATAAAACATTAAAATCATCTGCAAAATTATCTATGTTGTATCCATTAACTTTTTCCATACGTTTCATTAAAAAATATTTGCTTATAGGATTGTCGTCATCATACTTTTTTAATTCCTTTTCTAATATAACACTAGCTTTATTATTGTTATATGATTCTTCTATAACAATATCATTATTATTTATTGCTTCTATAATTCTTTTATGCATAGCTGATTTTATGTTATATTTCAATAACTGTGCATCAGTTGATAAAAGAAGAAATGGTATATTCAAATTATGTTCTTTATATTGTAAACACTTTGATAAAGAAATACCTTGATAATTGAGTTCCATAATACTTCTATTATAATCATTAGAATTAATCATCTTATTTACTGCATTTACTATATTATTCTTTTTATTAAATGAAATATCAACTTCTTCTAATGAATTAATGCCATTTAAATATATTTCATATGGCGATATTCTTAAATCTGCAAGCTTTGAAATAATGGTCATTGAAATATCATATTCATATAACTCAAAAATATTAAATCTTGAATAATCTATTTTTGAAATGTCACTATTACTGTCATAAATGCCACTTTCTTCATGAATTTCAAAAATACTATCATTTTCCTTAATTCCATAATCAGTTAAATTATTACTTAAATCAATTTCAGCATTTGACAAATCATCACTACCATCAATGATTCTTTCTAAATAACTAGAATTTATCCAAAAACATTGTTTAGTATACTCACTAGCACCTGTTAATCTATCAGGAACAGGTAGTTCAAAAGTATCACTAGCATCTCTAGCATGAGGTCTAACATGCATATATTTTGAATCTTTCATTCCTGGAAAATTAGTTACTCTATTTCCTCTTTCATCAATTTCCTTTACAATGTTCCCAGACATTAAAACAGCTTTTGTCCTACACCACATTTTTCTTATGTCACTTTCCAGTATAAGCTCCGGCATATTCCACAATTTAATTCCTTCAAATGTATAACTATCATTTACATTTCTAAAAATAAAGAACATATATTTTGTTGATTCTAATTCAACTTTTAAATCTGAACTATTCCAACTTTGCATTACTATATCTTTAAATTTAAATGCAGGAAACGACATTGATTCTTTTATTCTTCCATCTTCCTCCACTCTTATAGTTTTTGGAATGATATTGGCCTTAAGGAATTCATCAGTATTTCTTAAATCACTATTTATATTAAACATTTTGCAAATAATCATATTATTTATGTTTTTTGCATCTGAATTTATCTCAAATATTGACATAAGTTCTTTAGTAGTTTTACCTTTATATTTAGAAACAACATTACTTATATAATCGTCAAATGACTCTTCAGTATTTTTTAAAATTGATTCAATATTATCATAATTACCAATATATTTCCTAACAAGTTGTGTCATATAAGAAGTTTTTAAGCAAAAAGCCCTTTGCATTGCTTTTATATTAGAAAATGGTTGTTCTCTTAATGAAGAACTATTTTCACCTTTTGTGCAAGCACCCAAATACATTGTGTCAGCCTCTGAAAGTTCATGTGCTTGACCGTTTTTAATTTTTTCTATAATATCTTCCCAATCTTTTTTAATTATTTTTAAATCTTCTTCAGGAAATGAAAATAATAATTCGTGAGTAACTTTTAAATCATCTCTAGACTTATCCCTTTCCCACAAGTACCATAAGATTTGAATTTCTTTATTTTTATGCCAAAAATTACTAGTTTCAAATGTATTTTTATATTCATTCATATAATCGATTATATTTAAAACTAATCTTTCTTTCGCAGACAATGTTTTATTTTGGTTAATTTTATATGGTGTAACTTTTAATTCTATACCTGCAGATAAAAAATCAGGCGAAGAATCCGAATTATTTTCAATCCCAAATAAGTAATTTTCAATAAGCTGCCCAAATCCGCCTTTATTAGAATTTTCCTTATCTTCGAAAGAATATAATGAAACATTTTTAATTTCTTTTAAAGTTTTACCAATTGCACTTTTAGAAATTAACTCAATTTCATCCCTTGAATAATTTCTTCCACTTGATATTTTTTCCATTTTATTCTCCTTTCGATCTTGTTTTAATTTAGAGATTGGTTTAAAATATAAGTATGAGGTTAAATTTTTTATCCAATATTGTATAATAATATAAGTTAAACATTGATCTCTCCAATCAAATATATTATAATATATTTGGTTAATTTAAACAATGTCAGGAGGTATATAGCATGGAAAAAACTGTCGTAGAGTTATTTGCTGGGGTTGGTGGATTTAGATGTGGGTTAAATAAAGTTGAACTCGTCAAAGATAAAGTAAAAGAAAATGGTAATTGGAAGTTTTTATGGGCCAATCAATGGGAACCTGCAACAAAAACACAAGAAGCTTTTGAATGTTATGTTAAAAGATTTGGAGAAAAGGACGCAAGTAATGTTGATATCTTCCAAGTTGATAAGAAAAAAATCCCAAACCATACACTTTTAGTCGGCGGTTTTCCATGTCAAGATTACTCTGTTGCTCAAACACTTTCAAATAGTAAAGGAATTGAAGGTAAAAAAGGAGTTTTATGGTGGGCTATCAATGACGTATTAAAAGCAAAGAAACCACCATTTGTTTTATTAGAAAATGTAGATAGGTTGCTATTATCTCCTGCAAAACAAAGAGGAAGAGATTTTGGTATTATCCTAAGAAGTTTTATGGATAGTGGATATGGCGTTCAATGGAGAGTTATTAATGCTGGAGAATATGGATTACCACAGAAAAGAAGAAGAGTATTCATATTTGCTTATCACAAATCTACTGAATATTATAAATTCCTTTCAAAAAGCAATCCAAAAGATATAATCTTTAAAGATGGTATGTTTGTTAAACAATTTCCAATTAAAGATGAAGAATTAGAATTTAACACTGCCAATTTATCAAAAGATTCATTCAAAGATTTAGTAGAAGTTAGTGATAAATTTAAAGCACAATTTTATAATGCTGGTATCATGATTAATGGAAAAATTTACACTTCAAAAGTAGTTTCAGATTGTAATGATATTTATCCATTAAAAAAAATAATCCAACATGAAGAAGTCGATGAAAAATTCTTTTTAAGTGATGATGAATATAAAAAGTTTCAATATTTAAAAGGTAATAAGCGAATTCCTAGAACTAAACCTAATGGTGAAGAATATTTCTATGCGGAAGGATCTATGCCTTGTCCAGATAATTTAGAGGCACCTGCTCGAACAATGTTAACTAGTGAAGGTGGAATAAGTAGAACCACTCATATTGTCGAAGACTATAAGACTAAAAAAATAAGATTATTAACCCCTATAGAGTGTGAAAGGATTAATGGTTTCCCAGATAATTGGACAAATACAGGAATGTCTGATAAAAAAAGGAACTTTATGATGGGAAACGCTCTTGTAGTTGGTGTAATTGAAAAAATTGGAATAGAATTAGAAAAAATAATAGAAAAAGAAGATTAAAATTCGAAAATTAATCTTCTTTTATTGTATCAGTAGAGTCAATATTCATGATTTTTTTATAATCTCCTATATATTTTTGATAATCAGAACTATTCAATAAAGAGTATGCATCGTTTTTCAATTCTATAATATTAAATGATTTATTAGTTACATAATCACTTGGTTTAAATCCTAATGTTGAAACGATAAGTTGTGAATTTTCATTATAATTATCAAAAATAAAATTAAATAACTCCTTTCTAGCCATTTTGGATAACTCTCTATTGTTTGGGCTATCAAGAACAAGTGGTAAAATTATTCCATTAGGATTAAACTCCTCTTTTATTTTTAATAAAGTTAAATACCATACTATTGTTGTTATAGGGACATTGCTACCGCTTCCAGTAAAACTACTACTTATATCTTTAATTTTATCAATCTCTATTTCCGCTAGATTAAGTTTCTTAGTATATTGAATTATAGATGTGACATATTTTTGTTTAACTTCCTTCTTTAATTCTTGATATTTCTTAAACTTCTTTTTTTCTCCAGATAACTTTATTTCTAAATCTAAAATACTTTGTTGTTTATCATTTAAATCCACAACTAATTTGTCTCTCATTTCGATATAACCTTTATGTTTAATTACACTATCAATATTCTTATTAATATTACTAATTTTTTTATTATATTCACTCAACATATTTGATATTGAATTATAATATTTTCTTTCCTTTTCTAATTCTTCTATAATTTTCTCTAAATCTAATTCGATACTTTGATTTAGAAATAGATAATCCTCATTTCTATCATATTGTCTATATCTAAAGTCAAAGTTATCAACATCAGAATCACAAACAGGACATTTATGATTTTTGAATTTTTTCAAAATGCCATCATTATATTTTATGTTTTTATTAATACTATTTATTAACATTTCTAATTCTGCTTTATTGTTTTTTAAATTAATTATTTTTATCTTAGATTCATTTAATTTTTCCACAATATCAACATATTCATTTTTTGTTAATTCTATTTCTGACTCTAAAGACAAATCATTACCTGAATAACTGTAATTACCAATTTCACAGTCAACCTTCTTTAACATAGATTCAATTAATTCTTTTTCTTTTTTTTCATTTGAAATGCTCTTTTCTAGATTACTAATGCTCTTTTCCAAATCATAATACTCTCTATTATATATTCCAAAATAGTTATACAAAACTCGCTCTTTAAAATTTGAATACTGCTCTAAATTTTTGAAGGAAGCAAATTTAGAACCCTCCATTCTATCTTGATCTATATAATTTAATAGATACATAAACACAGGAGGAGTAATCTCCAATTCATCAGTTTGTTTATTTGGTAATTCAACATAAAAGTCAAATATATCTTTTAATTTATTCGATAATTCTTTGCGTGTTGATGTCTCAAACAATAAATTATATTCATTGTCATATATTTTAAACAATCCTTTAAATCGCACTATGTAATATTCTTTTGTATTAACCAAAAAGTTTAAAACAAAAGTTTTACTATTTAAATCAAATCTCTCAGCAAAAAAACAGTCTGCTCCTAAGGAATGATATATGCTTTTCATAATTAAAGATTTTCCTACATTATTTCCATTTTCTTCATCAGACGTAATTACATTAATACCATCTAAAAATTCTGTATAATAAGCTTTTTTATCTTTTAAATCAAATATATATAATTTTTTTACAATCAACTTATTCATCTGCAACCTCCATTATTTTCACATATTGATACAAAACATATGCATACTTTTCATAATAATCATTGTCTTCAGAGAAAACAAAATTATTATTTTTTATATAATCCTCTATAAATTCATTTAAATTTCCCGAAAAATTGTTCAATGCATCTTCTATATTTTGAGAAATTAAATCCATAATCTTTTTAGATTCAGTATCGTTATTCTCAATTATAGCCATTAAAGCTTTTTTTATTTTTAATGTATCGGATATATTATTGCTCTTCGCAGTTTTTAATTCCACAACGCATTTTTCAATAATGTTATTGCTTCTTTGCTTGTGATTAAGTAGCATCTTTTTAAACTCACTTTTTTTTATACCTTTATTCTTTAATATTTCATCATAAGAGTTTCCAGATTGTTCAAAACTGGCTTTTTCTATAACACAATCCTTTATACTCGAATATAAAACTTTGGGTTTTACAATATTCTTATCAATTTTTTCATTATAAAATGCTATTAATTTGCCAAGCATAGTTATATCATAATTAAGTATATTCAGTGGATTATAAACATAAGTTAAATCATTTAATTCAACACCATCTTCAATTATTTTTTCGTCTTTTAATTGAGTTAATATCTTATTTTTTGTTTTAGAACTCATTTTTGAAAATGACATTCCATTAACACTGTTGATTATACTCCCATCATCATTAAATGGGACGTTACCAACTATATATAATTTTATATCACATTTTTCACTAGGATTATAAAGCTTATATAAAGTACCAATTATAGAATTTTTCTTTTTGCCTTTTGCTGTTAAATAAGTGGCATCAAAAGGCTTAATTGAATCCTTTGTTTTTACTTGATAAAAATGTAATGTAGATTTTTCATCGTTTTTATAATGAAATTCCACATCACATACATAATCGAATACTATGCAATATTCATCATACATATCATAATTTTCAATAAGTTTTTCAATTCCAACTGCCATTTCATAACCAAATCTATTTTTTGAAATTGAACCGGAATTATTATGATGAAGACTAGTATATAATTCCTCTAAATCCATAGCATCATCTCCTTAATTGACATATATTATACATTTTTAATCAAAAAAGGCAAATATTTAGTCCTAAGATTTGAACACCATCATACAATAAATAGCATATCATAGTTTTAGGTTTTAAAATATAGTAAAAAAGACAATTTATTTAGTAATTTATCTTTATTTACATTTTTCTCGAAGAAAGTTATTTCACTACAAGATTCTTTTTTACCTCGCACTACTTGGTATTATCATACAATTCTTCCATAAGACAAATAATTTATTTGTATGTTGTGTGTCCATTGGGCACACTAGCTTATTTTGACAGTTTCTGATATACATGTTATAATTCGGTTACTCAATAGAAAGGAGGTATAAACTTTATGAATTATGACTTGTACTATTCAATGAAATACTTGTATGAGTTAGAAACTAGATATAATTTGGCTAACAACATAATAAAGGTTATGTATGGTTACATGAGCCCACAGCAATTGTTTTACTACACAAGTAGAGATGAACTAATTAAACAAATTCTTTTTGAATATGTTTAGAGTAAAGGATAGGGTAAAATGAAAAACTTGCTAATATAAATCAATAGTTTTTCATTAAAAAAATTAAAAAGTTCAATTTAAAATATTATTGCATGATAAA
>CANPXE010000009.1 GCA_947585665.1 uncultured Bacilli bacterium | reverse complement strand
GATTTTGATTATTAAAAACCCTTGTAATTTCAACAAAAATGGAGCCTTTCGGCTCCTTCAGGGGGTTTTGGTTGAATCCACTATCACATTATATGATCGTAATAGTGTTCATCTACATAAAGACTTTTTATCTTTATGCAATTTAATAATAATATATTATGGTATAAAAAGTCAATTATTTTAATTAATTTTTTATTATTTAATCTATCTTGACACTATTTATCAATCTTATTTTTATAGGGTCATCATCATAATTAGTATCTTTTAAATAATCAAGAGAATCTTTTTTAGCTTGAGATAAAATCTTATAGTCAGACTTTAAATTAGCTATTTTAAAGGACATATCACCACTTTGTTTTGTTCCAAATATGTCTCCTGAACCTCTCAACTTAAAGTCTTCTTCACTGATGACGAAACCATCATAAGTATTTTCCATTATTTCTAAGCGTTTTGTATCACTATTACTTATTAGAATACAACTTGATTCCAAATCACTTCTTCCAACTCTTCCACGCAATTGATGGAGTGTTGATAAACCGAAACGATTAGCATCAAAGATAACCATCATCGTTGCATTTGGAACATCGACTCCTACTTCAATAACTGTTGTACTTATTAAAATATTTAATTTATTTTGCTTAAATTCATTCATGATTAAGTCTTTAGCAGGACTTGCCATTTTACCATGGACAATATCAATCTTATACTTGCTACCAAAAGCTAAATTCATTTTGTCACGCAAATTATAGACAGTTGTCAAATCAACATTCTCACTATCTTCAATTAAAGGTGCGATGACATAAATTTGATGATTTTGTTGAAGTTCTTTATGCATTCTCTCTAAAACATCTTTTATCTCTGATTCTTTTCTAACAATTGTCTTAACGGGTTTTCTTCCTTTTGGCATTTCCTTAATGATAGAAACGTCCATATCACCATAAATGGTTAAAGCATAAGTTCTAGGGATTGGCGTAGCACTCATATATAAGACATCTGGTCTAATTCCCTTATTCTTTAAATTAGTACGCTGGTTTACCCCAAAACGATGTTGTTCATCGGTCACAACTAAACCTAAATTATGATACTCAACTTCATCTTGAATTAAAGCATGTGTTCCAATAACGATATTTATAGAACCATCCTTTAATCCTTCATAGATAGGTTTCTTATCTTTTTTAGTAATAGATCCTGTCAACAACTCAATGTTAACATTTTTACCCTTAAATAACTCTTTAATATTATTGTAATGTTGAATAGCTAAAATCTCAGTTGGTGCCATCAAAGCACTTTGATAACCGCATAAGTAGTTATAGTACATAGCAAGAAAAGCCACAATAGTCTTACCACTACCAACATCACCTTGAATGATACGATTCATTCTTCTTTTACTATTTAAATCTTCAATTATTTCATCTAATACTTTTAATTGGTCATTTGTTAAGTCAAATGGTAACTTTTCAATTATTTTATCAAGTTTAGTTTTATCGCCATCACGAGTTATTCCTAACTCACTTTTTTCTTTTTCAAGACGAAGATAATTTATTTTAAACATAAATTCAAATAATTCTTCATATTTCAAGCGTAGACTTGCTTCCTTTAATTTATCAAAATTAGGAGGATTATGAACGATATTAAGAGCTGTTTTCTTATTTAAAAAGTTATATTTATCCAATAAATATCTTGGGACATTCTCTTCAATTTCATTACCATATTTCAATAGAACATTATTGATATAACCACTTAATGTTTTTTGATTGAGACCACTTGTCGTATGATAAACGGGTTCAATTTTTTCTTGGTTAGATAGTGTTCCAAATTTTATATCACTAGCATTTAAAATATTTTTCTTACAATCAAATTTACCGATTACAATAATACTAGTTCCAATTCCTAAATTAGGTTTTAAAAAAGCACGATTGAATATTGATACACCAATTGGTCCTTGATTAGTAGCAAGACGGAAATTCAACTTATTTAAGCCACCACGGAAACGGACAATTAAAGGAATACTCTCAACTTTCCCATCAATGACAACACGTTCTTCCTCAGTTACTTCTTTTAGATCACTTCTTTTTAAAACGTCATAGCGAAAGGGATAATGCGTTACCATATCATCGATTGAAAAGATGCCTATTTTATTCAAAAGCATTTCTGTTTTAGGACCTATTCCTTTGACTTCAGATAGTTGTATCATTCCCATCACTTCCTGTGCGTTATTATAACATATTTATCACTTTTTTGGTAGTTTTTTTCATGTAAAAATTACCAGATTTTTTTTATAAAATTTTTCGCTTTTTTTGTTGACAAATATACCCTTTTCGATTATTATAGTAATCACCAATTCGAAATTGGCGAATTGGTCGCTAGTATCACACTAGCCAACCCCTTTTTATTCTTTTTTATGAAGCTGCCCTTCAGGGGGGACAGCTTCTATTTTTTTATTATAACTTAAAAGAAGACTTTATTTTAGTCTTCTTTTTTGTTCTTTTCATCTAAATTTTTATAGAATTCATATCGCTTAATAGCATTTTCTTTGTTTTCGTCATATAGTTTAGAAGCACGTTCAGGATTTAACTTCTTCAAGGCACGATATCTCGTTTCACCCATTAAGAAATCCATATAGCCATCAAAATTTGCCTTACTATCAAGATGGAATTCTTTAGTTTCAGGATTGTATCTAAAGATTGGGAAGTAACCTACTTCGGTTGCCAATTTTTCTTCAGCAATACTATTAGACATTCCCTTTAGAATTCCTTGAGCAATACAAGGAGCATAAGCAATAATAATTGACGGACCATTATAGTTCTTAGCTTCCGTAAAGGTTTTAATTACTTGTTGCATATTAGCTCCAAGTGAAACAGCTCCAACATAGACATGCGGATAAGTTAAAGCAATTTTAGCCAAATCTTTTTTAGCATTTTCTTTACCATTAGCTGTGAATTTAGCAACACTTCCAACCTTACTAGATTTAGAAGATTGTCCACCCGTATTAGAGTATACTTCTGTATCTAGTACTAAGATATTAACATTTTCCCTTGTTGAAAGAATATGATCTAAACCATTAAAGCCAATATCATATGCCCAACCATCACCACCAACAATCCAGAAAGACTTCGTCTTAATGAATTCTTTAACATCAATTAACTCTTTTATTTTTAAATCATCAACTGCTTCATATAATAAGCAACTTGCTTCATAATCTAACCTTTTATAATAACTAGCACATATTTCTTGATAAGGTTTAGGAATAGTGTTGATATTTTCTTCAATAATTCTTTTAATCTTATCTTTTCTTATGCGATCTGATACAGCCATACCAAAACCAAATTCAGCATTATCTTCAAATAATGAATTAGCCCAAGGTACACTATAAGGCATATTAGGAACATTACCTCCATAAATTGATGAGCAACCAGTCGCATTCGCAATTACTAATTCATTACCAAATAATTGACTCAATAATCTTAAGTATGGTGTTTCCCCACAACCAGCACAAGCACCTGGATATTCAAACTTTGGTTTTATAAATTGTGTTCCTTTAACGCTAACTGGTGGTAAAACAGCCTTTTCTTTAATATTGTTAAATAAGTATTCATTATCTTTTAGGGATTGCTCCGTTTTAACTTCATTAACAGATTTCATTGTAATGGCCTTTTCGCCTCTTTTTCCAGGGCATATATTACTACATAGACCACAACCAGTACAATTACTTTGATTAACACCAATCGTAAATTTTAAATTTTGATTAGGAATATTAGCTGGTATTAAATTATTTTTTATGCTTTCTGGCAATTCTTTTTCTTCTTCTTCATTTATTAAGAATGGTCTTATGACAGCATGAGGACAAACAAAGGAACATTGATTACAAGTAATACATTTACTTGGATCATAACAAGGCAACATATCGGTTATGTTTTTCTTTTCTGTTTTTGTCGTTCCACCCTCAAAGGTACCATTTACAAACTGTTCTAGTTCACTAACTGTTAGAACATCACCCATTTTGGCATCAATTAGTTCAAATAAGTCCTTTTTCTTAGCACGATTAGTATTGACATTCATATCGGTTAAGTCAATCTCTTCAAGTTTTTCTAAGGCTCTATTAATAGCTTTAATA
Organism: uncultured Bacilli bacterium; assembly: GCA_947585665.1. Lineage (GTDB taxonomy): Bacteria > Bacillota_I > Bacilli_A > RF39 > UBA660 > RUG11788. The sequence continues at coordinate 70,591 of CANPXE010000009.1, read as the reverse complement.
TTCTTTTCAATGACTTCTTCACCTTTATTAGTAAACATTACTTCAAGATTATTTTTTAATTCTTTAACAGCGAAATCAAAAGGAATAATTTTACCAAGTTTAAAGATGATTGTCTCCATAATCGTATTAATCTTATTATCTAGTCCTACTTCATAAGAAATTTTACTAGCATCAACGATATAGACTTTGATATTACGCTCTTTAATTATCTTTTTGTCACGGCTAGTTAAAAGTTTTAATACTTCTTCACTATTCTTATTAGTGTTCAAAACAAAGATACCATCTTGTTCAATATTATCAAGCATGTAATATTTCTTTAAGTAATTATCCTTCGTACATACGACGAGTGAAGGATGTTCAACGTAATAAGTACTTCTAATTGGTTTATTAGAAAAACGTAAATGGCATCGCGTTAGACCACCAGACTTTTTGGAATCGTATTCAAAGTATCCTTGTGTATAAGCTTTTGTATTAGCTCCTGTTATCTTAATGATATCTTTAGATGCGGAAACCATTCCGTCAGACCCAAAACCATAAATTAACATTTCATGAGCGTTGTTATCAAAATCAAACTTCTTTTCCTTTAAAGAAAGATTTGTCACATCATCAACTATACCAATTGTAAAACCAGTAAACTTTTTCTCATCATCTAAAAAGTCATAAACAGCCTTTATTTGATATGGTGTCGTATTCTTACTAGATAATCCATACCTACCACCAAGAACTTCAATTTCAGGACGATTATTCTTAATTACTTCTAAGACATCTAAATATAATGGTTCATGTCCTCCTGCTTCCTTAGTACGATCAAGAACCGCTATTTTTTGGGTTGTTTTAGGTAAAACATTTAAAAGATATTTACTACTAAATGGTCGATATAAATGAACTTCGATAAGACCTAATTTTTCCCCTTGAGCATTCAAAGCATCAATAGTCTCACGAATTGTTTCACAAACAGATCCCATGGATACCACTACTTTAGTAGCATCTTCAGCACCATAATAATCAAAAGGATGATAATCTCTTTTCGTAATGTTAGATATCTCTTCCATATAAGAATTGACTATATCTGGTAAAGCATCATAATATTTATTTCTTGCTTCACTAATTTGGAAATAGATATCATCATTTTGATTAGTTCCACGCGTAACATTATTATTTGATAGAGCTCTATCTCTAAATTCTTTTAAAGCATTTTCATTGATTAGAGGTTTTACTTTGTCCATATCAAGAAGTTCAATCTTTTGTAATTCATGACTTGTTCTAAAACCATCAAAAAAGTTAATAAAAGGAATCTTTCCTTCGATAGTTGATAAGTAACTGACACTTGTCAAATCCATTACTTGTTGAACAGAAGAAGAAGCAAGAATAGCGAATCCTGTTTGCCTTACACTATATATATCTTGATGATCTCCTAATATCGAAAGAGCATGTGTCGCAAGACTTCTTGCGGCAACATTGATGACACAAGGTAACATTTCTCCCGCAATTTTATACATGTTAGGAATCATCAATAACAATCCTTGACTTGCTGTATAAGTAGAGGATAACATTCCATTTTGAAGTGAACCATGAACCATACCAATAGCTCCAGCTTCACTTTCCATTTCGACTACTTGAACCTTGTCACCAAAGAAATTTTTTCTTTCTTCACTTGCCCATTTATCAATGTATTCAGCCATAGGAGATGCTGGAGTGATAGGATAAATCCCTGCAAGTTCAATAAAATTATAAGAAACATAACTACAAGCTTCGTTTCCATCCATTATTTTGTATTTCATATAATCACCTTTTCTATTCTATTATATAATAAATTAATCTTAAAATAAATGTTAAAAAAAGAGATTAATTTATAATCCCTTTAATTATTATATTTTTAAATTTAAGCCGTAACAGTAACAGTAATTTTAACAGTTCTAGAACCTACACCCAAAGTAAGTGTTGTTTTACCAGCTACTAAACCAGTTATTTGTATTTCAAGAGGGTTGTCAGATGTTTTAGAATTTACTTTTATATAACCAGTATTAGCAACTTTATAATTCAAGTGTCCATAATATCTCTTAAATTGTGTTAAGCTAAGGTTAGTAGATATTGTTATAGTTTTACTAGATCCCTTTTTAACAGTTACGTCAGTATAATTTGAAGTAAGTTTAGTTATACTTGGTATTTTAACAGTAATCTTACAAGTAGCTTTTTTACCATTAGCGGAATATGCGGCAATTGTTACAGTACCGACATCTCTAAACGTCACTGTTCCACCAGATACAGTAGCGATATTTGCATTAGATGTTTTCCAAGTAATAGTCTTATTTTTAGCGCTTGAAGGAGACACTTTTGCTGATAGAGTCATTTTTTGATTAACTTCGGCAGTTGAAACACAACCAGACATTGTAACTTTAGTTACCTCACTAGCATTAACAGTAACTGTAACTTTTGCGCTTCTTCCACCAGCTTTAGCTGTAATAGTTGTTGTTCCTGGAGCTACACCCTTTATTTCACCATTACTATTTACTGTTGCAATCTTACTATTAGCAGTAGACCAAGAAACTTTGTAATAGCTCTTAGCATTAGATGGGTTGAATGATACTGATATTTTTCTTGTTGCACCTTGATCTAGACTAACACTATTTGGAGAAACACTAATAGCACTTACATCCATAGCTTTAGCAGTTAATGTACAAGTATCTTTTTTTCCGTTCTTCGTTGTTGCTGTAATTGTTACTTTACCAGTATTTTTAGCATTAACTTTTCCACCAGATACAGTAGCAACAGAATTATTAGAACTTGACCAGGTAATAGTAGATTTAGCATCGCTTGGCTCGAGTTCAGTTTCTAAAGTTATTGGTGTTCCAATAGAAATTCCACCAGTACAATTAGTTATTTTAATACCAGAAGGTAAAGATCCATCAACTATTATTTTAGCATTTGCCTTTTTATTATTATGAGTAGTAACAGTTACAGTAGCCTCACCATTACCAATTCCTGTTACAACTCCATTTTCATCAACAGTAACAACACTATCATTACTACTTTCCCATTTTAATATACTTAAAGCATTTACTGGAACAATAGTTGGTTTTAAAGTTACTTGTTCAGTAATAGCAATCGTTTTGTCAGGAATAGTAATATTTTCAATTAATACCTCATCACTTTCAACAGTAACACGTGTTGAAACACTACGTCCATCATTTACTTCATGGACAGAAATTGTTGCTGTACCAGCATGCACTCCAGTTACAACTCCATTTTCGTCTACTGTGGCAACATCTTCATTGTTAGATTTCCATTCAAAAACGTCTTCTTCCAAAACAGTTGTTAACTCTAATTTATATGTTTCGTCCTTTTTAACTGTAATATTTTCTTCCTTAAACGTTAAATCTTCTTTATTAGTATCAACTCTTACTGTTACTTTATCAGTTTTCTTACCATTGACACCAACATAGATTATGGTATTTCCAACACTTTCACCAGTAACTACGCAATTAGAATTGACACTTGCAATACTACTATCTTTGGAACTACAAGTAATCTTCTTCTTTACTTTATCTTTAGCTTCAATTTTAATTGCTTCTGTTTCTTTAACTTTCATTGAAATTGCTTTTGTTTTTAAAGTGTACTTATTATTAGAACTAGTAATAAGTAAAATAACAATAATAACAATTATTACTAAAGCAACTGGTATTAATAATAATTTTTTATTAAAACCTCTCTTTTCTGGCTCTGAATTACCAAAAACATCGAATTCTTCATTACCATAATAATTATTATCATTATTATTGTTATTAGTGCCAAATCCATCATTATAACCAGATGAACCATCTGTATAGTTATTATTACCGTTTGGCATCATCATATTATTCATATCATCATTATACATAAAAACGCCTCCGTTTTCACCTAACCATATATTAACATAATTTTTACACAAAAAAAAGATATAAACAATTACTTGTCATATCTTTTGCTTAATTTTACTATTATTTTGACACTACCCAAGCATTAGGAACAACACGAGTCTTATTTTGAAAAGCACTATTTCTTGGACTAGTAATAATTTTACCATTTAAGGACATCGCACTAGATGTACCACCATCTAAGTTAGCAGCATTATAAGCACCATAATTTTGTAGTACTTCAACCATTTCACCCATATCAGCACCAGCAGATGCTGTTTGTCTTCCATCAATTACTAGGAATAAGACAATACCATCTTTTCTTTGAGCAATAGCACTTCTTGGTGATTTACCCCAACCACCATTTCCATTAACATATGATGGTTTACCATTGACAATTAAGAATGGTCCAAAGTCTATTGCATCTCTAATTCCCATTTTTATAGCTTCTTGACCAGTTACCTTTCCTTGAATTAAAACTAATTTATTATCTTTATTAAAACCAATTAAACCACCAACGCCAACAGCACGACCATGTCCCGTGTTAGAAATAACTTTACCTTCAGAAACAACTAATCCATGCGGAACACCACCACGGCTATTCCAATCAGGATCATAGAAACCACCAGCATTCATGGCAATTGTTGCATTACTCTGTTCAGCCATCGTATAAATCATTTGTCCATAAGCTGTTTCTAAACTTGACCCTATTCCTTTTGAAACAGCAAGTTTGACTTTTGATGGATCGTAGATAACCGCCATTTTTCCTTTAAAATTCTTATACTTAATATCAATTATTTTATAAATATCGTTACCTTCATCCTTTTTTAGAATTTGTTCTTCATATTTATTAGCATAAGTTGTTCCTTGCGTTATATTGTCTCCAAAATTAAGTAAATCAGGATTAGTGTCTTCTCCAACTTCTACAACATTATTACGACTTAATACATCATTAATAGTTTCCTCATTATAAAACCATTCAGCAAGATAACGATGGTTCAAAGTCATCATGGCTGTTGATACTAACCAATCACGGAATTCATTATTAGGTCCATATAAAAGAACCATAACAGTTGTTGAAATAGAGACATATCCCGTTAAGAATATTCCTATTAAAACTTTAATCCAAGTCTTAACTCTTTTACCTGTCTTAATCTTTTTATTACCAATAATCATTACTATACCTAATACTAGAATAATAAAAGATATTATAGTAAGAACTAACATAACGATAGACATAGCACTATTAATTAAACGATCACTGTGCAAAGAAATAATATATAAATAACCAAAAAGAGGAATTAGTAAAATACTTAATAAAACTAACTTTATTCCTGTAACTCTTTTTGACTTTCTAGGTTCAACACGTCTTAAAACCTTTTTTGTTTTCTTCTTTTTAGGTTGTTTATTTTCTTCTTTATTTATTTCAACTACGGACTTTTTTTCATCTTTATTTTTATCTTCAACATCAAGAACTTCAATATCATCCTTCATAGTTAACAACTCCTAACTATTTTTTCTCTTCCTCGGCTCCTTTAAAAACACCATCATCATTTAGATCAACATATTCAGTATATGTAGATTCATATTTAGCAATTGTTTTATATTTAGTAGTAACTTGAACATTTTTAACCCAATCGTTGTATTGATCTATTTCATCATTAATATTTTTTACATCATTAATAAAATAATTAAAAGCTTGTTCATAATTAATTATAAATGCTTCTACTTTATTATTAACATCGGTATCAGTACTTTTAAAAGTGTGATTTAAGCAATCTTCTTTTAAAGTAGTACTATTATCTTCAATTACTTTTAATGATTCTTCATATTCTTTATATGCATCAATAATATCATTATATTTACTACTCAACTCAGTAAAATAAGAAACACTATTAATTTGTTCATATACAGCTGTTCTATTTTCTAAAAAAGTTTCAACATTCTTTTTAAAAGTATCATAATTTTCAATAATCTCTTGTTTTAATGCCTCATACTTTTTATCTTTTTCATTTTTATTAATTATTACCATTGTTACTCCACCGATAGCAGCAAGAACAACAATGATTAGAATTCCAATTAAGATTTTCTTCTTCATTTCTCACACCACCTATTTAATAATATAACATTTTTAGACATAATACATCAAGTATTTTATCTATTTAATGAAAGGATATAAAACCTTAGCGAATTTCTCAATAATAAAATTAGCTCGACTAACAGCAATTCCTTTTCCTAAAGACTTTCCACCTATTGTTAGAGATGCAATTAAAGCCGTTATAATTAATGATGGAACAATGGCTTTAACACCTAACTTTAATGCTAGAATAGTCGATATAGCAGCGGCTCCAGAACCACTGATAATACCACAAATATCACCAATGACGTCATTACAAATACTTGATACTTTAGGAGCATTATTAATAAGTTTAATAGCTGTTTTGGCACCTTTTATCTTTTTGGAAGCCATAGCGTGAAACACTTTTTTATCAGCAACTGTTATCGCAACTCCCACCATATCAAATAAAATACCTATTAAAACAACAATTAATACTAATAGAATACTAATTAAAACTTGAACATTAGGTATCAATGTTTCTGACATAATAGAAAAAACAAGTGATATTAAAAAGGCTAATAACGTTATTGTTCCGGACCATTTATAATCTATTATCTTTTTCTTTTCTTTTTTATTTTTCCTTACCTTTTGCGGTTTTGGTTTCATGTTTACTTCTCTCCATATCATAAAAAAATAAATGGCAATTAAAGTGATTAATCTTGCAACTTAGGTCAAGTTGAATTTCTCTCATTCCTACTTACCGTTACCAGTATAGCGGTTCCCCATTAAAGGAATGAATAGATGGTCTCCCATTCTACGACTTGACTACCACTTAGTATACACTGTAAATTCACCTTAATCTACACCCTAGGAGTTTTCCTCAACAATACCCCCATTACTAGACTTTTTTGCAATAAAGGTTTCAAGGAGCAATACTCAAATAAACTATGCGCATTGTCTATTTAAGCTGTCTCTATCCCCCAGTATCACGCAAGTCAAGCTACTCTACTCATAGCTTTCGCCACATAGTAGGTTCAATCCTAGGTCATAGAAGTAGCAATCACAAAGAAGTTTTATCCACTTCTACAAGACTAGGTCTCCGCGAGTAAATGGAACGGTTGCCGTATGCCGTTACGATCGCCCATGAACTCTTCATATCCAGCACTCACCCCAAACTGGGCGAATGAAGCAAGCACCAGACGCTTCATAGATATGCTCTTTAACGAATTTTTAGGCTCGTCTTCATAATAATGTATTGACTAGGATAGTGTGCCATTACAGGTGACATTATACCATATTATATTAAAAAATGCAAATTTCATAACCAAAACGAATGTTTTTTAAACAAAAAAGAGCCCAATAATAAGGACTCAAATTATTATTCTAATAGATCAGAAATACGATTCTTATAATCTTCTATTATTTCTTCTAATTCTTCTTTCTTTGAATTAAGATAATCAACTTTTTCTTGTAGAGAATCATTTTCTTCTCGCAAAGAAGAATTTTCTTCTAATAGTTTTTCCATTTTATCATTATTATACTCTTCTTCTTTTAACTTTATACGCTTTAAAGCATTTGCTTCTAACTGTTCTTTAGTCTTACTAGATAAACTTATCTTAACAGTAGCGTCCGTAATCTTATCATAGTTGTATACTTTTTTATTTTTTAAGTTATCAACAATAATATTATTAATCTTTACGAAACTATTAAAGTCAAATAAAGAAGTTCTTCCAATAAAGATGGAATTATCATATTCATTTATGTACATATCATTAAAGTCTTTAACATACTTTAACTCAATTTTTATTTTATCTTTTAAACTGTCATCTTGAACTACTTCCATTTTAAAATCAGTACATAAGTAATAATCACCATCATAATAACAATCATTATCTTGACGATTTATAAGTTTAACAATAGCTGAATATTCCGTATCAACAAATAGACCATCTTTCATGGTAAATTCATAGTTTTTAGTAGTCATTTCAACGTCTTTAGGAATATCGTTAACATATTTAATACTTGATATTTCATAGGCAAATAGACCAAGAGATACGCCAAAACCAACTATACTAGAAAGGAACAAAATAAACATCTTTTTAAAATTGATACTCATATTAAAGATAAATTTAAAAGCCATTTCAAGTAACATAATATTAAAAGCAATAAGAGCTATAACACCAAATAAAACACCTATGAAAATAACACCTTTAAACATTAAAACAAGGTTCATAATAAAAGCAAATACTAAAAAGATTAAGGTAAATATTAAAGGTATACCCATAAAGATAACTAATAATTTCATCATCCACTTAACAAGAGAACTCAAAGTATTAAATAAAGGAAAACTTTTATCTTCTTTATCATTTCTAATTACGACTTTATCATTAACTATTTCTTTTTTAGTATCATTTATAACTTTTACTTCATCAGCATCAACTTCAACACATTTATCAACAAAACGAACTTTATAAATATAAACAAAAACAATTATAAAAAGAAGCCAATAAATTATATTAATCGCACCATTCCATAAATAACTAATGTTGTAATGATAACCAAAGATGAAATTCAAAGCATTCTCACCAATACTTATTACTAAATTAAATGGAAAATATAAGATAAATAAGAAAATAACTAATATAAATAATTCAAATAACATCTTAAGTATCTCTTTAAAAGACATTGCTTTAAGCATGGAAATACTTTTATTAATGAATTCTAACATATCGTAGATAGCACTCCTAAAAGTATTTTTCTTCTTGCTGTTAGTAAGCATTTCTTCTTGTGATATTTCATCATTAGTAAGTTCATCTAAGGTACATTTAAAGATCTTACATAATGATAATAATTTATCCATTTCTGGATATGTTTGACCTGATTCCCATTTGGAAACTGATTGTCTTGATACATCGAGCATATTAGCTAGTTGTTCTTGGGAAAGTTTATTATCCTTTCGCAGTTTAATTAACTTTTCACTAAATTTCATTTTTTCACCTCACACCCAAAATATACTATGTAACCCTGGTTGCATTCTACCAATTTCAAGTTGTTTTTTGTAACTTGTTAGTTGCATTTTTAAATTTTCACTAATATGATACCACATTTTAAATTTTTTATATAAAAAAAGAAAGGGTAAACCTTTCTAGTTAAAATCACAACAAGATCCACATTGAACATTAGTAACTTTATCTTCACTACAACAACTATGTTCTTGTCGATATGTGTGTCTATAAACGTGATTATTGATAATTCTCGTTCTTAAAGGGCAAATATGTGGTACTTCATGGACGATTGTACGATTAATTACTCTTTCACGCATTGGTTCAACAATTGGACTTGTAACAGTTCCCATTTCTTGTTGTTGTGGCATCATCATTTGATTTGGTTCAAACATATTTATATTATTATTTATATCGATGTTGTTTTCATTTGTGAAATTAGGACTCATTTCACTTTGTCTATTGCAGTACATCTTATTCCTCCTATCTAATCTATAATATTCATGTTTTAAAAGGAGAAATATTTATATAGCCCAATTATTATTGGTTTTTATATCATTAACATTACATTTCAGAATTAGTACCAATATATTTTTTATTATAATAGTCTACTGCCTTATTAACTAAGTCATTACTTAACTCTTCAATAGTTTCTTTAGATTTGATTGCTGTTAAAAATTTATCTTTTCCTAAAGTTTCTATTAAATATCGAACCATTAAATATGAATAATCATAACTATCATAATCATGCATACCAAATTCATTTTCTAGTTCATGCATTGGAGGAATATCAGTTTTATTAATATATTCATCAAGTAAATATTTAACACCTTTACTATATGTTCCATCCAAGTATTTAGCAACCCCTTCTGTTAACCATTCTGGTTGTTCTCCATAAATTATACTTTGAATACCATGAATCTCTTCATGAAAAATAACATTTTTATATTCTTCTTTACTCCATTCGTTTTCATCAGGATTATCATTTGGTTCAAAAAAATTTAAAGAGTTATCTTCATCTTTATAACAAGCACACATATAATTAGGCATATTGGGAAAACCACGACTTTTCATTCCATTAACTAAATCATCAATAGTATTATAAATATATATATTAAAATTAAATTGTCCATTATCTTCGACATTAAAAAAGTCTAAAATTTCTTGTTTTCTAGAAATTAATATTTTTTCTACCTCAGTTTGATAATTTTCATTTCTATTTGTGCAAATATATTTGTTCATGTATTATCACCTAAAAATATTATATCATAAAAAAAATAGTTTCTTAAAACACCTTTCTGATTATCAATTGTAAAAGTATACCATCAAAATTTCAATTTTAGACTTAATTATTAATTTTTTTGTTTGTTATTATAATTTGTCTAATTACTAGTTATGTTATAATGATATTAATAAAAGGAAGGTATGATTATGATAAAATATAGAGTTTTTAAAAATCTTTTTTATAGTTTAAGTGATGGAATAGAAATAGAAATTTATTTTAAAAATAAAAAAGATAGTTATATATTAGTAAAACATTCTAATCATGTATCATTTGGTAAAAATAACATTGTAACTTTTTCTAGTTTAGATGAACTTTATAATACAAAAACAGTTGATAATATTTTCTTAAAAAAAGATTGGGATAATATTGAAGATATTTTGATTGATAAACAATATAGTGTTGTAACTGAAAAAGAAGAAATAGAAAAATATTATGGTTTTGATCTAAACGAAGGTAAAAAGATGAAATATGTATTTTTAGGAGCTTGGGGACCACTAAATATATACTCAGTACCAGAGGAAGTTGCCAATGATTTAGAGAAATATTGCAATGGTTATATAGAGTGGCTTAGGGAAGGTAATGACAAAGAAAAATGCTATGATAAAGGTTATTCTTTTAGTTATGATGAAAATGACTTTATTGAATATCTAAATAAATATATTTTCCCTGATAGAAAATCTGAATTTATAATGACTCCTAAAATTGATGAAAAAGGAGAACGTATATTTCCTGAAAAGTTTAAAGGTTGTCCTTTCTTTAGATTTTAATACAAATAAACTCATATAAAAAGCTCTTGCCATATAGACAAGAGCTATGAACAATATAGTTAGTAAAATCCTATTTTAATAGATTATTCTTCAATACAAGCATTGAATAATGTAATTACACTTATGAAATCATTATCACTTAATTTTTCGATAAATTTTAAATTTCTAATTTCATAATCAACACTTTTTACATGTTCACATAATACTGATCCTTGTATATTTTTCGTATCTTCTAGCTTGTAATGGGTTGGAAATTCTTTATTATTTGATGTAATAGGACACAAAATAGCCATTTTAGTTTTTTGATTGAAAATATTTGTACTTATTACAACAGCTGGTCTAGTTCCAGATTGCTCATGTCCCTTTGTAGGATTAAAGTCTAAAAAAACAACATCGCCTTGATGAGGAACATACTTTTTTACCATATTTCTCTCCCCATAGAATCATCCCAAGAAAAATCTTTCGCTAAATTATCACCATTATAATTTTTAAATCTCTCTTCTAATGATATTTTTCTTTTTTTGGGTATACTAATCACTATTTTATCTTCTTGTTGTTCAATATTTAATACATCATTAGTCTTTATTTTTAAAGATTTTAATATACTACTAGGAATTCTAATACCAGCTGAATTTCCCCATTTTTGAATTCTGACTTCCATAGTATCATCTCCTTTTTAATAGTATATACAAAGTTTATACATTTAGTCAATAAAAAGCACTAATAAAATCAATTATTAGTGTTTGTTTTTTTATTTTATAGTTTTAATTAACTTTGGTAATTCTTTTATTTCGGAAATATGATATTTTTCATTTAATCCTTTACCAAAGCCATATTCAGCATAAATGAAAGGAATTCCTGCTTCTTGGCATGATTTTAAATCAAGAGCTGTATCACCAACATATATGGCGTTTAGATTATTTTCTTTAACTAAGTTAGCAATAGCTTGTCCTTTACTAACTCCTAAATGAACAGCTGGTACTTGATAGTCTATCCAATGTTCAAGTCCAGACAAACGAACAAAGGTATCCATATAAAACTTAGCACAATTACTAACTAGACCTATTTTATAATCTTTTTTTAGTCTTTTAATTGTCTCGACTACTTTTGGATAAAGATTAGGTCCATTTCTTGCGATGACATCAACAGAATGATTAAACATTTCAAGCATTATTTTTTTAGCTTCTTCAATATCTAAATCTGGTATGTAATTACGAGCACAATCTTCGAAACCTAAACCCATACATCTATTTACTGTTTCCATTGATATTTCTTTTAAATGATATTTTTTAGCTATTTCATTAGCACTATCATATGTTGATTTAGAGGTTTCCCATAATGTACCATCCAAGTCAAATAATATTGTATCTATTTTCATGATGTCATTCCTTTCTCTTAAAATGGCATTTTCATATTTCCATTAGACATTTGTTTCATCATTTTTTTCATTTGATCAAATTGATTTAATAGTTTATTAACTTCTTGAACACTTAATCCGCATCCTTTAGCAATTCTTGTCTTACGACTTGCCTTTATAATTTCCGGATGACGTCTTTCTTGTGGTGTCATTGATAAGACAATAGCTTCGACATGTGCCATATCTTTAGGATTTATTTGAACATTATTAAGTCCCATTTTTTTAGCACCAGGAATTAGTTTTAATAAGTTTTCAAGAGGGCCTAATTTCTTTATTTGTTTCATCGTTGATAAGAAGTCCTCTAAATCAAATTTACCACTTTGCATTCTTTTAGCCGTCTTTTCAGCTTCTTTTTCATCAATGGCTTCTTGGGCTTTTTCAACAAGGGAAATGATATCGCCCATTCCCAAAATACGTCCAGCCATTCTCTCTGGATCAAAATAGTCAAGACCATCCATTTTTTCACTAGTACCAATGAATTTGATTGGCACATTAGTCAAGTGCCTTACAGATAGCGCAACACCACCCCTAGTATCACCATCTAGTTTTGATAGAATGACACCTGTTAGTGGTAGAGAATTATTAAATCCTTCAATGACATTAATGGCATCTTGTCCCATCATAGCATCAATTACCAATAATATTTCTTGAGGTTTAACACTATCTTTAATATTATTTAATTCTTGCATTAATGCTTCATCAATATGAAGACGTCCAGCGGTATCAATTAAGACATAATCATATTTATTTTCTTTGGCATATTTAATAGCATTATTACTTATTTCAACAGGATCTTTTTTACCTTCTTCATAAACTTCAATGTTTAATTGTTTACCAATTTGTTTTAACTGATCAATAGCGGCAGGACGATAAACGTCACAAGCAACTAATAAAGGCTTTTTAGCATGTTTTTTACGAAGTAAATTAGCTATTTTACCAGATGCGGTTGTTTTACCACTACCTTGAAGACCAACTAACATCAATATTGCTGGATTACCTAAAAGATTTAAATCTTGTTTTTCGCCACCCAACAATTCCGTTAATTCGTCTTTTACTATTTTAACGAAAACATCTCCTGGTTTTAAACTCTTTTGAACTTCTTCCCCAAGAGCTTTTTCTTTAACATCATTAACAAATTCTTTTACTACTTTATAGTTTACATCAGCTTCCAAAAGAGCAAGTCTTATCTCCCTTGTCATCTCTTGAATATTTTCTTCTGTAATCTTGCCATATCCTTTTATTTTGGACATAACTGTTTGTAATCTATCACCTAGACTTTCAAACATATTCATCACCTTGCTTTCTTTTTATTATGCATCCCAGAACTTTATAACATCACTATTACTACTAAGTGGTGATGGATCTGGCATCTTCAATCGAACAATTACTGGTATCTTAAAAGCACTACCAAAACCTAGACAAGTACCAGATTGTAAGGTCTTTTGTTTTTCAATTACTTCAGCACTGATATTTGGTACCATTTGCCTAATGTATTCAGAATCCATTGGATTATTAATCTTAAATATTAAGAAATTAGAACATTGTGAGATAACAGTATCAGAAAGTTCAACAGGTCTTTGGGTCAATATTCCTAAAATGACACCATATTTACGACCTTCTTTAGCAATTCTTTCAAAAATATTGTAACCAATTAAGAAAGTATCTTGGTCCTTTTTAACATAACGATGGGCTTCATCGATTAAAATATGGAAAGGAATAGATCCACGATTAGCTACCCTCTTAGAATAATCAAATATTATTCTTGAAAAGATTTTTGTAATAACAGCCGCAACTTGGTCATCAATATCATCCATATTAATATTAACAATTTGATACTTTTTATCTTTATCAATTAGTAAACCCGCTAAATACTGTTCGACATTAACGAACTTTCCATATTCGAATAACTTACCATAAGGTCCTGTGATTAAGGAATGAAGTCTTACTTTTAGAGTAACAGCATCCGAATATGTTTGTGGATTTTTATACCATCCTTCAGAAATTAGAGTGAATTTTAAAGCTTTCTCTAAATCAGGCAAATCATAACGAACATTTTCTGTTGGTTCATAGTTATCAAAATCCGGATCAACAAATTGTGTTACATACTCTGTAAGAAGAATTCCTTCTGTGAAGTTTCCTGTCTTGTCGATGTTAAAGCACTCTCTAAACTTTCTTGTATAACCTAACCCTTGAACTTCAGCATCTAAATTGAAATGCGAAGTTTGGCATTCCTCAACGATAGCAAAAATATCATTCTTCTTTTGAGAAGACGTCTCATCACTAAATAAAACTGTGATAATAGCATTCGCAATCAAATGGTCTTGATAAGCTTCAGCACGGTCTCCAGTTTCAGCAAAAGCTCTAACAAGTTTTAACATTCTTTCAATAATAGGAATTTGTGTATGTGAGTTACATGCAAGAAGAAGTGCTAAATCACTACTATTTAATAACCAAATTGGTATTCTTAATTTTTCAGCATCAGGTTCAATCTCATTACTACTAAAAATACGATAATTATAGTTGGGATTGATGTCATGAATATTACGAAAAGCTTGGGAATACTCACCTGAAATATCAAAAAGAATGAAATTAGCACGATAAGGCAAAGCATGATCATTTTGAAAAACATTTTGAATTAGACGCGCAATACCACAAGATTTACCACTACCACTATTACCAAAAATAGCAAAATGATTACTAAAGAAATCATTAATATTTAAGTATACTGGATGATCATTATAAAAAGGACTTCCCCCAAGATATAATGACTGTTGATCATTTTGTCCTAAAATTAGTGGTATTTCTTCTTGGGCAATCTCTCTTATTGTCGCATCGAGTAAAGGTTTTCTAATGACACCAATATGAAGCTTACCATTTTCAAACTCTCCTAAAAGACGAACCTTTACTTCTTTATTATTAATTTCAACTATTTCCCCTAAAATATGTTTTTCTTCATCAGATATTACAACATGCCCACTAAGTAAATTCTTCTTAATCTCAATTCCTTCTTTAAGACCTACAAAGACATAGGCATCATTCATGTAATTAATCTTTTCAAACATCTTTATCCCTCCTTTTATAAAATTTCATTAATTTTATCTAATGTTTTATCATCAACTTTATCTTTTAATAATGAATTTATCTTATTCTTTTTTTCTTGTAACCCCAATATTTTTTCATATTCAATTATTTTTTCTTCAACTATTTTTATTTGATTGTGAACAGCATTACGACTAACATTATAATTCTCCGCAATTTCACTAAGACTCAAGTCATTTAAATAATAGTCTTCAAAATATCGTTGTTGTTTTTCAGTAAATAGATCTTTATAGTAAACATATATTTCATTTAAATAAATATTCTTTTTCATCTACATCATATCCTTAAATAGACCATATATATATTTTTCAATATCAAATACTTGTAAATCTTCTTTTCTTTCACCAAGACCAATATATTTAACAGGAATTCCTACTTGTTCTTTGATAGCTAAAACGATTCCCCCTTTAGCTGTTCCATCTAACTTAGTTAAAACAATTCCTGTAACGTTGGTAATCTCTTTAAAAGCTTTGGCTTGACTAATACCGTTTTGACCAGTTGTCGCATCAATTATTAAAAGGGTTTCATTTGGTCCATTTTCAATTACTTTACCAATGACACGATTTATTTTTTCAAGTTCATTCATCAAATTAGTTTTATTTTGAAGACGTCCTGCGGTATCGATTAAAACGACATCAGTACCATCTTTTAAGGCTTCTTCTAAACCGTCATAAATGACACTAGAAGGATCAGCTCCCTCTTCTTTTCCTGTGAAACTAGCTCCAACTCTTTCAGCCCATTCTTGTAATTGTTTAGTTGCACCTGCTCTAAACGTATCACCAGCAACCATTTTTACTTTTTTACCTTCACTAATCATTTTATCCGCAAGTTTCGCAATCGTTGTCGTCTTACCTACACCATTAACACCCACAAATAAAATAACTGTTGGTCCTTTTTCAGCATAGTTTATCTTATTGACAATTACTTCATCATTAACATAAATGATAAACAACTCATCAACGATGATTTCTTTTAAATATTCAGTATCTTCAATGTGTTCATGTTTTACTCTCGTTCTTAAACGATCCATAAAATCCATAACGGTATTGACACCAATATCAGCCATGATGAGAATTTCTTCTAACTCATCAAAATAATCTTCTGTTATTTTATGATATTTATTAGTTAAATTAATTAATTTAGAAACAAAGTTTTCACGGCTTTTAGTTAAACCTTTTTCATAGACTTTTACTTCTTCCTTAACTTGTTCTTTTTGTTTTTTCTCTTCTTTAATTTTTTTTGGTTCTTTATCTTTTTTTTCTACTTCATTTTGGACTTCTTCTTGTTCTTCTTGCTTTTCTTCTTCTAGTTGTTCTTCTTCTTTTTTTGCTGGTCCAAACATCTTTTTAATCTTATCAAATAATCCCATTTTTCTTCACCAATTTAATTATAACAAAAAAAGGTGTTTTTTACACCTTTATTTTATATTTATGATACTTGTTTATAAGTCCTATAAAAAGTTTTCTCGACTAATGTATGTTTAGGATTTAATGTATATATAGATGTTATTTTATATCCAGTCTTTTTATAATATTTAATTAAGAATTCTCTTTCGTTATAATATTTATCTAATTGTTCTTTACCATCTAATGTAACATTATATAAAATAGTACTTTCAACGTTACCACTACTAGGTTCTTCTGCTGTCCAATCAGATACTTTATAAATCTTATAATTTTTATCCGTTGTTGGTTGATTACTGATAGCATATTCGCCACACTTTAAAGTTACATAACTACTATTTTCAACATGGAAAACTTTACTTTCGAACTCATCACACAAGACACTTGAATCAAATGGGCTCTCAATTGGTTCACTATATTGATTTTCAATTAAATCATATAAATAAGCTGCGTTTTCATACTCTGTTTCTTCAGTCATTAAATGATTTGCTGCTGATATAAAATTTGATGCTTTTCTCCTAAAATTACTATATTTTGTAACACTCCCAACATCTAGAACTTTATATAACAATATACCTGTAAAAATGACTAATAGTAATAATATCATCATCATTTCTTTACGACCATTACCAATGTTATTCAACATACATTTTCGCCACCTTATTTTTTATTTCTTTATCTACTATTTCAATGGCAGTAACAACTGTTTCTAAGGCTTTGTTATAACTACCTTTATTAAATAATTGTTCAGCATGTTTTAGTCCTTCATCTATTTCTGATGATGTACTACGATATTTATTTCCATAAATAATTAATGCCTCTGTAATTTTAGCATTTCTAATCATTTCATTAGTTGTTTTATAAAGTTTTAAGACTAAATCACGAGCAGTATCAACTCTAATATTTAAAGTTTTAATATCAATAGGTTTATTTTCAAGTTCTTTAATGATCTCTTTAATGGCATCATTTGCTTCTGATAATTGAACATAATATTTATTACTTATTAATGGTAAATGATATTTTCTAATAAATAATTTAGATTTTTGTAATAAATCTTGAATTTCATCTAATTGTTGATGAGCTCTAACTTCATCATCATGCATATTGCCAAGGGAATTTAAAGACACATCTAAATCTTCTTCAATACCTTTTAATAAGTTTGTATATTCTTCTAATTCAATACTAATTTTAGAATATGGTATTCTCTCGCTAGTTAAAGACTTTAATGACTTCTTATACTCTTTTTTCAATGCTGTAAGGCGCATATTAACGTTATCAATATTTTGTACATCTCTTTCATTTAAATCATAAGCATTCTTAATGTTATCAATCTCACCATGTACATCTTTAACCATCTTCGATATTTTACTTAACTTTTCTTCAAATTTATCTTTCGCATCTTCATATTCTTTACGAGCATTCTTCTCTTTATCAAACTCTTTAAAGAGCGAATCAAGATATTCCAACATCGTACGAAGTTCAAACATACAGTCTTCTAGATTTAAAACTTTTATACGATCAAAAATCTTATTAACATTTTTTAAAGATTCTTCTACATTATAATCGACATTTAAATAATCAAGAGGATAGTTTTCTTCTTTCATACTTGCATAGTTTTCATTGATTTGTTCAATTCTTTTAGGTATTACTTTAGTAGCAAGAAGGATTAGATCAGGAGCTTCTTCAATTACTACTTCCATATGGTCAATCATAGTATCGATAGCTTTTACGATATGAATGACCTCACTATATTCGTTTTGTTCCATAAATTCTTCAAAGTCTTGAAATCTTTTTTCAATGTTTTCGAATTGCAATTCAATAATGCTTTCAAGTCCTTCATAAGATTCTTTATTATTTTCAAAACGAGCATTCAATTCACGATATTTAGCTTTTAATTTAGTAATAATGTCACGATATTTTTCTTCACTTTGATTAACTTCTTGAATCTCATCAAATAATTTATCTATTTTCGTTTTAATTTTATATAAATGTAATTCGGCTTTAGAATATTCTTCATCAAACTTATCATATTCTTTTTTATCTAAAATAGCGTCTAAACTCAATAAATAATCTTCCATAACTGATATATCTACTTCTTTAATCATTGCAAAAGTATCTTGCCAATTCTTATATTTTTCTTCTAAGCGTTCATTCTTAATAATTGTTTCGATTTTGGCAAGTTCAGAAGAAATAGAAGTACTCTCTAAAAGATTCTTTTCACGATCGAGAAAAGAAATCATTTTACGATACTTGCTATTTTTCTTATTTATTAATACAAAGATTAAAATAGAGAGAGATACTATACAAACAATTACAAAAGTTATTATTTTTAGCATTGAAGTTGTCAAAAGAGATCACCTCTATTTTCCTATAATATAATTCTATCACATAATATTACCATTTTTAAAGACAAAAAAGAAAATTATCTTTTTCTTTCAGTTCTGTCTTTATTAGCAACGTCAGTATATAAAACAAAAGCGTGTGGAACCATTTTGAGTTTTTGACTCAATAAATGCGGATCATATACTTCAAGAAAAGATGGTTTATGCTTAATATGACTAATTTGGGGTGGAGATAATGTTCTTCTTGATCTTCTAATAGAACGGTCAAAAGGATAACGAACACTTTCTTCTTCTAAATCAATTCCGTCAGCATATAAATTATTGACATGATCTTCTATTTTAGACATTTTTATTTCAGGAATTAAAATATTATTAAACTTTTTAGATGTTGATTTTTTAATTTGTGATAAAATTCCTTGTTCCTTTGCTTTTAATTCATCACTTGAAATAGAACTTGACTTAGATAATTGAAGAAACTCTTCATAACTCAATATCAATTGCGATGGATTAGCAATCGTAACTGTCTTGGTAACAACATGATAACTTCTAATCATCCAATCACCTCTATTATAAATAGATTATAACATAAAATAATATTGGAGTAAATGCATATAATTACTAGAAAAGATTGACAATTTTGGCAAGGTCCGTTATAATTAAAAACGCATATTCAATGAACAGCATTTTCTAGTTTTGTTTGTAATGTGTCTATTAAGTTTATGAGTAACGAAGGCTGTTCTTGTGAAAATATTAAAATAGACTCCCTATGAACAAATGGAAAACGGTCTTTGTTTATGACAATAAATAAAGGAGGAAAAAAGATGGCAAGATACACTGGACCAGCTTACAAGAAGGCTCGTCGTGTTGGTTTTTCTGTTTTAGAAAATGGAAAAGATATCGCAAGACGTCCTTATGGACCTGGACAACATGGTGCTGATAGAAGAGGAAAGTCTTCTGACTATGGTACACAGTTAAAAGAAAAACAAAAAGTTAGATTCTTATATGGTTTAACAGAAAAACAATTTAGAAAAACTTTTAACGAAGCTGCCAAAATGGATGGTATCCATGGTGAAAATTTCTTAAGACTACTAGAATCTAGATTAGATAACCTAGTATATCGTATGGGAATGGCTGCAACTCGTCGTGCTGCTAGACAATTAGTTAATCATGGTCATATTTTAGTTGATGGTAAAAAAGTTGATATTCCATCATACCGTGTTAAACCAGGACAAACTATTTCTTTAAAAGAAAAAGATAAAGATATGGTCGTTGTTAAAGAAGCACTTGAAAAAGTTGTTAAACGTGTTGAGTTTGTTACTTTTGATGTTAATAAGTTAACTGGAACTTATGTAAGATATCCTGAAAGAAACGAACTTAATGCTGATATCAATGAATCTCTTATCGTTGAATTCTACAACCGATAAAATTGAATTAAAAAGCAATATCGTAAATGATATTGCTTTTTTTAATTTAGGTGTTGCAAAATATTACCAACTAAATCTTCGATATTTTGTGTATATACCATTATAGCTTCAAAATAGTCAGTACTTGTAGGTATATCTTTTTCAATTAGATCAGTTATTTCACGACTTTTTAAAATTTCAAAAGGTATACCCCTATCAGTAGCATATTTTACAAGAAAAGCTAAAAGTTTTTTTTGTTTTTCGACTACTTCTTTTGATTTGTCTTCGTCACCAAGTTTCATGTATTCATTCATAAATGAATCAAATAATTTTTGTCTTTCGCTCATACATTAGCCACCCTTCTATACATATCTAACTAAATAGTATTGTTTTTTTCCACGGCGAATAACGATGTATTTATTATCAATGGCAATATCTTTATTAACAATGAACTCTAAATCATTAACTTTATCACCATTAACACTAATACTATTGTTTTGAATAAATTCTCTTGCTTCTCTCTTACTAGAACAAATACCTGCTTCAACTAATAAATCAACAAGATTTTTGTCTTCATTTATGTCATAATTAGGAACGTCTTTAAAAGCACTTTCAATATCTTTAACGCTCAATTCCTTAATGTTACCACTAAATAGCGTTTCGGTTATACGAACAGCTTCTTCGTAGGCTTCTTTTCCATGTAGGAAAGTGATTACTTCTTCAGCTAACTTTTTATGAGCTTCACGAAGATGGGGATTTTCTTTGTTTTTCTGTTCTAATTCTTCTATTTCTTCTTTGGATAAGAAAGTTAAGAATTTTAAGTAATCGATTACTTTTTCATCTTCAGAATTAATGAAGAACTGATACATTTCATATGGTGACGTCTTATTACGATCTAACCAAATAGCGGAACCATTACTCTTACCAAATTTAGTACCATCTTTTTTAGTTAGAAGTGGCATCGTAAAGGCATAAGCTTCTTTGCCTTCCTTCTTTCTAATTAAATCGATACCAGCTGTGATGTTACCCCATTGATCTTGACCAGCAACTTGAAGAGTACAATTCTTATTATTGAATAACCAGTCAAAGTCTAGAGCTTGCATAATCATATAAGAAAATTCTGTATAAGTGATACCAGTATCCAATCTTCTTGCGACAATATCTTTGTTTAACATGTAATTAACATTGAAAAATTTACCATAATCACGTAAAAAATCAATAAAATTCAAATCTTTTGACCAATCATAATTATTAACGACTTCGAACCCAAAAATGTCTTCTGCTTGCTTTTTTAAGCACTTAAAGTTGTGTTCTACTTCCTCTTTTGTAATCATAGCTCTTTCAGCATCTGGTTTAGGATCACCAATCAAACCCGTTGCTCCTCCGACTAAAAGAATTGGGTGATGTCCTGCTTCTTTAAGTCTTTTACAAATTAAGAAAGATGAAAAATGCCCAATGTGCATACTATCACCTGTTGGATCAGTTCCGATATAGAAAGTCATTCCCCCTTGATTTAATTTTTCTTCAAGTTCAGGACTACTAACATCTTTTATTAGACCACGCCATTTTAATTCATCATATATTTTCATAATTACCTCCTAATATTCACTATTTAATCTTTCTTCAATAATTGCCTGTTTTTTATGCAATGCTTCAATGATTTCTTCTTCTTCAAAATCGAGAAGTTCTGCTACATAAAGCAAATTGACCATTATATCTCTAAGTAACTCTTCGGATATTTTTGTCATTAACTTAGATCCCTGTTGATATAAATAATTAATGACAAATAAGACGTTATCACTATCATAGTGCTTTTCTAAATCCAACTTTAAATCCATATTTAAAGTAGAGAATAGCGTAAGTATCATTGTAATACAATCAGCATATTCCTCTAAAACTGAATCTCTTTTAGGTTTTTTAACGGTCCAATATTTAAAACATTTCGTCTCATTGACAAATTCACCTAATTCGATTAAAAAAGCAAGACAGTTCTTTTCCAAATAGTATGGTTCCTTATTTTCATATTTAGATATGAACACTTCATCTAGTTCTTTATTTCTCTTATATATTTTTTCTAACTCTTTCATAACATCACCTAAATAAAAAAAGCATTATTAATAGGGACGAAATAAACCGCGGTACCACCCTATTTCATAATACTTTATGCTCTTAAAACTATAATGCGTTACCATTTTAACTCCGAATATGTAACTTCGTTAATACTCTTGATTCATTTGCACCAACCATGAATTCGCTTATTACCAAATATTAATTACTTTTATTCATCAACATTAAATATGTCATTATCTTATTATAAAACTTTTAATTTGTAAACATTATTTTAATTTATTTTCAATTTCTTTAACAACTTCAAGAGTCTTTGCTTTAACTTCTTTTGTTGCTTTTTCAAGAACTGGAGTTCCTTTTTCTTTAGCAAGTTCAACTAATTCTTCAGCTTTTACTTTTAGAGCTAGAGCTTTATCTTTAGCTACTTCCATAACTTTTTCTTTGTCTAAGTCTTTTAGTCCATCTTTAATTTCAGTAATTTTAGCTTCAATTTCTTCTTTTACTTCATCAGCATCTAGACCTTTTACTTTTTCAACTAATTCATCTAGTTTAACTTTTAGTTCCTTTCTTGTTTCACTACCCTTTTTAGGTGCAAATAAAACTCCAAGTGCTCCTCCAACAGCAGCTCCTAAAGCAAATTTTCCCCATCCTGATTTTTTTCCATCTTTACTCATAATCTTCTTCTTCCTCCTCTTTCTTTTTTTTCTTAAAGCTAAATGCTTTACCAATTAATCCAGCAATTCCATCAATCACTTTATCACTGACAATCGTAAAGGCATCAGTAATGCGATCAACAGTTCCAAATAATCCATCAAGTGTCTTTGACTTTTGTTCTATATCATCTAAAACAGCATTGGTTTTATTTGCTGTATCAATTAACTTTATTCCTAAAATAATCAAAACAACTAGCAAAATAGCAATTAGCATATAAATTACAATTGGCAATACTTCATAAAGTGCTTCCATATCTTTCTACTCCTTTTCATCATACATTGATTCAATTAAATCAAATAAATTACTTTCTAGTTCTTCATCTTGCTCTTCTTTTTCTGGTTGTTCTTCTTTTTCATTTTTTTCTTCTACTTCTTCTTTTTCAGAACGACGTTTCTTTTCTTTTGTAGTTTCTTTTTCTTTTGATTTAGTAACACTGGTATCTTCATAATCTATATTATATTCTAGCCCTAAATCGTTAAAATATTCTTCCGCATCACCAACTGTAACACTTTCAATAGCTGGCGAAGTATTTTCATCATTTAAATCATATAAAGTATTTTCTAATTTTTCTTCTTCAGTATCTTTATCATCAACATCTTCCATTGACTGTGTAATATCACTTGTTAAATCACCATAAGCCTTTTCCCTTACCGCATCCAAATCGGCTTTACGATGAGCTGTACTAAGTCTAATTTCTTTTTTAGTAACGACATCATCTTTAGTATAATTCTTATCTAAGATACCATAAATTGGTGAAATAATAGGTGTTGGAGTAAAAGTCTTTTTAGGATTTTTTCCTTCATATAAACTTTTTTGTTCTTCTTGTTCTTTACCATATTCTAGTTCAAAGTCATATTTTTCCTCTTCTTCAACTTCTTCTATTACTACTTCCTCTTTTGATTGTTCTTCTTCAACAACAGGTTCTTTATAACGTTCACTACGACGTGAAACAGATTGTTCTAAATAAAATTCTTCATCATCATTAGGCTTATTTTCAATATCATTATCATGATCTTCCTTAAAGTCTTCTGTATCAAAATGCATTGGAAACTTATTTTCTCTTTTTTCCTTTACTTCTTCTTCAAAAGTTTCTATTTCTTCGTTTTCTTCTTCTTTTGGTTCTACTTTTTCTACTTTAGGAAGTTCAATCTTCTTAGCTATTGGAACATCTTTCTTTGTCTTTTTAGGTTTTTCTTCTACTTCAACATATTCTTCTTCAAAGAATAAATTCTTTACTTTGTTTAAAAGTCCCATAAACTCACCTCTTAATTATTTAAGTCATCACTATCTTCTAATTTGATACTATCATCATCTAATAAAATTTCTCCTTGGTCATCTTCTTTACCATAATTATCGCCTTCATCAATAACATCAAGATAATTACTATTGGATGAATCTGACTCAAATAAATCAAATTTTTCTTCTTTATATTCAATTACATTTTCACCAATTAAACTTTCAATAATAATGTCATTATACTTTAAAGTTCTCAAAATATAACAAGCATTAATCACTGTATCAGTTAAATTTTCTTCATTGGTATACGCTTCAATTTTTCCATAATTATAAGCCATTTCTAAATAGTATTCGTCATCTTCTTTGGTAATAGTAATATATCCTTTTTTACCATTATAATCCAATGTCTTTGAAAAATATGCCGTTTTATCTACTTCATATTTTGTTTCCACTTTATGATAGTAAGATATTATATCAACATATAAATACATTTTACTATTTTTATAAGAGAGAACCGTATTATAGTCATCTTTATCAACTACTTTCATCTCTCTAGGCAAATAATATTGATATCCTTCATAGTTTTGATTACGAAGTTCGGTATCATTTATTAACATTTCATTTACTACTTCATCTAAGTTATCATAATCAATAGTTGTACAACCAGAAATGAGGAAAACCAAAGCAAGTAAAATAAATAGTTTCTTCATATTCCACCCACTCTACTAAAATTATAACACATTTTTTTAGCAATACCACAATTTTAACACTTTTTTGACGCAATATTTGTCCTTTTTACTTCCACATAATAAATATTCTTTCCAAGACCGACAAACTTTTTTTCATATTCTGTCATAACAATGTCTTCAAAAGAAGAATTATGTAAGTCAAGAGATATATTTTCAATAGTATAGCCATAAGTTGAGAAACTGATAATTGAGTACTCAAATAAATCTTGATTATCAGTCTTTTGAATGATTAAGTTGTCACTTTTAAATAATTTATCGTACTTCTCTAAGAAGTAATGTGAAGTCAAACGACGACGATGGTGTCTTTTCTTAGGCCAAGGATCCGAAAAGTTCAAGTAGATACAATCTATTTCTTTGTCAAAAACCTCATCTATTTCTTTGGCGTCCATACGAATTAAGCGTAAATTATCTAAATCAAGAGGCACTTTTTCAATTGCACGCACAATTACACTATCATATTTCTCAATACCAATAAAATTAATTTGGGGATTATTTCTTGCCATTTCTATTATAAAGTCCCCTTTTCCCATACCAATTTCAATATGAAGAGGGTTATTATTCCCAAATATGGTTGACCACTTACCCTTATATTCTTTTGGTTCCGTAATAAGACACATAGCTTGATCCATTATTTCTTGTTTATTTTTGACATTTCTTAGTCGCATATAATCACCAATTTCATTATAACATATTACTATTTAATGCATATAATAAAAAGAAAAGAGGTATAATTATGAACAATAATAAAATGCCATATGGCTTTGGTCCAGGACCTTTTAACAACAATTGTAATTGTAGTAATGAAATAAATGAGTTACAACAACGCATCAATCATTTAGAGAATAGAATAAATCGTTTAGAAAATATGGTTTATTCTAATAACTATAATAACAATTATGGGAATCCTAGTTTTTTAAATAGTGAAAATAGAAATTATACAACGGGAAACTATATTTTATAAAGTCTTAAAAGACTTTTTTTGTTGAATAAAATCGATGAGAGAATAATTTTTTTAAACTACACCAAAATAAATATGAAGAAAACGATATTTATTTTTTTGTTATGGTCTTAATGTTTGACTTTACTTTGGTATTTAAGTATACTTTTACTATGGGTAAGGTGAAAATTACTATGAAATTTGTAACCGATATTGATAAGAAAAAATATGAAAAATTTGTTAAGAATCATCCTACTAAATCACATTTTCTCCAAAGTTATGCTTGGGGAGAATTTTCAAGAGTCGCTAAAAAGATGACGCCTCATTATGTAGGATTAGTCAATGATAAAGATCAATTAGTCGCAACGGCTCTTTTACTACAAAAGAAACTACCTTTAGGATATTCTTACTTCTATTCGCCAAGAGGTTTTGTTCTTGACTTCTATGACGAAGAAGTATTAAAAGAGTTTGTTGAAAATATAAAAAAGTATGCTAAGAAGAACCATGCTATCTTTGTTAAGATTGATCCTGATATCATTTGGAAAGAATATGATTATCAAGATAAAGAAGTAGAATTAAAAAAAGACCCTAAAATCGTCTTTGACAATTTAAAGAAATTAGGTTTTAAACATCAGGGGTTTACTAAAAACTTTGAAACGATGCAGCCAAGATATACTTTCCGCATTGATCTATCACAATCAATGGAAGAAATTGAACAAAAATTTTCTAAAACCGTAAAACAAAGAATTAATAAAGGAACATCTTTGGGAACTGAAGTAAGTATTGGAAATTATGATGACATCACAACTTTTAGCCATTTAATGGACTTAACTGAAGATCGTAAAGATTTCTTATCCCATGATTTAGAATACTATCAAAATCTTTATAAAATTTATAATAAAGATAATAAAATGAACTTATTTTTAGGAAAGATAAATACTAAAAAAGTTATTGAACAATATAGTAGTGAAAAAGAAGAAATAATTCAAAAAATAGATGATTTAAAGAAAAGAGAAAACTTAAGTACTGCTAATCAAAAGAAACTTAAAGAATTAGAGATGCGTAGTGATAAGTTACAAGAATACATTGACGAATATCAAGATGCTTGTCAAAAATATGGTGAAGAAATCACTCTAAATGCACACGTCATCATGGAATATGGTGATAAAGCTTGGACTCTTTATGCGGGAAATCACAATGTCTTAGTATCATCACAATCCAATTATAAAGTATATTATGAACACATTAAATATTGTCATGAGCAAGGATTAAAATACTATGATCACTTTGGTACAATTGGTGATTTACGAAAAGAAAATCCTAGATATGGGTTACATATATTTAAAAAGGCATTTGGTGGAGACTACATCGAATTCATTGGTGAGTTCGACTTAGTAACTAATCATTTGATGTATTTTCTTTTTACTAAATTAGTTCCCCTTTACCGTAACTTAGTAAGAAAAAAGTCAAAAGCCAAATTGAAAAGGAGCATTGATGATGAAGATCGAAAAACTAACAAGTAAAGAATATCAAGAATTTTTTAATAACAATGAATATGCAACATTTTATCAAAAAGAGTCTTGGGGAAAATTGAAAGAACAAAATGGTTGGCATTATGAATTAGTAGGATTTAAAGAAAAGAAAAAAGTTAAAGCCGCTACTCTTCTATTATCAAAAGAAGTAAAACTTGGCATTAAAATGTACTATGCTCCTAGAGGCTTTCTAATTGACTTTAAAGACTACAAATTATTAGATGAATTTGTTGAAGAAATTAAGTTATACATAAAAGAACAAGGTGGTACGTTCTTGAAGATAGATCCATATGTGCCGCACTTAGAACGTGATGTTAATGGTGACATTGTTGAAGGTGGATATGATAATAGTGATCTTGTTGAACATTTAAAGAAGTTAGGATTTATTCATAAAGGATATAATATTGATAATGATAAAGAACTACAACCAAGATGGGTATATGTTTTAAATCTTGAAGATATGAATAATGAAGATGAATTGATGATGCATATATCTAAACCAACTCGAAAGAATATTAAAAAAACTTTAAAAATGGGATTAGAGTTAGAAGAAATTGGGGTTGAAGGCTTAGAAGAATATAAAAAGATTACAGAACATACCGGAAATCGTCGTGGTTTCATCGATCGACCTCTATCATATTACCAAGAAATGTTTAAAGCTTTAGGTGATGATATAAAAATTATTCTTTGTTACTTAAATGTTGATAAATCAGTATCTCTACTTCAAGGAGAAATTGATACAATTAATTCATTTAGTGATATAACCGAAAAGCGTAAGGAAGAGATTAAGAATCTTGAAAAGAGAATTGATGACTTAAAAGAAGTCGGAAATAAATATGGTAAACGTATCACACTTGCGGGATCAATGTTCATTGCTTCAGGTAAAGAACTATTAAACCTATATGGTGGTGGTTATGATGAATTCATGAAGTATGATGCAATGAGCGCTATTCAGTGGCATGCCATTAAATATGCTAAGGAACATGGTTTTAAAGTCTATAACTTTTATGGAATTGATGGTAATTTAAAAGAGAATAATTCCATGCATGGTGTATATGAATTTAAAAAAGGATTCAATGGTAAAGTAATTGAACTAATTGGGGAGTTTGATCTACCTATTAATAAATCTAAATATAAGTTATATAATGTTGCTTTTAATAGTTATAAAAAATTAAAAAATACTCTAAATAAAGTAAAAAACAAATAGAAGACTCTTAGTTTTCTATTTTTTTGCATATTATTTAGAGAGGTGGGTAAATGAACTTAATCGCAGATGGTGGGATAACGACCAAAAATACACTAATCTATACCAAAGGAGCTATTTCTCTTACTATTAGTACTGATTATATTGATGGTATTTGCTTAGATGTTGCCTATACTACTGATGATGTCTTTATCGTATATGATTATAATAGTCTTCTTTTGACAACTAATGGCAAGGGATATTTTCAAACTAGTACTTATAATGATTTATTACATTACAATATTGGTAATAAAATAATGAATGCTAGAGTAGTAACATTAAAAGAAGCTTTAGAGATATATAAAAATAGTAATAAGATTTTAATTTTAGGTCTTAGCTATCAAGGTGATAAAACCGAACAATATACTTATCAATTATTAGACTTAATAAATGAATATCCTAATATTAATATCTATTTAAAAAGTTTTAACAAAGAGATTCTAAGAATTATAAAAGAAACACCTAATAAAGCTAGAATTGGTGTTATTATAGATGACAATAATAAAGAAGAAATAGATAATGATTATGATTTCTATGTCATTAATACTTATAATATTAATAAAGATGCCATCTTAAAAAAGATTAATTCTAATCGGGATATTATGACTAATCTCATAGAGTATCCCAATGATTTAATCAATACCTATTATCTCTATGGTAAATATATCTTATATAAATTATTTATAATTGCTAAAGAACCAAAGGCATTATATGATACTTTTAAAGAGATACAACCAAGAATATAATTACATTTATTTAAAAAGATTTAGAAAACCTAAATCTTTTATTTTTTAGAACTAAATTTATTATCACTAGAACCAAAAACTAAGTTCCTTGCATAACTATTACAATATAATGGTTCTGGTTGATCAAGGGGTTTTACTTTAGTTTTAGATATGCGACAAAATAAATCATTAATAAAATTGGTTTGAAATGGAGAACGGAAAAGATTAATGATTATTTCACTACTATGCTGATATTCTAATAAATCGGAATTAGCAAATAAACTAACTGTATCAATAACACCATTTTTCTTAACATCTGTCATAAGTTTAGAACAAAAGTAATCATAAACTTTACGAGCACCATCATTAAAGGCATAAGTATCACCCATGCGATTGTCATTACTCGTTATTTTAACACCCGCTGACGTTAACCAGATATTAGCAAATATTGCTTTTTCAACTGTTTTAGGATCAGTTATTTCTTTTTTAGTTCTAGTATCACGAACTTTTATATTGCGAGGAGTGGTATAAAAATAGTGACCAGTATCACTATATACTTCGTAATGGGAAGCTAGTATTTTTAATTCTTGAAAAGTTGGCAATTGTTGCATCTTTCCTTCATCGATATCAATATAACGTGATGGATTAAAGTATTCAATTAAATCAGGATTAAAAACAGGTACTCCTTCAATATCAAAATATCCTAAATATCCACCCGTTTTGGTCGCTAACTCATCAAGACGTTCACGACTTAAAAACTCATCAGCGAGTTCTCTTCGTCTATCTAAAAATAAATCTCTTTCTGAATAAATACGATTTTCTCTTATAGTAAGACTACTTCCTTTTAAAACTGTTTCAAAGGTACCATATTCATAAACATCAATACCATCAGCATTAACACATTTTCTTTTTTCAACAAAAAGACTAGAACCATCACTTCTTTTATATATTCTTACTTCACGATCAAAAACCTTTCTTTTGGCATCTGACTTTCTCATTTTAGAAATATCTTTAACTAAATGAGGGTAACTATTTTCATTTTCTTTTTCAATTCCACCAATATAAAAAGTCCCATTATGAAGTGAATCATTAATATTTTTAGTTGAAAACAAAACATCACGAATAGCTCTAGTAAAATCAGCTGGAACACTATGTCCAAAACTAGATCTATTAAAATAATACATTATATTAGTATCACTATAAAGAATGAGTGGTGGTGATATATCACCATTGTCTTTCATCTCACGGTAACAATATTTATAATAAAGTTTTTTATCAATTTCTCCTGAAGTTATTTGGGTAATTATATAATGTACTCCATCATTTCTAACTGTATGATACGTCGTTGTTTCAAAATCTTTTTCTTTAGGAAAATAGGAACATATCATTTCAATTAAATTACGATCAATATTAGATAAAACCTTTTTATAATTTTGAATTGGTTCAAAACTATGAGGAACGTGAGATTCACTAAAACTTTCAACATCTTGACCAAAATAACTATAAGTATTCATTCTTCCTCTTCTAAAACGCGTATTATCCCAAGTTAGATCAATAGGATAGAGTTTGCCATCTATTTCCATAATGTTCCAAGCATGTTTTTTTCCTTCAACATAATGACACGTTATCCCTTGGCGCTCTAACATCTCTTTAAACATGAGCGAATACCCTGCACAAACAGTTTGACGTGTAATAAAGCCACGCAAACTACGCACTTCACTAGATGGTTTAGTCTTATATTTTGGATCATACATAATACTATTTTTTAAAGCATTATAAATATAGATTGCTTTTTGAATACTAGACCAATTACTATCTAACTTACTCTCTATTTTTTCCATCTCTTCAATTATTTTAACTAATTCGTTACGCGTGTAGATAACTGCTGTCGTGTAATATTCGCCTGTCTCACCATCTTCATATTGGATATCATTACAATTATCAACTCTATTTTTATCGTAACCACCAACTACTCTAATAGCAATTCTCTTATCTAATCTCTTTAACATTTTACTAGATAAATCATAAGTATTAGGAATCTCAATTAGGACATTAAGATTAGGATATCTTCTTTTTAATTCATTTAATTGTTCTATATTTCGAGGACGCAATTGTTCAAAAACATATTTTTTATCATAATTAATCATTGATATCACGCTCCTCAAAAGGAACAATACCATCGTTTAACAATTCAACATTTTTATTTTGAAGTACTTCAATAATAGATTTATTATTTTCATATTGTTCTCTAGATAAACCTAATTTTTTTAAATTAGATAAATCAATAATAATATCTAAATTATTAATATCAGTTTCATCAATATATAATTCTTCTAATAGTGGTAAAGTTAGTTTTTCAATATCATTAACTTTAGAAGAAGATATTTCTAAAAAGACTAAATCTTTTAAATTATTTATTTTAGAAAGAGATAAGTTACCATTAAGAATAGATAATGACTTTAAGGTATTAAGACCATATACAAAAGAAAGGTCTTCAATATCGCAATTAATAATAGATAGTTCTAATAAGTTTAAAGATTTTATTTTATTTATATTTTCAAAAGTACATTTATCAAAACTTAAACCGGTTAAATTAGGCATTTTATATAGATTTTCAAAATCAAAATCAGTTATTAATAGATTACTAAAAGAAATAGTTTGTAAATTTTTAAAATACTTTAAAACGTCTAAATCTAGTTCATGATATTCTTCATTAATATCATAAGGATTTAATACTAATTCCTCTATTTGTTCTAGTTCTTCTTCAGAAAACTCATTCTCTAACTTATCTAATTTAAACATTAAGTAATTAGCTAGTTCGCTATTATCAATTGTAATCATCTTAACACTTCCTCTATTTTAAGTATAGCACAATCAAATTACATAAAAAAGTGAACGCTTTCTTTAAAGTGTCCACCAATGTTAAGTTATTTTTTGATTAATCTTTTTATTTTCTTGCCAAGATTATAAACGTTATACATGAAACCTGTCTTTATTTCAAATTGACCAATTAGTTCAACGACATTACCATTGAAACCTTTTTTAAATTCATACATGCCATAGTATTTATCATTTTTATCAAAAGAACCCGTTATACCATAAAAATCAACCCATTCATAACCCATTTCATAAGCATCTTTAATGTGTTCATTATACATGGCATATTTAGGGGTAAAGGAACGATACTCTGAAAGCATTCCACTACTCAAAGTAAGATATTCATTACCTGATTTTAGAGATAATAAAGCACCAATATCTTTTCCTTTAGGATTTTCTTCTTTAAACTTTTTAGCTTTTTCTAATTCTTCTTCGTATTTTGCTAGTAATTTTTCACTAGTCTCTTTTTGATTAGTAAGTTTACTACCAACGATACTCGTCTTCATCTTTTCTTCAATCTTATGGTAGTTTTCTTTTTCTTCTTCAAGTAAGTTTTTAGTATCTTCTAAATAAGTATCTGGATCAAGATAAGCAATGTATATAGTCATTAAATCTTTCATGTGATGATACATTTTTTTATAGTAATCTAGACTTCGTGTATCAAAATCTTTTCTTTCACCAGTTGACTCAAAGATTTCGGTCATCGAATCAAGATCTTTGATATTTCCTTTACGTACTTTTAATCCCTTTTTATAACAAGCATCGATATTCTTTCTTGTACTTTTAGAAAACTTTGCTTTTTTATCTTCATATGGCTCATCTAGTTTTAGGCGATATTCCCAACGAACTTGATAAGTTTCCGTATAGAGATTAAAACCAAAATATTTATATCCAAGTTTCTCTAAATTATCTTTGATGGTATCATTACGATTTTTATCATCGTCAAGAATTTCACCTTCACTAGAACGAATGCGATAGATGACATTAGGATCAATTGTAATACGAAAACCTTTATGATTCTTAACATATTTTATTAATTCATCAGAAAAGAATTTTAAAAGTTCAAAATCATCATAATCAATTAAATAACCTCTTGGAGCATAAAAAGTTTTAGAACCCAATATTGATTTTTCTTCAAGAATGAGTGTTGCGGCAATAACTTTATTTTTTTTCTTAACTCCTAAAAAGTGAGGAATATCTCCTAAGTCTCTTTTTAAATTCGCAAGTTCAACTGTCTGCATAAATGAACTTTGGGGATGATTCTTTATAAATTCTTCAAACTCTTTTTCACTCAATGTCGTAAATTCCATTATGCTCTTCCTCTCTTTTTAATTTTTTTAATAATGCCATTAATTAGTTCTTCACCAAAGATCTTATTTAAAGCACCATTTTTGATTGTTACAACTAGATATATTATACCACCAATAGATGCATACATAACAATGAGAAGAATATTGATAATACGATTAGTTGAAGTTATAGGTATTAGCAAGCGCATAACTAAAAGAACAATAGTCATAATAATAACCGCTATAACAACATCTAAGAATCTCTTAATGGTCTCTTCATAATTAACTTGATATTTATGATTTAAGAAGAATAAGCAGATGAAACTACAACATAAATAACCGAGAATAGTCGCTGTTATAGCACCATAGTAAACAGGAAGTCCCATTTTACTGAAACCATAAAGTAATGGCACATTTAATATTAATTTAGTTAGGAATCCACAAATTAAAGATATGAAAACCATTTTATAATCTTTTAAGACTTGTACTGTCGTAATGGTTGAAGTAAAGAGAATAGTTGCGACCGCTACAAAAACATATAAAGAGTAAGCTTCTGGCCCATAAGTACTACTTCCATAGAAAACAGTCCATACGTTAGGAGCAAGAATACTTAAACCAATAGCCATTGGAATGGATAGATAAATAATTATTTGAAGCGATTGATTTATTTTTTTACGAACATCAACCATATCTTTTTTAACAATACTACTAGTTAAATTAGGTATTAAACTGATCATAATTCCTGTTGAGATAGCAATAATTATTTGATTTATCTTTAAGCCCCAAGTTGAGATGACACTCATAATAGTTTCGGCACTTTCTTTGGTGTAATTGAAACCATTAGTTAATAGTTGAACTAACATAAAAACATCAACAGAATTATACAATGATTTAAAAATATCAATCATGATGAAAGGAAAAGCATAACCTAACAATTTATAAACGATTTCTTTATTAGTAACTGTTGGCTCTTTAACTTTTTCTTCTTTATTTTTGAAAATACGACGATTTCGTCTTACGACTATGCGCAAGTAAAGATAAGAACAAAAAGCTCCAATGGTTGCTGAAAAAACAGCAATTCCAACAGTATTACGAAGTGATAAATGGAATATTTTCATTCCTACAAAACTTCCTATAACAATGATGAAAACACGAACTAATTGTTCTAAAACTTGGGAAACAGAAGTTGGGGCAATGACTTTGTGTCCTTGGATGTAACCACGATAAACACTCATTGCTGGTACGATTAAAACCGCAAGAGATATAATTCTAAGAACAAACTCAACGTCAGCAACGGAATTACCACCAACCGTATCACCAATTATCATTTCCGCAAGCGGATGAGCAAAAAGCATCAATAAGACAAAAGAAATGATACCAACTATATTTAAAACTCGCTTTCCTAAAATAAAAGCTCGTTCTTTAATGTCATAATAACCTAGAGTTGCATATTCACTAATAAGTTTACTCATCGCAAGAGGAATACCCGCTGTTGAAATACCTAAAAAGATAGAATAAATACTATAGGCATATCCATAAAGAGCTCCACCTTGATCCCCAATTATTGAATAAAAAGGAATGACATAGACGAGTCCAATTATTTTACATAAAACAATTCCAAAGGTAGCAATAAATGCTCCCTGCATGAAATTACTCTTCTTTAAGCTTTTCTTTTTCACATTACCACATCTTTTCATTATTAATGATACCACAATTAGTAAAAATAATAAATTTTTTATAAAAAATAGTATAAAAAAATATACCCATTTAGGTATATTTAATGACGTTTCATTTCCCCAAGTTTTTTTATTTTAGGAATATCAAATTCTTTTTCAAGGCCAAGGCTTTCAATAGTTGCGATAGTATCCGTATAAATATCTTTTCCTTCAATTCCTAATTCACGCGGTTTAGAAATGATAATATCAGAAGAAGATGCTTTATAGAAATCTTTTATGGCATCACGACCACAAGGATTTCCATAACCACAAGACCAACCAGTACTAAGAGGTAAACTCTCTAGAACACGGAAAATAATTCTTCGTAAAAAAGCACGATTAGTCAAAGGAAAATAACACTTATTAACGTCTAGAAATAAATCATCGGGCTTTTTCATGACAATATCAATATTAACCATCTCAGTTGGATTAACAATACCATCAGATAAAAGAGTAAAAGTACTGAAGTTGACCATTTCCCCTTTTTTCTCTAAAGCTTGAATAATATAAGTAGCAATTAGTCCACGATTAATTATTTGTTCTTCTTTTTCCTCTGCCCCATAGGCAACATTAAAGTAAACATTACGAACAACAGAAGACTCATCATAGACGTATCGCACGTTACAATTGGGAACACCAGCAGCTACTAAAGAGGCAATTGGTACTCCTCCACAAACCGTCTTAATTAAGCGACGACTATGGTCAGTTCCTCCTAAATTGGCAACTGTTGTTTCACGCAAAATGCCACTCGTTTTTAAAAAGTTATCTAATCCTTCACTATAACCACTCGTCAAACAACTGATAGCTTCTTCCAAGCTCATTCCTGAAAAACTACTATCTAAACGTGTACTTGATGGACTACGAAAAGTATCACTATTAATTGGAGGATTAGAAAGAAGAAAATCTTGTAGATCGGTTAAGTTCGCAAATTTAACATTATAAACTTTTTTATTACCATCTTCTCTTATTTCGGATTTCATCTTTATTTTCCTCTTCGACTATCACATACAGAGTGATATGTTTTCAACAATTTTTTTCCACCTTGGGAAAAACTCATCTTATCCATTTGTTCACCGATTTGACTCAAATAATCGGTATCTTTCGTACCAACAATTTCAAGTTCCATGATTTTTTCATCAGGGAATACTTTATCATCTAGATAAGTACGAATTGTATCAGCATCACGCGTTGTAAAACTATCTATGTCATCACGACTACTATCATCAGTTGGTAATTCTTCAATAGCTTTTCTAAAATTACTAGCAAATTCAAACCAGTTTGGATAAGTTTTTAGTGTACTCATTTCGATTTTAGGGTCATATCCGACAAATAATGCTTCCCATCTCTTTCTTACTGACTGATCCATCTTTGAACGAGTGTGGAAGGCTTGAGTACGACCATTACCCTTAGTGTTACCAGCCGCAATAATACGGAAATTAGGATGACGTTCAACAGTTACACCATCTGGGAAAGTATAATCTTTATTATCAGGTTCTGTAAAACTATTTAAAGCGATTGCTGCGTTAGGAGCACCAGCATCATATTCATCATAGAAAATGATATCACCATATTTGTATCCACGATAGAAATTGCTTGGAACATAAGCACCAGTACTACTATTAGTGTATCCTAGAACTTCTTGTTCATAAGAAATATAACCACTTCTTACAACTTTCATCTTTAATAAATCAGCAAGTTGAACAATCATATGGTTCTTACCAGTACCACTTGGACCATAAATATATAATGGTTTCTTACCAACCATGACGATTTTAGCAGCATCATCAAATTTTTCATGATAAAGAGTACCATTACTTTTAGCATCCTTTTCCTTTTCTTCAACAAGGCGTGCAAAACGCTCTCCAAAAGGTATTCTTTTATCAAAGTAATAATTAACAGTTGGATCTACTTCACGTACTTCAATCTTTGGAATGACGATTGTTGGTGCAGTAACGATAGGAGTTGATTCTACAACTTTTTCTGTTGGAACAGTTTCACCTGTCTTAGCACTTGGAATAATTTGTGATGTTTCACCAGGAAGTTGACTAGCCATTTTTTCAACAGCTGCAAGACGCGCTAAAAAGTCGTCATCAGTTTTAGCTTCTGCAAGTAATTTGCGTACCTCAGCATTATTAGAAACAATTTCTTTAATACGTTCAATAGCACCATTAGCTGCGCTATTAATGTGTCCTAATTCTAAAGCTGCTCGTTTCGCAATATTATCTGATGCTGTCGTTAACTCTGTTTTTCCTCTTTCAATTTGCGCAGCAACATCACTCATCAAAGATTCACGTTCTGTATATAGCGATTCTCTTTCTTGGGAAAGAAGTTCAGAATAAGTACTTTCAAACTTAGCAATAATACCATTACTTTTTAATTGTAAATCACGAATTTCATTTTCTTTAGTACGACGAACATCTCTTCTTATGCCATCAACAGCACTACGCAATGACTTAACAGTACTATCAGCTGTTTCCATAATGGTCGCAAGTTCTGATCCTCTATCAGTCATTTCACTAATTTTTTGATCTAATTCGGCAAGAGCATAACGGTCGATTTCATAAATACCATTAGCTTTACGATCTTCTCTTAATCTTGCTTCCACTATTTTTTCAACATCTTCTTCATCATAATAAGAAGCTTGAGCAAATTCTTTAATTA
Organism: uncultured Bacilli bacterium; assembly: GCA_947585665.1. Taxonomy (GTDB): domain Bacteria; phylum Bacillota_I; class Bacilli_A; order RF39; family UBA660; genus RUG11788. Next base: position 32,176 of record CANPXE010000009.1, on the reverse strand, counting down.
GTTTAATAGCCGAAACAAATAGAGCACGATCATCAACATAGTATTGTCTTGCAGTTTGAACATAATCTACTACATGAGAAAGTAATTCTAAGTCATCACGATCAATGATTTCTTCTGTTTCTAATAAATAATTAAAGTATTCAACAACAATTCTTTTATCATCAAAAGCACTGACAACCTTTTCAAAATTATTATTAAATTTAAAAAGCTCTTCATTTTCAGCATACATAGAAACTAAACTTTTAAATATTTTCTCTTCTTCATTAGGATAACGCCCAATACATATCAAATTATACATTTGCATAACATAATCAAGATTATAAGTAAAATCCATTCCAGAAAATGCCATAATAGCTAAAATATCAGTAAGTAATTCTTCATCTTTAAAAGTTGCTAAATAAGGTGCAAAATCAAACTTTGTTGCATCTGTCTTATGAAGCCAATTAGCTTTACCAATTTTTTTAACGGTTTTATTAACAATAGATCTATTATCTAATACGCCCATTATTCTTTTCCCCCTTTGTGTTTATATACATATTGTTTTACTTTTTCAAGAGTTGTGGCTTTTTCATCTACTTTATAGCTTCTTTGATAATTAAATGGTTTGGTCAAATCAACTTCTCCATCAACTTCATAGACATAGTAACTATAAGCTTTACCACTATTATTAGTTCTAACTTTTTCCATCAAAAGATAATTATCATCATCAATAGTCATTTTCTTTAAAGTAAACTCTAAAGTATCCTCATCTAGTGTTACATTTATTTGATTATTATATTTACTAAAACCATTCTTTAAACGATATTTAATTCTAACTTCATCAGGATTAGTAATCATTTTAGCACCAATATTAGTAAATAGTACCTGATCATCATCTTCTTTAGATACCTCTTCTTCAGCAAGTAAAAAAGAATTGTCACTCGTCTTTAAGATATGACTTGGTACTTGTTGACCACACATACACATATCAAAATAAAATTTTATTATTTCTGCATCTTCTTCTAAAAGTGTATCTTCATTATCATCATAATAAATTGGTACTAAAAGCGAATTCATTTGGCGCTCCACACTTCTTTCAAGAGCATCATAATGAATTGACCCTTGGATATCTTCATAAGCATTTTGCCAAGAAACATCAACTCTACCACCATCTGATTCAACTTTCCCCTTGATATCAACATCAAGATTACCAATACGCGCTACTTTAAAAAAGATTTTTCCCTCTTCATCTTCATAAATGACAATAGGCATTTTCTTATGGATATTTCCGATACTATAATCAACAAAATACCTATGTCCATAACCTTCTATACTATCTATTTGTAATGTTTCATATTTCTTATAAGCAAGAATTATTATCTTCATTGCTTCTTTCAAAAAGTTAAGATTTTGTTTAACATTATTGGCATCACACTTGAAATAAGGTATTCCCTCTTCTTGAACACCATCTAACTTGGTATTGTCCTCTATATCAAAAGAAGAATCATTTACTAGTCTTTTAGCTAAATCACCTAGTAAAACGATTTTTCTTTTGTCTTGTTCTTTTTTATATCTATCTATTACTTTTTTGACAAAATCGGAGAAGTATTTATTACGATAATCTAGTGATAAAGTCTTATTTTTATCGAAAACAATTCTTAATCCAACATACTTATTGTTATCATTTCCAAAGATACTATCAATGGAATAGGCATAGATTAGATCAAGATTTTTAACTTCTGCAATTTTGGCCTGAATTAATTCCATTACTTATTACCACTATTTGGAGTACCAAGTTTTTTTTGTAATGGACCATGACCTAACTCTGGTCTTTTTCCTAAAAGGTCGCTCATGACACCTTCATCATCAATTAAGTGTAATAATTCTTCTTGATATGCTTTTAAAGAAGCTGCGGTTGTCTCAATTACTTTACGATCTGCTTCTCTTTGTTGTTTTGCTTTAATACGACCTTGTTTAAAGATATCGACACCTTTTTGTAGTGAATCATTTAACTTAGATAAAGTTTCGGTACTAACACCTCTATGAAGACTCAAATCAACAGCCCCAGTAGCGTTTTGTTCAAGAGCTTTAGCATTTCCTTGAATAGCAGCATTAGTTGCTTCATTCAATCTAGCAATCGTTTCAATTCTCTTCCCTTGTAACTTATTAAATACCATAACGCTACCTTGAGCTTTTAGAATAGGAGCTGTATCACGTAAATAAGAATCACTGTTCATGACAATTTCCATATCCGTTCTTTGTTGAAGTCTATAACTTTGAACTTGTTCACGATATAAAACAACAGACTTGGTTAATTCCTCTAGTTTTCCTGAAAACAATTCAGATAATTGCGTTTTATATTGAATTTCATGTTCACTAGCTAAACCAACAGCCATACTCTTTAGTTCAGCAATAGATGCATCAAATTTTTCCTTATCCATTTTTCCTACTTCAACTATTCTCTCTAGTTTTTCAATCAATGGTGTAATAGCTTCAATAATAGAATTACGAAGTGAAATATCTCCTAAAGCTCCTTCTTTTTGTGATGCAACAGCGTCACAAACTCTTTGGATTTTTTCACAATAATCTTCATAACGTTCTTTATAAGCAGCACTTTCAGCTCCTTTGAACTTATCTATTCCCATCTTACCAAGAAGACCTTTTACTCCTGTTTTAACTGTTTGTCCAGCAGCAACCAAAGCATTCTTTTCTTTTCCATCAATAGCTCTATCAAAAGAAGAAATTTCAGAAACTAACTTATCATCTAAACTCTCTTCTCTTGTCTCAGTAGACATTTGGGCAGTTGTATCAAGAATACGACCAATCTCCTCTTTAACTTCTTCACCATATCTTAAAATTGATGAAGGATTATTGAAATCAACTCTTTCAAAATCAGTATATTCTTCTAATTTTTCTTCAGTAACAGGACTACTTTCACTAACTGGTTTATAAGCTTTAGTTGCTTCACCACTAACCATTTCTACTTCAATAGGTTCTCCTTTTTCATCATATGCATAATCTTCATTTCTTTCATATTCTATATCAGCCATCATAATCACTCCTAACTTTTAGGCTAAAAAAACTCCTCTTTGGAGTTCGGTTTTTAAGCATTTTAAATTGTGCTTCAAATCAAACCCCTTTAAATGTTTCTTATAATAACATTTTTTTAAATATTTGTCTAGTTTTTTTGTATTTTATTTTAAGTTTTTATTATAATGTTAATAAGAAATTAAAATAATTAAATTTCCATAGCATTTTTACTTTTATTTAATTGAATAGTTCTTTTCATTATAGTAAAATGTTAATGGGATAATAATATAGAGGTGATGGTATGAAGAAAGAAGAAAAAAGTTTAATTACTCCCGAATATTTAAAAAAGATGGATGCTTATTTCCGTGCTTGTAATTATTTGAGTGCTGGACAATTATATCTATTAGATAATCCACTTTTAAAAGAACCATTAAAAAGGGAACATATAAAGAAAAAAATTGTTGGTCATTGGGGAACTGTTCCCGGACAAAACTTTATTTATGTTCATTTAAATCGTTTAATTAAACAATATGATTTAAATATGATTTATATTTCTGGACCAGGACATGGTGGAAATGCGATGGTTAGTAATACGTATTTAGAGGGAACTTATAGTGAAGTTTATCCTAATGTAAGTCGTGATGAAGAAGGAATGAAAAAGTTATTTAAACAATTTTCATTTCCCGGTGGAATTTCTAGTCATGTAGCACCAGAAACACCAGGATCTATTAATGAAGGTGGCGAACTAGGTTATTCTCTTGCCCATGCTTTTGGAGCTGTTTTTGATAATCCTGATTTGATTGCAGCCTGTGTTGTGGGGGACGGAGAAGCTGAGACAGCACCACTTGCAACATCTTGGCACTCTAATAAATTTTTGAATCCACTAACTGATGGTGTCGTTTTACCAATCCTTCATTTAAATGGATACAAAATAAGTAATCCAACGGTTTTCTCAAGGATTTCCCATGAGGAAATTGAAAGTTTCTTTAAAGGATGTGGATGGAAACCTTACTTTGTCGAAGGAGACGACCCAATGACGATGCATGCTTTAATGGCCGAAACAATGGATAAGGTCATTGCTGACATCAGAGAAATAAAGAAAAATGCTAAAGAGAACAATGATGCGACAAGACCAATATGGCCAATGATTGTCTTTCGTTCACCTAAAGGTTGGACTGGACCTAAGGTCGTTGACGAAAAAGAAATTGAAGGAACTTTTAGAGCACATCAAGTACCACTATCAATGGAAAAAGAAGAACATCTTACTCTTCTTGAAAACTGGTTAAAAAGTTATCATCCTGAAGAATTATTTGATGAAAAGGGAACCTTAATTCCTGAACTTCAAGAACTTGCCCCTGTTGGCAATAGACGAATGGGAAGTAATCCACACGCCAATGGTGGACTACTATTGAAAGACTTACGTTTGCCTGACTTTAGAAAGTATGCTTTGGACTTTGACCGTCCTGGATCAATTGAAGCCCAAGATATGATTGAGTTAGGCGGTTTCATTCGCGATATATTTGAATTAAATAAAGATGAACGAAACTTCCGCATTTTTGGACCAGATGAAACGATGTCCAATCGTTTAGGAAAGGTTTTTGAAGTAGAAAATCGTGGATGGAATGCAGAAAAGAAGAATAATGATGAATTTTTAAGTTCTGATGGTCGTATTATGGACTCATACTTATCTGAACACATGTGCGAAGGATGGTTAGAAGGATATTTACTTACTGGTCGTCATGGTTTCTTTGCGAGTTATGAAGCTTTCATTCGTGTTATTGACTCTATGTTTAGTCAACACGCTAAATGGTTAAAAGTAACTTCCGAGTTACCTTGGCGTCAAGAAATTGCTTCTTTAAACTATGTGTTATCTTCTAATGTTTGGCAACAAGACCATAATGGGTTTACGCATCAAGACCCAGGATTCTTAGATCACGTTGCCAATAAAAAAGCTGATATCGTTAGAATGTATTTACCACCAGACGCTAACTGTTTATTATCCGTTTTCGATCACTGCATTCGTAGTAAAAACTATGTCAACGTCATGGTTACGTCAAAACATCCACGACCACAATGGTTAACGATGGATCAAGCCATTAAACATTGCACTCAAGGAATTGGCATATGGGAATGGGCAAGTAATGATCAAGGAGAAGATCCCGATATCGTTCTTGCTTGTTGTGGAGACACGCCAACACTAGAATCTCTTGCCGCAGTAACAATTATGCGTCAATATCTTCTAGAAGTAAAAATTCGTTTTATCAACGTTGTTGACTTAATGAAACTACAATCACATCACAAACATCCACACGGATTAACAGATGAAGATTATGATTTATTATTCACAAAAGATAAACCAATTATTTTTGCTTTCCATGGATATCCGACATTAATTCACGAATTATTATATTATCGTCATAATCGTAACTTACACGTTTTTGGATACCAAGAAGAAGGAACTATTACAACACCATTTGATATGCGTGTGCAAAATGAGATTGATCGATTTAATTTAGTTATATCAATGATAAAATCATTACCAGGTCTAGGTAATAAAGGTGCTTATGTCGTTCAAAAGATGAAAGATAAATTAGTTGAACACAAGCAATACATTAAAGAATATGGTATTGACTTAGAAGAAGTTAGAAACTGGAAATGGCAATAAGAAAACCACTCATAAAAGAGTGGCTTTTTTTATTATTATTGTTCAGTTGGCATTGATTTTTGAAATAACTCCATTAATTCCATTTTTTCTTGTTGATTATTAACCATTTCTAAATCAATTCCATTTTCTTTGATTATTTCTCTAGCAAATCTAATCTCTACTGGTGTGAAATTACTAACTAGGAATAAATAGTTTGCACCTTTATAAGCTTGCACAGCAACACAAGCATATTCTTTATCATTATCTAAAGTTAATATTTCTCCTACTTGTATATTCATAGTTCCTCCTTTCCAATTGTACAATCAACATATTCAGCAAAAGCTTCTTTAATAATATGTATATATACAAATACAGCTTCTACAAAATCATCCTCACTTACTGTTTTATCTTTAGCATCTATAATTTCACGATTATATAAAACACTAAATGGTATACCTGTTTTCTCCTTTAATGCCCAAATAAATGCAAGCATTTTTTTCATTTGTTTAATTGTTTCTTCTTTTTTTCTACCAGTTGAAAGTTTTTTAAAATTATCTACATATTTATTAAATTCTTCATTTTCATTCATAGTCTTGGACCTCCAGTATATTCTGAAGTATCAGCATTTTCATTATTACCATTATTTAATCCAGCTTTAGTAGATGCAGTCGACATATGAGTTACAGTTTCATTAAATTTTGTATTATTATCATATTTTTTAGCAGATTTTTCATATTCTTCTTCTCTTCTTTTATCATAAATAGCTGCTAAAGCAGTAGCCAATGCCGTAACAAATAATGAAACTTCAGCTATTTCAATATTTCCTTCTATATTTGAAACTGAAAATGTTCTTTTTTCTTCAGTTCTTTCAACATATGATGTGACAGTATCTTTTTGTTCTACTTCGACATCATCAAGACGATATAGTTTTCCGTCACTACCTTCAAGTATAGTTCCAGTTTCGACAAGAGAACCATCGTCATTTCTTACTTTAATAGTTGCTTCGCCACTTTCTGTTTTAAAAGTAACACTATCAGTAAAATCTTCTTGAACAGCATCATAAGTTTGTTCAGAATGATAAGCTGTTACAACATCATCTGGCGTAATTTCTTCGTTTTCTAATACTTTTTTTACCAAATCATTCATTTCAATCCAACCAGTATTAGTAAGAGAAATTCTTAGACTAGTTTGATCCAAATCAATATTTTGATTTTCACAAGCACGTTGAACTACATCAGCTATTGTTGTTCCCTTTTCAAATTCTGTATCTAAAATTCTTTCACCTGATTTATCTAAAACAGAAACGCCAAAAATTTCATATTCCCCAGCTGGTCTTTCAGGAGTTTCTCCAATAATACCAGTTCTACTTTTACTTATATCATTATTAGGACTGGCATAAAAATATATAACACCAGGAGGAACGGAAATTGTATCACCAACAGCTGAACCCTGAACACTATTAAGTACATTATTAATTGCTTCTTCATATCTATCTTCTCGATATTCAACGACTTCTGTAATTGCGGCTCCAGCTGTTGCTGTCGTTTCAGTTCTTGTTGCCATAATATTATCAGCTCTTTTACCAATCATTGATAAAAGAATAGTGGCAGTCAATAATGTAGCTAAAATAATTGGTGCAATTTTAGCTTTTCTTCTTTTGTTAACATGTTCAGTAGTAGTGACATCTTCTATTTCTTGATTATCTACTCTAGTATTATTAGGTTCTGGTTCTATTCCAGTTTTATCTGAACCAGGCTCTAGACTAATTCCTGCTTGATCTGAATCAGGTTTAGGTACTGGTGGGGTCTTATCTGGTGCTGACAAATAAACATAATCCCTCATTGCATTAAGTAATTCTTCTTCACTTACCCATTGACCACAATCAAGTTGAATTTTCTTACCTAATAATATTCTTCTAGCACTTTCTCCTTTTATTGAATATTCATAGGCATTTCCACGCATTTTGTCAGTAGTTCCATGTAACTCAAGACCAGTTTGCGATTTTGCTACTTCACGTAGACCATTGACTAATTCACCAATATTTACCCTTTTTCCAGTTTTCTTACAAAAGATAACTTTATTTTCAGCATCTTCCTGTAAGAATTTTGTCATTGCTCGTGAAAATTCTTCAATACCAACATACGTACCATTTGGTAACTGAATATTACGACGATTATATCCCACCATTATGTTACTACCTCTTGATACTGTACCATCTTTATCCGTAAATGTAACAGAGCGATCATTTCGTCCTTGACCCATTGGTGAAGAATCAATACTAAGTCTAGACATTGGCCCTAATTTGGTTTCAATTTCTTCTTCTGTGTACCCTTCTTTTTTTAACTTTTCATACTCTGTTTCCACAATATCACTCCATATCTTAACCTTATTATATAACACCAATCACTAAACTTTACACTTTTATTTTTTGGATTTACGCTAAAATGTAAACACTTAGTTCGCTTTTACATTTTTTCTGTAATATTTATAATAGCGGTTATTTCGTTTTGAATATTATCGCTGGCATTTTCAAATATTAAAACGTATATTCCAGGAATAGAAATATATTCAGTTATGTCTTCTTTATAGTTCCCTTCATATATAATTTCAGTCGTAGAATCTCTTATAGCTATATCAGATATATTTTTATTGCTTGAATCAACACTCTTTTTAATAGTTAAAGTACTTTTGGATAATAGTGATATTTTTTTATTTTTGATGTTGTTAGAATGACAAGGAATCTTGATATTGCCATCCCAACAAATATATTCATTTAAATTAATTATGTATTTATCGCTTTTTGGAACATCAATTAAAATATCATCTAGAGAATAACCTGTTACCTCATGACTATCATTATAACTAGATTGTTCATAAAAATAACTAACTATTACTTTGTTGTATGACTGTTGATAGTGAATAGGAAGTTCTTGACCATTTATGTTAAGATCAAAATAATGGAAATTACCACGATTATATTTTACATTATCTTCAACCAGTTTAAAAATAACGCCAAATAAAATAATCAAGATTATTAATATAGGAACAAATATTCCTATGAATTTTTTTCTTTTAGCTTGTTTTTGTTCCTTAGCTTTAACATCCATAACAGGAATTTCTCTTTCTACTTCTTCTTTTATTGGTGTGTATTCTTTTTTTATCTCATCAACATTTTTATAGAATTTATGTTTAGCACGTTCAGGATATTTATTAAAGAATTCTTCAACACCATTTACCTCTTCATCATTAACAGGCATTGGCTTTAAAATAAAGTAAATAATACAATGAATAAATAAATCAAAAAAGGTTATAATTAAAGACATTTTAGAACCAAAAAATATAATAAAAAATAAAATTAAATTGTTCCATCCTTTAAAATAATTTAATATTTTTATTTGGAAGCGATACTTTTCTTTTTTTAAATTGTGCATTACTAAAAATAAAAGTATACTATCTAGAAAAATAAAGACATATGGATAGAAAGCAATTTGAAAGGGTATTTCCCAATCTTTAACATAAGATGTATATGATAATATTCCTAATATGATAATTGGTAATAAATAACCTAAAACATATAAATATTTTTTATATTTAAGTTTCATACCATCACCTATTATAATTATAGCATAAATGATTTTTTTACAAAGAAAAAAGAGCAAATGCTCTTTTATTCGGTTCTAAGGGCTTCAACAGGGTCTTTCTTAGAGGCTGCTCGAGCGGGTATTAGACCACCAATCAAAGTTAAGATAATTGAAAGAATTACTAACACTATAGCACTATTAACAGCAAGCGATGCTGAAAGAGGAATGTTTCCTGTATAGTGATGTAATACTTTATTAATTATTGGAATCAATGAATAAGAAATACCTATTCCAAATAATCCTGATAGGAATCCAATAATGAATGTTTCAGCATTGAAGATAGAAGAAATATTTCCTTTTGATGCTCCAATAGCACGTAGTATTCCAATTTCTTTAGTTCTTTCATATACAGATATGTAAGTAATGACACCAATCATGATACTTGAAACGACAAGGGAAATGGATACGAAAGCAATCAAGACATAACTTACGGCATTAACAATCGTTTTAACAGATGACATAAGAATTCCTGTCGTATCAGAATAGTTTATCTGTTTGTCTTTATGAACACTTTCATTATAGTCATCAATAAAAGATAAGAAATGTTCTTTACCATCAAAACTATTGAAATAGAAAGAAATATATGTAGGTTCTTCTAAATCTTGATAACCTAAAAGAATCAAATTAGACTTTTGGGTTGTCTCCGTTGGATTCATCATCGCATTAACAACTCTTGAAAGTTCTTCTTCCGTAAAGTTAAGTTCGAAAGCTGAAGCAATCTTTTCTTCATCAATACTAAAGGCATTAGCAAAACTACTAGTAATATTAGCTGTCATCTCTCCAACTTTTGTTAAAATCTCTTTTTTCATTACTGTTTCAGTCATAGTTCTAGCCATCGTTTCACTAGTACCAACAATGGCAGCATTTTTTAAATATTCAGTTATAAACCCTTTTTCGCCATCTTTTATTTGTGATAAAACGATAGCTTTTGGATTTTCTTCATCGACAACATATCCAGGAACCTGACTCATCGCAGCATTATAAGCAGCAACATAACCAGTTAATAAACCTTTTAATAGACCACTATAAGCTTGTTTATAAACATCTTTTGGTAGGACATAATCTTTTTCCATCTTAGTTAATAATTTATCATTATCACTATTACTCAAATATTTATCAACAATACTATCAATATCATTAGAAGCAAACTCTTTACCTTCACCAATACTATCAAAGATACCATTAGCGAAAGTCTTTAAGTTATCATCAAACACTTTTTTAGCTGGTGTAATATCTGCGGTTATAGAATCGTTTATTTCTTGCATATATTTTTGAGTTTGTTCCTCTAATTTCTTCTGATTAATATTTATATTAAAGGCACTTTGTAATTTTTCACTATCAACTTTTACTAAATCCGAAAATTCAAAATTAAAATCATTCTTTTCACTATCAAATCTCTTACCAGAAAAGACATCTACTTCACTATTTTCAATTTGTTCTTGAACAACTTTAGTATCTTTTGAATAATCAATAATGTGTTTTACTAAATCAGAAGTATACCCTACTCCTGGTCTTAAAGCCATTGATGTCACACCTTCTTTAGGACTAACAACACCAACAATCTTTAATTTGGTAGCTTTTTCATATAATTCTTCCATGTATTTATCATCATCAGTCATATCTTCATAAACATCATATTTAGAATTGAATTTATATGTGTCGGCTGGCATTATCAATCTTAAATCAATATTCATTAAGTCTTCATAAGTGAATGTTAAAGGTTCATTGTTGATATCAACTTTTTCACCACTCATTATACCAGTAATCAACTTAGTTAATTCATCAGTATCACGAAGTCCTAAAGAATAAACAAGTAAATCGGAAATAGAATTTGGTTCTGATAAAACAATAATCATTTCATCATAGTTTTTAGGCCATCTTCCCGCTAACACTTCATAATCTTGTTCTATTTCATCACGATTATCAACCATTTGTGAGAAAATAGAAGTCATTGAAGAATAAGAACTCATGATAGTATTATTTCCCATCATGGAACTGAATAAGTTACTAGGATTAATGCGTGCTAATTTGTTTTTAGCATCAATCGTATATATGTTAGGATCAACACTATAAGAGTATTGTGTATTATAGATATCTTCTTCTACTTTTTTATAATTTTTATCTAAGTAATTTTTAAAACTGCGCAAATCATTAGTACTAACACTTGATAACATTGATGTAATATATTGTTGTTCCTTTACTTCATTAGAGTTAGTAGGTTTTGCACCATCACTTGTCATTGATAACAATAAACTTGTCATATCGGTTGATTCTTGATAAATAGTAAGTGGATATGATGTTAAAGTATCTTCTTGAATAGAATCAACATAGTTTTGAAAACCAGTTGAAACAGCAAGTATCAAGGCAATACCAATAATTCCTATTGAACCAGCTACAGAAACTAAAATAGTTCGTGCTTTCTTCGTCATCAAGTTATTAAAAGATAAAGATAATGCTGTTAAAAAAGACATTTTAGTTTTCTTGGTTTTCTTCTTGGTCTTTTCTTCCTCTTCTTTTCGATTACGACTATCACAAGGATTAGAATCAGCTATTATTTTTCCATCTTTAATATTGATAATACGACTTGAATACTTTTTAGCAAGTTCGGGATTATGGGTTACCATGATAACTAATTTATCTTTAGATATTTTCTTTAATAAGTCCATTATTTGGACACTGGTATCAGAGTCAAGTGCTCCTGTTGGTTCATCAGCTAAAATTATTTCCGGATCATTTATAAGAGCACGAGCAATTGCAACTCTTTGCATTTGACCACCAGATAATTGGTTAGGTCTTTTATTAATATGTTGTTCTAGTCCTACTTCTTTTAGGGCTTTAATAGCTCTTCTCTTTCTTTCGTTACGCGAAATACCAGAAAGAGTCAAAGCAAGTTCAACATTCTTTAATATCGTTTGATGTGTAATTAAATTATAACTTTGAAAAATGAAACCAACACGATGATTACGATAAGAATCCCAATCTCTATCTTTAAACTTCTTCGTACTTATTTCATTAACAATTAAGTCTCCGGATGTATATTCATCAAGACCACCAATAATATTTAAAAGGGTTGTTTTACCACTACCACTTTGTCCTAAAATAGAAACGAATTCACTTTTAGGGAATTTAATGCTGACATCATCTAGAGCTTTTTGTTTAAAGCCAGCTGTTTCGTAAATCTTTGTAACGTTTTTTATCTCTAACATAATGTCACCTCTCATTTCCTATAATATTATATAAAAAAAGCACCTATAAAATCAATAAATTAGAGAGATTTTCACATATTTATCATCTTTTTTAGCGATATAAAATCATTGCTGAAAAACAATAGACTTGTTCCTCTGAAAAAATAGCAACGGAGACCTCATATTTTATATCGATAACGTCGTGTCCTTCTTCTAAAAAACTATTGATACTTTCTTCTAAATCTTTTTCATGTGATTCATCAAAAACTTTAACTTTCATATTATCACCAATTAAATTTTAAGGAATTTAATAAAGGAAATTTGTCGAATAAGAGTAATCATTACTATTGGATACATTTGAAAAATCAGATGTTTTCCTTTCTTAAATACTTTTATTTTTGAAAGGCGGTGATATTATGACTAGAAGGGAACTTTCTTTTTATAGCATTATTATCATCCTATTTATTCTAGTATTTTATTTACTATCTAAATAGCAAAAACATCTGATTTCAACTATTGTTGATTTCAGATGATCCATTAAAGGAATACATCTGATGAAAATCAAATGTGTCCTTTTTTTATGAAGTTCCCTTCATAAAAATATATTATCATATAATAAATTTATTATCAAGCACTTATTAAAAAAAGGAAACCAATGGTTTCCTATTTAACAACAATATTGACTATTTTTCCTTTAATGACGATAACTTTGACAATTTCTTTTCCTTCTGTATGACGAATGACATTTTCTTCTTGCATAGCTTTTCCTTTAATTGTTTCTTCATCATCATTGATATTTACTTTAATTGTCGCACGAACCTTTCCATTTACTTGGACAGCTATTTCTTTTTCTTCTTCGACTAATTTCGTTTCATCATAAGTTGGCCAAGAAGACTTGCATAAAGGTTCACCAAGTTCATACATCTCATTTAACTCTTCTGTTGTATGAGGAGCAATTGGATTTAACAATAAGCATAAAGTACGATAATCTTGTTTGGTAATTGTCTCTTCTTTTTCCATCTCATTTAAAAGAATCATCAATGTTGATACCGCTGTATTAAATTTCATACTATCGATATCTTCAGTAACCTTTTTAATACTCTTGTGCATAATCTTTTCAATATTTGGAGAATATGAAGTACCATCAATAACTTTATCACCAAGTCTAACGATACGATCGATGAAACGCTTACATCCATTTAAACCTTTTTCACTCCAAGATACTTCTTTTTCATAGTCACCAATGAACATTTCATAACAACGCAAAGCATCAGCACCATAAGTCTTAATGACATCATCAGGATTGATGACATTACCAAGACTCTTACTCATCTTAACGCCACCTTCACCTAAAATCATACCATGAGAAACTCTTACTTTAAATGGTTCTTTATAAGGAACAAGTCCAATGTTATATAAGAATTGATTCCAGAATCTAGCATATAACAAATGTCTTGTTGCATGTTCCATACCACCATTGTACCAATCTAGTTGTCCCCAATATTTTAAAGCATCTTGTGAAACAAATTCCTTATCATTGTGCGGATCCATATATCTTAACCAATACCAAGAAGATCCAGCCCAGTTAGGCATAGTATCTGTTTCCCTTTTAGCCGGTTTTCCACACTTTGGACAAGTCGTATTAACCCAATCCGTAATTTTAGCAAGTGGACTCTCACCATCATCAGTTGGTTCATACTCTGTTACATCTGGTAAACGAACTGGTAAGTCTTTTTCTGGAACAGGCACCCAACCACAATCTTCACAATATACTAAAGGAATAGGTTCACCCCAAAATCTTTGACGTGAGAAAATCCAGTCTTGTAATTTAAAGTTCGTCTTTTCACGACCAATTCCCTTTTCTTTTAAGTATTCAATCATTTTCTCAATGGAATCTGTTTTATTAGTTAAGCCATTTAAAACACCAGAATTAATCATTTTTCCACCCTCAGTATGGGCTTTTGACCTAACACCATATTCAAAAATAGTTTGATGAAGTTCATCTTTAATTTCTTTCTTAACAGTTTCTTCATCAACCCATTCAACATCAAAAATTTCATCTTCATCACGGTTAACATCTTGTTTTTTATCACTTTTTAATTCAAATAAGAAACCATCGCAATCAATTTCAAAAGCTTTGTTCTTATTGAAAGCAAAGTAGTGATGATTAACAGGGAAAGTCGTTCTAACTAATTCAAAATCAGTGTAACCTGTCTCTTCAATTATTTCTCTCTTAGCACAATCAAGTGATGGTTCATCTTCTTTTCTAGTACCACCAACAAATAATCTTCCACCTTTTTCATGCCAATTAATTGTTAGATACTTATTCGTTTTAGGGTCATATAAAACAGCGACAATGCTTTTCTTATAACTCTCGTTATCTCTTTTTTCACCAGTCATTTTTTCAATTACAGGAATAATTTTAATACCAAATTTAGTAGCAAAGTCAAAATCACGATCATCATGAGCAGGAACAGCCATAATAGCTCCCGTTCCATAATTCATCATTACATAGTCAGATATATAAATGGGAATCTCGGTATCATTAATAGGATTAATAGCTGTTAAACCTTCAATTTTTACTCCCGTCTTATCTTTAACTAATTGGGTTCTTTCAAACTCAGTTTTCTTTTTCGTATCTTCCTGATATTTCTTAACTTCATCTAAGTTCTTAATCAAACTAGCATACTTTTCAATATATGGATGTTCTGGTGCAATAACCATAAAAGTTACACCATATAAAGTATCAGGTCGAGTTGTATAAACAGTTAACTTTTCGTCTATTTCTTTAATAGAAAAGTCTACTTCGGCTCCAGTTGATTTACCAATCCAATTGATTTGCGCTGTTTTGATACGCTCTTGGAAGTCAGTATCATCTAAACCATCGATTAAGTCTTGAGCATAATCACTCATTCTTAACATCCATTGTTCTTTTTCTCTTTGTTCAACTTGGGTTCCACATCTTTCACAAACACCACCTGATGAATCTTCATTAGATAGTCCTGTCTTACACTTAGGGCACCAGTTGATGTTCTTCTTTGCTTTATAAGCCATACCATGTTCAAAGAACTTTAAAAATTGCCATTGGGTCCACTTATAATACTCTGGATCAGTAGTTGAAAATTCTCTCGTCCAATCAACTGACATTCCCAATTTTTTTACTTGTCCTTTAAATACTTTAATATTTTCTTCAACGGCTTTCTTAGGATGAATATGATTCTTTATGGCATATTGTTCAGCAGGTGCTCCAAAAGCATCCCATCCCAAAGGAAATAACACATTATAGCCCATCATTCTCTTTTTACGAGCCATAGCATCAAGTGCTGTATAACTTCTAACATGTCCAACATGAAGTCCAGCCCCACTTGGATAAGGAAATTCAACTAAGTAATAATACTTAGGTTTATCACTATCGTTTTGAGCAACAAAAACTTGATTTTCTTCCCAATATTTTTGCCACTTACTTTCGATTACGTTTGTTGCTTGCATTTCTTTTTTCATCTTTTTTCACGATTCCTTTCTTCTTAAAATACTTTCCAAGAATACTATAACTTATCAATATTACTGGTATTATCAATACACCACCAACTAATAATTCGATATAAATATTATCAGTTGGTAATAATGAAACAATTGATAAAATAGTCGCAATATCAATAGAACAAGTAAAGCCAACTATTTTTAATAATTTCTTATAGTTAATTTTACTCAAATCAATATTATATTTAATAATTAATATTTCTACTTCTGTAGGTATTTTAATATCCTCTTTTTCTTCTTTAATTTTTTTTGGTTTTCGACCACGATCTAATATTTCATCTTTTTCATTTTTGGTTGGTAAGATAAATAGTTTTATTTTTAAATACAGTTTATAAAAGAAACCACTTTTGTTCTTTTTTTTCAGTTTACCATTTTTATCATATTTACTTATCATGAATAAATAATATAGTAAATAAACAATTAGTAGTGTTGTTAAAAACTCTACAATCGTTAAAGCAACTACTTTCATATCTTTCACCTACCTTTAAAAAAAAGACCATTCTTCCTCATAAGGACGAATAGTCTCGTGGTACCACCTTAATTCATAGTTAATACTATGCACTCATCTTCTTAACGCGAATAACACGGTTTGCCTTTTATGAAACAAGTTCATGAATCTATATTATTAGTTTGCACCAACCACTAACTCTCTTTAAATAATCAATTCATTACTACTTTTCACAGCAATTACAAGTAATAGTATATTAAACTTGGTACATATATTCAAGTAATTTTTTAAATAATTTAATAAATGACTTATCCAAACCTTTTTTCTTTAATTTAGTAAGATTAATACGTTTAATACGAATTTCATCATCACTAAATATTATTTTAGCTATCTCTTCTTTTAACTTAGTTTGAATTTGTAAGTTATTTAAGATATCATCAATGTCATCACCCATTACGTGAGCGTTATCCATTTCAATATCATCACCATTACAGTTAATGGTCAATTGTCCAACTGTAGGTACATTTTTAACTTCAACAACAAAGTCATTACCATCAACGTAATGTACTTCTTCCAACTTCGTCTCGTTGAAATATGCACCGACTTCAGCTTCTTTGGTATTGCGGAATCTAATTATGTAATTACGACGATCAGGAACAATACCACTCTTACCTTCAATTGAACGAACTATGACTGTGTAGTTATTTGGTAAGTAGTTATACGAAAGTTCGGTTTTCAAATAGTATCCTTCTTTATAAAGAGAGCTTATACCATCATCTTCATACATTACATAAGAATTATTTTGACCAGCAAAAACTTGAATTTCTAAGTCAGTTGGTACAGATGTATTATTGATATTACTCTTTTTAGATAATGGAATAATAGCTCCTGCTTGGGCAAAGACAGGATAATCTTCTTCTTTGTAGAAAGCAATATATTTTTTCTTTCCAACGTATTTCTTACCCGTAAAGAAATCATACCAAATACCATCAGGTAAGAAGAAATGGTGAATAGTTCTATTCATTACCAAATCTTTTTTATTCAATATTGGTGTAACAAATAGTTGACGACCAAAGAAATATTCATTGCGATAAACCATATCATCATAATATTTAGGATATAAATAATATAATGGTTGGAAAATCATTGTACCTTTATCATAATACTCATAAGCTTCGGTATACAAATAAGGAATTAATTCATGACGAATGCGAAGATAGTCATCAACGATTTCAGCGGTCTTTTTATCCCAACGCCATGGTTCTCTCTTATAATATTTTCCTTTATCAGAATGGAATCTGAGAATTGGTGAAAAAGCACCTAGTTCAACGGATCTTATATAGAGTTCACTATCTTCTATTCCATCATTGTAACCACCAATATCATGGCTCCACCAACATACACCAATGTTAGAAGCAGATAAGTTAAAGAATGGGATGGTTTTAAAATTATCCCAACCAACTTTAGTCTTACCAGAATACAAAACAGGATAACGATGAGCCGCAACCATACCACTACGACCTAAAACCATTCCTCTTTTGTCAGGATTACGAGCTAAATCTTTATATAAATAATGATTTAGGAGCCATGTCACACGCATATCATTAGTTTCAACATCATAATCATTCCAAAAGAAATCAACACCTAAGTTTTCCAATGGATGAATTAAAAGTTTTAGATAAACATCAATGAATTGCGGATTGTATGGCGTAAATTTTATGACACCATTTTCATCTGGTTGCAAATACTTCTTTATCTCTTCAAAAAAATACTCATAGTCACGAAGGCCATCTTTAGGATTAGTATTTAATCCAACTCTAATTCCTTTTTGATGAAGTTCTTCAATTAGACGTTTAGGATTAGGTATTAAATCAGTATTAAAAGTAAATCCAGTATCATATAACTTATCATTAGGATTAGTAACTAACCCTTGTTTTTTAACCTTAATTTCCTTTTTATTAGGATCTTCATTAGGTTGAGCAGCATCAACTACTGGTTTTTGTCTAAAATGCCAATCTTTATCTAATAAGAATACCGATAATGGCATATTATTATCATTGAACTTTTTAGAAATATTAATAATTTCATCTTGCGTATAAGGAAGATTACGACACCACCAATTTCCCAAAGCATATCTTGGAATAAAAGCTGGCATTCCTGTCAATTGAAAATAATCTTTAATACAATAACCAAAGTCTTTTCCATAAACAAAGACATAAATATCCACATAATTTAAATTATCTGCTTCTGGTTGTTTTACTGTTCCATCAAGATTGAAACGAATATGTTTAGAGTCATCTAAACTTACAAAACCTTCAATAGAATACAACCCTTTATTTTCTGACGTTTTCTTAGAGAACTTTTCCAAAGTTGAATTACAACCATAGTAATTTCTAACTTCTGGATGTCCATAGTACCAAACAGAATCCATTCCATTAACTTGAATGCGAAGATTTTTCATCGTATTGGTTGATGGTCCTTTAAATGGCATATTTTTAGCATAATTCAAATAAAAGTATTTAGTTTTGATTTCAATGTATAAACTATCTTGCTTAACTTCAAAACTAGGTTTTTCGAAAACACGATTAACAACCAATTCTGTCGCATCATCGCTAAATTTACCTACTTCACTATATTCTAATCTAACTAATCTTTCAGTAAGAATAGTAATACGATATTTACTTCCTTGAAAAACGACATCAGACTTAACTTTTAAATCATTTGGTTCAATCGCAAAGTGTTGTCCTAGATTGTACATAGTATCACCCTCATACTCTTTTATCCTATAATATATAATTATAACATATATGTATATGGACATCTAATATTTTTTGTTCTTTTTTTTAATATTTTTTGGTATAATTTATTTGGTGACGTATATGAAAGCATTAGTACTTGCTGGCGGGGGATCTAAAGGGGCCTATGAAATGGGTGTTTGGAAAGCTCTTCGTCGACTTCATATGAAATTTGATATTGTAACAGGAACATCAATTGGAGCTTTAAATGGCGCTCTTATTGTTCAAAATACATATCATCGTGGAATGCATCTTTGGCTAACAACTGATTTCTATAAATTATTTGGTAGTGAACTAAAAGATATTGCGGATATTAAAAAGGCCATTAAAATATATAGTAAAAACTTTTTAAAACAAAGTGGTATTGATATAAAAGGATATGATAATTTTGTTAAGAAATGGATTGATATTAATCGTTTCTATAAATCTAAAACAGATTTTGGAATTGTCACTTTTAATCTAACTACTAAAAAACCAAAATTAGTTACGAAAAATAAGATTGCTAGAGAAAAGTTATGTGACTATATCATCGCTTCCACTTCTTGTTTTCCAGCTCTAGACATTAAAGAAATTGATGGCGAAAAATATATTGACGGTGGATATTATGATACTTTACCAATTAATTTAGCTATTGATATGGGGGCTGACAGCGTTGTCGCAGTTGAATTAGATAGTATTGGGCTTAGACAAAGTGTTAAAGATAAAAATAAAGATATCACTTATATTAAACCAAGTTGTGATTTAGGTAGTTTTTTAGTCTTTGACAAAAAAGTAATTAGAAGAAATATAAAAATTGGTTACAATGATACTATGAAAACATTTAAGAAACTCGATGGTGAATATTTTACTTTTCGTAAAAATGATTTAGAGAGAAATTATAAAAGATATGGTAACGATTTTGCTTATGTGGCTAAAAGAATGATTGGTATTAATACAAAGAAAACTCTTAATCAACTAACCTCTATATCATTCTATCGTCATTTGATTAAGAATTCCTTTAACGATAAAAAAACAATGAACAAAAGTCTTGAACTACTAGGTGAAATCTTTGAAATACCTAATGAAAAAATATATGATATTAATCTTTTTAATCATATCTTAAAAATGAAATTTGCTAATTACGATGAAATGAATGATGAATTAATTGATTTAAATAGTATAAAGAAACTAAACTTCAACAAAGCAATCAATCGTAAACACATCGTTAAATACATCTATAATTTTATGTTAAAACCAGTTGAATATCATAAAGAATTATCTGATTTAAGTGTATTATTTCCAAAAGAATTTATGGGAGCATTATATTTATATACAATAAATTAAAATGAAGAAATTAAATAGATTTAAATACACTAATTCAAATAAAAGATATTATACACTTGATTATTTTTATAAAGAAAAATTTAATTCTAAAGTATTCAAAGTCAGTTTAAATGCTGGCTTTTCTTGTCCTAATATAGATGGTAAAGTTGGTTTTGGGGGATGTATTTATTGTTCTAATGGAAGTGGGGACTTTGCTGGTGATAAAAAGGAACCACTAGAAAAACAATTTGTGGAAGTTCGTGATAAGATTTTAAAGAAATGGCCTAATAGTAAATATATAGGTTACTTTCAAGCTAATACTAATACTTATGCTGATATAAAAGTTTTAAAAGAAAAATATGAAACTATTTTGAAGATGGATGATGTCGTCGGTTTAAGTATCGCAACTAGACCAGATAGCATTACTGATGAATGTTATGACTACTTAGAAGAATTGAGTAAAAGAACATATCTAACAGTAGAATTAGGTCTACAAACCATTCATGAAAAGACATCAAAGTTAATAAATAGATGTCATGATTTAGAATGTTTTTTAGAGTGTGTTAAAAATTTGCGCAAAAGAAACATCAATGTTGTCGTGCACATCATCAATGGTCTTCCATATGAAACAAAAGA
Source organism: uncultured Bacilli bacterium (assembly GCA_947585665.1). GTDB lineage: Bacteria > Bacillota_I > Bacilli_A > RF39 > UBA660 > RUG11788. The sequence goes on along the minus strand of CANPXE010000009.1, from coordinate 10,976 downwards.
AATGATGTTGGAAACCGTTTCTTTCTTGAATAAATTAGATATTCAAGGTATAAAAATTCACATGCTTCATATTTTAAAAGGAACACCATTAGCTCTTCTATATCAAAAAGAAAAATTTCACGTTCTAACCAAAGAGGAATATGTCGATATCGTTTGTGATCAAATTGAAATATTGCGAGAAGATATTGTCATCAATCGAATTACAGGGGACCCTAATAGTGATGAATTAATCGAACCTAGTTGGCTCGTTAAAAAGTTTAGCGTTTTAAATGAGATTGATAAAGAATTAGAACGAAGAAATAGTTACCAAGGATACCGTAAATCAATTCTAAATTATGTTCATAATTTAATTGATTCTTATATCAAAGAAAATGATATCGTTATTGACGCGATTACAGGAAACGGTAATGATACATTATATCTATGTGATACTGTATCAATGGGAAAAGTATTTGGTTTTGACATTCAGGAAAAAGCTATTCAAAATACTGATAATCTTTTAAGAGAACATAAAAAAAGAAATTATGAATTGTTTTTAGAGAGTAATGAAAAGATGGATGTTGTTCTAAAAGAGTATTTTGGAAAAGTATCACTAGTCATTTTTAATCTTGGATATCTACCCAATGGTGATAAATCGATTACTACTAATTATAAAACGACCATTAAAGGAATTAAGGCTTCTTTAAAACTAATTCACAAAAGAGGAATGATTCTATTAGTAATATATCCTGGACATCCTGCTGGTAAATTAGAAAGTTTAAAAATAAAAGAATACTTAAAAAAAGAAAATTTAAATTATCAGGAATATCATAATACTGACAATGTCATAGCTCCATATTTGATAGAGATTAAAAAAGACCATTTCTAAATGAAATGGTTTTATAATTCTTGAATTTTAACTTCGTAAATATTTCCTTTATAAGTCAATAAACTTTTCGTTAGTCCTTTAAAAGTCATACGTACATATAAAGTATTATCTCGAATAAATAATTTATTTTTTGTTTTATCATATCCTAATGAAACAAGATAATCATTGTAATCAATAGTATCTTTTAATTCATCTTGTTGATAAAAATCTTTAAATTTTTCTTCTATTTTTTTATCAATAATATTTCCTGTTATTTCGAAATGATCAAGTAAATCTTGATTACTTAACATTGTTCCATCATTGATATTGATATTATAAGTATAAATAGTAGATGTTCCATATTCAGTACCATCAATATTAGTGATATCAATTCTTAGAGAAAGAATATCTTCAAAAACACTATATTCATATTGATAATGATATTCATCTAAATAACCAATATCATAATAGTTTTTCATTATTTCATCATTTATTTTTTCAATATCTTTTCCTTTTAAATTAACAACTGGTAAATTACCTTTACTCTCATCATCACTATAATTGGTCTCTTTTTCAATGATGTATTCGTAATTAGTTAGGGCTTTTTCATGACTTGTATTATTTTTTAAGACTAATAAAATAATTGTTAATATAACAAAGACAACAAGGACAATAATTAAAGTTTTCTTATTATTCTTTTCTTTTTTCATACTTTTCACCTAATAGCATTTGATATTCAATGGTTCAACATGCCAATCTTCACTAGGAATAGGGAAAGTTAAGCCATACTCTTTAGCATGCGCATGAGCCCAAGACCAATTTGAACTTGACATATCAGAAGCAATTCCCCAACCATGTCTTGAAGTTCCAGGATAGGCAGCTAAATTACCATTGTTACAGCTTTTTGTTTTATAACAATGCCAAGCATAATCTTGACTAGAACGAGAACGCCAAGCACCACACACACCAGTTATTCCTTCATAACAATCAGTAGTACTCATTTGAAGTCTAACACCAGCAGCTTGAGCGGCTTTAGTAAAGGCAACTAATTTATCATAAAATGGTTTTACATAACCATATGGTGCAGAACCTTTTGATGCTGCAGTACCATTTTTACTATTGTCACAAGGATAGTAAAAGACATCATCTTTGACAATTACTAGACCATCTTTACCATTTTGTCCAGCTTGTTGCGCTTCTTCTTCATTTTCTTTTCTTATCTCTTCACGGATACGAGCTTGTTCTTCACGCTTTCTTTTAGCTTCAGCATTTTCATCAGCCTTAGCTTTTTCTTCAGCTTCTTTTTCAGCTTTTTCTTGTTTACTTAAAAACTCGATAGTACTAGCATTGGCATCAGTCCAACATCTAGTTGCCGAAAAATCTGTTGTTCCAACTAAATCAAGTAATAAACTGACAATTGTTGGAATGAAAAAAATACAAGAAGCTGCGAATATTCTCTTTGTCAATTTTGAATAGTCTTTCATATCAGGATTAATAACTTGTTTTAGTAAATCAACAGCACACATAATTATTAAAATTATAGGAACAACTACTCCAATAATTTCAATTACACGCTTTGCTACTAAAATAGTAGACAATGAAGCACTTGTTTCACATATTGCTAGAAACATATAACATCAGTCCTTTCCATATTTATTGCCTTTATTATAACATATAATCAATTACTCTTCTATCAATTTTTGGAAGTCATCTTCACTCCAAATAGGAATACCTAATTTTTGGGCTTTTTCATATTTGCTTCCAGGATTACTTCCAACAATAACTGCTGACGTATTTTTACTTACTGATGATGATGCTTTTCCACCTAAAAGTTGAATTTTTTCTTCAATTTCGTCACGCGTATATTTTTCTAAAGTTCCTGTTATGACGAATGTCTTACCATTAAAGTTTTCATTTACTTCAACTTTTGGCCCTGTATAAGTCATATTAACTCCCAATTCTTTTAATCCGTTAACTTGTTCCATATTAAATGATAAGTTAAAGTAATCTTTAATACTTTTAGCTATGGTTTCTCCAATATCAGGAATGTTTATTAATTCTTCAAAATCAGCATTGATTAAGTTATCTAAAGTTTCATATTTCATGGCGAGAATCTTGGCTGTTTTTTCACCGACATTAGGAATACCTAAAGCAAAGATTAATTTTTCAAGAGATTGTTTCTTGGAATTTTCAATAGCAGTCATTAAGTTATCAATACTCTTTTCACCAAAACCTTCTAATTCAACTAAATCTTTGCGATGTTCTTGTAGTTTATAGAAATCAACAAAACGATGTAAAAATTTTAAGTTATATAAGTCTTCAATTATTTGATCACCTAAACCATCAATATTCATTGCTTTACGACTAGCAAAATGAATTAATCCTTCAATGTGACGGCGATCACAATTTTGATTGAAACAGTAATAGTCTACTTGACCTTCTTTCTTCATCAATGGTGAATGGCATATTGGACAAAACTTTATCATTTCAAAGTCTTTTTCTTCACCGGTACGACGGTCTTTAATAGATTCAACAACTTCTGGTATGACATCAGCGGCTTTACGAATGGATACTATATCACCAATCTTCAAATCTTTATTCTTAACATAGTCCTCATTGTGAAGGGTAGCACGTCTTATCGTTGAACCTTGAACAATGACTGGTTCCAAAACCGCATTAGGCGTAATTTGACCCGTTCTTCCAACAGTAAAAATGATATCAACTAATTTAGTTAAAACCTGTTTAGCTGGGAATTTATAGGCTGTTGCCCATCGTGGATATTTAGCTGTATAACCTAATTTTTTTTGATCAGGAAGACTATTTAGTTTGATGACAATTCCATCAATTTCATAAGGAAGGCTATCTCTGTTTTCAGTATAGTATTCAACAAATTGAAGTAATTCAGAAATATTATTGACCAATTTATTATTTGTCGAATTAACTCTTAAACCTAAATCTTCCATGAAATTTAGAGCTTCCATATGTGTTGTAATGCCATAATCTTCAGGATTTGGTAAGTGATATATCCAACACTCTAAACGACGAGAAGCAGCAACTTTAGAATCTAGTTGACGAATAGATCCCGCAGCGGCATTTCTTGGATTTTGTAATAAATCTAGGCCTTCTCTCTTACGATTTTCATTAATCTGATTAAAGACCTCTTTACTCATGTATATTTCCCCACGAACTTCGATATCAATGGGCTTTTTTAAAGTTAAAGGAACTGTTTTAATGGTCTTAACATTATTAGTGATATCTTCACCAACGATACCATCACCACGCGTAGCGGCTTTCACAAGTTTTCCCTTTTCATACTGCAAAGAAACACTTAAACCATCAATCTTTAATTCACAAACATATTTAGGATCAATTCCTTCTTTTTTTATCCTTGAATCAAAATTAACGATTTCACTTTCATTAAAAACATTAGATAAAGATAACATTGGTATTTTATGTGTTACCTTTTTAAAATCGTCTAGAATTTGACCACCCGCACGTTGCGTTGGCGAATCACTTCGCGCAAGTTCTGGATGAGCAGCTTCAATATCGTATAATTCACGCATGTATTTATCATATTCTTGGTCCGTTATTGTCGGTTTATCTAAGGTATGATAATTATAATCAGCTTCATTTATAATCGCAATTAATTCTTCATATCGTTTTTCTACCATTATTAATCACCCTATCTATTATTATATCAAAATATCTTTATAAAATTATATTAATCCCATAGATCAGAAGGATATTCTCCACTTTTAATCATTTCTTCGATAGCTTTCACAACACTATCTTTATCTTCACGATAAGTAACACCATACCAATGAGCTGTCGTTGGCAAAACTTTTACTTCCACGCGCTCTTCTTCAATCGTCTCAAATAACACTTCTGGTATTAAATATTCACAGTTTTGATAATCATCTTTATTCTTTTCCAAAAATGTAACTAATTTCTCTTCCAGGATAGGAAATAAATCTTTCGTAAAGCCAAAAAGATTCATAGAAACAAGATAATCATCAGGAACGACAAAAGATGGACTATTGTCTAATGGACTAACTAGAACTTGACCATTTACTCTTTCAACTTTACTTTCAATTATCTTTGTCAAATAACCATCTTTTTCTTCACAAACACCACGCTTAACTGATCCATTTTCCGTCAAAGTTTTACTTATTTCATAACCAACCATAGCAAAAGGTAATTTTTCTCTTGTTTCAATAGTTTTTAAATACTTAGCAATCGTCATATAAGCATCTCTTCCATAAAAATCATCCGCATTTATGACCGCAAAATTTCCTTTAATGACATCTTTAGCCGCTAGAATAGCGTGTGCTGTTCCCCAAGGCTTTTCACGATCAGTTAAATTACTATAGAGTTCGGGAATATCCGTAACTCTTTGAAAGACATAATCAACTTCAATATTTTGTTTTTCGACTCTTTTGCCAATTGTTTCTTTAAAGGCATCATAAATTTCTTCTTTAATAATGAAAACTACTTTTTTAAAGTCCGCTTTAATAGCGTCATAAATTGAATAGTCAATAATGAATTCTCCATTTGGTCCAACTGGTTCTATCTGTTTTAAACCACCAAATCTTGATCCCATACCAGCTGCCATAATGAGTAAAGTTAAATCATCTTCCATATTTACACCTCACAAACTATATTTTGTTTAGACTTTTATGATTCTTCATAAGTTTTTTTATTCCATATGGATGTTTAAAAGCAATAGTAATAAGTTTATCATTTAGTTCTAAGACTTTTCCTTGACCAAAAGTATCATGATAAACAAAATCACCTACTTGATAGTCAACCTCTTCTTTATGCATCATTTCTTCTTTATCTATTTTTTCAACTGTTTGTTGTTCTTGTTCTTTAAAGGCTTTATTCAACAAGTTAGAATCAATCTCACTAATAAAACGACTAGCGGGATTAGACTGTTCTTTACCAAAAAGAGTACGCATGCGACTATTTACTAAATATAATTGTTCTTTAGCACGCGTAATCGCTACATAACACAGTCTTCGCTCTTCCTCTAATTCACTATTATCCATTAAAGAGTTGATGTGTGGAAAAATCCCTTCTTCAAGTCCTACTACGAAGACGTAATCAAACTCTAGACCCTTAACTGAATGAACCGTCATGAGACTAACACGATTGGGGTCATCACGATAATCTTGGACATCAGTTAAAAGACTTATTTCTAGTAAGAAATCTTCCAAAGAAACATTACCTTCACGTTCCTCAAAACTCTTAGTAATGGATTTAAATTCTTCCAAGTTCTCTAGTCTTATATCAGCTTCTAAAGTCTTTTCTTGTTCATATTCTTGACGAATTCCTGTCACATCTAAAATTTTATCAACCAATTCCGTAAGTGTTAAATCTTTCGAAACTCTTTTTAAATCTTCAATCATTTCTTTAAAAGCAAATTCTTTTCCTGATGTAATAACTTCATAAATGCTAGTATCTAAAGAATCAGCTTTCTCACTTAAATTACTAATGGTCTTTAAGCCAATACCACGCTTAGGAACATTGATGACACGCGTTAGACTGACATTATCTTTTTCATTATGAATTAGTCTTAAATAAGCCAATAAGTCTTTAATTTCTTTACGACTATAGAAACCTGTTCCCCCAACGATGCGATAAGGAATATTTTCTTTTAAAAATTCTTCTTCTAAAACGTGTGACTGGGCATTAGTACGATAAATAACGGCAATGTTTTCATACTCAATACCACGATTTATTAAATTCTTTATTTCACGGATGACATAAAAAGCTTCATCTTTTTCATTAAAAGCACGGAAATAATTAATCTTTTCACCTTCACCCTTCGTTGACCACAAATTCTTATCTTTTCTTTCCGTATTATTACGAATAACACAATTAGCGGCATCCAAAATAGTTGAAGTTGAACGATAATTCTGTTCTAGTTTTATTACTTTCGCATTAGCATAATCTTTTTCAAAATTTAAGATATTACGATAATTAGCCCCTCTAAAACTATAAATTGATTGATCATTATCACCAACACAACAAATATTTTTATATTTAGCACTTATCATCTTAGTAAGAATGTATTGGGCTTCATTAGTATCTTGATACTCATCAATTAAAATATATTTAAAACGCTCTTGATACTTCTCTAAGGTATATGGATGTTCTTTAAATAATTTAATTGGTAGTATCAATAAATCATCAAAATCAATTGAATTATTACGTTTTAAAGTCTTTTCATACTTTTCATAGACTCTTAATACAACTTTTTCAAAGTCTCCAATGGCAAACTTAGCATAAGCTTCTGGACTAACGAGTTCATTCTTGGAACTACTTATTTTATTTCTAATAGCATTAGGATTATATATTTTAGAATCAAGATTTAATTCTTTTAATATTTTTTTTACAACAGTTAGAGAATCATCACTATCCATAATAATAAAATTAGAACTATATCCTAATTTATCACAATTCTCACGTAAAATTTTAAGACCAAATGAATGAAATGTTGATACTTGACTTCCTCTTGCTTTATCACCAACTAATTTATATAATCTGTTTTGCATTTCTTGGGCAGCTTTATTAGTAAAAGTAATAGCTAATATATTATAAGGATTTATTCCTTTTTCTTCGATTAAATAAGCAATCTTCGTTGTTAAAACTTTAGTTTTCCCACTTCCTGCCCCCGCTAGAACAAGAATTGGTCCTTCGGTTGTAAGTACAGCCTCTTTTTGTTCTTTGTTGAGTTCATCTAGGTTCATACTTCTAACCTACCTTTCCTCTTTAATTATACCTTATTCTGCGATTAAATTAAATAAAAAGAGAAAGATTATTTATCTTCCTCAACTCTATATATATAACGCCAAGCTTCTTTGCCATTAACGATGACGAAATGTCCTTCACGATTCTTCTTAACCTCAAAATAAGCAATTGGAATGTGTAGTTCGTTTTGAGCATCTAATAATTGTTCAATGGATTCTACTTCAATAATGTTATGACCTTGAAGATTAATTTTATTTTTAACTTTAATGATTACTTCACTATTAGCACTTATTATTTTATTTATGTAACTGATGAACTTGGACTGCGCTTTTTCACTCTTTACGACTTTATGAACTTCTTGGAAAAGAAGTAGAACCCCAGCAACCAACATAATTGTTGCGAAAACAATTAAAATAGTACTACTAACAGTTGAACTATCTTCATCATAAATAGTTTCACTCATATCTTGGGGATTAGTTATCGTTATAAAAATAGGATTACTAGCAAGTGGAATATTAACATCCATATTACGCGTTCTATTTATGACAACATCTTTATATTCATCAATTACTTCAACGTAAAAAGTAACTTTTAAAGTAGCATTTATCGTTAGACCATAATTATTCTTATATTTATTAACAAAGTTATTATAAGTAGCATAGTCAATTAAATATTCTTTTTCAACTTCATATTTATCGTTTTCATTTTGGACTCCTGTTGTCGGATTCTCTAATTGAAAAGATCTATTTAACAAAAGAGGATTTTCGCCATTAACAGCATCACGATTATTAGCAATAACAGTAGCAGTTGCGAAATAACGATAACGATAATTACCTTTTTCATTAGTATTAAAAGTATATTTATAATTAACTTTAATTTTATCAATGGCATTAGCAGGATACTGTTGGTTCATGCCAAGAACAGTTGTTGGATAAAAACTATCTGGTTTAATATTAACACTATAAGAAATAGAACTTTTTTCACCATAACTAATTATAGCTTTTCTATTTTCAATTCTTACATTACTAGCAATCAAATACATAAAAATAGAACCAACGAATAAAACGACTATAATAATACCATTAATGAGCATTCTTCCTTTTATATCAAGTTGTGTTTTCATAGCACTATCAATATCTATTTTCTTCTTTTTCTTAGGTTTTTGTATCTCTTTTTCCATATAGCACCTACTTCCAACTATCCTTTATTTTATAAAATAATTATACTATATAATTTTCTTTTTTTTAATACCTTTTCACACAAATATATATTTAACGCACAATTATTCCATAAAAAGAAAGGCAATTCAAAAAATGCTTGAAAAATAAGTGACACTATCAATTTGCCAATCATCTAATATTAAGTACTTTTTCTAAACCTTATCCTTAACTTCATCTTTTACATTAATATCTTCAATACTCTTTAATAATAACTTTGTTTTATGTTATATATTACTACTTCAAATTCTCATTACTATAAATAAAATCTACTATATTAACATTATTAATGCCTTCTACATTTTTTTGTAAAATTAAATCTAAAGCAAAAAGATATCTAGGATACAATTCTTTAATTGCATAAAATGGTTTATATTCTCTTTCCGCCGTTTTTTGATCATCTATGTTTTTAGTAACTTGAATGTAAAAATAATTATCTAATCCGTATCTAGCAATAAAATCACATTCTAAATTACCAATTTTTCCAACGCTTAAACTATAATTTTTACTTTTTAAATATGAATATAAAACATTTTCAAGAACTGGTCCATAATTGATTCTATTATCAGTATTCAAAGCAAAATAAATACTTAAATCTGCTAAATAGTATTTCTTATTTCCATCCAAAACTTTCTTTGATTTTATATCAAATAATTCACATGGATATATTATTTTGGCATTTTCCAAAACTTCTATATAATTTTTTATAGTTCTTCTATCAACATTAATTTTTTCATAATTAACCAAATAGTCAAATATATTACCTATTGATATAATTGATCCAAAATTATTAACAACAAATTTTTCAATTATTTCAAATAAATCTTTATCCTTTATTTTTTTATGTGTTTTTATATCTTTCTCAAATATTTGATTGATTATATTTTTAGTATATAACAATCTATCGTCATAGTTTTCATATTCTAGTGATCCAGGGAAACCACCATTTCGTATAAATTCTTCAAATTCATGATATATGTTTGAATCTACATTTCTATCTAAAAATCTTTTCATATCAACATACTCAAAAAACGTCAAAGGAAACATTTCTATTTCTATATACCTACCAGTAAGTTTAGTAACAAGTTCTCCACTCAATAGATATGAATTGGAACCGGTTAAAAATATTGAATATTTTCCATCTTCACGATATGAATTTATAAGTGTTTCAAACCCTTCAACATTTTGTATTTCATCAATAAAAAGATATTTAAAATCATCATCTTGAACTAATTTATCAATTTCCTTTTCTAATTGTTCAGGTTTTTTTATGTTTATGTACTCTTTCTTATCTAGTTCGATATATATAATGTTTTTCTCTTCAACGCCTCTTTCTTTTAATTCCTCAATAACACTTTTTAAGAAGTACGACTTTCCACATCTTCTTATACCAGTAATAACTTTAATCATTGTGTCATCATAAAATCCTCTAATTTTATTTAAATACTCTTCTCTTCTATATATATTTTTCACATTTAATCACCTAACTAAATTATACAAAAAAAAGAGTAAAAGTCAAGTTATCGACCACTTTTTTGCATTGTGTATTATAAAATGGTCGATAACTGTCGAATTTTACACTTTAAACGGAACATTTATACAAATAATTAAACTATGAAAAAGATATCGATAATGTAATATCCAAATAAAATTATTATAAAATAAGAGAAATTCTTAAAAACTAAATAACACTATCATTTGACTGTTCTTCTAGTATTTCAAGTACTTTTTTTAGAACCTTATCCTTAATTTCATCTTTTGCATTGATGTTTTCAATACTCTTTAATAATAACTTTGCTTTAAATATTGCTATATTATTTAAAAATAGGTTTATTCCTTCTTCAGTTTCAGGGAATTTAACAAAAACTTGCAAAGTTTACTCCTTTAATAAGTTGTGTTTTCATCGTACTATCAATATCTATTTTTTTCTTTTTCTTAGGCTTTTGTATTTCTTTTTCCATATAGCACCTACTTCCAACCATCCCTTTATTTTATAAAATAATTATACTATATAATTTCTTTTTTTTAATACCTTTTCACACAAATATATATTTTAGCGTATAATACACTGTAATTATTTAAGGAGGCTAACTATAATAAGTCAAGTACTTTTTAATAGTTTGTCATAAATGGAAAAGAAACCCACGCCAAAAAGATTT
>CANPXE010000008.1 GCA_947585665.1 uncultured Bacilli bacterium | reverse complement strand
TCTTTTTGGCGTGGGTTTCTTTTCCATTTATGACAAACTATTAAAAAGTACTTGACTTATTATAGTTAGCCTCCAAACTGTTTCAAATACGTATTTTCCAAGCGAGTATTTTTCAATTATGATTTTAAAGTCAATAATCGTATTTTCTTGCTTTGTCATTTCATCAATCGATAACTTAACTTCTTTATAGTAATTTCCATTCATATAAATGTTATCTTTACCAATCGAAGTTATTTTGTAAGCAAATTTATCTTTATCTATCAATATTTCATTATTTTTTGTTATCTTATCAACGTCATCAATCAAAGCATAAAAAACGACTAACTTTTCTTGAACTTCGCCTCTATTTTGATAATACTTATAATATTTGAAACTATTATTAATGAATATTACACCTATTATTACAAAAATTAATATCTTCCACCAAGTCTTACTGATCTTTCGTATCTTTCCTCTATATATAACTTTATAATCATTTATATCAATCAATTAACTTTCCATCCTTCAACTCTAACTTTCTATCATATAGATCAGCATTATCGCTACGATGAGATACCACAATAAAAGTCTTAGTCTTATACTTTTTAAATATTTCTTTTAAAATAATTCTTTCTTTCGGAACATCAATTTGGCTTAAACTCTCATCAAAAATATATATTTCTGCTTTCTTCAAAAGAGCTCTTCCTAACATTATTCTCTGACGTTCACCACCACTTAAATTGAAACCATTTTCTTCAATCATAAGTGATGAGCCCAAATTATTTCTATCCATTATCTCTTCTATTTTAGTTATCTTACACACGTTCAAAAATTCATCATAATCGACATAACGATTAATTGTCACATTGTTATATATCGTATCATTATAAAGAATATCATTTTGCGACACATAACTAATTTTTTCACGCAATTCACGGACATTAAAATAATTTATATCTTTATTATCTATTTCTATTTTGGTGTTATCGATTTCTAAATATTTTAAAAGGATTCTAATCAATGTACTCTTACCACTTCCACTATTACCAGTAATCAAGATCTTTTCTCCTTTTTTAATATTAAGTGTGATTTTATGAAGTATTTCTTTTTTATTATCATAAGAAAAAGATAAATTATTTATTTTAATATTTCCCTTAAATTCCGAATTAGTATATTTTTCATCAAACTCAAGATTTTCTTTCTTTATAGTATATAAATCGTTAACGCGATCAAAAGATGTCTTAGCTTTTTTAATATCAACGTCAAAGTTTATGACATTTTTAATTGGCTCTAAAAAGTAAAAAATTAAACTGTTAAAAGTAATTAATTCTCCTAAATTCATCATATCTTTTAAGACGAATATAGAACCAACAAAAATAATTATCAATAAACCAATACTATCAAGTAATTCTTTAAAAAAGCTTTCCCAATTATAAAGATTATTAAATGAAAAACTTCTATTTAAAAAGTGATTATATGTTTTATAAAACTTATTAATAATCTGTTCTTCAAGAGATAAACCTTTTATTGTATCAATACTACTTATCGCTTCACACATAAAGGAATTAACTTTCGCACCATCTTCTTTAATTTTTTGAACCATTCTTTTAATGATGGGATTAAACACAAAAAGAATAAAAAGATAACCAAAAACAATACCTATTGTTACAAGAGTCAGTTTTATATTTATGGATAGTAAAGAAAATAAGACAAAGATAACGAGAAGAAAATCGACAAAAATAGTAATGAATAGTTTACTTATTACGTCGCGTACTTCTCCTAAATCATTAATTCGTGATATCACCTCACCTGTTGTTCTATTTTTATAATATAGGTAAGGAAGTGAAATGATATGTTTAAAGATATCTTGGACTAAAACATGGTCTAGTTCATGTTCAATATAATTCAATAAACTATTACGAACATAATTATTAATAACTTTCATAAGACTCAAAAAAAGCATAATAATAAAGATGAACTTTAAATTATTAATTGAATTATAAGCAAAGACATTATCGATAATAAATTGTAGATTGAAAGAACTTATAATATTTATGATGACGCATAGGAGTGAAAAAATAAAAATTGATATAAAAATATTTTTATTTTCTTTAAACAAAGTCATAACGGTTTCTTTCAATGTATTTTTATTGTCATAACTGGGTATTCTTTTTGTTGGTGTAAAGAGTATGAATTGGTTAGTTGTAATTTCTAAGAATTCATTATATGACATAAGTCTTCTTCCGACGGCTGGATCAGCAATTGTCAAAACTTTTTTCAGACGATCAACTTTATGAATAACGATAAAATGTCCTAAACTCTTATTGACTAAAACGTGAGCAATACAAGGAAACATGTCATCATCAAGATCAAAGACACTACCTCTAACAGCCTTTGAAGTAAATCCCATCTCCTTTGCGGCATTCATTATTAGATAGGCATTAGTACCTTCTTTGTTAGTTCTTGTCAACTCTCGCAAATATTCTAAACTGACATTACCACCATATGTCTTAATTATCGTCAAAAGGGAACAAGCACCACAATCTTTTGGACCTTCCTGCATCACACACGGATATTCTTTAAACACTTTTTTCACCTCCTGATAATATCTTTAAACATTGATTTCGTTTTTCCTAAAAAAAATTAAAAAAAAACTAATTTATTTCTAAATTAGTTAAAAGTTAATTATTTTTTATTTCATCTTCATGCTTTTGAAAAAAGTCATATCCCTTTTTAATCGCAACATCAATAGGATTATTTTGAACATAATCTCTTAAAGTATCAATTATTGATTTTCCATCAATATATGTTTCATAAAACACTGAGTATGCTTCTAAATCATCTTTGGTATACTTTTTAAAAGTAGCATTATTTATTAAAGGATCAATCATGGCTTCACTCAAATACCAAGCAATGTGCGGAAAATCAAATTCATCTTCACTAAAGTTGGGAAAAATTTCTTTCCACTTTTCAAAATAGATAAAATGACATATCTCATGGATTGCTGTCGCAATCATTTTTTCTTTAGAAATTCCATAATTAATGACATAGGTACGTCCCATAATATCTCTTGGACAAACAGGAAGCAACCCTACTTGACAAATAATTTTTGTGTCTTTGGGCCATTTTATTTTCAATTTATTTTCCAATTCTTGCATTATTTTATCATTTACTTTATCCCAAGCTTTTTGATATTTTGAAATATCTTTTGCTTTTTTTGCTAAATCTTCTAAAATTGGTTTAACTTCTTTTTCTAAAATAAGATATCTCTCTTCATCAGTCATATCAGTAGTAATTTTATTTTTTAAGTTTGGAAATAGATCAAGTGTAAACTCATAAAAATTAAGAGGGCTATTCTTACTATTTTCTTTATTTAAGTACCAAACTAAATTATCAAGATTTTCGGAAATATCAAATACTTCAAATTTAACTTTTGGTAGTGTCATATCACCAACTCCTATATATGAATAATTATATTTAAAAATTAAAAAATTGGCAATTATTTTATTAAGTCTTTGCCAAAAAAAAGAACTATAAAAGTTCTATGTTTTTATATGGAGGGCCTAGTCGGATTTGAACCAACGATCAGGGAGTTGCAGTCCCACGCCTTACCACTTGGCTATAGACCCATCAGTAATTTGATTATAACAAATACTAAATATTATTTCAATAAAAATATATATAAAAAGGATAAAAATATTCCTATTTTTATCCTTTAACCAACCAATTTATATTTATATTCTTTATCTCTAATATTAAATACTAAAGAAACTTTTGTAGCTTTACTAACTTCTTCTAATACCTCTAAATATGTATATTCCATATTACTACTTGGAGTTACATCAATAACATTGACTGGTTGTCTTTTTGCTTTTCCATCGATATTATATTCAATAGTTGCGAATTTTGTATAAAGACTTGAATAAACACGATGATCTAATTTGTCATTTTTCTTTAGATTAGCCTTAATACGCATTATTGTCTTAGAATATCTTGATGTATCCGTTGGAATAATTGATTTAGTAAATTCTTTTTCAAGACTACCAATTGTTTGTTTATATGTATAACTATATCGATTATTAAATTCAACTTCGTCTATTTCTAATTCTGTACCAGCTAATAAACTATTGTCAAAAGAAAGATTCTCTTTAAGTTCTTTTTCATCAACTGTAGTTGTACCAGCAAATTCAACAGGTTTTAATTTTACCTTTGTAGTATCAAACACTGAATCCTTATCACTATCAGTTTTAGAAACTAAATATTCAAATTGCATTTTATTTTTTTCATACTCTAAATCTACTTCATACAATAATAATATTTGACGCTCTTCTTTAGCTTTTACTTTATCAGAAGAAATATATCTATTACCTAAATCAGAAAACTCATTAACATAATTATCAGTAGGAATATACTTTACTCCATCAGCAACTTTTAAGTATAAGTATTTATATGGAATATTTACTTCTTTATTGGAAAGATTTTTGGCATCTAATTTAACAGCAACATAAAATTTATCACTTCTTATTTGGTTACCATTGTAAGAATATTTTGTTTTATAACTATTAGTAACTTTTAACTCCATTACTCCTACTTTAAAACTTTCATTCTCACTATATATCTTTTCAATACTAGCAATGTATAGGACTATACTTAAAATAATTCCGAAAACACAAAGTCCCCCAACACACCAGAAAATAACTTTATTCTCTAAATAAACATATTTTATAAAACGAAGACGACGATTCAACCTAGCCATAACATTTTCTGTATCGACTTCGACTTCAAATTCTACTTCTTCACGGTCTGATTCATTTATGTCTAATTCTATTAAATCTTTTTTGAAATTAAATTGTTTTACATTAAATCCAACCGCACGTATTAGTGCAATTAAAGCAAAAGGAATTATCAGCAATGACAATACAGAGGATAAATCGCATATTACTTGTGTAAAAACTGAAGTTGCCTCTCCCATTTGGATATCATTAAAAACAGAACGAGTAAGACTGATTAATACTATTTGGATAATGATTGTTATCAATGCGAAAACATAATATTTTATAGGCTTTTTCTTTTGTTTTAAAAGGGCTATAATGGCAATAATTATCCCTATAATTAAAAGTGGCAATAAAACAGTCCAACTACCAAAATATTCATCAACTACACCTGTTATTTGACTATAAGTTTTTTTATCAATATAATCATTTAAAAAACTGACAATATTACGAATCTTAAGAAAGAACCATGTCATTAAACCAAATAATATAAGATGTATGATTTTAAAATTCTTAATCAAGAAGGCATATGGTTTCCTAAATACCATACTAATCAACCCCTATCCTAATATAAGTATATATTATATTATTAAATATTTCAAAATAAAAAAAGAGATTTCATGCACTTTACACATAAAACTCTTTAATATACACTTTATTTACATTATACATCATGAATATTTACTGTTTGTAATTCTTTAGATTCTTCTTCACAAAATATTTCTTTTTTTCGTAAATGATAATTATTAGATAATAAATTATTGACATTATTACTTAAGCCAAGAAAGTCTTCTTGATGAATAGTATCAAGACATAAAGAAATAACTTTGTCATCTGGAATAACTTTTGTTTTTTGAAGACGTTGATAAATATTTTCAATATTATCATCAAATGTCTTTTCTAAAGTATCTTTATCACTACTGTCTAAATGACGATTAAAATAATCAAATGATGAAGATGTAATTAATGACATCGTTCCAATTAGTTTACTATCATCAAGTGTATCAACTATTTTTTTTACAGGTAATGCAAAAAAGTTGTAATTAATTTTCCTAATGGCATCACTTTTATAAAGTCCTTTAGGAATGGAATCACTTGCTGGATCAAAAGCATATATACCATCAACATCATATTTTTCATCTTTAATAGAAATTAAAGTTAAATATTCTTTTTCTCCTTCGCGTTCAACTTCGCCAACGAAAGATTTAATATCAAGTCTTTCCAACAACTTCGTAAAAAGAACACTATAACCAAAATTATTTGTTTTACGAGTTCTAACTATATCAGGAAGACGACTACTACTTTTTTTATCATACTCTAATAATTTTACAAAATCATATACTTCTTTTATTTTTTCTAAAGGACTCATATCACTCTTTATACAAGATAAAACAATACTAATATATTCTTCAATTAAACGATAATTGGGGATTGTCGTTATTAGATATGTTTCATCTTTAATGTCATAAGCAATCTTCCATGTATCAGGATTATCGTAAGGCATCATTAAAATTTTTTTTACTTCTTCTTTTGAATTATGACGAAGAATCATTTTTTCAACTTTACGATCATCACACATTGGTGAAAGTTCTAATAGATGTTTTAAGTTTTCAATATCTATAACTTCCGTTCCATCTTTAAAGGTTATTTGAAGTAAGGTATTAATGGAAAAGAGCATCTTTTGAACTTCGTCAAGTTCATCTTGTGATAGATGGGTTCGAAAGTCGAGATTAGTAACACCTATATATTTAAGTGCTTCATCACTTAAACTATCCAAATCTTCTTCAAAATGATTGTCCAATACTTTTCACCCCCTGTGAATGAATAATATTGTTTTTATTTCAAAGGTTTAACACCCTTTGCCCCTTTTGCTCCTTTTAAACCTTGAGCAGCATAACCACTTAAAATATTTGTTTCAAAAGAATGTGTCTTATTCATTCTCTTCTTATAATCTTTAATGGCAATATTAATTAGTTCATCTAATAATTCCGTATAATCTTTACCAATTGGTTCCCATAAGTAGAATGCTAAAGAACCAGGAATGGTATTAACTTCATTTAAATAAACTTTTTTCTTTTTAGAATTAATTAAGAAATCAACTCTTGTATCCCCACTTAAATTCAACGATTTAAAAGCACGAACAGCAAGTTCTTGAACTTCATTAGTCAACTTATCGCCTATATCAGCAGGAATTTTACGACTAGCAGAAAGCATTCCTTTACTACCACTAGCTTTTTTACTTCCACCAATATACTTATCTTCATAAGTAAGTAAATCATTTCCTGTCAAAACTTGTTCAATGACACTCGTATCTTGACTATCATGATTTCCTACAACACTAACATTTACTTCAACAAGATTATCGATTACTTCTTCAACTAAGATCTTATTGTCATAATTAATAGCATCTTCAATTGCTTCAATAAGTTCATCTTTCTTATGAGCAACCTTAATACCAACACTACTTCCTAAAGTAGCTGGTTTAACGATGACAGGATATTTAATTTTTTCTACTTTCTTAATTACTTCTTCAGGATTTTCTTCATATTCACTATCATAGAACCAAGTATATTCAGGAATTGGTAATCCTTCACTATCCCAAATTTGTTTTTGGAATATTTTGTCTTGTCCTAAAGCTGAAGCACAAACATCACTTCCAACAAAAGGAATACCTATTGTCTTTAAATATCCTTGTAAAACACCATCTTCCATATTTGTTCCATGAACAATTGGAAAAGCAATATCTATTTCCTTAACAATTCTTCTAAAGAAACCTTTACTCTGAAGAATAAAACTTCCATGTCTTTTATATAACACAACGTTTTTAGCATACTTCTTCAATAAATGCATATCTTGATAGGTTTCAATCTCTTTTAAGAAATCTCCTGTACACCATTCACCATTCTTAGTAACATAAATAGGTACTATTTCATATTTTTCACTATCCATCTTATTCATAGCTTGAACAGCTGAAATAATACTTACTTCATGTTCAACACTTTCTCCACCAAAAATAACACCAACTTTTATCATTTAATCACGTATAATCTAATTATGTGATTTTTTTATTAATCACTATATTAGATTCTCCTTTCTATAATATTTTTTTATTACATCTGAAACGAGATATAATATTTAAGCACTGTGGATTTGTTTCTATTTTATTACGGCTTTGACTGGTTGGAGATGACAACTACCACAGGCTTTTATTTTTATTGGTAATTAGTTAGTTAACGCTTTGACGTTTTATATCCTACGTGAATACATAAATAGAAGTCTTGTGTAAAACATGCAGTGCATTAAAAACTAATTGGAGGTGTTTTTTTTATGTATTTTGTTGGTATTGATATTTCAAAATACAAACATGACTGTTTCATTTGTTCTGAAACAGGTGAAGTAATTGAAGAAAATTTATCTTTCACAAACACCAATGAAGGATTTATTCAATTACTTAATTTATTAAAATCTTTAGATAATAGTCAAGAAATAAGGATAGGATTTGAAGCTACTGGTCATTATGGGATGAACCTTAAGCTTTTCCTTGAAAAGAACAATTATTCTTTTATGGAATTTAATCCTGCTCTTGTTAAAAGATTTATTTCAACTCAAACTCTTAGAAGAACTAAAACAGATAAGAAAGATGCCATGTTAATCACTAAGTATCTTATATCTGTAGATTACAAACCCCATCCGAAACAATTTTACCATAAATATTCATTAAAGTCTCTATCTAGAATGAGAGAAAAGTTAGTTAAACAACGTTCTTATTATGAAGTTCAAATTACTAATACCTTAGATATTATTTTCCCTGAATTTAAACCTTTCTTTAATAATGATTTTTCTAAAACCGCTTTATATATTTTAAATAAATATAAAACTCCAGATAAAATCAAAAATATGAAAGATTTTGATTCAATTAAAAAAGTTTCTCATGGTAAATTCACTTCTGCTAATTTTATTAAACTTAAAGAACTTGCTAAAAATTCTATCGGTATTTCAAATGATATTTTTGAAACTGAATTAGAATCTTTACTTGTTCTTCATTCTCAAATTGAAGTTGAAATTAATAAACTTGAAGATAAAATTGAGTCTATTATCAAAGAACTTAATCCACCAACTCTATCCATTAAAGGAATTGGTATTATTTCTTGTGCTGGAATCATTTCCGAATTTGGTGATTTATCTAGATTTAAATCAGCTGATGCTTGTGTTGCTTTTGCTGGTATTGAGCCTAGTATATCAGAGTCCGGAACTGAATCTCACACTGGTCACATGGTTAAACATGGATCTAGTCATTTAAGATATTTTCTTATGAATGCCGCAGACTATGTTTTTATGCATGAACCTATATTCACAGAATTCTATTATAAAAAACGTTCCGAAGGTAAAACTCACAGAGTTGCTTTAACGCATATTGCTAAAAAACTTGTCAGAATTATTTATAAATTAGAATCTGAAAATATTACTTTTAAATCAAATATAAATTAATTGGTGTTTAATTTATATTATATATACCGCGACATAAAATTTTAAAAATCAATATTTTTAAAATCTTTTTGCGTGGAACAAAAATCTTACAAAGATTTTTGAGAAAAAATGACTTGACTTATTATAGTTAGTCATCTCCTACTTTTCATTATATGTATCAGGTAAATCATTTTCAAAAAGTGCATAAACTTTTTTCTTTGAATTAATCTTATTTAATAATTGATATGCTTCACGAACATCATTAATTATTTCAATGTTCTTTTCACTATATTTTTCCTCTTTCAAGCCTTCTAAAATTGGTTTTGTTTTCTTTTTACCAACAAGAATAACTTTATCAGCAACCTTAGCTATTTGTTTACCAAATTCTTTGTTGTAATATTCTTCTTTTTCACCTAATTCAACCATTCCTGGCGTAACAACTACTTTCATACCATCCATCATATCAAGAACGTCTAGTGCTGATTTGGCACCCACTGGATTAGAGTTATATGCATCATCTAATTGATAAAAAGTATTAAAGTTCTTTATTTCGAGACGATGCTCAACAGGTTTAATCTTCTTTACCGCTTGTTGCATCTTTTCAATTTCAATACCAAATTCTTTACCAAGTGCTAAAGCTGAAATGATGTTATAAACATTGTGTTTACCAAGAAGTTTAGTCGTAAAGGAATATTTTTTCTTATCACCTTTAAAATGACATTCAAAACTTGTTCCTTCATTACTACATTTTATTTTGGATGCTAGAACATCAACTTCGTCTTTAGTATCAATTCCAATCCAAAGAATTTTACAATGATCTTTCTTCTTTATTTTATAATTTTTTTGCTTTACATCATCACGATTTAATATTCCCACACCATCTTTTGGTAAGTGTTCAATCAATTCCATTTTACCTTCAATGATATTTTCTTCACTTCCAAATGTTTCCAAATGTGCTGTTCCAATACTCGTGATAATTCCATATTTAGGATTAACTAAATCGCATAAACCATTTATTTCTCCTTTAACATAAGCCCCCATTTCAGCAATAAAACAATCATCAAATTTAGTTAAATCATTATTGACAGTAATCATTAAACCATTAAAAGTATTTAGACTTTTAGGAGTAGCTAAGGTATTGTATTTAGAACTTAAAACATCAGCTAAAACATTCTTACAGCTAGTCTTTCCATAGCTTCCTGTTATACCAATGACTTTGAGATTAGCGAGATTTTTTAATTTTTTTTTTGCGTTTTTCTCATAATGACGATAAATTAATTTTTCGATTGGTTTATTTATTAACAAAGCAACATAAACAACATAGTAATTTAATACCGCCATAATTGATAAAATGAAAATAGCATCACATAAATGTGCTTTAACAAAGATTCCCCATAAACATACTAATAGATATAAGATAAAATCAGTTGTAAATAATCTTTTAATACGTCCTGTAAAAACTAATGGTTTTTTATTTTGATCTTTTTGACGAGCTTTCTTATAAAAGATTGTCGCAACAACATATAAGGCTAAAATCAAGATAATAAAGTAAAAAGAAACATATGTCGTAAATGACCAAGCAAGACCAAAAGTCAACAACATTCCATAAATATCAATATTAGTAAATATTTCTTTACGATTCTTCTTAACCCATTTCAAATAACGATTATTCTCATTATAAAGGTTTTGTTGGGCCATTTGTAAACTTCTCTTTGATTTATAAAGAGAATAAACAAAGATACAAGCCATGACAACATAAGCTCCAAATAGTGATACATTCATTAATAACTCTTCCATAATTACCTCCATTTTATCTAAACAAATTCTTTAATTATCTTAACAACTTGATTTAAATTTTCTAAATAAGCATAATGACTAGAATTAGGAAAAACAATCAAAGCCGCATCATCAATAATCTTTTCCATCTTACGGGCATCTTCAACGGAAACTTCTAAATCATTATCACCCCACATGAGAAGGGTTGGACATTTTATTCTTTTTGCATATTCCTCTAAGTCTTCATTGATTACTTCAACTAATATTTTACGCATCATTTCACTCGCATTTTTATAATCACGACTTCCAATATGTTTTTTCGCAAAGCCCTCTAGTTTATTAATTCCAGGAACTTTTTTCAAAGTTCTAAGAGCTTGTAATTTTAAAGACTTTTCCTCTTTATGAAAGCAAGGACTACCAAAAAGAATCAATTTATCGACTTCATTATGCGAAGCAAACATTATACTGACGCGTCCACCAAAAGAATGACCAACCAAAGTTGGTTTTTTTATCTTTAAAGCTTTGACAAGTTCTTCTACAACTTCACAATAATCTTCTACTTTAAAGACTTCTTTTGGCTCTGGACTATCACCGAAACCCGGGAAATCAATGATAGTTATGCGATATTTGTCCTCTAACTTATCACCTAAAGGTTTCATCATTTCAATATTTTGTCCCCAACCATGAAGTAAAATGATATCTTTTCCCTTACCATATTGTATGTAATTCACTTCGGTATCTTTAACAGTTATTCTCATATTTACACCCATATTAATTATAATAAAAAAAAGACCAAAATACAAACTTTTTGCGGTCTTTTTATATTTTTTTATTAGATTATTGAATCTCGTATAAAAACACTAACATTTATATCGACATAAACATCGACTTTGGCCTTAGATACTATTTTTATAAATCCTAAGCCATCAACAACTAAATCTTGATGATAAGAAACATCAAAACTCTTTTGGGAAAGATTCTTTAATAGTTCACATTTTTGACGATTATAACGCTTTACTTTAATATCATTTGAACAAAAAACAGTAAAACTATTCTTTTCCCCTTCTAAATAATCAATTCTGAATAAATCACCAATAACTAAACATTGATTATTTCTAATTTGATAAGTTTTAGGTTTAATTTCTTTGCGTGGATTAACTTTTTTAACTAAGTCATTTCCTATATAATTAATTAAGTTTCCACGATTGACTAATCCTGGAGTATCTATTAAAGTTAATTTTTCATTCAACTTTATACTTATTTTATTTAAGGTTGTTGAAGGAAGTGGTGATATCGTCAAGGCACCTTCTTGTTCGGAATAATTCTTAATGATTTTATTAATCAAACTACTCTTACCAACATTAGTATTACCAACGACATAAACATTTTTACTCGTTTTGTACTTATCTATCTTCTGCATTAAAAGATCAATATTATAATTTTTTAAAGCACTTACTACTATGATATCTTCAAAATCACAATTCAAATTTTTAATATAAGAAATTATCTTTTCATCTTTAACACTTTTAGGCAAAACGTCACGCTTATTCAAAACTAAAAGCATTTTATTAGAAAGATATTTTCTAATACTTGCGATATCTTCTCCAAAATTTAGACAATCAACTATGTATAGAACTAAATCTTTTTTCTTATTAACTTCTTTTAAAATATTTATATAATCATCATTAGAATTAGTAACAATTTGATATTCACCATAATTTTTCATTCTAAAACAACGACTACATATATCATTTTCAAGATTAGTAGTATATCCTAATTGACTGATATTTTCATCTTGTAATTTGATACCACAACCAATACAGAATTTATCACTCATAATATTTGCCTCTTTCTAAAATCTGCTTTTTCTTTAGTCTTTTCAAACAAAGATTTTCTACAAAGCGGTTCAATGTCGTCCATTTCAAATCTTTTTCACTAAGGGGATCGACCAATATAGTATAACACCCAAAACGATTTCCGCCAAGAACATCTGTCATCAATTGATCCCCTATGACGCACATCTCAGCATGTTGATACTTTTTCTTTTCAGCTATTTTTTTGAAACCACGCGAAAGAGGTTTTAAAGCAAAAGAAACAAATTCTGCTGCGAAAGGTTCACAAAACTTAGAAATGCGTTCATGAGTATTATTAGAAAGAATATAAGTATCAAAATTTTTATTCAGCTTTTTAATCAATTTTAAGACTTTTTCAGGTGGAACACCCTCATCGATTAAAGCAAGCGTATTATCTAAATCAAACATTAGACATTTAATACCCATCTTCTTTAACTTATCATAATCAATATCATAAATACTTTTATAATAACTATTAGGAATTAATTTTTTCATAAAAATCTCCTTAGAAAAATTAGAAATAAACACCTGTTTATTTCTAATTTTATTTAATATTTAACGACGGAACTCTTTTGTTGAAGAAAGGTCGTCATCTTCGTCTTCATCATCAACTTCTACTTCAACCTCTTCATATTCATCTTCATAAATTGAGAAACGACGACGTTTAGGGCGATCACTTTCAACTATCTCGACAGCACTTCTTGATCTTCTTCTTGGAGTAGTCTCTTCTCTTTCTTCTTCTGGTTCTTTTTCTTCTTTTTTAGCTACCTTAGTTGTCTTATAATTACTAGGTTTTCTTTTACTCTTTTGTTCATTATCTTTTTTTCTTTTAATGACAAGAACAATGATGACACCGGCGATAACAATGATTAAGAAAATCTCTAAAACGAGGAAGAAACTGATACGATTATCTTTGACAACAACAATAGTGTATTCAACTTTTTCACCATCAATACCAGTTACTGTTATTGTTATTTCATCACCGACTGTTAAATCTTTAAGAGCTTCTTCATCATTATTGATATCAGGTGAAAGTGTTGCGACAACTTCATCACTTGCGCCCATCGTCGTGTAATAAATATGTAATTTTTTAAATTTACTTTTGTTATAACGAATCTCATAACGATTATTATTACAATCAAAGTTGATATCATATCCTTTAACAGATAAAGTCTTTAACTTTTTATTAATAGCATTCTCAACATTGTTAACAACAACTGTATAAATAGATGTATCACCTTTTTCAGATGTAACAGTAATTGTATAAGTATTTTCACCAACAACTAAAGATTTAGGTGGTGTTACAACAAATTTTGCTTTTTCATCAGTCGTTTTAGCATCAACTTTAGCCAATGCCGTAAGTTTATATTTCTTTAAAGCATATTTATAAGTTGTACTACTAAAATTTTCAATTGGTTCACCATCAACTGTAATACTAGATAAAGTGGCATCCGTACTACGTGTATCTTCTCTTGTAACATTTAAAGTATAAGTTTGTTCTTTACCACTTTCACTAACAACTATTACTTTAATAGTATTACTACCATAATCTAAATTGACAGTACGATTACCACTACCATCTTTTAATTTAGCATGGCTTTCATTGACTGTCGCAACTATTTTAGCAGTACTTACAGAAGATTCAACATTTACATCGTATTCAAATGTATCTGACTTAAAGCCATCAACAGCTGTTCCATTAACTTTTAAACTTTTTAAAGTATTATCAGTTTCTTTTAAACGAATTGATTGACCTGTTACCTTAGAAATGCTTAATGATGTATCTGGACTTTCTTCTACTTCATTAGAATAAGAAACCATTACATTTTTTAATGTTATAGTATCATTTTTTGTTTTAGGACTATCTAAAACACTAAATACTAATGTAGCAACTATATTCCCAGTAGCAGCAGTACCATCAGAAACACTAAGTTCAATCCCATTATCTTTTTTAATTCCGCTCCATCCTTTTCCTACTTCAACTGATTCAAACTTTAAAATTGAACTACTATAACTTACATCAGCTTTAAATTTAGTCCAATTTTTATCAGCATTAGCTGTATCAGGAGTAAAAGTTACAGTATATTTTACATTTTTTGCTCCTGCTGCAACTGTACTATCACCACTTACTACAACTTTATCATTGCCCTCAGCATAAATATTCATAGGAATTAAAAGAAATGCTAATAAACTAATTAATAAACCCCATAATTTTATTCCATTATTCTTTTTCATAAATTACTCCTTAATTGTTTACTCCGTGTGTAACCATTGGTGTTGTCATATCTATTTTATCAAATCTACATCCTTTTGCAAGTCCATAGTCAATAATTCGCTCTAAAGCATTTACTGTTTTATTATTATTTTCAAAGTCATGCATTAGGACAACATTATTACTTCGTTTAGTACTTATACCTTTTGTAACATTTTTATAGACATCATTACTTGTTTTAGCACCACCAGCATCACCACTACTAACATTCCAGTCAAAATAGTGATATCCTTTTTCTTTCATCTCTTTTGTTAACTCACTCATAATTCCTTTTTGATAATTTCTACTAACAGTATTACTACTACCACCAGGGAAACGGGTAATCATTTGTTTAACGCCTGTTAGTTTTTCAACTTTATCTTGAATTTTTTCTAAATCGTTATAGAAAGCTGTTTTAGAAGAATAAACAGTTTTATAATTATGCGTATAACTGTGTAGTGCCACCGTATGTCCTTCATTGTATTCTTGTTTAATCAAATAATCTAGACTAGAACTATGATTTATGACAAAGAATGTTGCTTTAACATTTTTCTTTTTTAATATTTCCAAGATCTTTGGTGTTGATGTTTTAGATGGTCCATCATCAAAAGTTAAATAGATGACACATTTATTAGTATTATTGGTTACCTTAACATATCTTTTAACGGTTGTCGTATTACCAACACCATCCGTTGCCGTATATGTTAAAGTATAACTTCCAACTTTACTGGTATCAACTTTTCCTTCGACTTTAACATCAACTTTTTCACTACAATTATCACTAACTTTGTATCCTGGATCACTATATTTAGAATTTAATACAACCGAATCAGTTTCACTACCAACTAATGTGAGTTTAGGGGCTTCTTTATCATCACGATTTATGTATCTACGAACGGTTGTCTTATTACCACTCTTATCTTCAACAGTGTAAAAGATAATGTTATCTTTTTCTTCAATTTTAACTTTATCGGTTAAATCACCATCATAAGCATCAGTTGCAGTATAACCTTCTTCTTCGTATTTAGCATCCCCACAAACATTAACTGTTTCGCCACCTTTTAAGGTCAATTCCGGAGCTTCACGATCAACTACTTCAACAGTACGATACTTATCAACTTTAATTCCTAAAAATTTAACTTCATATTTTATCTTATAAGTTCCAACTTTCTTGTTGTTAACTTCACCCGTTATCTTAATATTATCATCATCTATAAAATTAGTTTTTGCACCCTTTTCTTCATAGTTACTATTTAAGGCAACTTGAACAACTTCATCACCTTTTAAAGATATTAAATTCTTAAAAAAGAAAATACTACCAACTACAATAACAATGACAAAGCAACCTATACCAATCAATATTTTGATAAGTTTCTTATTCATCTTATCACCTTCTATTATCTATACTATCTTAATTATAGTATAGTTATTTTTAGGCATTTTGTAAAGAAAAAGAGATGATATTCATCTCTATTTGGAATTATTTTCTTTTATAAATTCCCTAAATATTTTAGTAAGAGCTCTCTTTTCAATTCTTGATACATAACTTCTTGATATTTTTAATTCTTTAGCAATCGCTCTTTGCGTCTGTTCTAGATTATTATCAAGACCATATCTTTTAATAATTATTTCTTTTTCGCGATCAGTTAAAACATTTATATATTTTTTTAACAATTTTATATTATCTTTAGTTTGAATATCATCAATAAAATCTGGACTTGGTAACTTTAAGACATCCATAACCGTTATTTCGTTCCCATCTTTATCAAAACCAATCGGTTCATTTAAAGAGATATTCTTATCATTTTTATTGTTACTGCGAAAGAACATCAAGATCTCATTTTCAATGCAACGAGCACAATAAGTAGTTATTTTAGTACCACGGGACGGTGAATAAGAGTCCACACCTTTTATTAAGCCAATAGTTCCAATACTAATCAAATCATCTTGATCAGCATTCTTGCTATCAAACTTCTTAACGATATGAGCAACTAGACGAAGATTGTGTTCAATTAATTTATTACGGGCTTCTTTATCGCCCATTTGTAAAAGTTTAATATATTTTTCCTCTTCTTCTGGAGATAACGGATCATAAAAAACATTGTTAGAATAACTTCCTGTAAACATAAAGAAAGTTTTAAGTAAATCAAGTAATTTAAAAAACATATAATCGACCTCAATCAATTATATGTTTTCATTTTACAAAATACGTCAATAAACGACTAATCTATTTAACAATCCAAGCATTAGGAAGACTACGAATTGTTCTTTGTTGTCCATTCCAAGGCGTATTTACGTATTTGTTGTCTTCAACAAGAGCTGTTGATGTTCCACCATCCATATTAGCAGCATTAACAGCACCATAATTTTCCATTATCTTAGCAACATCAGCATAGCTTGCTCCAAAACTTCCTGGTTGGTTTCCACCATCAATGACAAGAAGTAATACAATTCCGTCTTTTCTTTGTCCAATTGCCGTTCTTGATGTTGCCCAAGAATAGTAATTTACATTTGCAAATTGATTTTTACCATTGACAATTAAGAATGGTCCCCAATCAACTGCATCTCTAACTCCCATAGCAAGAGCTTCTTCAGCTGTCATACGTTTAAGAATTAACTTATTATCGTTAGTAAAAGCAACCATTCCACCAGTAGAAATACCACGGCGGAACTCACTTTGAACAACACCATCTTTGATTACAACACCATGGGGAATACCACCATTACTGTTCCAAAAAGGATCATAGAATCCCCCGGCATTCATAGCAATCTTAGCCTTATTCTTTTTAGCAATAATTGATAAAATTTCTCCATAAGATCCTTCATAAGTACCTGCACCTGTTGAAGTTGCAATCTTAACACGCGATGGATCATAGACAGCTACCAAATAACCGCGATATTTGTGATCAGCACCTATTGTTTTACCAGAAATTTTAATTATTTTATACAAATCATTTTCATTATCTTTTTTTAGAATATCTTCTTCATATTTGTTAGCGTAAATAGCTGGATTATAAGTTATGTCTTCAAACTCTATCCTATCACTACCATCTAATTCTACTTTAGTAGCTTGTTTTAACTGTGTTAAACTTTCACTAATAGTATTATCATCAAACAACCAAAAAGCTAGATATTGATGCTTACTCGTCATCATTGCCTTATCAATTATATAATCACGAATTGTACTATCACTTCCATATAGTAAAAAACCTGAAGCAACAAATGTTAACACATACACACCAGCAAAAGATGTTTTTAATATAATAGAACTAATTTTTTGTTTCGTTTTAAAAAATTTAATTAATCCAATAATAAAACAAACTGATAATATACCAATAAGAACTAATGAAAAAATACTAATTCTTTCATTTATCAAACTATTACTATGAAGAGATATGACATACACCAAACAAACTATTGGTAATAATATAAATGATACTTGAAGTATGCGATTAGGTTCTACTTCACCCTTAAAAACGCTAACTCGATTAGCGTTCTTCTTTTTCTTTACCAAACTTATTTTCTTTTTATTTGTTTCTTTTTTCTTTTCTTGATTATTGTAGTTATGAGGCGTCTTATGAAAAACAGTCATTGTATTTTCAAAAGCATCAATTATTTCGATGTCTTGATCATCTTTGTTCATAAACGTCCTCCTTTTACTTGATCACCCCAGAAAAGACACCATCTAACTTTATATCAACATAATCACTATAATTTGATGGTTTATATTTTTCTAAAGCATCTTTCGTATTCCACTCATTATAACCATCAATTACTTCATTATATTTGTTAACCATTGAAACATAGGCATTAATAATGGATTCATAATTGTAGGCAATCGTGTCGCACTTATTATCGATATCATAATTATTATAATCCATAATGTCACATTGATACAAGATATTTTTTGAAGTTGATTCAACATTTTGAATATGTTTTTCAATTATTCTTAATTCTTCTATGTTTTTATTATAATTTTTTTTAACTTGATTGTAATACTTAACATCAAATATTCCAACATCTTTAATTTCACGAGATATTTTTTCTAAATCAATATTATTTGGTTTATAGTTGTTTTTTATTATAGAGGCAGAAAAGATAGTTTCTTCCGCATCAGCTGTATAATCATTAATAAATAAAATAGAATATCCTGTCACTATTAAAACAAGAGCTAAAAAAATCATTAATGCGGATATTTTTTTCTTTTTTTTCATAATTGCCTCCTAACCTATTATAAGTATAAATCTATATGTAAATATTTACAAACTGCAAAATGTTAACTTTACATAAATTGTTTTATTCAAGTGTCAAATACATTTCTATAAAAAAAGATAATCATTCAATGATTATCTCTTCTAAACTCTTTCTTGGTCGCTTATTAGGACTTTGATCTTTATATCCAAAACCTATGCACGAAATGCTCTCTAAATTGACACTCGTTATTTCTTTTATTTCTTCCATAATGTTATTAGTATCCGCTATCCAAAGAGTACCTAATCCTCTTTCTTCAGCTAATAAAAGAATTTCATCAATCATGCCACCAATTGATAAAAGATTGATTGTTCGACTGAATTCATCTTTTTCTTCGCTATCCAAATAGACAACGACTAAAGTAGAAAGACTTTTTATAACTTCTGCAGTAAAAGGTGCTGTATAACCTTTTTTGTCTTTGTACTTTTCGTATAGCGTAGTCGCCAATTTATTTTTCGTTTCATCATCAAGTATTTTAAATTTCCAAGGTTGAAGATTATGCCCTGATGGTGCACAAGTCGCATCTTTTATTATTTCTAAAATTGTTTCTTTAGGAACTTTTCCCTCTTTGTATTTACGAATACTTCTACGATTATAAATTGCTTCTTTTAATTCCATATTATCACCAGTATCATTATATGAATTAATTCTTAGAAAGTAAAGACATTATTGTGTCATAATCTGAATATTTAACATACTTATCTTCAATCGCCATGTAGTTATCTCGTCCTTTACCAGCAACTAAAACTAAATCATCTTTTCTAGCAATTTCCAATGCTTTGGCAATCGCATCTTTCCTGTTCTCAATAATTAAATAATTATTTTTTTCAGGATTCTTCATTTCATTAATGATATCAATAACTCTTTCGAATCTAGGGTCATCCATTGTATAAATAACTAAATCCGACTTTTCTTGAACAACTCTTCCCATTTCTTTGCGTTTTTCTCGTTCGCGTCCTCCTGCACTACCTGTAACAGTAATTATCTTTCCTTTTTTAATTTTTTCTAAATAACTCAAAATACTTTTTAAACCATTAGCTGTATGGGCATAGTCTAATACAACTTTAAAATCTCCAACATTAATTATTTCACAACGACCCATAACTTGTTTAATATTATTTACTCTTTTTATAATATCTTCGATGTCAAAACCTAAACAGAGTAATGCGCCAATTCCCGCTAAAAGATTATAGGCATTGTATTCGCCTTTTAACGAAGACAATATCTCGTATTCTTTCTTCTTATACTCTATCAAAACAAGCGAATTTTCTTCTTTTAAAGTGACTTTTTTTAGAATCAAATCACTTTTTTCATCATATCCATAACTAAAAGTATGACATTGACAGTTTTCTAAGAATTTATCATAGAAACGGTCATCACGGTTAAGAACTGCATATCCTTCTTTTTTTATGTTTTTAAACATCTTTATTTTAGTATTAATATAATTAGAAAGGGTCTTATGGACATTTAAATGATCTTCACTAATATTAGTTAATATCCCAATATCATACTTAATACCTTTAACACGATTGTGTAAAAGGCCTTCACTTGATACTTCCATACTGGAATACTTTAGACCTTCTTCTTCAAACATCTTTAAATATTTATAAATTAGATTTAATTCTGGAGTCGTATTTTGCGTATTTAAATTAATCTTATTGCTCTTAACACCATTTGTTCCAATATAACCACAACTTTCTAACATATCTCTAATTATTAGAGATGTCGTTGTCTTACCATCAGTTCCTGTCACTCCTATTATTTTTAGAGTATTTTGGTAATCATAAAATTTCTTTGAAATGCGTCCTAGCTCTTCATTAGTATTCTTCACCTTAATAAAAGGAACAGGATAATTATTTCCTCTTTCAACAATGAGACCACTACACCCTTTTTCAATAGCTTCTTGGATAAAATCGTGACGATCAACAACACCTTTTATACAAACGAATAAATCACCTTTTTCAATATCTTTAGAAGAAGTCTTTATATCTTTAACTAAAAAGTCATATTCCGTATCATATAACTCTTTTATATTTTTCAAGATACTTCACCTACTCATTATAATTCTTATATATTTTATTCAAATATTCTTTTTCGGTGTAATATCTCTTCTTATTAAATATGATATGTTGATAGTCTCTTTTCATCTTTTTTAAAGAATTAATGCATTTTCTTTTTTTAAAATGATAATTATTTAAATATCTTTCCAAAATAAATTTATTAAAATAATATTTTCTTTTTCTTAACTCTTCAATAACTTTACTTAGAACAATTAAAAACATTAAGAAAATGTTTATTGTATAATTGTTGATAAAAGAAATTACTATAAATAAAAAAGACATGACAAAAGAAATAATTATTGATAAATAATAACTAAGTTGAAAAGAAAAAAAATAATTAAATATGATATTTAAAATACGACCACCATCTAATGGATAGATGGGCAATAAATTAAATATTAAAATAGCTATATTATAATGATCAAAAGTACTATTTAAAAATAAAAAATGACCAATTATTAAATAAATTATTTGAACAATTGGACCAAATAATAAAATTAATAATTCTTCTAATAGATGACGATTGATATCTTCATTAAACTTAGTTACACCACCATAGGCATATAAGCATACTTTATCAACATTCCATCCTAGAATCAAACCCATTACTAAATGACCCATTTCATGAATTACGATGATTGATAAAAAGAAAAAGAAGTTTTGAAAAGATGCGGATAGACACGAAACAAGCATAAAAAAATAAAAGAAAGGATCTAAGTATAATTTATTGAATATATTCTTTATAGTCAATAAATTCACCATTCTTTTGGAAATGTAAATATAGTTGGGTATCTAGACAATTACCTAAGAGACTTCCTTTTTCAACATAATCATAAAGTTTAACATTAGTGTTGACATTACTATACCAAGCATCAACACCATCTATTTGTTGAATGATAACAGTACTTCCATAACTATCTTTTTCACCAATATAAACAACAATACCACTCTCTAAAACAGGAACTAAATAATTATTATCAACTTTTAGTTTGACACCGTTGTTATAATCACTTTTCTCCTTATACTCCATCTTCTCATTAAAAACAGCGACACTATCATCTACTAAAGCATTATCAAAAGGTAATACACCTCCAAAATGCTTATCAAGAAAATCATGAAATTTAGAAAAAGAAATATTGTTTTCATAAAGAAAATCTTTAACTTTTTCTTTTAGTTTAGGATTACTTTTAACAACAATTAATAATGTTAAAAAGATAATTATACAGATGAGGATCTTGTTGAAAAAAGATTTGAAATGATTCTTCCTATTATTAGTATTCTTTAAAAACTTACTACTAGTATAATCCATATCAACACCTCAATATAAAATATTAAGGTTCTACTTTTTTTAGAACCAAATTAAATATGAGAACATAAATTACATTAAAAAGAAGAGAATAAAATATTTTATAAAAATAAAGATAAAAAGAAAAAGATGCATTATTAAATAGAACTAGCGAAAGATAAATAAATAAATCATAAATCATAATTGATAAAATTAATCTTAAAAAGATAGGTACTTTTTTTAAGACACTATTAAAGAAATAAATAAGGGAAAAAAGTTCTAGACCAAGAACGACATTATTTAAACATAAGGCAGAATAAATAATAATGAATAATAAGTACTGATAAAAATTATTTTTATTTAAATAAGGAAAAAGAAGAACATTAGTAGATAGAAAAAGCATTGGATAGACAAAAGTTATATTGTTAAAAGAAAAAGGTATTAAAAAGAAAAGAAAAAATTCTAAAATAAAAGATCCAAAAAGAGAAATAACAATTAAAATATTCATTTTATTTTCCTCTTTAAGACGCTGACATAACGTAAAGAATTAATGTCATAATAAAGTGATACATATAATTTTTTACCATTACCATAAATATTATCTTCTATTTTAGATATGTAACCAATTGTTAAGCCAGCGGGAAATTTATCCGTTAGACCACTAGTATAGACAACATCCTTTTCTTTAATAGTATCCGTATTATCTAGTTGATTGATGATTAAATCATTGTTTTGATCATATTCTAAAACGAGATACTTATCACCAATTCTTACAGAAGTATTATTATAAGTACTATTAGTAATTAGAGTAACTCTAGAAGACGTTTCATATACTTCTTTTATGTAACCAACTACCCCATTATTTGTCACAACAGCCATTCCTTCTTTAAGACCTTGTTTTGATCCACAATTAATAATTATTTCATCAAGCCAATAAGAAACATCTCTTGATACAACAACCGCATTCACTTTTTCAAACTCACTTAAAACTTGGGATATTTTAGTTAGTTTTTTTAAGTCTTCTATTTCTTTTTCTAATTCATCATTAATATTTTTCCCAATAATATCTTGATCATTTTTTAAATTACTAAATGGATAATAAAAAAGACTATTTAAAAATTTTTCGACATATAAATATTTTGAATTAAAAGAAAAACTTAGTAAAACTATTCCTAAAACAATAATTGCCATTCCCATAATTATTTTGTAACGCAAATCGATATGTCGATTATATTTATATTTCTTACGTTTTTTCTTCATAATAAATCGTTCTCCATAAAACTGAAATAATTATCTTCCCCAATAATGATATGATCTAAAACCGGGATATTTTGAAGACGACCAATATCAACTAAAGCTTTAGTAAGTCTTTTATCCTCCAAAGATGGATTAATATCACCACTAGGATGATTATGAAGACAAATTATTCCAGATGCGGACGTCAAATAAGCATTTTTAAATATTTCACGGGGATGGACAACACTATGATTAATTGTTCCCATAAATAATAACTTCCTTTCAATAACAACATTTTTATTATCAAGATAAAGGCAATAAAACATTTCTTGTTTAGAGTTTAAAAAAAGTGAACGATAATTTTGAAAAACATCTTTAGAACTACTAATTTTAAGAGTAGTTCTTTTTTGATTGAAATAGATTCTTTTACCAAGTTCTATGACACTTAAAAGTTCAATGGCTTTCGTTTTTCCTATTCCTTTAATTTCTAAAAGTTTATTTAGAGTCAAATCTTGAAAGTTAGATATATCCCCTATTTTATTTAATATTTCTAAGGATAGATCTTTAACACTTTTATCTTTAGTACCACATCGTAAAAGAATCGCTAATAACTCACTATTGGATAAATTGGCAACACCATTATTGATAGCTCTTTCGCGCGGTCGTTCATCATATGGAATATCTCTTATCATTTTCTTCACCAATAGTATTATTAACTATTATTACCTAATTTCCTAAAATTATTTCTTCATAACTCGATAAAATAGCTTCATTGACAGAAATAATATCTTCCTCTTTATCAGTATTGGCCATTAAAACATCAAATTGTTCAAGACTATTAACAAATTCTTGATTATCTATATACATATATTTAGTGTAGACTTGGACATCATTATTTTTATAAATACGACGCATTTTTCCTAGGTTGTCATAATCAGTTGTAAAACCTAAATAGACATAATATTTACCATCTTCAACACTTACGACATAATCATCTAATTCTTTTAGTTTATCCTTTAAAATTTTTTCATCAGTATAAACTCCATATTGAATGGCATAAGTATTAAAACTGCGCTTATCTATTTCTTTTTTTACTTGATAAAACTGATATGCGATATGGGCACCATAAAACCCAATGGTTATCGCGAACAACAATGGAATAATGACACTTTTAACTATTTTTTTCTTCATACTATCACCTATTTATATGGTACAAGAAGACAATGTAAAAAAATGTCGAAAAAAAAGAAAGTTTAAAACTTTCTTCAAATTTAATATTGACGTCCAAAGTAAATACGATGTTTGGCTTTTTTACCGCAACAAACACAAGGACCAGTTACTTCTTCACCTTCAATTAAACATCTTGATTTAATACCAAAATCATCTTTTATTTTATTTTCACAAGCGACATCGCCACACCAATTAACTTTGATAAATCCGGGTTTATGTAAAGCAATATCCGTAAATTCAGCATAGTCTTTTGCTTCATAAATCATGGAATCACGACGTTTTAGAGCACGATCATAAAGATTTCTTTGAATATCGACAAGAAGGGAACTTACTTCCAAAGGTACATCTTCAAGAGGAACTTGTCTTTTTTCAAGAGTATCTCTTCGAACTAATGTCACAAGGTTGTTAGCTAAATCTCTTGGTCCCACTTCAATTCTTACTGGATAACCTTTAACTTCAGCTTCAGCAAATTTAAATCCTGGAGTCTTATCAGATAAATCAATTTTAGTTATTATATCACTATCGTTTAAAGTTTCCATTAGTGAATTAGCTGTTTCAAGAACTTTTTCATCTTTACCAATAGGTATCACAATAGCTTTAATTGGAGCAATATTAGGTGGTAAAACCAAACCATTATCATCACCATGTGTCATAATGATGGCTCCAATCATTCTTGTCGTTACACCCCAAGAAGTTTGATAAGGATTAACCAATTTATTTTCTTTATCTAAGTACTCAATTCCAAAAGCACGAGCAAACCCATTACCAAAGTAATGACTCGTTCCGTTTTGTAAAGCTACTCCATCATACATCATGGCTTCAAGGGTATAACTTTCTTCAGCACCAGCAAACTTTTCTTTATCGGTTTTCTTACCAACGATGACAGGAAGAGCTAAAATATTTCTTTGAAAATCTTCATAGACTTTTAACATGCGTAAAGTCTCTTCACGAGCTTCTTCTTCAGTTGCATGCATCGTGTGTCCTTCTTGCCACAATATTTCACGACTGCGCAAAAAAGGACGCGTCGTCTTTTCCCAACGCACAATTGTACACCATTGATTATATAGAATTGGTAAATCACGATAAGATTTAATTATTTTCTTAAAGTGATCACAAAATAATACTTCACTGGTTGGACGAACACACATTCTCTCTTCTAACAAATCATTACCACCATATGTTACCCAAGCAACTTCAGGAGCAAATCCTTCAACGTGTTCTTTCTCAACATTTAATAAACTTTCTGGAATGAACATCGGCATTTGAACATTCTCATGTTTCGTTTTCTTAAATTCAGCATCCAATATCTTTTGCATATTTTCCCAAATAGCATACCCATAAGGTCGAATTATCATACTTCCCTTAACACTAGAATAGTCAACTAAGTCAGCTTTTTTAACGACATCCGTATACCATTTAGCAAAGTCAACATCACGACTTGTAATCTCTTTTACTTCATTTGCCATTTTATCACTCCTTCAAAATATATTATTATTATATAATATCAAAAACAAAATATCTATACAAAAGCAAAGAAAAAGAGTAAATCTACTCTTAAAAATTTAACATGATCCATTCTGGTTTAAATATGAGTAATAGTCCCATTATGAGCATTAAAATACCACCAATAATCTTTATTAACTTATTGTACTTAGTTGTCATTCCAGCAATTGATAATGTACACATGGAAATAGTAAAGACAACCATATCATCAATCATGTAGAAGAACACATAAAGAAGTAAATAGATGATACGCATGAAACCACCAATTTCATTCGCCACTAAAATCTCATTGAAAACCATTGGAAAACCAGCACTACAAGCAAGTTCTACCATATTGACAGAAATAGCTAGAACAATTATTCCACCAAGGGCAATAAAAAAGTTACGCGCATTTTTGATTTTTTTAACTTTGGCCATAATTGTTTTTCGTTTTTTCTCATCAACTATTTGACAACCATCTTCTAGTTTTCGATCACGGAAATAAATATATAAATTGTAAATACCAAAGATAATAGCAACTATTCCAATTAAATCTCTAATCTGATCTGTTGTAATAAAATCTAAAATGAGATTGATTCCTAACATTGAAAGAAAATAGAATAGTGCTGACGTAAAAAGAAAAGCAAATCCCAAAATAAACATTTTACGACGATCTTTCATTCCAAAAAGCATACTTATGATGAATAATAGAACCCACATCGCACAAGGATTAAAACCATCAACAAAACCTAAAATAACAGCAGCGACACCAACCGCAGTATCAGTTGCGCTAACTTCTCCTAGTAGTGGTAAGTTAACTTTACCTTTTTCAACAACGGTCTCTTCTTGAGTATCAAGTTCTAAATCATGACGAATTTGTTTTTCTAAATCATTACCAACCCATTCCGAATAACCGAGATAGTATTCTTTACCAATGACTGTAAAAGGAACACCCGTTTTTGATCCTTCAACATTCAAAAGTTCCTTAACATCATACATGAGTAAAAGATTATCAGCATCATCATTAACTTCATAACGGAATACTTTTATTTTATCACCATATTCTTCTTCTAATTGATTAAGAACTTTCTCTTCCCTAGCACAATGAGGACAAACATTACTATAAAAAAGATAGATATTGACAACATCTTCTTTCTTTTCAACTTCTAACTTTTCATACAAAACATCTTCATAATCATCAGCAAGAGCAAAGCAATTAATTGGAAGAAAAATAAATAAACTAAATAATAACAACAAATATTTTTTCATAACTATTACCTATTTCTTTCTATAGCATCATATATTTTTTTTAATTAATAAAAATAATAATCATCTAACTTTTCACACTTATAATTTGATAACGAACATTCAAGATTAACATGAATAATGTGCTTTCCTTCTTCATCGTCTGTTAAAATAGTAAAATAAATATTACCTTTTTCTATATAGTGTATTTGTGTTACCAAACTTCCAATATCTTTATCATTATAATAAAAATTTAGTTTCTTTTTTGTAACATTTTCTCTATTTAAAGAATACTCAATAATTGCACCATTTGCTAAAAACATTCTATTTTCAACAAATGCACTTACATCTTCAGCATATAGACCTGGAGTTATTGTATCAATTAAGATATAATCGTCATCTGATAATTTATAAAACAAACCATAGTTAGTCATCTCAGATTTTTCTGGTGCAATATCAGCAAGTGCATATTCACATTTATGTCCTTCATCATCATAACAAGAATGATTTATCAAATCTTTACCTTTTAAATCATAGTGCTCATAATCATCTGTTGTATCTTTTTCTTTAATGCTGCATCCAGTAATTAAAATAAAAATAAATAAACTAAATAATAATAACAAATACTTTTTCATAACTATTACCTATTTCTTTCTACAGCATCATATATTTCTTTCTCTGTTTTCTCACCAACTAAACGTTCAATTTCTTGATCATCATTCATAAAAATAACTACTGGTAAAACTTTACCAACATCATATTTTTTTACTTCATCTTCATCAAAATCGAAATCTAATTCTTCTATATCTAAATCTTTATAATCTTCTTTGACTTTTTTCCATATTTTATTAGTTAAAATACAAGCCGGACACCATACAGCATTTATTTTTATGATTTTCACAAATATCACCTCAACGTAGTAAGTTTATTATAACATTTATCAAATATTTTTAAAAATTCTTCTATTTCTTCATTTGTTGTTTTATAAGAAAGACTAATACGAACGCTTGATTTACTACGTTCTGGATCATTAGTTAAAGCTAATACAGCTTTGGATTCATCCGTTTTATTACTACAAGCTGTCTGTGTTGAAATATAGACTTCATCTTCTTCTAAAGCATGTAGTAATACTTCTGGTTTAACGCCTATAACGCTAATATTTAATATATAAGGAAGAGCATCATCAGGACTATTAATATAGACCTTATCATATTTTGACAATGCTTGACGTACCTTTGAATTAATCTTTTGAACATATGCATTGTGCTCATCATAATCTTTATAAACAAGACGTAAAGCTTTCGCTAAAGACGCTATTAAAGGGGTTGCTGGAGTACCACTACGATAAATAGTCGTACTCTTACCACCATGAATCAATGGTTCAATATTAATGTTTTCTTTTTTATATAAAACACCGACACCCTTTACACCAAAAAATTTATGAGCTGAAAAACTAGCAAGATCAATGTTCGTTAAATCAATCTTTTGTTTACCAATACTCTGCGTCAAATCGACATGATAGAAAATTTTAGGATAATTTTTTAAAAGTTTCCCTATTTCTTCAATCGGTTCAATTATTCCAATCTCACTATTAACCGCTGTAACACTAACTAAAATAGTATCATCACGAATTAAACGTTTTAAGTCTTCTAAATCAACTTTACCATCATCCAATGTTTTAACAAAATCAACATCAAAACCCTTTTTTTGTAAATAGCCAATGGGACCATAAATAGATGAATGCTCAAAATTAGTTGTAATAATATGTTTACCACGATTTTGATATTTTTCACAAATGCCTTTAATGGCTAGATTATTACTTTCACTAGCACCACTCGTATAAATAATTTCGCTAGGTTTAACCCCTAATATTTCAGCAATCTGCTCGGTACTAGCATTTATCAAAGCATTGGCTTTGACCCCTTCTTTATGAAGAGAATTAGGATTAGCCCAATAACTCTCACAAGCCTTAGAAAAAGTTTTTATTACTTCACTATCAACAGGAGTTGTTGCTGAATAGTCTAAATAAATCATATTAACACTCCAATCTACAATTTATAATACGCTATTGTATGTCCTTTGGTCCCTAACTTAATTAAATAATTACTAACATTTTCAGGTATCTCAAAAGCAATTTGAACCGTTCCTTTGTCGCCTTCGACTACCCCAACATCTTCTTTCAAGATGTGAACATCAACGATTTGTTTTACACCGCCTACGACAAATGGTTTATCAGAAGTATCAGTTATATCAACATCAACTCTTACATCAGTACCAAAAGACTCCGTTTCAAAGTTGTTCAACGTTACTTCGTAATCTAAAACAACAAACTTATACCCTTTGGTTGCCACTAACATCTTATCAGGATTATTAGTATTATATTCACCAATAATTTTAATTGGATCCTTACTAACTTCTTTAATACTTATATCAACATCTTGATAAGTATCCAATAAAGCATTGTGCTTACTAGATAAACCAATAGTTCCAACACTTAAAGGATAATCTTTACTAGACTTCTTACCAACATTTTCAGTATTTTCTTTCTCTTCAGGTTCTTTTTGTTCTTCACTAGATGGACTTTCTTCCTCTAATGGTTTTTCTTTTTTCTCTTCTTCTCCTAGTTTTATAGTACAAGCTGTTAAACTAAAAGATAAGAATAAAATTAATAACATTAAAACTTTCTTCACATTATCACCTTACTGCATTTATATTTTTTTCCCAATCATCACTGTTTAAAACAAAGCTTCCACTAACTACAATATCACTATCCACTAACTTTGCAGTCTCACTATTAATACCACCATCAACATTAATGACAATATTTCTCTTTCCTATTAACTTACGGACCTGTTTTATTCTTTCAACCGTATTATAAATAAAACTTTGTCCACCTTTTCCTGGAACAACACTCATAATTAAAATGGTATCTATATCATCAAGAAAAGGTTCAAGAAAACATAAATCGGTATCAGGACTTATAGCAAGTCCACACTTAATACCATAAGACTTAATCAAATTTAAAAGATTTAAAATATCTTTTTTTATCTCACAATGAATAGTAATGTATTCACAATCTAATTCACTATATTCTTCAATATATTTTTGGGGATCTTCAACCATAAAATGAACATCTAGTCTTTTCGTCAAAGCGCCTTGAAGTTCTTTTAGTTCTTTGACCGGATTAAATTTTCGTTCAATGAATTTTCCATCGCCTACATCAACGTGAATATAATCAGCTGAAGTTGCACACAAATTCATCAAATCATCTTCAATATTTTTACTCGTAAAAAAAGAAACTGAAACTTTCTTTGACATTTTATCACCTACTGTACTATTCTTTTATAATTATTATAACGTGATTCTAAAATTTTCCCTTCTTGAACAGCATCTCTAACAGCACATTCTTTTTCATTTAGATGCATACAATCTTTAAACTTACATGGATAGTCTTGAAATTCAACAAAGGCATCACGAATGGCTGTTTTATCAACACTTGTAAACTCTAAACTAGAAAAACCTGGCGTATCTAAAACTTTTCCACCAAATAATTCAACTAATTCAACGTGACGCGTCGTATGTTTGCCACGACCTAAGGCTTTAGATACCTCACCCGTTTCCAAGTTCAACTTAGTATCCAAACGATTTAATAAGGTACTTTTACCAGCTCCTGTTTGCCCTGTAAAAACTGTTACTTTATCTTTAAATATTTGTTTTATATCATCTATTTGATCATTTTTATAAACACGATAACCTATTTTTTGATAATAAGCAATGTACTTTTCAATTTTCTCTTTTTCTTCTTCATTCAACAAATCTAATTTCGTAAAACAAATAATGGCTTCAACATTATTTATTTCCATTAAAGTTAATAATTTATCTAAAAGATTAGTTGAAAAATCTGGTATTTTAACACTCGTTATAATAAGACCTTGGTCAATATTACTGACCATTGGTCTTATTAAACGATTCTTTCTTTCTTCTATTTCTAAAATATATTTATCTTTTTCATCAATTGTAACGTAATCACCAACAACGGGGGTAATATTGTCCTTACGGAATTTACCACGACTGTGACACTCATAAATTTTGCCATTACAATTAACAGTATATAAATTACTAATTATTTTTATTATTTGTCCTCTCATTAAAACCTCTTTTATGGTGACTGCGTTGTTCCATCAGTACTTGAACTATCACTTTGGTCCGTATTATCATCACTACTAGTAGGCGGTGTAGTTTGCACTTCTTCCTTTTTAGCAATCGTAATAATTATTTCAGCTTTTTCAACGATTTCACTACCAGCAGGACGTGATTGACGAAGAATTGTTCCTGGTTCTTTAATTTGCGAAACAGTCTCTTGAACCTTTACTGTAACACTATATTGTTCACAGAATTCTTTTACTTCTTCAAGAGTCCATCCCTCATTAACAAAGTCAGGATATTTGTTATATATTTCTGGATAATAAAGAGTTACTTTATCACCTTTTTTAAGAACTGTTCCTTCTTTTGGATTTTGATCAATAATTGTTTCTTTATCAAGATTTTCCATGTCATCGATACCATCAATAGATTCAACACCTTCAATGCTCTTAGACTTTGTCTCAATGGTTATACCATAAGGACGAAGGCGTTCTTGAATGACATCAATTTTTTCACCAGTGAAGTTTTCAACAGTATATGTTTCTTCACCAATTGATTCATATAGCGTTATTTCTGTTCCTTCTTTAACGGTACGACCCGCAATCGGATCAGTTTTAACAACTTGCCCTACTTCATATTCAGCACTAGCCATCTTTTCGGTTTCCGCCTTTACTTCAAAGCCACTATCTCGAAGAACAGATTCAGCATCGACAACACTCATTCCTGAAACATCAGGTATTTCCATTTCTTTTTCTTTACCAAAGAAACTAGGCAAGAAAATAGCTGAAACAACACCAACTAAAACGACAAGAATACCAAATAATGACCAAATAATAATATTCATTTTCTTACTATTTTTAGGTTCTTCATCATCTTCTAATTCTTCAATGACTTCTTCTTCCTCTTTTGGTTCTTCTTTAATTGGTTCTCTTTTCTTTTCTACTTCTTTTTTCTTAGGTCTAATCGTTGGAATTTGTTCTTTGTCTTCCGTTTCATGTTCAGGATATTTATAAACGTATCGTGGTTGATCCATAACATCAGGATCTAAACACGTTTTTAAATCTTGATACATTTCTTTAACGTCATTATATCTATTTTTAGGATTTTTAGCCGTTGATTTCAAAATGATGTTTTCAATACTTTGAGGAATATTAGAATTTTGTTTTCTAACACTTGGAATCGGATCTTTCATATGTTTTAAAGCAATTTCAACAGCAT
The DNA here is from genome assembly GCA_947585665.1 of uncultured Bacilli bacterium. Lineage (GTDB taxonomy): Bacteria > Bacillota_I > Bacilli_A > RF39 > UBA660 > RUG11788. The sequence goes on along the minus strand of CANPXE010000008.1, from coordinate 46,794 downwards.
TATCCCCTTTAAATGGTAAAACCCCAGTTAAAAGTTCATAGAACAAAATACCCATTGAGTAAATGTCACATTTAATGGTTGAACCTTTACCATTAGCTTGTTCTGGTGGTAAATAATGCACACTTCCCATTACGGAGTTAGTTTGGGTCAACTGCGTTGAATTAAGAGCCATCGCAATACCAAAATCCGTAATTTTTATTTGACCATCTTCTTGAATGAGAATATTTTGTGGCTTTATGTCACGATGGATTATATAACTATCATGGGCATGCGCAATTCCATCGGCTAATTGAAGCATAATGTCAACAGCTTCACTAACGGTTAAGTTACCACGCTTTTTTAGGAGTTGTTTTAAAGTTTTACCTTCAACATACTCCATGACAATATAATGGTTTCCTTCATCTTCTCCGACATCATACATTTCAACAATATTAGGATGTGATAAGGAAGATGCTGATAAGGCTTCTCTTTGAAAACGACGAACAAACTTCTCATCGTTTGCCAAATCACCTCTTAAAACTTTAACTGCTACTTTACGGTCAAGAATAGTATCTTTAGCTAGGTAGACATTAGCCATTCCACCTTCACCAATACTTTTGATGACCTCATATCTATCATTTATTTTTTGCCCCTTTGTTATCAATTTCATTCACCGCTTTCTCGTAAGTCTAAATAAGCAACCGAAATATTATCGTTCCCACCACGGTTATTGCTTTTTCTAATCAATTTAATAACTTTATCTTCGATATCAGAATCACTCAATAGTACTTTTTCAATTTGTTCACTATCAAGCATTGATGTAAGTCCATCACTACATAGAAGAATGGAATCAATATCCATATCACAATCAAAAATATCGATATCAATCGGATTATTAGCGCCAAGAGCTTTCATCAAGACATTCTTTTTAGGATGATCTTTAGCTTCTTCCTCCGTTAATTCTCCCGCTTTTAAAAGCAAATTGACAAGAGTGTGATCATAAGTTACTTTGTGCAATTTTCCTTCTTTCATAACAAAACCAGAAGAATCACCAATATTTCCGAATAAAACATAATTCTTAGTTACAAGAGCAACGACCAAAGTTGTCCCCATTCCTTTACTCTCAGGATGTTTATCAGCATAATCAAAGATCAAATCATTGATTTCAATAACGGTATCTCTTAACCAATTGACAGCTTGTACTTTTTCTAAATCCAAAAAGTTCTTTTTGAACATATTACTCAAATGCGTAATAGCAATACTACTCGCAACTTCACCAGCAGAATGACCACCCATACCATCAGCTACCGCAAGTAAGTATTCTTTGTTTTCATTCTCTAAAATAATCAAACTATCTTCATTATGATCTCGTACTTTTCCTGTATCGGTCAAATAAAATGATTTCATATATCCTCCTTCTTACTTCTTAGTTGTCCACATGCCGCACTTATATTTGTTCCAAATTCCCTTCTTATCGTCACATTTATTTTTCTTTTCTTAATTATATCATAAAATTTAGAAATAGTATCTTTTTTACTCCTTTTATAACCTAAATTGTTCGTTTCGTTATAAGGAATCAAATTTATATAACAATTAATACCCTTAACTAAATCACATAATTCTTGCGCGCACTCTTCACTATCATTAATGCCATCTAACAAAATATATTCAAAAGTGACACGTCTATTAGTCGTTTTAATATAGTTTTTAATCTCTTTCATCAAATCTTCAAGAGGATAGACTTTATTGATGGGCATTAATTTATTACGAATTTCATCATTGGGAGCATGAAGACTAATTGCTAAATTAACTTGATATGGAAAAGATGCAAACTCTCTAATTTTAGGAATTAGGCCACTCGTTGAAACCGTTATGTGACGGCTTCCAATATTGATTCCTTTTTGATAATTAACAATTTCGACAAAGCGTTTAAAGTTATCAAAGTTATCAAAAGGTTCCCCAATTCCCATAATGACAACATGCGTTATGCGCATCTTGATATCTTCTTCAACTTTTAGAATTTGTTCAATCATTTCCCCAGTCGTCAAATTACGAACCTTTTTCAATCGTCCACTCTCACAGAAATGGCATCCCATATTACATCCAACCTGACTTGATATACAAATACTCGTACCGTAATCATGGCGCATCAAAACCGACTCAATATGATTACCATCCGCTAATGTAAATAAGTATTTATTAACTTCAACATCTCTTTCTACACTATCTAATTTTATATCACCAATGACAAATTTTTTCTTTAATTCATCAATAATGTTTTTCTTAATATTACTCATTTCATCAAAAGTTTTTACTCTTTTAACGTATAACCAATCAAAGACTTGTGTTGCCTTAAACTTTTTTTCACCGATTCCTTCAAAAAAGGTAACTAATTCGTCAAAAGATTTACTATATATATTTTCCACATCAATCACCATATTCAAATTATAACATTTTACAATAAAAAAAGATATGTTTTTACACATCTTAAAACCTTACTTATAATAATCCTAAACTAGCAACTTTAACAAATTGATTATAGATTCTCTTTCTTTCTTCCTCTTCTTCAACAACAACTAATTCCACAACGGAAGAAGAAAGTTCTTTTTCTTTGGCGATTAAAACGTTGATGGGACTAAAAACACTCATCAAATAGACATAAGTATCTTCATCATCATTAATACGACTAACTAAAACATATTCACCATCATTAAATGTTACAATACGTCCAATATCATCATACATGTTCCTCACCTATCATTCTAACCTAATTATCATAATTATAACATAGTTTTTTTCACAACAAAATCTTATTTTTAAGCATTTTGGTTTTTACTATAACACTCTTTTTTATAATATAAAGTTCGAAGTTTATCTAACCCTAAGGTATTATCATCAATCTCTTCAAAACCATAAAGGCGTAATTCAGCAATTAAATTTTTCCTTTGTTCTTCTAATTCTTGTCCATAATAATCAGGATTGTCATAGTATAAAAGGAGTCCAACATCTTTAATGTCTTGTAGTTGAATTCTACTTTTCATATCACCAATGCGATATTGATAATCCATTTTAGAAGTAGCAAATATTTTTCCAAATTTAGACTCACTAAATTTTTCTTCATATTCACCTAAATGCGAATGATCTAGTGGAAACTCGTCACAATGATTATGATCAAAAATTTGATAATTTTGGAAGTAACATTTCCAATTCTCATCACCATTAAAGTCTTCTCCACTAATTCCTCTTGACATTCTATAGCGTACACAGGCATCCTTCATTTGTTTTTCACTCATACCATCAAGATTTTTATCTGTATAGTAAAGGTCAATTGTTTCACAATTATAAGTATTAATAGCTCCGGCCTTTTTTAAAATGTTTTCATAGCAAGCTAAATCTTTTTTTAACTTTATTCCAACTTCAACAACTAAATCCGTCATAAGCTAACTCCTTATACTCTAACATTGTAACATAAAATTAGGCAATAATAAAACCCGAACTATAAAGTTCGAGTTAAAAACCAATATGGTGGAGCATAGGAGGATCGAACTCCTGACCTCCACGGTGCAAACGTGGCGCTCTCCCAGCTGAGCTAATGCCCCAAAATTCAACCGACAAATAAAAGTATATTGTATCAGTTGCTTTTTGTCAACAAAATTTTGTTATTTTTAGTCTTTTATGAGAAAATCTTTGTCCTTGTGTGGCTCTTCACGAAGCAAATCACGATAGTCTTGTTGGCGAAGAACTTCATATAAAACTAAAGCGGCACAATTGGATAAATTTAAAGCGCGAACGTTACTCGTCATGGGAATACGCATACAATGGTCTAAATCTTCACGAAGTATCTCTTTGGGAATTCCCGTTGACTCTTTACCAAAGATTAGATATATTTCTTCATCTTGATTGGAATAATCAAAACTACTATGCGGTTTATGACCATAACGCGTAAAATAATAATACGTTCCTTTATTTTTACTTTTGAAATCTTCCCAATTTTTATAAACAGTATAATCTAATTTATCGATGTAATTAACACCACTTCTTCTAATACTACTCTCATCTAGTTTAAAGCCCAATGGTTCAATCAAATGAAGTCGCGTTCCTGTCGCAACACAAGTACGCATGATGTTACCAGTATTTCCAGGTATCTCAGGTTCATATAAAACAATATTATTCATCTAACTCGCCTTCTAATTCGTACTCATCAAAAATCTGTTCAATATTACCAATATCTAGATATTGTTTTGATTTTCTATAAGTTGATGCATAAACTTTTCCTTCTCTAAATAAAACTAAAGCTGGATAATTATCTATTTTTCCATCAACCATATATTTACTATTGAAGGAATTGAAGAAAGCATCTTTATCTTTGACGTCCTTTAAGTTTAAATACACAACTTTCTCTGTCAAATCACGTTTTTTCAAAACATCCAATAAATCTTTGGCTACATCACGTGAATTTTCATCATCACTAACTTCAATATAAATGATGGCATCATCGTTTTCTATTAAATAGTTGTCGAGTGCTTCAACAGTTACTTCTTTTAACTCACCTTTTAAAATAGGAACTGTCAACTGATATTTTTGATATGATACATACCAGTTGCGCAACCCAAAGACAACAATAACTGTCAAGATAAATATTACGAATAAAATGATATAATTCTTTAAACTTACCTTGCGATTAGTTACTTTACTATTTTCATTATGACTACTCTTTTTAGAATTCATATTATCACTCTTCTTCCTATCTAATTACATTATATCAAAGAAAAAGAAAAAAAGAAATTACTTTTTAGCATCGAATTTCTTTCTTTGTTCAGTATTTAATATTCGCTTACGCAACCTAATGTTGTGTGGAGTAACTTCAACTAGTTCATCAGAGTTGATATAGTCAAGAGCATATTCCAAAGTAATAGGACGCGGTCTTTTTAAAACAACGGTATGATCACTTCCGGATGCTCTTACGTTAGTTAAGTTTTTACCACGAACAGCATTGACAGCTAAATCGTTTTCACGAGTGTGTTCACCAACAATCATTCCTTCATATACTTCAACTCCAGGTTCAACAAACATGACACCACGATCTTCTAAAGCACCTAAAGCATAAGCCGTCGTCTTACCATTTTCCATTGAAACTAAAACACCAAGCTTACGTTCACCAATTTCAACACTAGCCATTGGACAATATTCTTTAAAAGTATGATTGATAATACCATATCCTTTAGTCATTGTTAAGAAATCAGTTGTAAACCCTATTAGGCCACGAGAAGGAATGGTATATAGAAGTCTTGTTTGACCATTGACAGAAGTCATATTTTCCATATTGGCACCACGAAGTCCTAGTTGTTCAATGACTGTACCGACAGTATCATCAGGACATTCAATTTGTAATTCTTCATATGGTTCTAATTTTTGACCATTCTCTTCTTTAATTATAACAGCGGGTTTTGATACTTCTATTTCGTATCCTTCACGACGCATATTTTCAATTAAAATACTTAAATGAAGTTCCCCACGACCTGATACAATCCAACTCTCTGTATCGTTAGGAGCAACACGTAAACTGACGTCTCTTTGGGTTTCCTTCATCAAACGTTCTTCGATTTTACGAGCTGTCAACAAAGTTCCATCCTTACCGCAGAATGGTGAAGAGTTAGTTCCAATCGTCATCTGTAAAGTTGGTTCATCAATATGTAAAATTGGTAATGGTTTGTCTTTTCCCACTTCGCAAAGTGTTTCACCTACTGAAATATCAGGAAGACCAGCAACCGCAACGATGTCTCCCGCTTCCGCTTCTTCAATTTCAATTCGTTTTAGACCAAGATAACCAAATAACTTTTGAACACGGAACTGTTTAATAGAACCATCAAGGCGATGACAAGAAACCATTTGTCCCGTTTTAATTTTACCATTGTGAACACGACCAACACCAATACGACCAACATAATCATTATAATCAAGTAGAGCTGGTTGGAACTGTAAATCTTCATCTTTACTTCCACTAGGTGAAGGTATTTCTGAAATAATTAAATCTAACAATTCATTAAAACCAGGCGTTTGTGTTGACAAATCATCACTCAAACTACAAGTTCCATTAATAGCGGATGCATAGACAACAGGGAAATCTAATTGATCATCATCAGCTCCCAATTCAATAAATAAATCTAAAACTTCATCAACAACTTCGGCACATCTCGCACTCTCTTTGTCAACTTTATTAATGACAACAATGGGTTTTGTCTTAGCCTCTAGTGCTTTTTTCAAAACAAAACGCGTTTGAGGCATTGTTCCTTCATAAGCATCAACAACTAATAAAACACCATCAACCATATTCATTATACGTTCAACTTCGCCACCAAAATCGGCATGTCCTGGCGTATCTAAAATATTGATACGATATCCTTTATAGTCAACCGCTGTCGTCTTCGCAAGAATTGTTATTCCACGCTCTTTTTCCAATTGGTTAGAGTCCATTGACACATTAGACAAGTCCTCATTCTCACGAAAAGTTCCACTTGATTTTAATATATCATCAACCAAAGTTGTCTTACCATGGTCGACGTGTGCAATAATCGCAACATTTCTTTTTTCCATAATATAACCCACTTCCTACACAAACTTTTACAATTATACCACAAAACAAAAGAAAAACAAGTACTAATTACAAGTAATATTGCTGAAAAAATATAACTTTGTTATAATCAATTTAGGATGTGATCATATGAAAAAAAATAAAGCATTTCATTTAGTAGCCGTTTTATCAATCATCTTTCTCTGTGTTGGATTAACGGTTATAGCAATACCAAACGATACGTTTTATACTTTAAAGATTGGTGATTATATTTTAAAAAATGGTATTGATATGATGGATCACTTTTCTTGGATTAAAGGCCTTCCCTATACTTATCCCCATTGGTTATATGATTGTTTTATGAGTATCATTTTTAAGTTTCAAGGCTTTAATGCCATCTACGTAATGAACATTGTTCTTTACTCAACAATCGGGATTTTAATATATTACTTTTCTAATCAAAAGACGAAGAACTATCTTTTTTCCTTCATTTTAACCATAATGACTATTGGTTTCATGATGGCTTTTATCACCGCTCGTGCCCAAATAGTAAGTTTTATAATTTTCTTATTGGAAAAGCATTTTTTAGACAAATTCTTAGAAGATGGTAAAGTCAAAAATGGTCTTATCTTAATTCTTTTATCAATTATTTTAATAAATATCCATCTAGCGACCTGGATCTTCTTTTTTGTCTTATTTCTTCCACCTATTGCTAGTCACTATTTAAGTCTTTTATTGAAGAAGATAAGGAAAAATAAAAAAGATTTCACAATAGGAAGAATTAATTTTAAGACGAATGAAAATACTAAGAAACTCTTTCCCATTATCATTATTTGTCTATTGACAGGTTTTTTGACACCTCTTGGTACTACTCCCTATACATATATTTTTAATCAATTCGCAGGAGATACTTTTGCTTCCATCTTAGAATATCAAAATATTAATATTAGTAATGGTTTTAGTTTTTATCAATATCTATTCGTTCTATTAGTTCTATTCTTGATAACTAAAGAAGATATTGATCTAGAAGATGTCTTCTTAACTTTAGGTCTTATTTTAATGAGTTTAATTGCCATAAGAAACTTTGCTTATTTACTATTAATTGGTTCCTTTGTCGTAAGTAATTATCTATATAAAGTAAATAAAAGGTTATCTTCCAAAACTGTTCATAAACTAGATATCATCTTTAATCGCAAAAGTGAATTAATAACTATTCTTTTATGCTTTTTAGTTGTTGGAACAGGTCTATTCACAATTAGAAATCTAAGTACTAACGATATCACAAATGAAAAATATCCAAGTGATGCCATTAATTATATAAAAGAAAATATCAATCTTGAAAAAGCAAGAATCTTTAATGAATACTACATTGGAAGTTATCTACTCTATAACGATATTCCCGTTTTCATCGATTCAAGATCAGACTTATACACAAAACCATTCAATAAGTTAAAACGTGATATTTTTAATGACTACTATGATGTCGTTGACAATTTAAATTATCAAGAAGTCTTTAATTATTATGATGTTACACATATACTAATAATTAAAAATTCCATGCTTGATAGACAATTAAAAAAAGATAATGCTTATAAAAACATATATTACGACAAATATTTCACCCTCTATGAAAGAAAATTAGATTGACAAAAGTCAATCTTTTTATTTGGGTTTAAAAAAGAAAGATTCTCACATAATAATAAAAGAAATTAAGGGTGATAATATGAAAAATAAATCTATTTGGCAAGAAAACATCGTCAAGACTAAATTTCCAACTCTAAGTGTTAATATCGAATGTGATACATTAATTATTGGTGGTGGCATAACCGGTTTTAGTTGTGCTTATTTTTTAAGAAATAGTAAAGAAAAAATAGTTTTAGTTGAAAGTAATAAAATAGCTAATGGTGCGACATCTAAATCAACAGGAAAACTAACTTATTTACAAGAAGATTTAATTACAAAAATAAAAGACATATATGATGATGATACCTACTTAAAATATGTCGAATCCCAAAAAGGAGCAATTAGTCTTGCGAAAAAAATTATTTTAGAGAATAAAATAAGATGTGATTTAGAACCCGTTAACTCTTATATTTTTTCGGAGAATTTGCTAAAGAGTAAGGTCATAAAAAAGACTTATAAATTGTTAAAAAATAATTCAAGTGTCAAATTAAAAAGAAAATTACCAATAAAAACAGTTTGTCATAAATCCTTAGAAGCAAATGACACTTTTGTCTTTCATCCTGTGAAATTTGTTTTAGGACTTAGCGAAATAGTTAAAGATAAAATTGATATTTATGAAAGGACAAGAGTAACGCAAATAGACAAACAAGATAATTATTTTATTGCCCAGACTCCTAATGGCAACATCAAAGCAAAACGAATTATTTTAGCACTACACTATCCTTTCTTTATTAATCCCTTTTTCTTTCCTTTTAAAACGAGTATCGAAAAATCTTTTCTCGTTGCTGGGGAAGTTAATCGAACTCGTCCTTTTTCTGCCATTAACGTAAATAAAAAAGTAACATCTATTAGATATTATAAGAGTTATAAAAACTATATTATTTTAGTTAGTGAAAATGGAAGTTTAAATAGTAATGTTGATAACATCAAAAAACAAGATGATGCCATTTGGAAAGCACGTAGTAACTTTACTCCTGAAATTAAATATTGTTGGAGTAATTATGACATCATGACGAGTGACCATCTTCCCTTTATTGGTGAGTTAGAAGAAAATTTATATATTGCCACAGGGTATAATACTTGGGGAATGACTAATGGCATCATAGCGGGAAAAGTAATAAGTGATCTAATTCAAAATAATGATAGTATTTATAAAGATTTATTTAATCCAAGACGTGATGAAAAAAACATTCCTAACATCATCAAATTTAACTTGATGAATGGTCTTTCTTTTGTAAATACAAAGCTTAATAAAAATCGTCTTTTTTATCGTAAAGATGTCAAAATAATTAAAGAAAATGGTATTTATTATGGAATATATATTGATGAAAATAAAAATGTTCACAAAGTCTATAATCAATGTCCTCATATGAAATGTAATTTATCTTTCAACTATCAAACTAATACTTGGGATTGTCCTTGTCATGGTTCTAGATTTGACGTCGATGGAAATATAATCTATGGTCCAAGCGTTGAAGATATAAAAATAAAAAATAGTAAAAATTAATTTACTATTCGATAGACATAAAAATTATTTCCTAAATAAGTAACTTTTTCATAATTATCCATGATGTAATCAATTAATTGACAATCAAATTGATCATATAATGTATCTCTATTAGGTTCATCATAAATAATGAATAATGCATCTTTTTCACTTTTAAGCATATTCATTATTTTTTTATGACCATTATAACCATTATTACCATCTAATAATAAATCATAACTGTCAATCTTAAGTTTATGATCAAGTTTATAGTAATAAGATTCTCCCGTAAAGAAGTGAATATTTTCCGAATTATGTTCTTTGTAAAATTTATATAACATCTCACTACCAGAATTAAGATTTTGTGAAGAAGTAGTAAGGAAAAAATTATGATTAATATTGGTATTGAAAGAAATGGAATCATTATCAAAAAGTTGAATTGTTTTAAAAGTGAAATTAAAAAGAATGAGAAATAAAAACAATATATTTAATTTTTTAATATTACCTACTCCACTAAAAACATAAAAAGAAAAAGGAATTAAACCTAAAACAAAATGATATGGATCAAAGATAGGAAAAACAATTATTTGAAAACATAAACAATATAAACTACTTATATCTTTTGTTTTAAAATATTTATATAATAAATAGAAAATCATTAATAATTCTAAAACAAACCATATTGTCATATGACCATTTTTATTTCCAAAATCAAAGAGACCAAAAATAGTATAATCAAAGAAAGAATATAAAGCATTATTAAAAGATAAATACAACAATAATAACTGAAAAGGTATTATAAAAATCATCAAACGCTTTAAAATTCTTTTATAGTCTTTTAATAACATAGTTGGAAGCAATAAAACAAGCATCTTTTGATTATTTAGAACAATTAAGCTTAGAACCAACCCTATTAAATAATCATTTTTCTTTGTTAATTCTAAATATAAAAGAATAAAAAATAATAATATACTTAATAAATTATATCCCCCTGTTTGAAAGAGAAGAAAAAAATAAATAATTAATAATATTAGACTCTTACCACCATTTAATTTTTTGATAAAAGAAATCGTTAAAGTAGCAATTAAACTACTAACTATATAATATATGATCAATTTACTACCAAATATTTTTATAACTAAAGCACATAGTAAAGGAAATAAGGGAAATAGAACCATATTAAAATCACGATATGGGATTAAACCATTCGCAATGTTATAAGAAAATCCATAATTCCAATAATTATCCATAATAAAATTATTTATAGTAATAAAACTTAATAAGAATAAAAAGAAAATAAAAAGATAAAAAAATAATGACTTTTCTTTTATAAATGTAATTATATGTTTCATAGCATTACCTCTAATAGAAGTATAACATATAAAAATTATTTATTTTTAGATTTGATAAATTTTTTAATTATTTTTGTATAAATAAGAGAAATGATTAAGATGAAAAGAAGAATTTTAATAGGTACTTTAAGGCGATTAGTAAATTCTTTTAAAATGGTCCAATTATTACCTAAAGCATAGCCAAAATAGACAAAGACAAAAGTCCAAGGAATACTACCAAGGGTGGTATAGATTAAAAACTTTGTAAAAGAAAGACGAGCAACCCCTACAGGTAGAGAAATTAGAGTACGAATAATGGGAAAATTACGACCAATACAGGATGCTAAAAGACCATATTTATTAAACCAATTATTACTTTTATCGACTTCTTCTTCTTTCATAAAAAAATATTTTCCATACTTTTTAGAAAAAGCACTACCACCGAAATAACCCATGAGATATATGACGATAGCACAAAAAACACTACCGATTAAACCTGTAAAAAAAGTGCCCCAAAAAGTAAAGATTTTTTTACTCGCTAATATGCCTCCGGTTGCTAAAATTAATTCACTTGGAATGATGATTATTACGGCTTCTAAAACCATTCCTAAAAACATACCAATATAACCATAATGATTAATGAGATCTAATACAAAATTGTCCATTTTTTCACCTATTTAATTATATTTATGAATATATTTATTATGAAAATGATTTGACCTATTAAATGTAATAGAATATAATTAAATAAGTCTAAGATGATTAGGAGGTATTTATGACCGAGAGTTTAGTAAACTTTTTTTTGAGTGTATTTAGTGGCATGACAACAACAGAACTTGGAAAAAGCATTACCATCTTTATAATATCAATGTTACCAATTATTGAACTTCGTGGTGGGATGATTGCTGCTGCCCTACTTCATCTTTCACTTTGGAAAGCCTTTATAATTTGTTTCATTGGTAATATTTTACCAATACCATTTATTCTTTGGTTCATTAGAGCTATTTTAAATTGGATGTGCAATGTAAAATGCTTTAAAAAAATAGTTCTTTGGTTAGACGATAAAGTTGAAAAGAAAAAAGGACAAATTGAGAAATATGGTTTTTGGGGCATAGTCCTCTTTGTGGGAATACCGCTTCCAGGAACAGGGGCTTGGACAGGTAGTTTGATTGCGGCAATGTTAGATATGAATAAGAAGAAAGCATTCTTAGCAGCAACACTTGGTGTTGTTCTAGCTGGTGTCATAATGGCTATTTTCTCGTATGGTATTTTAGATTTAATCATTTAAAAAGACAACAAACGTTGCCTTTTTTTAATAGTCAAATTCTTTAAAAGAATGAAGGATTTCTCCACTTTTAGCATCAACATAATATTCATAATCATAATGATTATAATTGAAGTCTATTTCATAAACATTACTACCATATTTATATTCAAGTTCAATATCTAAATCATAGATGTTTTTTTGTTCAACTTTAGCATGATCTAAAACTATATCTAAAGCCTTTTCTTTACCAATGTAATTATTAGTAGTTTCCGTTTTATTGTTGCTTTCTTCTTCAGTAGTATTGTCTTTATTATCATTTAAACTAGAATCAACATTATCGCTCTTATCTACAACATTAGGAACATTTTCTTCCTTATCATCATAACGATCTTCTAAATGATCTATTAAAAACATTACTAGAATGATTAGAAAGACAATGACAACGGTCATACAAATTGCAACTATCTTCCAAGTGTTTTCTTTTTCATTTTTATTTTTCTTTTCCATTTTTCCACCTATTTTAATCTTTCTTTTAATTCTTCTTTAGTTTTAAAGCCTATTATCTTTTCTTCTAATTCGCCATCAATAAATATTAACAAAGCCGGAATGGCACTAATATCATATTTTTTGGCTATCTCTTCAGCTTCATCGACATCTAATTTGTAAAAATCATAGTTAGTAATTTCTTCTGACAATTCATCGATGATTGGTGAAAGCATTCGACAAGGACCACACCATGTAGCGTAGCAATCGACTAGGACTTTTTTATCTTTTACTTGTGTTTTTTTAACAAAATCTTGTTCTTTTATTTCAACAACACCCATTTTATCTCCTCCATTTTAATTTATTTTCTTTTTAACAGCAACTTTATCAGAACTAGAACCTTTACTTAACCTATCGTAATATTCTAAAGTTGCTTTTCTTTCTTTATCTGTTGGTGGCCAAAGAACACCATCGATTTCTTGAATACTTTTTTGCATTTTTTGAAAGATTGTAACGATATCAATTTCATCTTCACCTTTAAACCTTTCACAAACAAAACGTAATAGTGTTTTCATTAATTTAGTGTCATACTTTGAAAGACAAGAATAATAAATAAAATGATTATCCTCACTATATGGGAAAGAACCACCAGGTGTATGAATATGTTCACCACAAATTAAGCAATCATAATGAAAACCATACATCCCATCATCAAAAGGACTAGTAGTCACTAATTCGTGATTACAACATTGACAATCAATCTTTCCATCCAAATATTTTCTAGGACTAAAACTTGATTTTTTTCTATTCTTTCTATCCATTTACCTAACCCTCCATAATTTTATTTAAGCACTAAAAAAATAGTTTGTAAAGAAAAAGGAAAAAGATTTATTTTTCCTTAATATTTCTTAAGCGCAATGAATTTAAAACAACTGTTAAACTACTAATTGTCATAGCTAATCCACCAAACATTGGGTTCATACTTATACCTAATGGTTTTAATAAACCAATGGCAATCGGTATCATACAAACATTGTAAAAAAAGGCCCAAAATAAGTTTTGTTTAATATTACGAAGTGTCTTGCGACTAATTGACAACAAAGTAGGAATTTTTTCTAAATTATCATTTATTATGATGACGTCACTAGAGTCAGCAGCAATATCGGTCCCACTATTAACACTAACACCAATGGTGGCACTAGCAAGAGATGGCGCATCATTTATACCATCACCTACCATCATAACTTTTTTACCTTCTGAAATTAAATCTTTAATCGTCTTAGTCTTCTCTTTAGGTAAGACATTTGCAATAACCTTTTTAATATTTAGAGATGAAGCAATAATATTAGCCGTCTTTTCATTATCCCCTGTTAACATAATAACTTCTTTACCCATTTTTTGTAGGCGTGATACTGCTTTTTTAGCACTATCTCTTACAATGTCATTAACACCAATCAAACCAATAACTTTTTTATTTTCAATGACATAAATGATACTATTACCATCTTTTGCTAAGGCTTCTTCATCTTGCAAATCTACTTTTATTTTTAATTTGTTTAATATCTTTCTATTACCAACTAATATTTCTTTTTTATTTACAGTTGCCCTTAGTCCTAAACCAGATAGGTTTTCAAAATCACTAACATCACTAAGTTTTAATTTTTTATCGGTTGCATAACTAACAAAAGCTTTAGCAATTGGGTGCGTTGTATTCTTTTCAAGACTAGTAACTAAAGCAATAAGTTCATCGTCACTATATTTACTATAATTAAAGATTTTAGATATCTTTAAATTACCATATGTCAAAGTTCCTGTTTTATCAAAAACGACAACGTCAACTTTATGAGCATTTTCCAAAGTGGTACTATTTTTTACTAAAAGTCCATTTTTAGCACAAGATCCTTCACTTACAACGATAGCAAGTGGTGTTGCAAGACCCAAAGCACAAGGACAAGCAACAACTAAAACAGTGACAAATGATATAATTGCTTCACTAAATGGATGTCCTAAAAGAAGATAACCAACAAGCGTTAAAACAGCAATCAAAATAATACTGGGTACAAAATAACCACTAACGATGTCCGCAAGACGTTGAATAGGAGCTTTAGTATTAGTTGCTTCAACAACTAAATGAACAATTTCCGAAATGGTTGAATCTTTTCCAATGCGCTCTGCTTCATATTCTATGTAACCATCAAGAACAATACTTCCGGCGACAACTTTATCCCCTTTTCCCTTTTTACTGGGAATTGATTCACCGGTAATAAAAGCTTCATCAACATGTGTTTCGCCTTTAACAATAACCCCGTCAACAGCGACTTTCATTCCAGCTTTACATATTAAAATATCTTTCTTTTTAACTTCATCAATCGTTACTTCTTTTTCCACATTTTTATCTTTTAAAAGAGCCATACTAGGAGTAATTTGAACTAATTCTTGTAAAGCTTCTTTCGTTTTTTCTTTGCTTCTTCCATCAATATAACGTCCTAATTTAATAAAGAAAATAATAATGGCACAAGATTCAAAATAGAGATTTTCAACATAAAACATCGGTCTCTTATTTAGTAAAATCATAATCATACTAAATAGACTATAAAAGAAACTTGCAAACACACCAAGAGATACTAAAGTATCCATATTGGGTGTTTTATGAAGAAGATTTTTAATACCACTTTTAAAAATATCAAATCCAAAAACTAAAAAAGGAATAACTAAAACAAATAATGTTACGGCATAATTAACAGGATATTTCATCATATCTAAAAAAGGAATAACTGGTAGATGAAGCATATCAGCCATAGAAACATATAAGACAACACAAGCAAGAATACCAAAAGCAATTAAAGTTTTGGTCTTTCTTTGACTCTTTTTTTCTTCTTTACCATCAAAAATTCCAAGACTTTCAAAACCAGCTTCTGAAACAAAACGTTCCAAATCAGCAATCGTTAAGGATTCATCATATTCAATTAAAGCTTGAGCTAAAACGAGATTGACACTTGCCTTTACAACACCCTTTTGTTTATTTAAATATTTTTCTAATCCTGAAGAACAAGCACTACAACTCATACCATCTATTTTTAAAATAACTTTTTTCATAATTCACCTCTAATAGTATAATACACAAATTAAAAATTAATATTATTAATCCAATTTACTAATTAAATCCATTACTTCATCAATTATTTCTAACTTATCATTTTTTATATCATTAACGACACAAGTCTCTAAATGATTTTTTAGAATTCGTGATCCTAAACTTTTTAGAGATTGATCAACAGCTGATATTTGTATTAATAAATCACCACAATAACGGTCATTATCAACCATACTAATTAGACCACGAACCTGGCCCTCAATTATTTTAAGTCTTCGCGTTAAATATTTCTTTTCCATTTCACTTCTTTTTTTAGTTTTTTCCATATTCATCACCAAATAAATTATAATACTCCCTAGGGGTATAGTCAATAATAAAAAAAGACAAATCAAATATTTGTTTATTGATTTGCCTGTTGTTTGACATAATAAGTTGGTTGAATAATTTTCATAAGTCTTTTTGTCGCATCTTCAATTGAACAATCAGTCAATTTAGTAGCACCAGAAAATTGATTTCCACCACCCTCTAGTTGTTGCATAACGGAACCAACATCTACTTTTTCTTTGGATCTTGCACTTATTGATATGATGTGATCACCAATATTACCAATGACAAATGAAGCATCAACTTTATATTTTAGTAAGTAGTCTGCGGCCTTCGCAAGTTCTTCACGCGTGTATTCAGCATCTTCTGAAGCACTGACAGTTGCGACACTAAAGCTAGTCATTTTAGCTCGACTAACTAATTCTTGAACACGTCTATCACTTATGAAGTCCTCTGTAAATAAGTCCGTAACGACATTCAAATTAGCTCCACTTTCCATGAGTTTTGCTACAACGTGCATCGTTTCAGATGAAGCATTCTTACTCAATTTATTCGTATCAAGATAAATTCCCGCCAACAAATAATTAGCTACTTCAGGTGGTAACTTAATTTTATGTAAACCAATTAACTTTGTAACTATTTCTGAAGCACTAGATATACTTGGATCAATGAATTTTATTTCGGCGGGAACTGTTTTATCATCTTCCGCATGATGATCAATTATAATAACTCGTTCTTTTGAAGGTAACTTGTCATTGAGACTGATTAAATAAGTCTTATTGACGTCAGTTAATATGAATAATTCCCCTTCTTTTATTTCTTCTAAATATTTTTCACGATTAATAATCGTAAAATCTTTTTTGGCCTCATCCATCACCAATTGAATGCCATGATCTATTTTATAGATTGGATCATCAACGACAATGACTGATGGCTTTTTTAATTTTCTCGTTATTAACGATAAACCTATTGCTGATCCAATAGCGTCAAAATCGACGTTATTGTGTGGAACAATGACAACTCTTTCTGATTCAAGTATCTTTTGTTCCATATTTATCTTCAGGTTTTTTATGTTTTCCATACCCTCTCCTATTGATATATTATATCAATCTCCGTTTAATAATATTAAACTTAAACATTATTATAGAACTTTTTATTTTTTTGTCAAACCATCATCTAAATCATAATTCCATAGGCCCAGTTGACCCTTTATATAAACAGGTTTTATTTCTTTAACATCTTCTATTTTAAAGCCATAGATATCATCTTTAGTATGAAGATTATGATAGACATTGGAATCCTTTTCTAATAAATTCTTTCTCATCTTATCATCAACAAAAAGACAATTGGTAATAGTTGCTTTAGCAATAATACATCCTCTTGGATATTCTAAATTTAAATATTCAAAGCGCTTCATTGCTGTTTTATCAATTTCTTTACCAGCATGAATTAAGATTTCACCACGATAATTTGTCTTCCAAGTACGAAATTCATATTCTTTTAACTTTTTGGTTATTAGACTTGCCCATGGCTGTTTGATTGTTATTACTTTCATAATCAACTTCTCCATTCAAGTATTTGGTTAAATAACTAGACCATTCTAGTGCACGTTCTTCAGCAAATAAACTATATAAAAATTGAACGACTGTATTGTGACGTTTTAAGGCTTCTTCTTTTCCTGGATCAGTAAGCATCATATCTTTTAATTTTAAAATTTTTTCAAAGATGTGACAAACACTACTACTTGCTGGTTTACTCATATATTCTTCTTGGCTCATGTTGAGATTAGGAAAAGTATCACGATCAAAGAAAGGACGATTGTGTTTAGTACTATAAGCATATACTCTTAATATTCCATTAGCTCCTAGTCCATCACACATATCAGCATCAGATACAATCATACCCTCTAAAATAGTTGGACGAATACCTTTTAAAGACTTACTATAACCAAACGAATTTAAAGTTTGAATGATTTTCTTTTTCCTTACGTCATCTACTCCTACTTTATCCATAATCATATTAGTATTTGTTAGCTTTAAAGATTTTTCTTTACCAACCAATTTATAATCATCAACATCATGTAATAAAGCGATTAAAACAACTAATTCTTTATCGACAGCAACATCCATTTTTTCCGCAAATTCTAATGATAAAGATAAAACTCTATCAATGTGTTTAATGTTATGTCCAGAATGATCTTCAACTAAAATTTTAATAACTTCTTTTCTTACTCCTTCAATCATAATATCCCCCAATCATAGTCATAATAAAATTATAGCACAAAAAAACTATTGAAATTCAATAGTTAATAATTATTTCTTTAGACTTAATAAATACTCTTTAAATTCTTTATAATAAGATTTATAAGCTAAAACATAAGAAATCAAAGTAAAAGTAGCTACTATTACTAAAGGTATTATTAATCCCATCATAAAAAATGGTTTAAAGCAATCACACTCTAATAAGAAATATAATAGAATTGTTTGAATTGTTAGTTCCACTGTTATTAACATACCTACAAATGGTATAACAAAATAAATCCAAACTACTCTTTTTCCATATGCCGTTTTATAAAAATCTTTCTTTTTACTTTTCAACTCTTTAGTCGATAATTTATAAATATTCATAAAATTCTCCCTTTCACATATAATATAATTATATAATACATATTAGAGTAAGCACCAAGTCAATAAAATTTATTAAAAAAAATTTATTGTACATTTTTGTTGACAACTAAAATATTTATGTTATAATTAAAAATGTCTACTGGTGCAGATGTAGTTTAATGGTAGAACCTCAGCCTTCCAAGCTGACTGCGTGGGTCCGATTCCCATCATCTGCTCCATATAAAAATAAAGAGCTATCAATTGATAGTTCTTTTTTTGTGTTAAATAGTCAACAACAGTTAAAGATATACAAAATAATCTTAATAATTTTGATAAAGATATCCGAAAGAAAAAGACAATTTTAGGTACTAGATACCTGATTGTCTTTTCCAATGTCATTTACTTTTTTTGATAACTTTTTCACATAAATCTTAACTGAAATAAATATTATCACAACTACAATAACTATTATAATTCCTGCGATTAATAACCCATTCCATCCTGAATCCATAACATATTCATTAGGATTATTAGGGTTATATTTTACAATTGTCGTTTTTTTAAATCCTGAACGAGTACTCAACATGTTTGGTGATCCTTTATAGGTAACACCATTTACTGTATATTCGTATACACCACTACATATCTCATCACCCTCATCATCGTATTGACAATTTTCATAATCAACAAGTTTTCCTTCTGTTTCTAAATAATTTTTAGATTTATTGTTATCAGTTATATTTGAATACGAACTTACAGCAATAAAAGCTACACCAGCAATAAACCATGGAGCAAGTATAAACATCAAAATTGCAGTAGTTATAAGTTTTGCTTTTTTACTTCCTAAATCAATTGTTTTTACATTTATTTGAGAATAATTATTATTATTTGGGAAATTGCTACTTTGTTCAATATAATTTAATTCTGTACCACATGATACACATCTAATATTTGTATTTTTATTTTCATATCCACAATTAGGGCATTTAATCGTATCCATTAGTTACTCCTTTCAATTTTACTAATACCACTAGATAGTTGCTCATTTATTTTAAATTTTTCATCATCAACATTTTATCATATTTTTACTTTTTTAATATAAACCAACTCAATTTGGATTAGTTTTTTGTGTAGCTACTTCCCATACAAAGAAAGACGATAGTTTTGAACTTTAGCCATCATCTTTTATATATGCACTCCTGAATTTTGCTTTTCTTCTACTTCAGTAGATCCACTCATCTTTTTCTGTTCTTGATAATCTTGTATTTTTTTATTTAATAATTGTTGTAAATCATCTTTTGAAACATCATATTCATCAAATTTAAACTTTTTATCTTCCGCTATTGTAACATATTTCTCAAATAATGGAATCATATAATCAGCATTACCATATAATGAAACAAATTCTTCTTCAGTTATTGGTTTTTGTAAATCATATTCGATTGTTTGCCATCCCATATTAAAATCACTAAATACTGCTGATAAAAAGCCTAAATCACGTTCTCTTTGACTAATAGTACTTTCATATGGTTTATGTATCTCATCATATTTGCTTTTTATTCTTTTTATGGTATCATCAGCTTCTTGTTCACTCATACCTAATTGTATCAAATAATCACGACTATTAACTATTATTGCTAACTTACTATATATATTACAGTTTTCAATTGCCCTATCAGAATCCCATTCATCAGGTTTATATTCATAATTTTCTAATAATGTATCTAAATTATTAGTAATACCTGAAATATAATTATTAAAATATTCATTTAAATACTTGTTTAAATTATCATATAATGTATTTAATTCCTCTTGAGACATATTTGAAGAACTGTCAAAAATTCCCCTAATATAACTATGTCTTTTTTCATTACCATCATCAAATCTTATAGTTCCAAATCTATCAATCTCATAATTATCAATACCAATTAATGATAAATTAACACCATAACTATATCTTCTATCTGTATCACCAATATCTAGTACATATCCTATTCTACTAGAAAAAGCTTTTATTAGTTGCGGGTCAATTTGTAATGCATCTCTTTTTTTCAAAAAGTCTAAAATTAAAACAATAGGATATTCTCTATTTGCTTCTTGTCCTAATCTAAATTCAACTGCGTCAATAGGCAAGTAATTACTTTTAACTTCAAGAGGTTGATCTTGTAAATTGTATCTAAATGGTTTTCTATTATCAATTCTTGAAACAATATTTCCATAATATTCCTTTAGTTGATCCATACTTAGTAGTGATAAATCAAATATTTCTTCATCTGAATCATAAACTATTTTCGTTTCCCATTCATTTTCCGGATCGAAATCAAAGTCGTCTTCTTCAGTATATAATTGATGTCCACGTCTATTGTAAAATTCTGGATCATGACCAAAACTTCCAAAAATGCATTTACCATCGTGATACTGTTTATCGTTATTATCCCATGTAACATCTACACCATATTTCTTACCATCTATTTCAATAATATTAAATGAATGTACATCTTTTTGATTTTGGTAATAGTTCTTTATCCCAACTCTATCTAGCATTTCTTTGTATACTTGAGCAAAGCCACTACAAACTAACTTACTATATAATATTCCGTTTAAACCTCTTTCAATTGTACCTTTAGATTGCATTTTTTCATAGCCTTCAGCATATTTCATATCTACGACAAGAGCATTATATAAAAACATAGCCTTTTCAAATTCATTCCAATTTGGATCAATTAAACGTTCGTTATACTCAAAATATTCAATAATTTTTTTTAACCCTTTAGGAGACACAAAAGTTCTATCAACATAATATTGAGCTTTATATTTTTCTTTTGTTTCATAATCCAATCCACCTTTAATACTAAAAACAACTCGATCAGATTTTATTTTAGAAACCAATTCACTTGATAAACCAGCAGTATTATCAAGTATTATAGTTGTCCTATTCTTAAATGCATTTATTCTATTTACATCTTCTTCAGTTAATGTTCCAACAATTTTATATTTATCTTTTTCAATAGATACAAACTCAGCCATCTATAATCACTACCTTTCATAAATAATTATAGCATTACTTTTATCAATTTTATAAAATTATTTTATATTGTTCAAAAATATGTATCATTTCAAATAATCAAATATAAAACCTACAATAAATATAAAGGAAAATAACTAAAAGTATGCTATAATTCTATTAGGACAAATATAGAAATATTAGGAGGTTTTATGTTTAATATAGATTATATAAAAACAATTATTACAAAATTTTTAAAATCAGCAAATACAGCAGTGAGACTAAATATACAATTGCAACATTTATATGATACAAATGATTATTATGAAACTCTTAAATTATTACAAGAATACAATTTATCTCAACCAATGCCCTTTTTAGCATGTGGATTGAGCTGTTATTTTAATAGTCAGGCGAATGAAAATGGGTTATCAAATTTAAAACTTTCTACCCAAGATATTGAAGATGCGAAATTTATTGCTTCTTGTTTTGGAAAAACAATTAATTACTCAGATAATAATCTATCAACTTTATATACAACACTTTTAGGAACAGTTGAATTTAATTATGGTATGCAAACTTTTCCAGCAGGTATTTTTGAAGATGTTTTTCAATGTTATGCTAATCACAGTTGGCCAATTCAACCAAATGTTGGAGAAAGTGAAGTAGACTTTTATTGTAGAGTTTTAGATTATCAAATTTCTAAATTTGATGGTTTTCCCTTAGAAAGAAAAGATGAAGCGTTATTTAGAGCCAAAAGACTAGCAAGTAACTTTTGCACTGGTAAAAATAGAATTTATTTAATACCATTTGAAAATGTAATGAATAACAAAGCAAGCTTTGGTGATGTTCAAGGATTAAGAGATGGAAAATTAAGTGGCGAAGAATTACAAAAAAGATTAGATTCTTTGTCTGATTTTAAAGAATTATTACAATCAATCGGAATTGCTATTGACAATACGAGAAGTCCATATAATGATCCAAATATGACAAGTGAATATGGAATTGCGATATATGGTCCGATAGTTAGTAAAGGCATTTCTTATTTTGAAATTGATAGAATGTATGAATTAACTCAAACAAAAGCAAAAAAGATGGGTTATGTTGATGGCGAGAGCATACCTATCGATATACATTTTATGCAAGACAATAGCACTGGCTATTCAAAATAAAAAGTTGTAGACTTCTCACATATTTACTCTATATTGAATTTATTAGAACTATTATAGTTCTTTTTTTTGTTGCCCAAAGTTACCAAATAAAAATTTTATAAACAACTATAATAGACATATGCAACACAAACTTTCACAATTTTTAATTTAAAATTAACTTTTCTTTGCAACCTTAAACCAATTAACCATACAAATTGTTTAATCCTGTATACATTATAACAGGATAGCATAAATGCTAAAGGAGGGAGATAAATTTGCATAAAAATAAAATAATAATTCTTATAGCCTTTCTTGCAACTATTATTTTAATGGCCATTGGTTATTCAACATTTGCTACAGATTTTACTATTAATGGAACTACAGAAATTACTGGTGAGTGGGATGTTAGAATAACAAATATAAAAGCTACTCAAGTTCCAGATGGCTGTGATGCTGGAATACCTACTTTCACTAATGATTCTATTAATTTTTCAGCTAAGCTTAATAAACCAGGCGATGAAATTATTTATGAAGTAACCATACAAAATTTAGGAACTATTGATGCTGAATTACAAACTATAATATTTACTGAAGAAATTGATGGTATTGAAGAAATTAATTATACTACTTCGGAACTTAAGAAAGACTTAAATGCCGGTGACTCAACCACTTTCAATATTATGGTAACCTATGTTAAAGATACCGAAAGTATTCCCAGTGTCAAAACAAAAACGTTAGTTGGAATAATTCAATATGTTCAAAAAGAAAATTCTTAAAAGAAAGAAATTATTTTTTCTTTTAATCCTTTATACACTAAGTCATATCTTTTTATATAATAATAATTTTTATATTTATTTTCTTAATCCAATATTTTGGTTATGCTTTTTGATAATTTTTTATCATCAGGATTTAAAGTTACTTAATAGAAAAGAAGTTAATATCACTTTAACTATATCCATTATTTTTTTAATACTTTATTTAGTTAGTGGTTTTATTGTTGGCTTTAATAAGAATCCTTATGATCATACAGTAGTTTATACTTTTAAAAGTTTGTGGAAAATTATCTTACCTATATGTGGTATTGAAATAATGCGTTATAAACTTATTAAAAGTAATAAAAACAATTTTGTAATTATGACTTTAATAACCATAATTATTATCATGAATGAGATTAATTTTAATGCTTTATTTCTTTCTCATAATATTACTTTTTTACATTATTTAATTTCTATAGTTATACCAATTATCGCGCAAAATATTTTATTTACATATCTATCTTTAAATTCCCATTATAATGTTTCTATTATTATTAGAATTTTTAATGAATTACCTGAACTCTTTTTACCAATTATTCCTTATAGTAATTGGTTTATTGAAGGTTCTTTTGCTATTATTAAAGTTATAATTATTTACTATTTGTTTAAATATTTTATTTTTAATAAAAAAAATATATATCATTTCAAAAACTTTACAATGCTTTATCCTTTAACTATTATTACTTCTATTCTATTAGTACTATTTATGCTTGGAGTATTTAATTATCAACCTATAGCCATTCTATCCAATAGTATGAATCCTATTTTTAGAAAGGGCGACGTTGTCATTTATAAAAGAGAAGAAAATATTTTCCCAGGAGATATTATTGTTTTTAAATATGAAAATCAAATTATTGTTCATCGTATTGTAAGTATAAATGAATACTATATTACCAAAGGAGATGCTAATAATACCATAGATTATATAAAAATTAAAAAAGAAGATATAAAAGGTGTTTATCAATTCCATATAAAATATTTAGGCTATCCTTCTATTTGGTTAAATGAGCTTTTTAATAAGGAGAATTGAATATGCAGAAAAAGAGAAAAAAAATAAAAATACTAATTATTTTAAGTATTATTATAATAGGAATTCTTTTATTAGAGATAATATATTTTAGTAAAAATATTCAAAATAATAATATATATGAATCAAAGAATAAAACATATTATGAAGTTACTTTAAAACCTAATAATTATTTTTTTAATAATAAAATAGAAGCTAATAATTATTATATTGCAAATTCTATTAAAACTATTGATATCTATTTTAATTACTATTTAAAAAATAAAACAAAAGAAAACATTAATTATTCTTATGATATTACAGCTACTCTAAAAAGCTATGCTGATAATGGTACTAAATTAATTTGGACTAAGAATTTTAATTTAAAAAAGATAAATAATATAAAGCAAAAAGAAATTAGTATAAAAGAAAATTATAATTTAGATTATCAATATTATGTCAATTATGTTAAAACTTTTCAAGAATACTATAATATTAAGACAGAAACTTATTTATACGTTAAGCTTAATATCAAAATTAATGACCAAACTAATCCCTATGTTTTATTAACAATTCCTATTAATGAAAATGTTATCGAAATAACGATGAAAGAAGATAATACTTTTTTAGAAAATAATACACAAGATATTGGTCTTAATGAAATGTTAGTTTTTGATTTTATCGTTATAGTTATTATTCTCATAGTAAGTAAAACTTTATTCAGTAAGAATAATGAAGAAGTTATTTTAAAAGAATATCAAGATATAATTATAGCTATTCAAAATAAACCTAATATAAATAGTAAGAATATTATATATTTAAATAATTTAAAAGATTTAGTTAATATAGCCATAAATAATAATATAAATATCTTTAATTATCAGAATAACTACTACACTATTATAAATAATACTTATTATGTTTATATTTTAAAAAAATTATAAAAGATATAGAAAATTAATTTTTATGTTGTTAAATTTTAGAAAGTATTGTTGTCATTTATATTTCTAGAAAGCAATTGTATTTATATGAACTACACTCACAAAATTATTACCTTATTGATATTAAAATAACTAGATATGTTATAATTAATTAGGAAGGTTATATAAATGCAAAAAAAAGACAATAACTATTGAAAGAGTTGATGCTGAGGTCAACGGAAAGTTAAAGTTACCCCCAAAAACAAGAACGGGAAAGAAGTATTAGTATGATAGAAGAAGGCAATCACAAAGTACCAGTATGTACGTATTACAGGAATGTTGGTAATATATTTGAAAATTGTAAATTTGATGTGCACATTTTTTTAGGAAAGTATCCGAAACACGTTCTTTGACAAAAAAAGAAATAATTGCAATTCATTCTTATTGCGAAACTGGAAAAAAATATGATTTTGCTAAAGATACCCTATTAGGAAGTGGAAGATCATCATATTATAAATGTATTTTTAAAACAGAAAATGGTAAATGGATAGTATGGAAAACTGATGAAAGAAGAGGCTTTTATTCTGCTAAATCATTTGACACATCTACTGAAGCATGTTTATATTTAATATCTTTACAAAAAGACGTTAATGAAAGTCAATACAAAGATTATTTCAATAATTTGCTAGATAGTGGCATTTCAGACGAAGAAATGATGAAGTTCTGTCAAAACTTTAATTATACAATTAGTAAAATAAAAATTAAAAATAAATAATAATTTTTAATATATTTATTACAAAAATACATAGTTTGTAAATTATAGTTTTTCAACTTCAAAAGTAAAAATCGTCGCATTATTAATGCGACGTTTATTTTTTTTGTAGAAATTCTGATTCAAATTAACTAATTAGCTCAACTATTAATGTGTTTCTTTCCTTCTTTAGATTTATACTCCTTATTTAAAATAGGTAATAATTCAGGATAAGTATTTGAAATAGAAATAAGTATAGATTTTAAATATTGTTCATTATTTGGATTGGTATCTTGCATAATCACCGCATTAGAAAACAAATTGATTAAATCATCTTTTTGATATGGTTCAACATCCAACCCTAATTCAATCATTTTTTGATTAACTTTATCTATTAAATACGGATGTAATAATACAATTCTTTCAAAAGACTTCTTAGTGATAGGATTATTATCTCTTTGATTTTGTTTAATTTGTTTATCAATTAAATCAGAACTATCCTGTGGTATTTCTTTAGGTTTATTTGGATATATATATAACTTAATTTTACCTTCATTTGCTAGTCTTTTAATATTATCATAAACATTTTCAATAAATTCTTCACTTTCAGTATTAACACCAACTTCTGAAACAACTTCTGCGAAACCAGTGTGTATATCTTTAAATGTTGCATCATCTAAAGTATAAATTGATGAACTATTACTAAACATTGTGTTAAATGCTTCTGGTATTCTTTCTACCAATTGCCATATTTCATCATTGTTATATCTATATAAAGCATAAGTACAATCATCTCCACATCTTCCTGAAAAAATAATTGCTAATTCTTTATATGGTGTAGCATAAACATACTTACCATGTGTTGATTTATGAGGTTCTAGTCTTGTAATTCCTCTTTCTAAGCTTCCATGATATAATTTTCCCATTTTCTAATCCTCATTTCATATTATTAATTTAATTATACTATATCATAATAATTTTTCCATATTTACATTTAAAATTGCAATAATTAATCAAACTTGATAGTATAATTTTTTTGAATGTAAATAAAATTATCGCTTAATATAAAAATAAAGAGCTATCTAATTGATAGTTCTTTATTCAGTAATTAGTATTAAAATTTAAATTAGTAAAAATAAATATATTATTAATCAAATCTAAAGCTTTTTTAATCAAGGTGCTTATTCTTAACTTTGCCTATTTCATTATTAAGAGCATAATTTGAAATAGTTTTAAAATTTTTATCATATGGGTAAGTTTGTTGACCGAATTTAATCCACATCGTTGACCAAGAAGAACCTGTTTTGAGTAATTCTTGAACTCTTGCATTTTTTATTGGATTATCAATCTCTTGTTTTTGAATATCAACGCACCCTTCTTCATCATATAACTTACATTGTAAATCGCATTCTAATTTATCACATTGATAAGCAAATATTGATTCTTTTGTATTATGAGAATCAAATTCTAAAAATAATTCTTCAATTTTGTCACCATCTAATAGGTCACCTAATATTTTATGTACTGCTTCATGTTCAATTTTTTCTTTTTCTTCTTTTGATATTTGAAATTGCGTTAAATCACCAATAACAGCTTCACCAATTTCATGAATAGCAAGCATATACACTACTTTCATAATATCTACATCATATTCATACTCTGATTTCATGGCAATTGCTAACATTTGAACACCAAAAATATGTTCAGCAACACTCTCAACTCTTTCTCTTTGAACATTCCAATTTTTCCAACCGGTTCTAATAATATCTTTTAATCTATTGCATATTACATAATAACTTATGACATTTTGTTCTTTTGACATAAAGTCGCCTCTTTTCAATAAATTATTATAGATTTTTATTTTATGCTAGTCAATGTTATATGATAGAATATATATAGGTGATGTCCTTTGAATATATATAAATGTCTAAATGATATAACTAAATATATTGATGATAATTTAGAAGAAGAAATAGACTACAACGTTTTAGCACACTTTATTGGTGTTAATGTCTATACAATGCAAAGACTATTTACGATGATTGCTGGGCTTTCTATCTCTGAATATATTCGTAAAAGAAGACTATCTAATGCTGGTTACGACTTATATGAAAACAAAGAAAAAATAATGGACATCGCCATTAAGTACCAATATGATAATGCTACCTCTTTTTCAAGAGCCTTTGAGAAATTTCATGGTATTAAACCTAGTCTTGTCACTAAGGAAACAAAACTTAAAAACTTCCCAAGAATAGTATTTAATGAAGATATTGCAATAACAACTGAACTAGATTATGAAATAATTGAACTTGATGAATTAAAACTATATGGTATTGGTTTTGAAACAAGTAATGAAAAAATTGGACAAGAAGCTCCTATCTTCTTTCAAAAAGTAATTAAAAAATACGTTTCTGAATATGGTCCTGTAAAGTATGGAATGATTACTTATGACATCGGGCATGAAGAAAGTCAAAAATATTATTGTCTATTTGATAAACCAGGAAAAGACTTTGAGCAAATTACTATTCCTAAGAGTAAATGGCTACGTTTTCGTATTAATTCTGAAAGTCCGGAAGATATTCAAGATATATCTCATCGCTTTTATAATGAATTTTTACCATCTTGTAAATATAATTTAAAAGAAATACCGGAATTAGAATACTATCACGATGATATAACTGATTTTTTAGTTGCCATCTATTAACTGACAAAACTGATTATTAAAAAGTCAGTTTTTTATTTGCCTTTTTTGATATACTTTATCGCGAGGTGAAAGATATGGGGTTGTTTCAAGAAATTTATTTGACAAAAAAGTTTGTCAGTAAAGAAGAATGGTTAGAGTTCATTAGAACAATATCTACTTATTGTGGTGTTCTTAAAAATTGGAAATTAATAATTGTCAATGATAAAAATCAAATAAGATATTTTATTAAATCAAAATATAATTTGCCAACAACTATTAATAATTTAAATTCTTTTTTATTAAAAAAGGTTGATGATATAAACTTACCAAAAATCAATTATGCATACCTATCATTACCTAAAATTGGTAGTAGTATTATTGATTTAATCAATTATAGCGAAATTAAGAATAAAGGGGCCCTCAGAATTGTCGAAATTAATTTTCGTAAATTATATGAAGATAAGATTAAATCTAAAGTATATTTCTATTTAAATAAAAATGGAGTAATAAAAAAATATCGCATTATTCTTCCTATTCCAACTAATCTTTTATCAGTTGATTTTGAAGGAAATAAAAGATACTTTTATAAAACGGCGCCAAAATATTTAGATATAAATAAAATACTTCATCTATTGAGCACTGATTTAAATAATTCTTTGTTAGAAATTGATACATTTCCTTATTTACAGGGTAATTTTTATCTAAAACAAAATAGTTTTAGTTTTGATAAACATTCCATTATTATTGGATCATCTGGTTGTGGAAAATCAAAATTTATCAGTTCTTTAATTAATAACATATCTAAGAATAATGACTTTAAAGATCAATATAAAGTTGTTGTAATTGATCCGCATGCTTCCCTAGAAAATGATATTGGTGGGATTGGCAAAGTAATTGATTTTAGAACTAATTTAGATAGTATCGACTTATTCATTAATAAGAGTGATGACATCGTTTCCGCAACAGAATTATTATTAGACCTATTAAAATCTTTGATTGCTGATCAATACAATTCTAAATTGGAAAGAGTATTAAGACACTCTATTCATATTTTATTAACTGATGAATCATTTAGTTTTAAAACATTGCGAAAATTAATTTTAGAATTAGAATATCGTAATGACTTAATTAAAAAACTAAAAGATAAGTTACCAATTAGTGTCATTGATTTCTTTTTATCAGACTTTAATGACTTAAAAACTAAATCTTATAATGAAGCTATTTCCCCTATTATTGCTTTTATTGATGAAATGGAAATGCTTCCTGTCTTTAGTTCCAGTATGGAAATGGACAATTTAAAGAAAACGATTGACAATAACTTTTTAACTTTATTTTCACTTGATAGAACTAAACTTGGTGATAAAGTTACTAAAACAATTGCTGGACTTATCATGCAACAACTTTTAACGATCGTGCAAAAAAGAGAAATTGATGAACATATAATTTTTATCATTGATGAAGTTGCTGTTGTGGAAAATCCAATTCTTTCAAGATATCTTTCAGAAGCTAGAAAATATAACTTATCTCTTGTTCTAGCAAGTCAATATTTTAGTCAAATATCAGAAGAATTAAAAAATGCTATTTTTGCAAATGTCATCAATTACTTTATTTTTAGAGTATCTAAACTAGATGCCAACATCTTAGTTGATAATTTTAATATGAAAATACCGCTAGATGATACTCGTGAAAGAAAAATTAAAATGTTAACAGAATTAAATAATCGTGAATGCATTGCTAGAATAGATGAAAATGGTATTCTATTACCAGCTTTTAAAGGAAGAACAATTGATTATACAAGTATTCCAAGAGTTAAAAAAGAAACGCCAATAGAAAGTAAAGAGGAAAAGAAAATGGAACCCAAGAAACACAACTTTAAATTAAATACCGATATTGATTTACATGAAATATTAGTTACTAATTCAACAAGTATGAAGGTGGTGAGATAATGAATGATAATAAAGCATTAGAAATAGTAAATAAAATATTTAAAAGTGTTTTTGATAAAAATAATTCTTTTGATTTGGACACTCTTCTTGAAAAGTTTGCTTTTGATGTCAAATTACCAAAACAAGTATATGACTCAACTACTAATGAAGTAACATGGGCCAATTCTATAAGTAGTGAAAAGTTCATAACTAACCAAAATATGGAAAAACGTGATGAAACGACAGGCTGGATGCTACCCAAAACAGATATAAATGACTTACAAGAACTAATTACTATTTGGAAGAGTATTAATTTAACGACAACGGAAAGAGTTTATGACTCATTAAACGTTATAAAAAGCGATACTATTTATCGCTCTGAAAATATTTATCGTTGTACTGATTGTAGTGATTCTAAAAATTTAATTTATTGTGATTCTTGTGGTAATAGTGAATTTCTATTAGCTTCTCAAAGATCTGGTACTTGTAATTTTTGTATAAGATGTGATGATTCCAAAGACTGTAGTAATAGTTATAACGTCATTTGTTCTAACAAAGTTAGTAATTCCCTATTCATTCAAGACTGTTACAATCTATACGAGTGTATATTTTGTTCCCACATTGCTTCTAAAAGATTTTGTATTGCCAATATGCAGTTTGAAGAAGAAGAATACTATGAAATTAAAAAAGCAATTATTGAATGGATACTAAATTCTTAAAAATTTTTATATTTAAGTTCAATTATATTTAGTAGTATTATTTAAAAGTAAAGAACTATCTAATTGATAGTTCTTTTTTTGTTCAGTAGCATTCTTGTAATAGTATGAAAATAATATGTAAAATTACATTTTTATATCATGATGTGTTTCTGTCTCTATCTCTTGACCTGATTCATGTTGCTCAAACGAATTACCAGATGATAAAGACGAACTTGTTTGTATTCCTAATTCAGAAATTCGTGTTTCAATTCGTTGCCTTATTAAATTTTGTCTTTGGACATCATCTAATTGTAATTTTTCAGGAGTTTTTTCCCTTTCTATTAATTCTTCTTTATTTTGTTTTTTTTCTGATAAAAAATTAGAACTTGTTCTAACAATTTCGGGATGTTTTGTTTTTAAATATTCTAGTCTTACAATTGGTGACTTGGTAATTGATTCATCTTTAGTTTTTATATCAATTCTTCCTCCAAAATGGTATTCAGTAAAGAAATCACTCATTATTTGTTCTTTTTCTTTATCAAAATCAATTTGAACGCTACTTAATAATATGTCCAATTCCTGTTGAGCTAATTGTTCTTGTATTAAATAACTAAATTCTATCATTTTCTTTGAAGATTCTAATTCCAAACTTTCAAAATAAAATGATTTTGCTATTGTTTTGTCATTTGCTTTATCAATAAATCTTGTTCGATCAAGTTTTATAGAATCACTGATGCAACTAGCCATTTTATTTATAATAATTGCTTGTTCTTCAGAAATACCATATTTGCTACACAATTCCTTAATTTTTTCTTTCTTTTCCTCTTCAAAATCTAATGATCCCGAATAAGTTAATTCAAAATTTTGTAATTCAATTGTTGCTTGAATTACACCAAGATCTTGTGCTGAATACTTACCCGCTAAAGCTTTACCAGCTAATTTTGCACTATATTGACCGTGCTTTTCTAAAATATCTAATTGTCTTCCACAAGAATAATATTTTGCAGCCTCTATTAACAACATTCTAGTTTTGTCATCAAAACCTTCCATTCTAGATATTGCATCACTATATAAAATTACTCGTGCAATATGTTCTTCATCATATGATTTATTACCTTGATAAAATCCTTGTGAATGTACTTCAGCAATACCTTCTTGTATTTTTGTTACATCTATTATTTCCATAATTTGATCTACTGATAATTGTTCTGGCATATAAGTTTTTCTTTCTACTTTAAATGTAATTGATGATAAACCTTGTCCTTGTATTTGTGATAACATTTCTAAAGTTTTAATTTTTTCTAATGGTTTAACACTTATTTTTCCATAAGTTCTTTGTAGTTCATCTAAAGTATAATCTATATCCGTATCAATTCCAATCCATAGTTGCTTTTCATACATTGTTGGCATTAAGTATGCTTTTTGTCTTTCCTCAAAAATCATCGTTTTTATACTTTCAAGAGCTTGTAAACCTTCTTCGACTTGTCCATTACGAATTCTTTGTTCAATTGAAGCAAGACATTCTTTTAAAATTTTATTTAAATGATCAATATTAAATGGTGCATCTTTATTCTCTTTTCCTGCATTTTCGCCTATTAATTCATCTGATAAATTAGAAAATTTATGAGCATTTCTAACATTAATAAACCTTGTAATAATTTCACCAACTAAAGTAGGATCAATAGTTTCGCCAGTTTTAAATTTATTTAATGCTTCTATAATATGTACCATTTCTGTTCTTGCTAGTTCTCTTCTATCAATAACTTCAATAGGAACCGGATGTCCCAACTTTTTACCAAGTTCGATAGCGGCTCTAATACTATCTTCATCAACTTCTTCGAAACAAATTATAGTAGCTGGTTGAATTTTTTGATATTTATCACTTTCAGATAAAACATCTTGAATTTCAATATCATATTCCGAATAATTGCCTCTTATTTGATTTGGCATATTTTTAGCAGAAAAGAAACGTTGTTGACGATAAGTAAATATTGTATTTCTTCTATTATTAGAACGTAAATCATAAGGGGCTTCTGCTGATATAGATTCCGGGCTGAAACCACTTATTGATATAATGACACCCTTTTTATCATTAATCATTGCTGTACCAGGATTAGATTGATTTATTAAACTATAACATAATGCATGGTTACTAGCCATTTTACTGGTATTCCATCTATCATACATATCACCTTCAGTAGTTGTTGATTTACGATATGCGCCTAATAAACTAACCATCCTATAAAATTCTCCACTTACTTTTCTTACAAGATATTTTTCCCCCTCAAACTCCAATTCTTGTGTTTGTAAAGAATCCGTATTTTTTGATAATGATCTAACCATATCTCGACCATAAGCTCTTCTTAATGAAGTCTCTAAGAGGGTTGATTTTTGATAACGTAAAAATGATTCTTCTTTTTTCTCTTGACTGATAGCTTTAAAGAATTCACTTCTAATGGCATCTATATCTTGTGTTTCAATAATAGATTTTAATTTTATAATTATTTCAAGTGCTTCTTTTTCACTAAGTTCTTTAAATGATTCAGGACTAATATTTTTGTAGCTTTGTAATAATTGTTCTGGATCATTTCCATACATAGTCACTAAGTTAGCAACAGTTTCATAATTTAAGCCAATCAATCGCTCTAAATAGGCATTTTTAACTTCTAATAACGTGGAATCTTTATTATTAACTATGCTTTCTAATTCACTATTTTTTCTTTCAACAAAAGTTAAAATATCATCATAACTTGTTATTTTTCTTCCTTCTTGTGGATTAAGTGCTAAATAGGAAATAATGGCCTTTTCATAATCAGTAAATGGCACATCTTTTCTATCTATTCTTTGTGAAACTAAATCTAAAAATGTAGACCTATATATCTCCTTTTTTTCTTCAGCATTATACCCTGCATATGTTTTTTGAGAAGAAATAGATTGACTTAATTTCTCAATTAATGGTTCTATAAAGATATTATCCATTTTTAGATTTTCTAATGCAAATCCAAATGTTTTTAATGCTGCTTCATCGTTAGCAATATTTAAAACTAAACGTTGAACATCAGTATATCTTATTATTCTTTCTAAACTAGATTCACTGATAACACCAGTTATTTTAGGATCTAATATCTCTAATTGTAGTGTTTTAAATAATTCGGCATTGTTAATAGCAAATTTCCTAATTAACTCATGTTCTTTAACAGTTAATTCCGTTCTACCAATACTCGCCAATTTTCTTTTAAATGCTATATCAACTAATTCTTTAAAGTTGTCGGCATTAGGATCAGCATAAGCTAAATAAACTATACTTTTTTCAATAGCTGCTCTTATAACTTCTTCATTAATATATTCATTTGGAATATTTTCTAAAATATCCATATCACCATACTTATAAGTTATCCCATCATCTTTATAGTCAATTGTAGGTGTTTTTCCTAAAGCATAAATAAGTAATTGTTGATATTCTTGCACTTGTTCTTGTGTTTTTGGTAATGGCATTAGTTCAATAGATCTAAAATTAATATCAATACAATATCTATTAATTTCAGCAGTAATTGCTTCTTTTGGTATGTGTGAATAAACTGATCCATATGCCTTTGTCTCATTTAAAAATTTTATCCAAATCTGTTCATACCACTTTCTATAAGCCTGTTTTTGTGCTTCTGAAAGAGATGATTGCCATTTAGCATATATTTCTCTTGTATTTTCAGGAAGTTCGTCTAAATTTCTATCGATACAAGGAACCTCAAATACTTCAGAAAGACTAATTTCTTTCATTGCTCGGTCAACCATTTGTGGAGTTATATTTTCAAATTCAACTTTTCCTATTGATGCACGACTTTTATCAAAGTTTTGTTTAATACACATATCAAGCAATTCATTCCAAATTCTTTCATTTATTTTTTTTCTAGGAACACAACCATAAAATGTATCAATATCTTGAATATTTCTTATACTATTTCTTATACTATTTAAAATTAAATTTTCTAACCATCTATCATATTGTTCTTGAGTTACATTTGCTATAAAAGATTCCAATGGTATATCTTCCAAAATATAAAGCGATTTTGATACTAAAGTTTCATATAATTGTTGTGTTCTACTACTTTTAGGTATTTGTTTCAATAAATCATTATAACCCAACGGATCAATTGTAAATGAAATAGATTCAGCAAGTTTTTGACATAGTCTAGTAGTCTTTTTTGAATCATCTAAACTAGAAAAAATTTCAATCGCTTTATTTGACTTTTCAGTAATTATTTTAATTATTAAATCTTCAAGCCAAGAAGTATATTCTACTTGAGAAATAGTAGGATCAATATTATTATTAGGAATTTGGTTTAAATAACTTGGATCTCCACTACAAATACTTTCCCAGATTTCTCTTGTTCTCAATTCTTTTGGAATATGATTACATACTATATGAAAATCATTTTTAAACTTGTCTAATATCTCTTTAACAAACTCTAAATCATATGCCTCTGGTGGAATATAATTAAGTATTTCTACATTTCCATCGCCCATATCTATAGAAGAACTTATTTTTCTTATCATTGTTTTAGCTATGAGTCCATCTCGCAAAATGGATTCAGGTAAAACTTTTAATATTTCCTTAGCATCTCCACCAAAAAGAAAATGATTATAGTTTTCTAAAAAATTAAGTATCAAATCTTCACTTACAACACTAACATTATTTTTTAAAATTTCTATAACTTTTTCACATGAATCAGCTGATTTTAAACTTTCTTTAAGAATAGATCTATAAACTTCAATATATTTTGGATCATTAAAAGACAATAAAGGGGCAAAATCATTAACATTATAATAATTGATATATATTGATAATCTATCGCCATATATATCAGCAAGATGCTTTAGAACACTTTTATATTCTTCATCCGAAAAAAGTTTATCTTTCACTTCAGTATTTTGAAAGAAAATCAATAATTTTAATGAAGATAATGTTATTCCGCTATTTGGTGACATTTTATTAATAATATTATATATTTCTTCAACATTATTACCTTCATCAAACCATTCTTCAAGTTTTTCTGATACTTCTTTTGGTATACTTTTTCGTTTTTTTTCAAGTTCATCTATTATTTTTTCTATATTATCAGCAAAATATTTAACTTCATCGTAATTCATATCTTCCTCCTAAGTATTGTTTATAGTCATTAATTTTGTTTTTTAAATGATGATAATTTTGTATTTAATTCTTTCAAGTATCTATATTGTGATTCTGCAGTAGTAATTTCTTCATTTTTTTCCTGTTTTTCAGATATAATTGATTGTTCTACACTTGCATCAGGTTTTTGTATATTATTCAAATTATTATTTTCCATATGAGTCTCCTATTCTATATAATATATATAACATATAATTAATTCCAATTGTACAAATATAAATAGTAAAAAACAAAATATCAGTAAAAAACTGTATTCACAAGTATAATTATGATAATTTTACTTTTTTAAAAATTCATCTAGTTTTTTTTGATTTATATTATAAATAACATTTCCTTTTTCATCTTTTTTAGCAAGTAAAAAACTATCAGCTGTTTCTTTGATGTATTTTATTTTAGCATCACTTTTATTTTTATTACTTGTATCATTAAGTTTAAATTTAGGGTCCATTATCTTTTTAGCAAACTCTCTAAACTTTTTCGAGAAAGCAAACTGTTCCTTAAAGTTTTTCATAATAAAGTTATCATATAAGGTATCATATTTCTCAATATCTTTAGCTCTTTCCGTTTCTAGGCCAAAGGGATAATTTTGTCCTAATAAATCGATGATCGTCTTCCAGTCCTTACTCTTATCATAATAACTGTATTCAACTAAATTATTTTTTTCTAAGTCTTTAAAAAATTCTTTAATATTAACTTTAATTTTATCAAGGGGAACGATATTTTCTTTAGAAGCCCATTCACGTCTAATAAAAGTAGCACCCTGTGGTTTAAAAAACTTTCTACCATCGCATACATAAATGAAAACAATATCATCAACTATTATATTTTTCAAAGCATCTTTAATTCTTTCATCAATCAAATACTTAACTTGATAATTACCTTCTTCATCAATATATTCTTCAATATGTGAACGAGCTTCACTTGAATTGCGAAAAATGGAAAAGAATAAAGCATGAATAGGATTATCAGTCGCATAAACATAACATCCCTTTTGAGTACTCTCTTGTACTTTTAAAACATCAATATCCTTAGTGCTACCATGATATAAAATATCAGGAACATATTCGAAGATATTATTTTCTGAACCTAATTCTTTTTTTATTTCACTACTACTCTTACCAGATTTTTTTAAATCAATAATTTTTTCTTCAACGGGTAAAAAATACTTCATACTTTCCATATACTTTGCCATTTCTTCTTGTAAGTTAGTCATTTTCTTCACCTCACATATTATTTATTATTAAAATATAATTACGCTCTTGCATAATTACTACTTACTCCAAAAAAGAGGAACCAAAATAAGTTCCTCCTCCTCCCAAGCATATTAAATATAATCTAATTTTTTAATTTTTTCTTTTAAATTCTTAATAGCAAGACTTCTTGCACTAATCTTAT
This sequence comes from uncultured Bacilli bacterium, assembly GCA_947585665.1. Classification (GTDB taxonomy): domain Bacteria; phylum Bacillota_I; class Bacilli_A; order RF39; family UBA660; genus RUG11788. Next base: position 8,437 of record CANPXE010000008.1, on the reverse strand, counting down.
TTTTTTCTTCTAATGATAATTCAGCTAGTGTTTTACCATTTGAAAGTTCAAATATCTCATCAAATCCAAAATTATTTGTTCCTCTTCTTTCTCGTGCAATAAAACCATTTAATATTCCTTCACCAACAATAGTGTTTTTACCATCATAATAAACTAAATAACAAATAAATTTAGCACTCCTGTCTTGATATTCATCTAGTTTTTTAATTAAATAATTATTACGATCAACTTCGGTTGCATCTTCTCCTAAAAAACGATGTGTCAAAACGCCAGGAAAACCATTTAAAGCATTGATACATAAACCTGAATCATCTGCTATGACAGGTTCTTTAACTATTTCATAAACTTCTTTCGCTTTTTTAGTAGCATTCCCTAAAAAATTATCTTGATCTTCAACAACATCAATATCAAGACCTTTATCTTTTAAACTAAATAATTCATAATCTTTAAAAATCTCTTTTATTTCTTTTATCTTACCTTCATTGTTTGTGGCAATAACCATAGTATCATCTCCTACAACCAAATATCTCCTGATAATGGTTTAAACTTATACATTTGTGTTGGACGATGTCCCTTTTTATCGATAATAACATCCGTCTTTTCACAATATTTAACAATTCTTTTCCTAAAATTAGATTTATCGACACTAACATCTTTAATCATTTCATAAACCGTTCTAACATCTTCCAAAGTAAATAACTTATCCATAAATTTAAACACAATATCAGAATTATCTATCTTACTTCGTAAATGTTTATAAGCAATAATTAACTCTAATAAAGCCTTTTCTAACTTTAAGTCATTCACCTTTATCTCATGAAAGTATTCAATATTATTATTACTTATTTTTTCCTTAGTTTTATATTTATATATATCTTCACCTATTATAATATTTTCATTATTCTTAATTTCAAAATTTCTAAGTTCAAAATTATTATCTAATCTTTTTATATTACTCCTATTAGTAACACCTAAATAGATTACATCAACTCCATCTTTAATAGAATCTATATCATCTAATGTATAAACTTGTTCTAAATGAAACATCTTACTTCCAATAATCTCTGTTACATAATCCCTAATCAATTCTTTTATCCCACTCTTATTATCATAAACTACTTGTGGTAATGCATTATTTTTATTAACTAAAACTTTAATTCTCTTAGTATCATTTCTTCTTATATTACTACTCGTTTCATTATCTAAAACAAATAAACAACATACAATATTTAATTTCATTTTAATACCTACTCTCTATACTTATTTATATCATTAGCTATTCTAATGGAAATATCTTCTAAAAATCTTACAAACTTTTTAAAATCTATATACTTTAAAGTGTCGAACACTTGCATATTATTAATATTATTCATATTTGAGTTATACTTATTTTTATTTAACTTAACATCAAAATCATTCATTATTTTATTAATATAATTGATATCTAATTCAAACTTTTTAATCAACAAATAATTCATATTGGTATAATCATTATACAATAAATTTGGTAAAAAAAGATTTATTTTCCTATAATTTTTAATATTATTTAAGATGTATTCTTCCAAAAAATATTTATCAAGTAATAGATGTACTAAATACCCAATATTGAGACTATTATCTAAACTATAATTTTCTAGATAATAGTTAATATCAGGTATCATGTAGTATGTTCCTTTAATTTTGAAATGGCTATCTTCTAAATCTATTATATCTGGTAGAATATTACCTCTATAAAAATCATCACTTTGTATATTTAGTCTTTTACTAACTAATTTGGCGACAACAAAGTGGGAAGCAATACTAGGCATTTATTTTCATAATATAATCTTTTACCACTTTTACTTGTTCATCAATGTTTAAGTTTGTACAATCTATCAAATGTAATTTGTCATGAAGTAATTTATGTTCTTTCATATATAAATAAGTATCTTCATAAAGCTTATTGTATTTATATGTATCTTTATCAAATTCACTAATTATTTTGCGATTATTAATTCTTCGTTCTAATTCTTCTTTATCTCTATTAATTAAAAATATTATATGTTGGTCATTCTTTTTTAAATATTCACTATATTTACTTACCCTTACTTCCATTGGTATTTCAAATAACATATTTTTTGATATTACACTAAGTTCACGATCTTGACAAATAATTCCTTCTTTTAATAACCTTTTTATTGTTTCACTTTTCCCAACTCCATCTGTTCCTTCTAAAACAATATGATGTTCTTTATGATAACTGTTTAACATATTCAATAATTTCATCCTCACTATTCACAAATTTAACTTCAACATTTTTATCTAACTCTTTAACAGCTAAGATTGGAAACCAATATTCTCCTTCAACTTCATAACTCGTTATTTTAGGGTCACAAAAGATAACTATTCTTTTTTTCTTAAAAGCTGCATACATGATTTCAGTAATTGTAGCAATAGCTGAATAATTCATCAAATTAGCAATCACTAAATCACATCGATCAATTTGATTAAGTTCTTCTAAAACGACATTTTCACAGACTGATTTATGAGGATGTTTCTTTTCATAATAGAAACCACCAACATACATAACATTACTATTAATTTTAGATACGACACCATCACTTCCATATATTGTATCTTTAACATCACCGACAATGCGACTACGAACGTCCTCTTTTAACATTTCTAAAATATTATCTTCATTTATTAATTCATGGCGAACTTTATACGTTCCTGAATAAAAAACTTTTACCATTTATTTTCCTTCTTTCATAATTTTTTTCCAGTTATAAAATGATCCAACAGCCATTAATGTCCAAATGACATTTAAAGCAAATAAGTATAATGCTTGATCCGGTAGTATGAAATATTCAATAGCATAGAAAATGTCATTGAAAAACCAAATTACCCAAGTATCTAGTTTCTTTTTCATCATGTAGTAAGTAGCAATCAAACTAGAAACCGTTGTAAAAGCATCAAGAAGTGGCAATGGATCATCAGTATTTTTTAGGATTAGACTAACACCAATCGTACCAAATAACATAACTACTAAATAAATTATTCTTTCTTTTAGACTACAAGTAGTAATTTTAGATTCTTTACTTCTATTCCAAAGAATGAAACCAATTACTCCCATAACTAAATAAATACTATTGTTGACAACATCACCATATAAATGATTAATTAGTGAAAAAGCAATTAAAAATAACATCTGTAAAATATAAAAGATCCAATTACTCCTCTTATTAAGCATTACCAAAACGCCTTGAATCAATCCTAAAATAGTAGCTCCCTCTTCTAAAAACATCTTTATCTCCTCCTTACATATAGTATATTATACCATAAGTTATATTATGTCAATATATTTATGGTATTTTTTACTATAAGTTTGAAAAATATAAAAAAAGCAAATCATTTAAACGATTTACTTAAACTCAACATAATGGAATCCCAGTTTTTTATAGATATCAGAAGCTCTTGGTAAATGAAGAATTCTTGCGAATAATAAATTATATAATTCATCAAATATAAAAATACTAAACAAGCTAATACTGATAGCTAAGAATAGTTTTTTATTCATCTTTTCAGCAAGATAAAAGAATAATGGCACCATTCCATAAATTAGTAATAAACTAGAAAAACCAAAGAACAAGACACTTCTTAAACAAACAAAACCACCGATATTACCAAAGTTCCATATTTCAGTATTATAGTCCCAACATCTAAAGCCATCAGCTAATTCATACATTCCTAAACCGGATATGAATTCTAAAACACCACAAAAGATAGCACTCACCAAAAAAGACTTTCCAAGGATTTTTACGAAAACGATAAGTTAAGAAATAAATACCGATTGCCCCTATCGCATAAATATTGATCCAAGGTAAGAAGTTTCCTCCCCTCCAAAAGAATTCTTTCATACCACCATTAAAATAATAAAAGACAAATTCATACAAAAAACCAAATATTCCAGAAAAGACAACTAATAGACATAATATGCCAATAAAGATACTTTTATCAAAATTATGTTGTTTATTCAAATATTTTTTATAATATTTCTTCATAACTACTCCTACTCTTTTTTATTATATCACAAAAAAGAGACTTAATTATTAAGTCTTCTTTTCTTCTTTACTATTAATTTATCAAAGGAACTGATTAACTCTGGTAAAAGTAAGAGAATCAAGATTGTTGAACAAATTGTTCCTTCCGAAATAGTTGTACATATTTTACTTGCGGCAGCAGAACCAAAATAACCTACAACTAAAGTAACTAATGATAATATCAAGGCGCTAGTTAAAATAGTATGAATTGATTTATTATAAGAATTGATTACCGCTTCTTCGCTACTCATTTTCTTACGATGTTCTAGATAATATGATGTGTAAAGGATTGCATAATCAATTGTTGCTCCCATCAAAATACTTTGAACAATTAATAATGATATGAAATAAACATTACCACTTTGGATTGATAATATTCCCATTGTCAAGTAGATGGCCGTTTGAATTAAGATAACTAAAATAGCTGGGATTAAAAGTGATTTAAAAGTAATTGCTACAACGACAAAGATAAAAGCAATTGTTAAAATAGTAATTAAGTTTAATTCCCCTTGGAATGTTTTACTCATTTCATAAGCCATTGGTGAATTACCAACTAAATAGATGCCATCTTTATTAGCTAATTCTTTTTCTATCTTCTCTAAAAAGGCAAAGGTTTCATCATTTTCTTCTTCATAAGTAGTATTTAAAACCATTCGTGAATACTTTTTACCAATTAATTTGTCTTTAGCATCCTTAACAGTATCTTTTGCTTCAATTATATCTTCTTTCATATCTTCATCGATATAATCATCAAATCTTTCATCTTTTAAAATATCTTCATTTAAATATCTAACAAACTCTTCAATCGTTAAATTCCATTTGGCATTATAATCTTTAACACTACCATAATAAATATATAAAAGTTCTACTAAATCTTTTTCCACATCATCTGATAAAACATCAATTAAGGAATATAATGTATCTTTATCATACTTAACTTTATTTAAAGAATCATTAATGATACGATTAACTGTTTTAACTTTTGCTTTTTTAGAATTATTAAAACTACTATTATAATCTTTATTATCCATGACATTCTTTATTAAGAAATTAACAAATTCTTTATAAGATAATTTCACTTCTTGTTTTTGATAATTAACTTCATATAAAGAATATAATAGACGCATTTTATCTTTATTAATACCTAATAGACTAGCAAGATTATTAGATGAGTATTTAGTGTCATTCAAAACACTATTTGTAATTTTTTGTAAAAGAGTTAAATCATTAATTGTTGATTTTGATAGACTACCCTTTAATTGTGAATCATTTTGATGTTTTAAAACAAAGGTAATAAATTCCGTTGGTGTCAATTTAACAGTATTACTATTTTGTAAATACATTATATAAGCATTTTTAACTGTATTTTCATCTAATTCAAACATCTTAGCTAATTCTTGATATGAATACGTTTGTTTTTCTTTAGTGCTTTCCATAATGGAATACACAGAATTCAAAGTATTAATATCTTCACCAACAAATTGTGGATATTTAACAACAAAAGAAATAAATTCAAATGGTGAAAGTTTAAAGTCTTCTAAATTTCCTTCTAAATCAGAATGCATAAGACTATACCCAAGTCTAATTGTTGCTTCTTCATAATTTAATAATTTTGCCATCTCACTATAAGATAATTTCGTATCAATAACTTTTTCATCACTAAAAGTTTTTAAAAGATTTAGTTTACTATTATCTTTATCATATTCACTAGCAATATTCGCAAAATCATTGAGACTCATCTTGGTCTTGATATCACTTAAACTGATGTAATACAAATATAGATTAGCCATTTTTTCATCATCAATGCCAAATAATTTACTCATCTTACTATGAGTTAACTTTTCTTTTAAAGTACTTTTATCAACAAATTTAGAAATACTACGAAGTTTAGTTAAAGAAGTGTTGTCAACGCTTGACGCATACTTGCTTTTTAAGACATAGTTATTTATGAAGTTTACAAATTCTTTGACGGTCAATTTCTTATTTGTATTCAATGAACGATAATAGATTAATAAGTCTTTAACATCGCTCTCTTTTAACTCAAAGAGAGTCGCTATTTCTTTAGCACTTCTTTTTTTATTAATAGAATTACTATCAGTGAAGTTTAAAAGACGATTGATGTTCTTTTTCATACTTGGGGTTATATCACCATTCATTTTATCATTATCGTAAACATCACTCTTAATAAACTTTAAAAAGTCATTTAAAGTTAAAGTGTTATCTTCTTTAGAGTTATAGTAGTGATAATAAATAATTTTTAATAAATAGTCTTCAACATTAGTACCAACTTCTAAATCATCAAATTTTTTATTCAATTTTTCATAAGGTAACTTTTGGTTAATCGTATTACCATAACATAAAACATCATCTATTTTCTTATCATCTTCAAGTGTTAAGCAATAATCAGTAATCAAATCTTCATATTTATTTTGATAAACTACGGCAATTTGATTATTAGTCGCAAAAACTTTACCTACTTCATCATTTTCAACATCAGTATATAAAACTCCTAAATTACCTTTTAAGGAATAACTAAAAGCAAAAATTAAAATGAAGACAATGACACCGACATAACGCATTTTATGCGCAAATCTTCCAAGAGCATCCAACTTTATAACTGGACTTTTCTTTCGCGTTTTTTCAATCCATTTATCAAACATTAAAATGAGGGCTGGTAGACAAGTAAAGACTGTTAGAAGACTAAATAGAACCCCTTTCGCAAGAACAAAACCTAAATCCTTACCAATTGTAAAACTCATGAAGACAAGCGCTAATAATCCGACAATCGTTGTAACTGAACTACTAGATATTGATTTAAAAGAAGCATATAAAGCTTTTTTCATGGCACTTACATCATCTTTATCACGCTCTTTTTCTTGACGATAACGATTAATTAACATAATGGAATAATCCATTGATAAAGCTAGTTGTAAAATAGCAGCAATCGCATTAGTAATACTAGAAATAGATGTAAAAATAATATTTGTTCCCTTATTTAGAACTACCGCTAAAAGAATGGCGAATAAAAATAAGAATGGTTCAACATAAGAGTCACACATAATAATTAGAATGATTAAACCACAAATAATAGCTAAAACGACAATCCATAATGGTAGAATGTCTTTATTTTCTTCAGCGATATCCCCACTCGTATAAATATCATAATCTTCATACTTTTTAATGACTTCATCATAGACTTTAGTGGCTGTTTTAGATTCATCATCGTCATCTACTGTTATGACATATAAAGTATAAGGATCTTTATTGTATTCTTCGGTTTCTTCATAATCAACTTCATCAACACCATCAATCTTTTTCAACTCTTTAAAGATCTTATCTTTATCTTCTTTTTTTAGATCCTTAAACATTACATTTAATGAACTCGTTTCAACATTTTTAAATTCATCTTCCATGATATCTAAGCCAATTTTAGTCTCTGAATCACTTGGAAGATATGCATAAATATCACGATTTATCTTAACTTGATTTGATAAAAAGAAACAAAATATCGATAAAAGAATGACAACACCTAAAACAATATTCCTCTTTTCAACAACAAAATCTGTAATCTTTTTCATGATAATCCCTCTTTCAACGAAATCTATCATATATTACTACTATTTTTTAAAAAAATTAACTACAAATATATTAACATTGTTAAAATTTGAACATTTTCTAAATTTTTGTTATAATATGTATTTGTGAGGTGTTACTATGAAACTAAAAGGAATTAATTCTTCTTCCAAAAGAACTATTGAATTAATTAAAGAGACTTTCGCAGAGTTAATGGAAGAAAAAAAAGAAATAAAAAATATAACTGTTACGGAATTAGTTAAAAGAGCTAATCTAACAAGAGGAGCTTTCTATTCCCATTATGATAACATCTATGAAGTAGCATCCGACTTTGAAGAAGAAATATTAAATCAAGTCTTTAATAATGAAATGACAATTAGTAGTCAAAAAGAATTAGATGATTATTTAGATAAAATTTTTAATTATCTAGAAAATAATTATGATATTTATTCTAAACTATTAAATGCCGATGAAACTATCTATTTTATGAAAAGACTTAATAAGAAAATATATAATTCCCTAGCAAGAAATTCTAATGTTAAAAACTATTTAAATGTCATTTTCTTTACGGATGGAACTATTGATTTAATCGTTAAATCTTTTCGTGGAGAAATAAAAGAAGATTTAAAAGAAATAAGTGCCTATGTCAAAAATATGGCTAATTATATTTTCTTTAGTAATAATTAAAAAAAGAAAAGTTAACTTTTCTTTTTGGTACTATAAAAGTGTAATAATTAATTACAGAAATGTAATTGAATATTACACTTCTTTTTATTATGATT
>CANPXE010000007.1 GCA_947585665.1 uncultured Bacilli bacterium | reverse complement strand
CGTCCTGTCGCGGGTAACCTGCATTTTCACAGGTATTAAAATTTCACCGAGTCTATGGTCGAGACAGTGCCCAGATCATTACACCTTTCGTGCGGGTCAGAACTTACCTGACAAGGAATTTCGCTACCTTAGGACCGTTATAGTTACGGCCGCCGTTCACTGGGGCTTCAATTCGTACCTTCGCAGAATCGACTTACGTCATCGCTAAGCACTCCTCTTAACCTTCCAGCACTGGGCAGGCGTCAGCCCCTATACATCGTCTTTCGACTTAGCAGAGACCTGTGTTTTTGGTAAACAGTTGCTTGGGCCTATTTACTGCGGATCAATTGCTTGATCACCCCTTATCCCGAAGTTACGGGGTCATTTTGCCGAGTTCCTTAACCATAGTTCTCTCGCTCACCTTAGGATACTCTCCTTGCCCACCTGTGTCGGTTCTCGGTACGGGTACCTATATAATTAGCCTTAGAAACTTTTCTTGGAAGCTTGGCGTCAGATAACTTCCGTTGTACTTCTACAACACGCCATCACACTTCAGCTTAACTATAAACGGATTTCCCAATTTATAAGCCTTTGTGCTTAGACCAGAATCCAATAACTGGCTTATCCTAGCCTTCTTCGTCATTCCTTCAGTTATATAGGTAGTACAGGAATATCAACCTGTTGTCCATCGGCTACGCCTTTCGGCCTCGTCTTAGGACCCGACTAACCCTGGGAGGACGAACCTTCCCCAGGAACCCTTAGGCAAACGGTGGACGGGATTCTCACCCGTCTTGCGCTACTCACACCGGCATTCTCACTTCTAAGCGCTCCAGCAGTCCTTACGATCCACCTTCGTCGCCCTTAGAACGCTCCCCTACCACTTATACATAGGTATAAATCCGCAGTTTCGGTATTATGCTTAGCCCCGGTACATCTTCGGCGCAGTGCCACTCGACTAGTGAGCTATTACGCACTCTTTAAAGGATGGCTGCTTCTGAGCCAACCTCCTAGCTGTTTTGACAACTCCACATCCTTTCCCACTTAGCATAAATTTTGGGACCTTAACTGGCGGTCTGGATTCTTTTCCTTTCGCGTATGGACGTTATCACCCATACACTGACTCCTAAACATACATCTATGGCATTCGGAGTTTGATCGCATTCAGTACCCCTAGACGGGGCCATTACACGTTCAGTGCTCTACCTCCATAGTGATTCATTTAAGGCTAGGCCTAAACCTATTTCGGGGAGAACCAGCTATTTCCGAGTTCGATTGGAATTTCACCGCTAGCCACAAGTCATCCGCGCACGTTTCCGGGTACGTCGGTTCGGTCCTCCATTTGGTTTTACCCAAACTTCAACCTGCTCATGGCTAGATCACTCGGTTTCGGGTCTAATACTGCATACTAAATCGCCCTATTAAGACTCGCTTTCGCTTCGGCTCCGTATCTTCTACTTAACCTCGCATGCAACATTAACTCGCCGGTTCATTCTGCAAAAGGCACGCCATCATCCATTAACGGACTTTGACTTTTTGTAAGCACATGGTTTCAGTATTCTATTTCACTCCCCTCCCGGGGTTCTTTTCACCTTTCCCTCACGGTACTTGTTCACTATCGGTCACTAGAGAGTATTTAGCCTTACGGGATGGTCCCCGTAGATTCAGACAGGGTTTCACGTGCCCCGCCCTACTCAGGATACCTTAATGAGTTCCAACTATTTCGCTTACAGGATTTTCACCTTCTTTGATTTAGTTTTCCAACTAATTCAGCTATAATTAGAATTTTTTACTCATATACAAAGGTCCTACAACCCTTGTCCGAAGACAAGTTTGGGCTATTCCCTTTTCGCTCGCCACTACTAAGAGAATCGAGTTTTCTTTCTTTTCCACCGGTTACTTAGATGTTTCAGTTCACCGGGTTGCTGTCCATATGACTATGTATTCATCATATGACGTTACTACATTACTAGTAACAGGTTCCCCCATTCGGAAATCTCCGGATCAAAGCTACTTACAGCTCCCCGAAGCATATCGTTGTTCGTCACGTCCTTCATCAGCTTCTAGTGCCAAGGCATCCACCATGCGCCCTTATTAATTTAACCACCATTTGTTTGATATTCTCATATCCTAATTTGATGAGATCTTAATAATTTTTTGGAAAAATTATTGTTAATAATTTGCTCGTTGTAAATTATTAACTACACATTATCTAGTTTTCAAAGAACTATTTTGAGAGAATGATCTCTCAAAACTAAGCAAAACTATCATTTCTTTCGCTACGTTTATAGGAATTTACTCCTTAGAAAGGAGGTGATCCATCCCCACCTTCCGGTAGGGATACCTTGTTACGACTTAACCCCAGTCGCTGGTCCTACCTTCGATGGCCCCCTCCGATTACTCGGTTAGGCTACCAGCTTCGGGTATTACCAACTCCCATGGCTTGACGGGCGGTGTGTACAACACCCGGGAACGTATTCACCCCGACATTCTGATTCGGGATTACTAGCGATTCCAGCTTCGTGGAGTCGAGTTGCAGACTCCAGTCCGAACTGAGACCGACTTTAGAGATTTGCTCCACCTCACGGTATTGCGTCTTATTATATCGGCCATTGTAGCACGCCTGTAGCCCTGGACGTAAGGGGCATGATGATTTGACGTCATCCCCACCTTCCTCCGGTTTATCACCGACAGTCTCCTTAAGGTTCTCAACTAAATGTTAGCAATTAAGGACAAGGGTTGCGCTCGTTATTGGACTTAACCAAACATCTCACGACACGAGCTGACGACAACCATGCACCACCTGTCACCAATGTCCCCCGAAGGGGAGGGTTCATGTTTCCAAAAACTTTCATTGGGATGTCAAGCCCAGGTAAGGTTCTTCGCGTAGCATCGAATTAAACAGCATGCTCCACCGCTTGTGCGGGTGCCCGTCAATTCCTTTGAGTTTCAGCCTTGCGACCGTACTACTCAGGTGGGATACTTAATGTGTTAACTTCAGCACCGGTTGCCCGACACTTAGTATCCATCGTTTACGGCGTGGACTACTAGGGTATCTAATCCTATTTGCTCCCCACGCTTTCGTGCCTCAGCGTCAGTGATGGCCCAGCAAGCCGCCTTCGCCACTGGTGTTCCTTCTAATATCTACGCATTCTACCGCTACACTAGAAATTCCACTTGCCTCTACCATACTCAAGGACGACAGTTTCCAAAGCGAGCTGGAGTTAAGCTCCAGGATTAAACTTTAGACTTATCGTTCCGCCTACGCACCCTTTACACCCAATAAATCCGGATAACGCTCGCTCCCTACGTATTACCGCGGCTGCTGGCACGTAGTTAGCCGGAGCTTTCTTGAAAGGTACCGTCACTCCTGTATCATTTCCTATACAGGTCGTTCTTCCCTAACAACAGAGTTTTACAATCCAAAGGACCGTCATCACTCACGCGGCATTGCTCGTTCAGGGTTTCCCCCATTGACGAATATTCCTAACTGCTGTCTCCCGTAGGAGTTTGGGCCGTGTCTCAGTCCCAATGTGGCCGATCACCCTCTCAGGTCGGCTACGCATCGTTGCCTTGGTAGGCCATTACCCTACCAACTAGCTAATACGCCGCAGGCTCATCTCAAAGCGAAGCTTTAAAGGCTCCCTTTTAATTTAAGAAAACGTATCTTCTTACATATCATCCGGTATTAGCAATCGTTTCCAACTGTTATCCCAGTCTCTGAGGTAGATAACCCACGTGTTACTCACCCTTGCGCCACTAAGTGGAAATCCGAATCTACTTTGTGCAAGCACTCCGCTTCAACGGGCCACTTCGTTCGACTTGCATGTCTTAGGCATGCCGCCAGCGTTCATCCTGAGCCAGGATCAAACTCTCCAAAAAAATTTATTTTTAAAGTTTGATTTTCAATTAATTTTACCTAGCTACTCAAAATTGACGTTTTGCTCAGTTTTCAAAGATCATTTCACTGCAACAATTTATAAGTTGCGTTATTAATATATCAAATTAAGTTATGTAAGTCAACACTTTTTTAAAACTTTTTTTGACATATTTACTTTTGACACATTTTTTATTCAAACACTATTTTATTATATGAATAAGTTGTGTCAATGTTGCACGAATTTTACGTTTTTTTTCGTCTTTTTTCGCGTCAACGTTTACTAATTTATCAAATATAAAAATTATTGTCAACACTTTTTTTAATTTTTTTTAAGAAACGCGGCGTTGTGTTGTTTTATAAGGTCTTTGCCACATATGGTTAAAAAAATTTTTAAACTTTTTCAATAATTTTTACATTTAGAAATATTATTGCTCAAACCGACATTTTTTATGCCTTTTTTCAAGCAACTGTTACTATAGTAACAAAACAAAAAAAGACTGTCAACACCTTTTATGATGTTTTTTAGTCTTTTTCTATTGGTTAATAATCTTATACATTTTCAGTTTCTTTATTTGTTAATTGATTGTATATCTTATTATATGCTATTAATGTATCATGATCAAAAACACGATTATGATTTTTATTTAATTCAATCAATCTCTTTAACTCTTCATTTAATATTTTATCTAGTTCTTCTGGATACTTCATCTTTGCTTTATGATATTTATATTCACCTTTATCTAGTACTTTATAACTACCATCTGGAAAAACTCTTAAATCCAAATCGTAATCGATATACTTAATGGCCCCATCTTCTATTATTAATGGTGATGCTATATTACAATAATAATATATACCTGTCTTTTTCAACTGACCAATAATATTAAACCAAGAATTTTTAAAGAAATACATTATAGCCGGTTCTTTAGTACGCCATTTTCTACCATCAGATTCCGTAACTTTTGTCTTATCATTTCCAAAGACATAATAGTCATCAGTTTCTTCAATGAAAACAGCCTCATCCCAAGCCCTATGAATACAACCATTATGTTTATAACTGTGCATTATAAGTCTTTCACCTGGTTCTAACTTATTCATATAAAATTCCTCTTTCTCCAAGATTATAACACATTTTTCTTTTTTTTCAAATATAGACTGAATTAGGAAACAATTTACAAAAAAAGACTACTAGTAGTAGTCTATCCATTTATAGTGTATTTGTTACTGTCTTTTCGAGTGGTGTAGGTGTTTGCATTGTAATAACAGTATCACCAGTTTCTAATTTTTCATCTTTATCCAAACTATTCATTGCACGGAATTCCTTTTCAGAGCAACCATAAAAATTAGCTAGACTTTCAATACTATCATTCCACTTAACTTCGTGAATACAATCTTTTCCTTGTAATTTTTTAGGAGTTCTAGCATAATTATCAAAACCACTTACAATAGCACCGACTAATTGATTAGTTTTTTCGGCATCACTAATAATTCCTTCGGAAACGCCAAGAGTTAAATAAGCTGCTTTATAATTTGTCAATCTCTTAGTTTCATTTTCAGACATCAATGGATCATTAGAATGTGGAGTAATACTTACCTTACCAATTCTAACTCCCGCTGTTAAATCGTCACTTTCTTCAATAGCATCCATGCAATTCAAAGCCAAAACATCAGAAGTACTTGTTTTTTCATCAACGCCAACAACGACGTGACTATTATTACCTTTTTTACTTTCTAATGTCATAACAGTTGTTCTTTTAAAATGACACATAGCTTCTTCATTTACTAATTCATCCATTAATTCATTATCGCTATGAAGACCTCTAACTTCAACACCCATTTGTGCTAAACCATTAGTAACTTGATCTAATAAAACATCAGTACTTGGATCAGTACTATTAACAATGACAAAATATTTTGATAAATAGTCAGGATCTAATTCTTCAACAACTTCGGTAATAGTAGTTGGTTCCTTATGTGATGCCTCTATCTTTTCATCAATTTTTTTGCTTAGTCCACTTAAAACAGAAACAGCAATAGCAAAAGGAGCCAAAACCATTCCTAAACGCATTACTAAAACGTTAGGCCTTATATTAAGATTTTTGGGGCGAATAGGAAGATTACTTTTAGGCTTTGATGTTTGTAAATGTTGTGGTTTTGTTTCTTCCTGCTTTGGTTTTTCTTTAGGTTTCTCTACATCAAGAATCTTTCTAATTTCCATTCCACCTCTAACATCAGTATACCCATTTTCATCAAATCTACGGAAAGGAATGCCTTCAAAAGTTTCAACATTCTCGCGATTTCTTTTTTCAACTAGGTCGAGTGCTTCGTCATCTTCTCTATCACGTTTATCCATTTCATCATATTTATTCATAATAAAACCTCCCTTTCTAGGGTTATCTTATAATAAAAGTATAATTCAATAATACGGTAAATGTCAAAATATCTATCTAAAAAAAGAAAAAAGTTTACTAAAAATAGTAAACTAACTTTGTAATCCAGCATTAATTAATCGTTTATATTCTTGAACTCCTGGTTGATCAAAAGGATTTATCCCCAATTGAAGACCGCCAATAATAGCTGCGAACATAAAGAATTGAATCAATTCACCAAGATTTTCTTCATCTAGTTTATCCATCCAGATAATAGAACTAGGTGTATGACCATTACTATGAGCTTCACAAACCTTTTCAATGGCCATATTGTTAATAGCATTCAAATCTTTATGATACTTTTCAATATATATGGTTGCGTTAGTAGAAACACCAATAACAGTTTCAAAGACTACATCTTTACCTTCTTGAAGATATTGACCAAAAGAATGTAAGTCACGGGTATTAATATTAGTTATAGGTAGTATTCCTTTATTTTCTTTACCATGACTTTCAGCAAATAGTTGTTTTAGCCACTCACCAAAGTAATGAAGTTTTTCATCATAAATAGTAAATGATTCAACAATGCGCTTATGGTTATACAAAATATCACGAATGGTTGCATAATTAATAGCATCATCAAGATGACTCTCAATACTTTTTTTAGCACCTAATAATAATTTATCAATATCGATACCAATAACAGCAATCGGCAATAATCCAACTGGTGTCAAAACCGAATATCTTCCACCAACAATAGTTGGAACGACAAAAGAAGTATATCCCTTATCTTCAACTTCTTTGCGAAGTGTTCCTTCTTTTATGTCCGTTGTAATAATTATTCGCTTACATAGTTCTTCTTCAGAATACTTTTTTTGCATTAATTTTTTTACTAAATCAAAAGCAATTGATGGTTCAAGTGTCGTTCCTGATTTAGAGATGACATTAACAACAATATTTTTATCTTTGATGTAATCTAGTACTTCAACATATTCATTAGGATTTATATTCTTTCCAAGAAAGATAACTTCTGGTTTTCTTTTTTGGTAAAGAGGACTTAGAGCCGAAATAACAGCTTGACTTCCCATATAAGAGCCACCAATACCAATGACAATAAAGACGTCACACATCTCTCTTATCGTTTGGCTTACTTCTTTTATTTTATTTAATTCATCAGAACTTACATAAGTGTTAATATTCATCCAGTGTGCTAAATCACCATTTATAAAACGCTCTTTAATTTCTTCATTTTTTGAAGAATAAGGGACAAATTCATCAGAACTTACATAACCACTATTATATGTCTTAAAATCAAATTTTAACATTATATCACCCTTTTACATTAACAATTATGGCATGAACGCGTTTATCATTTTTAACTGTAACATATTTCTTATCAAGTTTTTCACCATCAAGTAAGATGTCATCTTTCGTACCACCAACGTTAACTTTTATTTTATAAGTTGTATCTAAATAATGATATTCCATTTCAAAAGACTTCCATCCTCCTGGCAAATGCGGTTCAAAGTGAATACGATTTCCTTCTTTAGTGAAACCTAAAATCATAGTCAAACCAATATTATAGAACCAACCACTACTTCCAGAATACCAACTCCATCCACCACGACCAGGATGATTTTTACTACTATATATGTCAGCTCCAATTACATATGGTTCAATTTTGTATCGATCGGTACTCTTTTTATCAAGAGTTCGATTAATTGGATTAATCATTTGATAATAGTTGTATGCTCGATCAAGGTATCCTGTTTTTAATAGACTCATTAAATACCAAGAAACAGCATGCGTGTATTGTCCACCATTTTCACGAACTCCTTCTGGATAATCCATAATATATCCAGGATTTTGCTTTGACTTTTGGAAAGCTGGTGTAAGCAACTTAATAATTCCTATTTCTTTATCAACAAGATTTTCTTCGACGGCATTTATAACTTTGGAAATGTTTTGACGTTCAATAACGTCTGTTAAAATAGAGAAACTTTGGGAAATTAAATCAATCTTACATTCACTGTTTTCAGCTGAACCAAGTTTTGTACCATCATCAAAGAAAGCACGCAAATAATAATCTTTTTCCCAACCGACTTCATTGAGAGCCTTCTTTAACTTAGTCATTGCCTGTTGATATTTACTAACATCAATGGTTTTTTTATAATTTTTAGTTAGAGTAATGAACTTATCTAATATCCAGTATTGGAAGAAACCTAGCCAAACGCTAGTTCCTTTACCTAAAATACCAACTTTATTCATTCCATCATTCCAGTCACCACCACCCATTAATGGTAGACCATTGGCACCCATTTGGTTCATGGAACGATTCAAAGCAACTAAACAGTGCTCATATAGCGTTGCGGTATCCTTAGTATAATTGAATACTAGACCACGCTCTTCTTCATTATCAGCAAGTAATGGTCCTAAAACAAATGGAATTTTTTCATCAAGTATTTTGTAGTCACCAGTTACTTTGCAATATTCACTAACAGCATAAATGAGCCATAAGTAGTCATCTTTATAGCGACTGCGTAAGCCAAGACGATTATCTTCATGCCACCAGTGTAGAACATCTCCTTCCATAAATTGATGTTTAGCATTATTGATTATTTGTTCTTTCGTAATGTCTGGGAACAACGTAACAATATTCGTTGCATCTTGTAATTGATCACGGAAACCATAAGCACCACCAACTTGATAGAAACCAGCACGGGCATAGATTCTAGAAGCAAGAGTTTGATATAGATACCAACCATTAATGACAGTATCAAAACTCTTATCCTTTGTTTTAATTTTAACTTTACCTAAATCTTGTCGCCATTTTTCTTTAACAACTCGTAACTCATTATCGATAACTTTATTATTAATATATTTATTGATTAAAGACTTAACATTATCATTACCAATTTCTGTTCCAAGCATAAATGAAAATTCTTTTTCTTCTCTAGGAGCTAATTCTATTTCTACTTCAATTGATTTAACTAGAACACGATCAATAGAATATTTTTTTATTGGTAAAGTTGATGATAAGAAAGCTGTTATATGTGAAAAATCAGGATTGTAAACATTTCTTATCAATACAGCATTCATCTTTTCATAGTAGTCACTTAATAGATAACGACTAGACTTTTCTTCATTAGGTCCAAAAGTAGGATTAATCCAAAAAGCAACATGATATTTCTTAGCTGTATTTGTTTTATTTTTAAGAACTGATTTATAGAACTTAATCGTATCTTCTTTGGCAACAAACTGGGTTGTCGTAAGATGATAATCTTTTCCTTCGCAAATAAAAGTTGAATAACCAAATCCATGGCGAGCAATCTTAGGGTCAACTAAGACATCATTAATCTTTATTCCTTCGGATTTATCATTTAAAACAATGTCATTTGTCCAAGAAGTAATCTTAAACATTTGGCTATTATAAGCATAAGTGAAACCACAAGCATTATTAGATACAATTGTACCAAATCTCTTATTAGCGATGACATTGGTCCAAGGTGTTGGCGTATCAGGATCTAATACAACGTATTCTTTACCATCTTTAGTAAAGCCACCATAACCATTGAAAAAGTCTAATTCTTCAGTATAGTTTTTATCAAAACTAGCACGATCAACTCTATTTTTAGCGTAAGACCCCATACGATTTTCTTTTTGAAGTTGTTTAATACTATCTTCTAGTGATAAATCCCTCTTAGTATCAAAGCGAAGACGAGCAATCATATTGAATAAGTTATCTTCAGCTTCAGTTACATCATCACCATCTAATACGTAAACGTTCCCTGGAGTAGATGAGAAATTATATAAAGTATTCATACGATATAATTCTTGTTCTACTTTACGATTAATTACGGCTTTATATTTTTCTGTTTCACGATTAATGATGACGATATCGATAAAGATAGCACGCGTCTTAAAGTATTCATAAGCTTTTAAAATATCCTCAACAAACTTCGTTGATTCTGTTTTATTTATTTCAACTAAGATAACTGGTAAATCTCCCGTTATACTAAATTTCCACAAATTAGTTTGGTTTAAACTATTTCTTGATAATAATTCTTTTCTTTCATTATTAACAAAGTGTTTACTCGTTTGATATAAATAGTTCAACATAATATTAAAGGTACGCATATCAGGACCCGTTATATTTAATTGTTTAGTATTGATGTTGTTAGCGAGTGTCGCATATTTAAAGGCCTTTCTAATATGACTCTCATTGCTGTAATCATCAACAATATCTAAGATTTGCGTCTTTGATTTAGCGAAACCACAAATATAATAAACGGTCTTCTTCTTTCCTGGTTCAACAGTAATGGTACTTCTCAAACTCATAACTGGATCAATATTAGAACCAACAGTATTACTCAATCTCTTAACATTTAAAGCATGAGGATTATCAACATTATTATTACGACCAATGAAATTAGAACGTTCTGTTTCATAACTTATATCATTTTCATTATCAGGAATGTATAATTTACCAACACAGTACCATTTGGTTTTCTTACTGTTATTTTTACGACACATTATTAAAGATTTAGTCTCATTATCGAATTCACTACTTATAAATAGATTATTAAAAGTACGATGCGTAATATCAACAATATTTTCTTCAATAATTGGTTCCATATAAGTTGTAAGTTCCAAATGTTTTACTTCATCAGTACGATTTTTGAAAGTAACTTTTCGAATTTCGGCATTTTTTTCACGAGTTACAATCATTTCTGTTTCAGTGCTTATACCATCATCAGTACGCAAGAATTTAATGCGGTCCGTTGCAAAAACAACATTGTATTTATCTGGTTTTACATTAGTTGGGGCATAAGTATTAGACCAAAACTTATTATTTGATAAATCTTTTATGTATAGATAATTACCATAGTCTTGTTCTGTTATCTTACGATAACGATTCAATTGAATTGTCTTATAACGACTGAAGCCGTTACCACGATCATTAATTAATAAAGAATACTTTGAATTTGATAAAACGGAAATTTCTGGTACTTCATTGATGGAATTGAATTCACGAATATCGTTTTCAACTTTTTCTCTTTCATAATTATATTTCTTATATCCAAACATTTTTAAGTCGATAACTGGACGTAATTGTACTTTTTCTTTTAATAAAATATCAAAAGATTGAACTCTTACATCATTATGAAAATACTTACGGATAACACCATTTTGTAAGTTATTAGCAATAGAACTTAAAATCATTCCTTGGTGATGAGCAAAATATGAATATACTTTTTCATCTTTATCATAATCGTATGATTCATAGTAACCGAAATCGCCATACATACCCATATCTTTTAGTTCTTCTAGATTGTGATAAACTTCTTTTGGATTGACATCGATTGCGATAATAGAAGCATAAGGAGCAATAACGATGTGTTGATTTTTGTCTTCAATCATTTTTAAATATGGGGTTGAAAAAGCTTTATACTTGTAATTTAAGCCATCATCAAGTTCTGCATAAGCTGCTTCTGATATTCCCCAAGGTAGTTTATCATCAATTTCTTTAGCATACTCTTTTTGACAGAAATAAGCAAAATGATATGATTCATCCAATAGTGTATTACTATAACTATTCATGAAAATCATTGGCATGAAGTATTCAAAAGAAGTACCTGACCAAGAAACTAAACCTTTACGATTTTGATATTTCGTCAAAGTCTTATCTAGACAGAACCAATGCTTACTAGGAACATCACCTTTAATAATAGAAACAAAACTTAAAATACGGCTCTCACTCGCAAATTTATTGTAATTATAAGGTGAGACACGTTCTTCCAAAGAATCATAACCAATACTAAAGACATTTTGTTCATTATAAAATTTAGAGAAATTCATTTCCATAAATAATTTTTCGTATCTTGAAGAAAGTTCATTTTCACCTAATTCATTTAAGAAATTCTTAACTGTTAGTAAACTAGCCGCAAGGTTTCCACTATCAACTGATGATACGTAATAAGGGAACATTTTTTCTAGGGTCGTAATGCGATACCAGTTATATAAATGTCCATTCCACTTTTCTAACTTTTCAAGAGTTGTGATAATGTTTTGAAGTAGTGAAACAGCACGACGTTTATCAATGAATTCTAATGAATAGGCAGAAATAATACTAGTTAATGACATAGCAATATCTGTAGGTGAAGTCTTAGTATCTTCTTTTTCTTCACGATTTATTTGATAGTTATCAGGAATTAAATAATTATTTTCTTCTTTTAATAGAGTTTCAAAATAGTTCCAAGTGCGGAAAGCTGTTTCTTTCAAATCACTTTTCTCTTTCTTATTTAATTCGACAATTCGTTTCTTTTTTCTTTGACTTACTAACCACATCATTAAAGGAGCAGTGATAAATAATATAATTAAAATTATAATAAATAGAAGATATTTTCTCTTAACAAAGTAAGCAAGTCCTAAAATAACAGCTACTAAATAGTTTAGTTTAAAAGCCTTGATATAAGTCGCTAAATCATTTTTGGCAGTCTTTTGAGCATCTTCTGAAGTAACCCAGTTCAATAAATTCTTGTGCGAAATTAACATGCGATACAACGATCTAATCGTAGCGTCTAAATATAAATATGTATAATAAGGAATCGTTATAAAAGAAATGAAAACACGCATTATAATCGCAAAATTACCAAATAATAGATCATCATAGTATTTAATATTTGTCCTACGTCTTGCTTGAATACTTAAGAATTCTTTTAAATAGAAAATAATTGGTAAAGAAATAATTATGACAACAACTAATAGAGAATATAGAGGGCTATATTTACTATAAATGAAAGATAAGATAATCATTAATAAAAGGGTAGGATTTAAAAGAACACGACGAAGATTATCAAAAATTTTAAATTTTGATATTGATGAAATAGGATTTTTAATAGTTCTTCTCTGACGATTTTTAACTTTTCTTTTAAGCCAACCAAGAATTTGAATATCGCCTCTTGTCCAACGATGTTGTCTTTTGGTATCGACTAAAAACTCTGAAGGGAAATCATCGATTACTTCAATGTCAGACGCATATCCACAACGTAAATAGTTACTTTCAATTAAATCATGACTAAGAATTAAATTATCAGGGAAAGCATTTTCAAGTATTTCGTTATAAACAGTTAAATCATAAATACCTTTTCCATAAAAACTTCCTTCACCAAAAGAGTCTTGATAGAGATTAGGAACAATACTTGAATAGACATCTAGTCCTCCAATACCCGCTAGTAACTGTGAATAGCTAGACGCATTAGTCGATTCAATATCGATACTGATTCGAGGTTGCACAATAGCGTATCCTTTTTTAACACAATTTTTTTCACGATTCAAAACAGGTTTATTAAGAGGATGGGCCATAACACCAACTAGTTTTTCAGCTGCTCCTAAAATGAGACGTGTATCAGCATCCAAAGTAATAACATAGTGAATTTTATTAACTAATCTTGAAACATTTTCACAATAGATATATTTATCCTTATCTTTTTTATCCATTGTTCCAAGAAGAAGTTTATTGAAATGAAGAATAGCTCCTCTCTTACGTTCATAACCTATATACTTATCTTCACTAGTATTATAAACCCTTTGACGATATACGAAATAGAAGAGATTCTTATTATATTTTTGATTTAATTCTTCACATTTATTTAATCCATATCGCGCGATGACATCATCCATTTCACTACTTGCTTCATCATTTTCAAAACAATCACCCAAGAGAGCAAAGTATAAATTACTACTCTTATTTCCAAGATAATAACTTTCTAATTTCTCAAAAATTTCATCTATCTTTTCAGTATTTTTAACGATTGTTGGAATGATGACCATCGTTGCTTTATCTTTAGGAATACCATTTGAATAATCCATTTTAGGTAGTGGCTTACATTTATAAATCATTCCCAATATTTTATTAGCTGACTGTAAAACTAATTCACTGATGGGGACAATTAACAAAATAAAACCTAATATGCGATTATTAAATAAGTAATTAGACAATAAGAAAGATATTAAAATAGTAAAGATAGCTGTAACAGCAATATATATTCTTGCTCGCTTCTCATAGTTAAATTCTTTTAATAACAATTCACCAACGTGCTTATTACGCTCTAAACTACGTTTAACTATCTTTTCAGTATAGCTATATTCATCGCTTTTCTTACTATTTTTAATGATTTCTTCACGATATAATATTTTAGTTTCAATAGTCATATTAGAATAGATAGGATCTTCTTCTAATAATTTTTCCGTTTTACTAATCTTATTTATTAAAGTTAAATTGTCTATTTTGGAAAGCATTCTCAATTCATTGAAAAGATTAGCTATTAAAATATTATTTTCAATACTATCGGAATGTTCTCTTTTGGCAATCTCTTTAAGACTGACATTATGTTTTTCTAAAAGTTCATTTAACTCTTTAAACATCTCATTCGCAAGTTCACCATATTCTTGTAGTTCAGAGTTTAATTGTTCCAAATAACTATCATTGTTAATAATATTTTCATCAAGAACAATATAGTCATGAAGATCAATTGCTTCACCATTTTCATAATGACGATCAATTACTTTCATCAAATCACGAACTTTTTGTTTTTCTTCTTGTTTTCTTCTTTTAACAATACAAAGTTCACTTAGTCTTTTAATGACAACCATTGCTACCATACTAGGTATAACTTCAATGTTTAAATAATTGAAATAACAATTATGATTACTTTGATAAGCATTTAAATCTTTTATTAATGTCGTATATGTAACATCATAGTTTCTAGCTGTAAAAATATCTTCAACTATTTTATACATATCGACATTATTCGTTTTAGCATATTTAAACTTCTTACTCGTTTTATATGATTTTTTCAAATTGTTTTTAGTCTCTACTATCAAATAGAAATTATCTATGATCCATTCATTAGTGCTACCGACAAAGATATGATTCTTAGTCAAATTAACTAAGTATTCATAATGTTTAGAAATAATGTCGTAGTTTTTTTGAAACAATTTATATTTATTTTTCATCCTACCACCTACTTCTTTATATATTCGTAATAAAATCTATTATCCTTATACTTTGATAATACCATTAAAAAAGATGATATTCAAGAAATATTACCTTTTTAAAATTATATTTTAGGCCTTTTTTGAAAGTAATATAAAGCCAAAGCAATATTTTGACTAGCATATATCAATTCATTTTTTTCAAGCATGGAATAACATTCTTTTAAAGGTATCTTAATGACTTCATCAATGACTTCAAATTCATCGATTTTAGGACTACCTTTTTTAAGATTAGTCGCTAGATAAAGATAGATTTTTTCTGTACAAAAACCACAAGAAGAATAGAAGTAACCAAGATATTCCATTTTTTCGGCACGATAACCTGTCTCTTCCTCTAGTTCACGATAAGCACTATCTTCAATGTTTTCACCATCTTCAATGATACCAGCTGGTAACTCTAGCGTTTCTTTTCCAATCACTTCACGAAGTTGACGAATAAATAAAACGTTGTCTTCTTCATCAAGGGCCAAAATAACAACCGCATCATTTGTCACAACAACATCACGAATGTACTCATGACCTTCTTTATTCTCATAAGTCTTTTCAACGACAAAAAACCTTTTTCCCCTATATTTTTCCTCTTCTTTAATAAATTTATTCATTTAGTTCACCATTTATATTCTATCACATAAACTTGAAGTATGATAGAATATATATGAGGAGATGGCTCATGAAAGAACGTATTATTTCAAACATTGCTTTATTGTGTAATACTTTGATTTTTCTTGTCTTAGGAATTATTTTGATTTCTGTTCCAACTAAATCAATTCATTTTTTTCATGTAACCGTTACAACGTCAATTATTATTATTGGTATCGTTTCTTCAATCTTAAATATTATTCATAAGAAAAACTTACAAAACACAACGATATCTATTTTAATGACTTTTATTGGGTTCTTCTTCTTGAATAATGCTCCTAGTTTTTTGGCTATCTTTCCCATTATCTTTGGAACTTATATATTTTTATCAGGATTAATTAAATTAGCGACCTTCATCGTATATAAAATCAATGGTTTTAAAGGTTTCTATCGTATCTTCTTTAACTTTATCCTTGACTTAGTATTTAGTCTTATTGTCATTTTCAATCCATTAAAGAGTATTAAAACACTAACATATATTTTAGGTATTTATTTTATTTCAATTAGCATTAACTATTTTATTGATTATCTAGAAGAACGACATTTTAAAATCGGTAAAAGGCGTTTAAGAATTACGATGCCTAAAATTCTATCTATTTTCATACCATATGCTTTTTATACAAGAATAAATAAAATTTTAAGTAAAGAAGTAACAAGCGTTAAGATCAATAAAGACGTCAGTGGTAAAGTCGATTTAGAGATATTTATTGCTGTTAAAGATAGTAATATTGGAAAGTTTGGACATGCTGATTTATGTTTCAATAATAAAGTTTATTCTTATGGCCATTATGATGAAGACTCTAAGAAACTTTTTGATACCATTGGTGATGGAGTTCTATTTACAGTTAATAATAAAAAGAAATATTTGAGATTTTGTGCTGAACACTCTAAAAAAACTATTTTTGTTTTTGGAATAACTCTAACTGATAAACAAAAGATGCGTGTGCAAAAAGAATTAGAAAAAATTGAAAGTTATACATATCGTTGGAAATGTGTTCAAGAATTAGACGATAGTAAAGAGTATGATGACTATGCTAGTTGCCTATATCGTGCTACTAAAGCTAAGTTTTATAAATTCAATGAGAGTTCATATCGCATCTATTTTGCTCCATGGACAAACTGTGTTAAATTAGTCGATAACGTTTTAGGAGTTGTTGGTAGTGATATCATTCACTTAAATGGTTTTATTACTCCTGGAGCATATTATTATTACTTAAATAGTGAATTTAAAAAGAAAAATAGTAATGTCATCAAAAAAGAAATATTTACCAATGAAGATTTATTTGAAAAAAATAGACCACTTAAAAAATAGTGGTCTATTTAAATATACAATTACTTTCATAAGTTTGAATAATTTCCATAACTAAGTTCATTTGCGAACGAATCTTATTTATCTTACGATTTTTAAATAGTTTTGTTTTTTCTAATTTTTCTTCTTCTTCAAGTATTTTTTGTAGAAGACTTGTAAGTTTTCCATAGCTTCCTTCTTCACCAGTTACATTATCAAACCAAGAAGCAATATCATCAACATTACCATTTAAACGTAAGTTTTCAATCGTAGGAATAAAAGTTTTATTTTTCATAAGTTCTTTACAAATAAAAGATTGAAGATAATAAGCATTAGAAGTGTATTCGCCATTTATGGATTGTCTAATACTATAAAAGGCATTATTGAATTCTTCATTAGTGATTTCGTAATTGGCAAAAGATCGAAGAACATTAATTATATCCTCTGTCTGTTTAACATTTATTATTTCCTCTAGAGTTAAATCTTTACTCTTCTCTTTTAAGTGTAATAAATCATTGACGTCATATGATAAATAAGCTAGTCCTGTGCGCATACTAACAGTTTTATCATCATACTTTATCTCATTTATCATTGAGTTAACAGCGTGATTGAATTCATGAATGACATTGTCCAACATATCGATTAGAGATGCGCTATGATATTGGCGTAAGACGACAGCTTTATCTGTAAAGTATTTAGGTGTAACACCTTCCCTATTTTGATGAAGAGAACGTGTAAAATAAGCAGTACAAACATTATCTTCTTTTTCACTGATATATATCTTTACCTTTTCAAAACAACTCATAATCATATTTTCATGTTTTAAACCATACTTAATTATAAAAGCCGGAATAATTAAATATAAAACATGACGAATGTTATTAGGATAATTGTTTTGTTCACAAATCCTATCAGTAAAACTAACATATTTATTTAAAAATTCATTAATATTTGCTTGATCAATATTCATATAATACCTACCTTATTTTAATTATAACAATATTGTTTACTAATATTAATAATTTTATTTAAAAAAAATTTATGTTTACATCATTTAGTAAATAAATTAGCTTGGCGAATGACGGATGCTCCATACTTGTCATTAATCTTATCCATGGTATCTTGTACTATAGTACTTTGTTCCTCTTGTTTTTCATCGTTAAAAATAGATATTTGTTTTTGTTTTTTATTAGTCAAATTAGAAAAACGAACACCAATACTACGAAGTAATTCATCATTCCAACTAGCTTCTAAAAGATTGACAATATACTTACATATTTCTTCGGTTGAATTAGTGACAGTAAAAATAGTCATCTGTTTGGAATAACTTATAAAGTCAGCTGTTTTATACGTAATAGCGATAGTATTAGTATAAAGTTTTTTCTTACGCAATTCCTTACAAAGAGTATCAACTTGTTGAAAAAGAATTTGAATTAATTTATTTTTTTCCCCAATATCAGTGGAAAAAGTTTCACTAGTACTAATGCATTTGTTTTTTTTCACACTTTTTGTTGATAAATCATCGCTTATCCCATTAGCGTAATTCCACATAGTCGTTCCATATTTATTAAAAATTTTAATGAGTGTCTTTTCATCAGTTTGCGCAAGTTCGCCAATTGTATGAATACCTATATCGTGAAGTTTTTTGGCACTATGTCGTCCAACCATGTATAATTCATCGACAGAAAGAGGCCACATTTTGTTTTTAATCTCATTCAAAAAAAGCGTATGAACTTTATTGGGCTTTTCCATATCAGAAGCCATTTTAGCGCAAACACGACTAGTGGAAATACCAATGTTCACAGTAAAGCCAAACTTCTTGTAGACATCATCTTTTATGGCATAAGCAAGAAGGATTAAATCATCATATAAATAAGTTGAGTTAGACATATCCATAAAGCATTCATCAATTGATAGTTTTTCGATATCTGGTGTATATTTTTCTAAATACTTAAAAAACTTTTTAGATGTAGAGCTGTAATATTTCATATCTGGTGGAAAGATTTGTAACTTTGGACATTTCTTTTTAGCACTATAAATCGTTTCAGCTGTTTTTATGCCATAAGTTTTTGCGACTGGTGATTTGGCAAGCACAATTCCTTTACGCTTTTCTTCATCGCCACCAATAATTGAAGGAATAGTTCTAATATCTTCTTTATATCCTTCATTTAACAATTTAACAGCTGTCCAAGAAAGAAAAGCATTATTAATATCAATATGAAAAATAATATTTTTCTCCATACCCACCACCAATTACATTATAGAACGTATTTTCGATAAAAACAATCGAACAAGAATAAATTTAAATTAAAAAAAATCGATTTTCATTATCGATTTTTATTCTTAATGGTGCTGAAAACAGGACTTGAACCTGCGACCTACTCTTTACGAGGGAGTTGCTCTACCAACTGAGCTATTTCAGCAATAACTTCAAACAAATAATATTATAACAAAAGAAAGACATAAAAACAATTTTTTTAGAAAAAGAAAAAAAGAAGATCACTCTTCTTGAAAATCTTGGGCTTTAACTATCGTTAAATAATAGGTTGTCTTTTTACCATTTTTTGATGTAACAACAATCTCATGTGTAATTTTATCAGACGTTACAGTTATTTCATCATCACAACCAAAAACGGTTGAATCTTCACTAACAGTCTTACAAGAAAAATTAATTTTATTCGTTTTAGCTCTAATTGTATAATTGATTGTCCCAGACATAAAATCAGGTGTCATTGTACCACCAGTAACTACAAGTTCTGATAAATTACTATTATTATCTAATGCTTTGCCATCATCACCTTTACTAGAAGTGCTTCCTGTTAAAATTAAGATTAAGATTAAGATGGCAGTCACAAAAGCAAGTCCAATCATTATGGCATTATAATGGGTTTTAAAGAAACTATTATTATCATCATTATCATTAGGATTTTCATTAGAACCTGGACTTGTATAACTATAGTTTTCAGGTTCAGGTGTTCCAGAATAATAATCCATTGTATCACCCCATTTATCATAATAGATATATCATTTTTTTAATCTAAAATCAATATTAATCATTATTCTTCTTCTTCATTTTCGTCTTCATTATTCATCATATCAACTAATTCATCAACATTAAAACCATAGTCACGAAGTTTATCTAATTGATCTTCTAATTCTTCTTCTTTTTGTAGTTTTTCCATTATTTTTCACCTCTTACTATTTCTTCAAAACATTTTCCCTTCTCTTCAAAGTTTTTAAAGTATTCATAACTTGAGGCAGCTGGTGAAAGAAGGCAAATCTTTCCTCTTTCTGTTTTATTCTTGCTTATATCATAAGCTTCTTGAAGTGTTTCAGCAAAGAAAATATTTTTATTACTTTCTTTTTCTAGTATTTTACCAATGTTATATCCAGTTGTTGGCATACAAACAAGATTTCTAATATGACAATTTTTTAAGTAATCTATGAAATTTCCATATTCGATACCACGATCCATACCACCAAAGATTAAAGTATCAACATCTTTTAAAGCTTCTATTGCACTTATCGTTGCTTCCGGAATAGTCGCAATCGTATCATTATAATAAATTATCTCATCAAAAGTACCAATCTTTTCCATACGATATTTTAATCCTTTAAAAGTGCTAATCGTGTCTTTAGCTTTCTTTAAGTCTAAGCCCATTAATTTAGCTACTAAAACGACAAACATAATATTATTTAAGTTATGGTTACCGACAAGTTCTCTTTTACCATCTTCATATAATACTTCATCTTGATAATAAATTTTATTATCTTTAAGACGAACGGAATTACCTTTTTTAGGGCTATCATCAAAACGAATATCATAGTGTTGTCCTTTAAAGTTTCCATTAACAACACGATTATGAAGATATTCATTGTCATCAGAATAAATCATAATATCAGAACTATCTTGGTAATTATAAATATTCATTTTATTGCTATGATAATGTTCTAAGTCACCATCATGATCCAAATGATCTTGAAAAAGATTTAAAACTATCGCAATGTGTGGTGATACTTCTATAAATTCTAATTGATGTGATGACATCTCAATTATCAATGTCGTATCATCCTTATATTCTTCAATTTGATCTAAAACAGGTATACCAATATTACCAAGCAAATAGACATCTCTATTTTGATCTTTAAAAACTTGATATAAAAGGCTAGTCGTTGTACTCTTTCCCTTTGTTCCTGTAATACCAATTATATTTTGGCGATTAACTTCAAGTAATAATTCTAATTGGGAAGTTATTTTTTTTCTTACTTCTTCATCTTTTAAATCTTTTAAACTTATTCCTGGAGCTTTAATAATTAAATCAAATTGATCTAAGTTATCTAAATATTTATCACCAAAAACAATTTCTAAATTTTTATCGTTAGCTAGTAAATCATTATCTCTTACATCTTTTAAATCAAGAATAGTAATAAATTGGTCTTTTAAATATTTACGAATAAAACGATAAGTAGATTGTCCTTCTTTACCAAATCCCAAAATAGCAATTTTTTTATTTCTTAACTTCTCAACAATTTTTTTATACATGTTTCATCAATTCTTTCTTTACTAATTTTTCAAAATATTCATCTATATTATTATCATCATTATAACTTAAAATATCTTTACCATCCAATTCCAAATCATAATGTTCTAAGTAGTATTTTAATAAATATGGTAAATCTTTTTTATCTAATTTATTAATCAATAAACTAACGGCATATCTTGCTTCTTCATAAGTACCAACACACTCAAATGGTTTTGTCTCACTATAACCGATTGTTTCAATGAAGGTATCTAATAAATCTTTTCTCTCATATAAATCCTGTCCAAAGATAGTAACTAATTTATCACGATATAAGAAAGGACTTAAAATAATAAAGACAAATAAGCATTTTGGACAATTGCAGCACCACTTCCATTCCTTTTCTTTACTTCCTAAGTTACAACTTTTGAAAAGAGAATGATATTTTTCATAATGCGAAAACAATTTACCTATTTGGAATTCAGAGATACCACGAAGTAAACTAAAATAGTGAATATCTAAATTAAAATATTTTGATACGTAATTAAAAAAATCTTTTTCAAATTCAAAACTCTTAGAGTATTGATGATTGATATTAGTACCTATTACAGTAGCTTCATTAGCGCTTGCTTCATTTGATAGAATAATGTTTTTCTTATTTTGTAAGTAACAAACTAGATATGATAAAAAAGCCACCAACGAACTAAATGGCGTATGACCATTTAAAAATCCCTTTTCATTTAATTCAACAATTTTACGGTCTAATATTCTTTCAACGCAAACGATTTTTTCATCATTATATCCGGCGATTTTACTACACTCTAAAGAAGGCGTTTTAGGATTAATGATAAAACAAGAATTATTTTCTTCATCTTTTAAAATTTCAAGACTGACACAAGAATCTTTTCCTCCACCAACCGGTATTAAGTTACCATTTCCTAAATAATTTATTTTAGGTAATTTCTTTTCTTCACATAAACAAGTTATATTCATTAGTTCATCTTCATCGACATCAATACCATTTTTATATAAAAATTCACCTAAGCCATTATAATATAACTTTTTAAACCATTTAATCTGTTCTTCGGAAATATAACCTGCTTTTATAATGACATTAGGACTACAAGTACATTTAAAATAACTAACCAATTCGACTAAACCAATATGAAAAACTAAAGTTTCTAAATATTCATCAACGATATTTTTATTTAAAATATCTTTTTTCTTAATCTTAATTTGAGGATAAAAAGATGTTAAATTAGGAATATCAAAATAATACTTAATATTCATATTTTCTTCATCATAAGTAATTTCATATTTTTCATATACAAATGTATCGTATTCATTACGAAACTCTTTGAACTTATCTTGATTACTCATATTTATCTCCTCCTATATAATATTATACACTAATAATATAGTTTTTTAGAATAAAAAAGACTACATCTTTTTTTGAAGACAATAGCCCTTTTCGTCTTTATGATATTCTTTTTCAGCAAGAAGAATCTTTCTTACCTCATCCCAACCAGTACGCCAATCATAACCAGCTCGTAAAACACCTTGACTTGCTAGTTCAGAATCGGAAATATTTCGATTATGATATGATGGAAATAAAATTCTAGTTGGAATGTCATTATCAAGGTTTTGCAATCGATCATCTATTTGGATATCAGCTTTAAATAAATGTTTAGCACCCGTAAAAATAAAATGATCAGGATTTAAAAAGGGAAAAGTATTAATTAAAAAATGAAATTTATCTATAAACAACTTACTAGAACCCTCTTTATCAAAAGGATTAATGCAAGAAGAACAAATATAGACGTTATAAAATTCATTTAATTCTTTGATAGTCGCAATAGCATTTGGTAAAATACTAGGATTCTCATAACGATTACGTTTATTTAAAAAAGCATTGAATTCAGCAAAGCGTTCCTTTGGTATCGCAACTTCATCAATATAATAAGTATCGAAATCATCAATATTATAATCAGTTCCTAAAAAAGCATTGACAGCTTCTAAGAAGCCTGAAAAACAAACAACCTCATCAACATCTAATAATATATCTTTTTTTCTTTCCATAACCAATTCCCCCAAAACATTAATACATTAATAAAAGTACATAAATCAATTTATAAATCTATTATAACATAAAATAAAAATCACGTTAATTAAACGAGTCAAAAAATTAATATAAACTAATTAGTTGATAACGCAAATTTACTAAAACAAATCCTTTTATGTTATAATGAAAAAAGAGAGTAGATGATGGAATGGAATTATATAGTTTAAATGTCAATACTAGTAATATTGGCGGATATTTTAGTAGTGAACAATTGAGTATGTTATCAATTGTCCAATGTCAAACTCATGAAGAAATTATTTCTTTTGTGCAGCAATGCGAACAATTAAATGGTGTATTTTCAAAGGAAGATATTCAAAGTTTTATTAATCAGGATTTAGAACAATTAAAACGAAATGTATTTAAAAAATATCAAGATACATTAGTACCACACAATAGTGATAGACAAACTATTTTAAATAATACACTATATCATTCAAACATAAAATCAGAAGATATTGAGCTTATAAAAAAAGTTTATACTGATAAAAATACTGAGTTTATAGCATACATTAGAGAATATATAAAAAGAAGATATCCCGATAGATATAAAGAAATTTTTAAACATGTTCATAGATTTATTTCTATTGAACGCGATCAAAATAAAATGCCTAATTTATATGATGAGCTTGTTCTTCTTAATGAAAACTTATCAACATTTAATACTTTATTAATTGGATCATTAAAACCAGAAGTTGTTATAAATGAATTTTTTAGTGAAGACCAAGAACAATTTGATTTCTATTTCGCTAATAATGATTTAGAATTTGCTTTAAAGAATAACAAACATGTACGTTTTCATTCACTTTTGACCAAAGGAGCAGCTGAAAGTTTATTTAAAGGAAAATCAAAAGAAGAAATTTTAAAAATATTAACTTCATATGTTAAAACTACTATAGATTTTGTCAATGAATATAATTCAACACATCGTTTAACAGATGGAACACCTGTTATTAGTGCAATTGATTTATTTAATGAAATTGTAAGTTTTGATAAGAATAGTCAAGGTCTATATGAAAATATATGGGAAAGTAATTATGGTATAACAATTAAAGATTTATGTAATGTATTTGAATATGCTAAAACTCATAAACCGCAGGGAGTAAGTTACTTATATAATGAACCATTCTTAGAAGATCCTGAAAGAAGAGAAAAAGTATTTGAAGTATTACAATCAATAAATTCGACATCAGATGGTCTAATTGATACTTTAGGTTCACAAATGCATATAACTTTTAGAACAAGTGATGAACAAATACAAGAATGTTTTAGAGATTTTAAACTCTTACAAGACTCTCAAAAAATGAATGTTCAAATAACAGAATTTGATTTATCTTTAAGTGAAAGAGAAACCTTAAAAACAATTGGCGATAACCCTGAAATACCTTATGAAAAAGTATATTCTATGAAAAGGGATAAAATTGATATCATATCAACTATAATCAATAGTTCTGGTATAAAATTAAATGGTGTATCATATTGGTCTTTAACTGATAATATTGATTGCAATTTAGAAAGAGTTAGAACTAATCTTTTAAACAAAGGAATTATAAGTGACATCAGTCAAGTTCCTACTGTTTGTGGTGGTCTAATTCCCACTTCATCGCAATACAGTAATTTATATAATAATAGTTCACATAATGATGACCATAAAAAATATTAATTCTTGTATATTAATTATCAATATACAAATGTGTTTTAAGCATAAAAAAACTACTTTCAATTTAATTTTGAGAGTAGTTTTTATATTAACCAAGATTCGCATTAAACTCTTTTTTACTTTTTTTCATTTTGTGGACGCATTGTTTTTACAAGTCTTGGACTTTGATGTTCTTCTGATAAAGTTTGTTCAGTTTCTATTGGAGTAGCTTTTGATTCAGGGTGTGTTTGTAATGCCTCTAAATTAGCTCTTGTAGCCATTTCAATTCTTGATTGCTTAATTTCATCAACAATTTCTTGCACCTTTTCATCTTCTTCTGACATAAATGGATACACTGTAAATGTTTTGTCCTGTGCCTCTTCTTCAGTCATTTTTTCGTAAGTGTGTGTTATTTTATAATTCTCTGATTTTAATTGAATTCTACTAACAGGACTATTTGGATTTGGAATACCAATAATTGCAACATTTTTACCATCAACTTTACCAATTCTATATGAATGAGTTGTTGCTTCATTTAGTCTCTTTACTTCATCTAATGTATAATTTAGTGGCATTAACTTTTCATAAGGTAAAGAAGTTAATCCGTAATCTACAACAATAGGTCTTTTTCCAACAAATCCAAAAAATTCTTCTTCATCTTCTTTTATCGTAGTAATAGCAGTAAATTCTAATTTCTCTAATTTACTTTTCATTTTAGCATATTGCTCTTTTTCTTTTTCAGTCATAGGAACAATAGCTTTTTTAATTTCTGGATCATCCATTACTGATTTTTTAATTTTATTACCTTTTACATTAGCATCTATTAAATTAATACCAGGTAGAAGTAATAAAACAGTATTAATAAATCTCTTAGCTAAATTAGATTTTTGTTTTTTTTGTTGATTTTTAAATTCATCTAACACACTTTTATCAATTTTATAACCATTTTTTGAAATTTCTAAAATTGAATCAAATCCAGCATTAAGGATTATAGCAACACTACCTATAACGGTAGCAAGTTCTCCAACAATTCCTAAAAATATAACCATATAAACCTCCTTATATTTACATTATAACATGCTTTTTTATTTTTTTATTATATTTTTATCTCAAAACATCTTTATTTTTATCATTATAACTATTTTAATAATCTTTTCTAACAGAAACCAATTAGAAGTATGAAACCTTTTAAATAAAGAAAATAGTTAAGTAAAAGTCATTAGCTAATATATGATTTAAAAAATACTAAAATATTTATATAATATCCTTTTTATGTTAAAATAATATACACAAGGGAGTGTTTAATGATGAGTATAAAAGAAAAGTTAGATTCTCTTCTATTTGCTGATACAAATTATGAACCCACTAATAGAGATTATGAATTTGAAACAGAACTAGAAGAACATCAAATTGGAAATCAAAATATATATAGATTGCATTATATTGATTATCATAGAATTGGTGAATATCGTGGTAGAACAGATAATAATGTTGGAGTCATTGATTGGGCATTCAAACCTTTTATGCTTCCTGAGGAAATGAGTCGTGAAGATGGATTTAAAGTTTTATCTTATTTAACAGACTTTATAGAAAAGCAACAGAATTTAAGACCTTGTTCACATAAAAGTGTATCAACTTTAAATAGTGTATTGGATTTAGAAAGATTAGGATTCAAAAGAGTAAATACAAATATTAATGATAGTGAAATTATTGATTTATTTACTGTGACTGGGCGTTTATTGTTATTTAAAAATAGTAGATATTATCAGAAATATTTTGAATGGTATACTGAGGGCATTACACTTGATGAAATAAAGGAAATTTATAGTAAATGCGGTATTGAATTTTATGATTTATCTTTATCAGAAAATCCTAAAGAATCAAAAATAGAAAAGTCAAATGAGAGATCACAATTGGTAAAGAAAAGATAAATTGTTTAGTTATGTTTTTTAGCACATTCAGTAAATAATTCAGTTTTTCCTCATAAATACCAAAAAGGGCCATGTATTTCTTATATTTATTAATAAGTTATACTAGCCCTTGTTTTATTTTATTATTTATTAGGTGTTTCTAATTTTAATACTTTACAATTAGTTTCTTCACCAACTTGAATATTTTGTTTTTTGTATATCATTTCTAAACAATTATCAATTCTATCAATTAAGCCAGGAAGAGGTAATTCTCCTCTAATGCTTTTAACCATTTCTATTATTCTTTTCTCAGCTTGATTTACCGATTCCATATTAAAGGCAAAATTATCAAAACTAATAACTTTTTCACTTGAATTTTTTGCAAGCGCTACCTGTATAGAATTAGCAAAATCATAAACAATGATATCACCACTACTATTACCCTTTTTTCTTGGTAATAACAATGTAGTTGCAGTTTCCAATAATAAAGGATTACTAGCTAAATCAACTTTAACACCTTTTCTAGAATAGAAATTAGCACGAATGCCATTTTCTCTACTTACATCGAATTTATAGGTTCCATTTACTTTTCCGTTTCCTTTATGTGTTTCTACTACAACTGATCCATGTTCTAAACTATCATCTAGATTTAATGCTGCTTCAAATGTTACTGAAGCATCATTTTGACTATTTTTGTCATCATATTTTTTTACAATTCTTACTAATCGCGTTCCTGTACTCAAGTCTCTTATTATTTCAATATTATTGAACTTTTCTGTTAATATGTTACCTTCTAATGATAGTAAAAAATAATCATATTTATATTTTTCTCCCGAGTCGTCAGATAATAGAACAAGAGTATCAGATAACTGATCAAGAGTAATTGATACATCAAAATCATTTGATAATACATTAAACGATGTTTCATAAGAGATTCTTTTTGGATGTCGTGGAGATTGCTTTTCTCCTGATTTAGAAAATTCAATAATACCATTATTATTAAATGAAAAATATCTTGATGATTTATGTGAATACATAGCATACCAGTCAATTCTTCCAAACTCACATTCATATTTTTTCCCAAAACCTTCTAATATTGCTGTTCTAAGTGGTTCTCCTATTCTATTTTCAGGATGATATACATTTGGTAATATATATTGATTATTATAACTTTCTTCAATATCGCGAACACGTCCCATTCCTGTATGATATAATGACATACTATATGCATCCAAACATTGTTCCATCCAAGAAGCATTCCAACTATTAACACATTTTTCAGCTTTTTGCATTTCTTCTAATACTTTTTCTACTGCAATTAGTTGACTTTCTTTATCTAAACTTTCCATAGTATTCCCCCTATGACGTAATATTATATCATAATTTCAAACATTTTAGAACTATAAAAGTTCGAGTTTTTACCAATCTAGTACCTTAAATAAAGAAGTACAATAACTTTTAAGTATTAAAATAGGGCTTTATATATTAAAAATTGTAAATTTTTAGAAATGGATGATCCACACTTATTAACATCATAATTTTCATATACTTTTTTTACAAAAAGACCAACATTTTCACAACATTGTTTTACCTCATCAATTGTAAAAATTCGAAAAGTATGATTGTCTATATACTTCTTACCATCAATTTCAAATATAATTTTGCTATCTTCTATTTTAGATTTTTTATCATAATGCCATTCCATAATTCTAGTCATATTATCATAAGAATCTGTTTTATTACCGGAACTTTGGGGATTATGCAAATCAATTATTATTTTTCCTTTATCAGTTAAAATACTTTTTAAATTCATAAGAGCCCTTTCTAATTCTTGAGTATCTTTCAAATGATTTAATACAGCAAACATAGATATAATGACATCATACTTTTTATTAATATTTATATCTAATATATTTTGTAAATAAAGGTTAGAGTGAACTCTAGTTTTAGCAATATCTAACATTTCTTTATTAAGATCTAATCCATCAACTTTGAAACCATTTTGTTGTAGTAAAGAAGCATGCAAGCCAGTTCCACAACCTATATCGATAATTTTATCATCTTGATTAATAAATTTTTTTAAAAATTCTGTTTCTTTAACATAATTTTTATTTTTATAAAATATATCATAATATTTTGCAAATTCTTTGTATTCCATTTTTATTCCCCTACAAACATATTGTTTTTGACAATATGCAAATGTGTTTTTTAAATTGACAAACATGGCAATTTCAATCTATAAATATTTTATCATAAACTAAAACATTTTAAAACTCGAACTATAAAAGTTCGAGTTTCCTATCAACCTGGTGGAGCCGGGGAGAGTTGAACTCCCGTCCGAAACCAATGATTCATAGACTTCTACAAGTTTAGTTAACTTTCAAATTTTACTAAATAGAAACTAAATTAACGAATTACTATTTAGCTAGTTTAGTAATATTCGTCACTATCCCTAAACAAAATAGTGATATATCTCGTTAAAATGAACCCTTGTTAACTTTCACGAGTAAAAGTTAAAAGAGTGTACGCCATTCTATTAAATTAGGCAAAAGCAACTGCTGATGCATTAGCACCAAACAAGTTAGCTAGTACAGATTTTGCTTTGTTAGCATTTATTTTTGTTTGCATTTAAGGTTGCCACCTACTTGCCATCTATGCCCAAATAATCCCGTCGAAACCAAAATCGACCCCATATGTAAGAGCATTATATCATAAATAAACAATTTATTCAATGATGCTAATATCTCTTCTTACTTTGTTTTTCTATTTGACGTTTGATATCACGTTCTTTAATAGATTCACGTTTATCATAATTCTTTTTACCTTTACATAAACCTAATAAAAGTTTAGCTTTATTCTTAACAAAATATATTTTTAAAGGTATAAGTGTATATCCTTCTAGACGAATTTTATCATTTAATTTTAATATTTCTTTCTTATGCATTAAAAGTTTTCTCGTTCTTGTCTCTTCATGATTAAAAATATTTCCCTCTTTGTAAATACCAATGAACATGTTTAAAACAAAAATCTCATTATTACGAATGATAGCGTAACTATCGCCAATATTACAAGATCCTTGACGAATAGATTTAATCTCTGTTCCTGTTAAAACGAGTCCACATTCAAATTCATCTTCGATAAAATAATCGTGTCGTGCCTTTCTATTTAATATTTCCATATAATCACCCCGTGAGTCCTACAACAGTAATTGAATCGTCCAAACTAATAACACGTTTTTTTAAGGTATCATACATACTCTTATAATTCTTAAACAGTTTTTCATTTAACATTGAATAAGGGTATATTTTAAAACCTTTACGCGTTTTCGTACTTCTATCTGAATATGTATAAATAAATTCAGCAGTTGGATTATCAACACTAACTGTTATTGTATTTGTAGTTGTATCAACTGTTTTATTTACTTCAACACTCATTAGTAATCCACTTAGTCGATCATCAGTCGTCTGTCCTGATAGAAAGTTTCCAAGAGAATAAATTACTAATGTGTCACCAATGTATTCAACTGGTTCAATGACGTGAGGATGACAGCCAATGACAAGATCTACTCCAAGACCAGCAAGATATTTCGCTGTCTTTTTTTGATTAGCACTAACACTTGTATTGTATTCAACACCCCAATGCATTGCCACCATTAAGAAATCAACTTTATCACGAATTTTTTCAACATCCTTCTTAACAGCTGCATCACTATACCAATTGACATAATAATCATTTTTACGAGTTAAGCCATTAGTTGAAGTTGTATAGGATAATAATGCATAAGTAATACCATTCTTTTCTCTTATATCAATATTATCCTTTTCTTCTTTACTCGTTGCGCTACCATTAACCATGACATCTTTACTATTCCAATATTTACGAGAATTGATAATAGCTTTAGAACCTTTATCCAAAGTATGATTGTTCGCAAGACTAACAACGTTAAATCCAGCATCGATAAAAGCATCTCCTACTTCATATGGTGAATTAAAAGTCGGATAAGATGATAGTCCTAATTCAGTTCCTCCTAAAATAGTTTCTTGGTTATAGTACGCTAAATCATATTTACTAATAATAGGTTTTATATTTTCTAACATTTTAGTAAAATCATATTTACCATTTTTCTTAGCATCACTATAAACAGAACTGTGTATTAAAGCGTCTCCTCCCATTATCAAAGATAAAGAATATCTTTTAATGGGATCTTCTTCAACTATTTCTTCTTCGACAAGAACTTTATTGTCAGGTACATCATCTTGTTTTACTTTCTCATTTTTCGCATCAAAGAAAACTACTTTAATTACAAAACCTAAAAAGGTTAGTACTAATAAAAATACTAGTAATAAAAGAAAAATTATTCTATTTTTTCTTTTCTTCCTCTTCTTGATAGTTTGCATCATTCTCACCTATCTTTTTTATAATTTCAAAGTCTACTGCTTTTTCTTCTTTGGAAGCACGCACTGTCTTAACTAGAACGCGGTCTCCTAAACTATATTTTTTCTTTGTACGTTCCCCAGTCAATGTTTGAGCAACCTCATCATAATGATAAAAGTCATCCATATCATTGATGTGAACTAATCCTTCAATCAAATTATCTAACTGAACAAATATGCCAAAATTAGTTATACCAGAAATCATACCTTCAAAGGTTTCACCAATGTGATCTTCCATGTATTCAGCCATTTTCATTGATTCAACATCACGTTCACAATCAACGGAATCACGTTCTTTTTGTGATGAGTTATCAGCAATAAAAACTAATTTTTCTTCCCATTTAGAAAGGGTTTGTGGTGACATATCCTTATTGAATAAATATGTTCTTAACAAACGATGAACTGTCGTATCAGGGTATCTTCTAATTGGTGAAGTAAAATGCGTATAACATTTACTAGCTAATCCATAATGTCCTAAATTTTGTGGAAGATAAATAGCTTTTTGCATATTTCTTAAAAGTTGACTAGCAAGAATCTTATACATTTTTTCTTTCTTCAAACTGTATAGTAGATTTTGCATAGCTTTGGGACTCACATCTTTAATGTTTCCTCTTACTGTTATTCCAAGTGTTTGAAGATAAGATAAGAATTCACGAATTTTTTCTTCTTTTGGATATTCATGAACACGATAAATAAATGGTAGATTCATATAAAATATATGACTAGCAACACATTCATTTGCACAAATCATAAAATCTTCAATCATATTTTCACCGCGACCACGATCACGTAAAACAACATCGGTTGGATGACACTTTTCATCTACTAATATTTTTGCTTCATCGACATCAAAATCGATGTAACCACGAGCTACTTTGGCTTTACGAACAATTTGTGAAAGTTCATCCATCTCTTTTAGTTTTTGCGCAAACTCTTCATAACCTTCAGGAATAATATCTTCTTCGATAACTTGATTAACTTTCTTATAAGTCATTTGAATACGTGATTTTATAACACTTTCAAATATCTCATAATCAACTTGTTTACCTTGTTCATCAATTTCCATGACACAAGAAATTGCTAAACGTTCAACACCTGGATTTAGAGAACAAATACCATTTGATAATTTATGAGGAAGCATTGGAATGACTCTATCAACTAAATAAACACTGGTTCCACGCATCATTGCTTCATTATCAAGAGCACTTCCTTCTTTAACGTAATAACTGACATCAGCAATATGAACACCTAACTTATAGTGACCATTATCTAATTTTTCCAAAGAAATAGCGTCATCTATATCTTTAGTATCATCACCATCAATCGTAAAAATCATTTCATTAGTCAAATCGCGTCTTCCCACTTTTTCTTTCTCGGAAACACTCTCAGGAATATTATCAAGTTCAGCGATTGTTTCATCATCAAAAGTATCCTTTATTTCATAGTTGTAAACAATTGACAAAATATCAACTCCAGGATCATTTTTATGTCCTATAATCTTTTCAAGAGTACATAAATATTTCCCTTTAGATAACATCTTATCAATTTTAACTATTACTTTATGCCCATCAACTAAGCCAAGATTTTCTTTATCAGTATTTATAGTCAATTCAACATTTAACTTCTTATCATCAGGTATGACAGTACAAGTTTTTCCTTTATATAAAATTTCACCAACAACTGTTGATAAATCTCTTTTAATAGTTCTGACAATACGTCCTTCTAGACGACCATCATCTTTTCTTTTTAAAACTTCAACGACTACTACATCATTATGAATAGCGTTATTGATATTATCACTTGAAATAAAGATATCTTCTGAACCCTCTACTTCAACGAAACCATATCCTTTACGATTCATTCTAATAACACCTTTTTTCAAAGGTCCATTATTAAAAGGCATATATTTATCTTTATTAGAATGGTATATTTCACCATCTTCTTCTAATTCTTTTAATACTTTAAAGAGTTCTTTTGTCTCATCAACATCTTTTAATTCTAGACGATTATCGATATCTTCGACTGTTAAAGCCTTATTGGAATTATTTAATATTTCAAGTATTCTCTCTTTCATATCAACACCTCTATTTTCATTATACAATAAAAAAAGAACTAATGATAGTTCTATATTACTACATAAATTCCATTACGAGACTGACAACAAAGAATGTTAAACCTAACAAAAGTGTTAATCTACTAATAAATAATTCTAGTCCTCTTTCTTTACGATTGCTAAATAAATCAGAGTTTCCACCAGTTATAATTTGTGATGCACTCTCAGCTTTGTTACTTTGTAATAATACTATGGCTATCAATAGAATAGAAATTATAATCATAAATGTTTCCATGATATCCCTCCTTGCCTATTTAATTTAGCATATTTATTACAAAAAATCAATAAAAGTTAACTCATTCCTCAAAGATTCGCATTAATTCATTGTATTTAGAAGTACGTTCACTTCTAGACATTGATCCAAATTTAACATAATCAGCACCAAGATAAACTGCAAGATCGGCAATAAAATAATCTTCGGTATCACCACTACGATGAGAAAAGACAACTTTATAATTATTCTCTTTGGCTAAGGTAACCGTTTCTATTACTTCCTTTATCGTTCCAATTTGATTAGGTTTAATAAGAATCGCATTACAACTTTTTTCTTCTATTCCTTTTTCCAAATATTTAGAATTTGTCGTAAAAAGGTCATCGCCAACAATCATGACATATTTTCCGATCTTTTTAGTAAGTTTAGAATGATTTAAAAAGTCATTTTCATCAAAAGGATCTTCTAAAGAAACAATAGGATACTTTTTTATTAATGTAGAGTATCTATCAATTAGTTCACTACTCGTATAGTTATTATTGTCCAATGTATATGATTCATCTTTAAATAATTGTGATGCCGCCACATCTAATCCAACCAAAATATCTTTTCCAAATTCATAATTACTTTTAGTAACCGCTTTCTCTAAGTACTCTAATACTTCTTCTGTCGTTTTTAGTTCAGGACTAAAACCACCTTCATCACCAACCGCGGTAGAATAATTATTTTCTTTTAAAATAGTTTTTAAATTATGAAAAACTTCACTAGCCATTCTAACACTTTCTATAATATTTTTACCATTTGGTATAATCATAAATTCTTGAATATCGATATCATTATCAGAATGAGCTCCACCATTAATGATATTACACATAATCTTTGGCTCTTTTTTATTTCTTTTAGGTTCTATTTCCATCTTATGTTTAAAAGCACAAATAGATACTGGTAATATAGCATTCACGCCCAAGACACTCTTATTTTCTGTTTCATCTAACTTTAATAGTATCTCATCAACATCTGTAACATCTTTATTTAATAAAGCTTCTCTAATAACTGTATTAACATTATTAACAGCTTTTAAAACGCCTTTACCATTATATCTATCAATATCACAATCTCTTAATTCTAGACCTTCTCTTTTTCCTGTTGAAGCACCGCTAGGCACCATAGAACGATAAACTTTATCATTTTCTAACTGCATTTCCACTTCGACAGTTGGATATCCCCTTGAATCTAAAACTTCTCGTCCTTTTATATTGACTATTTTCATTTTATCACCTACAATATATTCTTCCGAATAAATAAATATTTATGCGGTATTTGTTTAAAATAAGAAAATTGTATGTTATAATTATAACGAATAAATGGAGGTGGATGTATGAGAATAGTTAAATTAAGACCTGATGCTTTTGATAAATATATTGCTAGTATCAACTATTGTAGCTATTTTCAAACATCAGCTTATGGAGCTCTATTGAGTCGTTTTGGTCTAAAAGATGAATACCTTGGTTTTGAAGAAAATAATCAATTAGTAGGAGCAACTCTTTTGTTGCATAAACCAATATTTATGGGATTTAAATATGCTTATTTACCTCGCGGTATCATTCTAGACTATAACAATTATCCTTTAGTTCAGTCAGCAATGAAAGAATTAAAATCTTTTCTAAATAAAGAACACTTTTTAACATTAAAAATGGATCCATTAATAATCTGTTCAAAGCGTGATCGTAAAGGAAACATAATTGCGCAAAACAATAGAATTAATCAAACTATGCAATGCCTAAAAAGTTGTGGATTTACGCATTGTGGGTTCAATGCTTATTTTGAATCAGTTAAACCGCGTTTTGAAGCCGAATTAAATTTACGTGAAAATACTGCAACTCTATTCAAAAACTTGAGTAAACAGACACGAAATAAACTTCGTAAAGCAACTAAATATGGATTGAGTGTTTATAAGGACAATAAATATAATTTTCAACAAATATATCATCTAATAAAAGATAAAGATAAAGTATCACTAAAATACTATGAACAAATGCATAATTTATTTGGACAAAACTTAGAGATATATTATGCACACTTAGATACTAAAACTTATGTTGAAAATAGTAAATATCTATATGAAAAAGAACTAGAAATGAATGATTATTTAACTAATATAATTCAATCAAATGGTTACAAAGGTAA
The DNA here is from genome assembly GCA_947585665.1 of uncultured Bacilli bacterium. GTDB lineage: Bacteria > Bacillota_I > Bacilli_A > RF39 > UBA660 > RUG11788. Next base: position 49,014 of record CANPXE010000007.1, on the reverse strand, counting down.
AAATATGAGTAGTGTCTTAAACAAAAAAATGGATTCTGATAAACTACTTAGTGCTTATAAAAAATATATGGTTGAAGCAACTGAATTATTAAAGAATTATCCTGAAGGTTTAATTGTTGGTGCAACTATAACATTAAAAATTAAAAATAAAATCTTTTTAATAGTTGAAGGTTATGATCGTCGTTATAAAAATCTTGCGGCTAACTATTTAACGAAATGGAAAATAATTGAAAAATACGCTAATAGTAATATTGAAGTTTTCAATATGGGTGCTATCGCAGGTAAATTTAAAAAAGAAGAAAATAGATTTAAAGGATTAAATGAAATGAAATTGAGTTATAATACTGTCGCTAATGAATATATTGGTGAATTCAATCTAATCATTAATAATCCTATGTACTCTCTTTATAAAGGAGTTACAACTAAAAAATAAAAAACAAACACAGCAATGTGTTTATTTTTTGGCAACAAAAAACCAATTACAATAATTCGTAATTGGTTTTATTAACTTTTAAATTATTCAATAATGCTACTTACGTTACCAGCACCAACAGTTCTTCCACCTTCACGGATAGAGAATTTAGTACCATTTTCAATAGCAATTGGGTGAATTAATTCAACAGTAATTTCTACGTTATCACCTGGCATAACCATATCTACACCACTTGGTAATTCGATAACTCCAGTTACATCAGTAGTTCTGAAATAGAATTGTGGTCTATAGTTTGCAAAGAATGGAGTATGACGTCCACCTTCTTCTTTAGATAAAACGTATACTTGTGCAGTAAATTTCTTATGTGGAGTAACTGATCCTGGTTTAGCTAAAACTTGTCCACGTTCAACTTCTTCACGAGCAATACCACGAAGTAATACACCAGCATTGTCTCCTGCTTCAGCATAGTCAAGTTGTTTTCTAAACATTTCAATTCCAGTTACAACTGTTGATTGAGTTGGTCTAATACCTACGATTTCAACTGTATCGTTAAGATTTAATCTACCTCTTTCAACACGTCCAGTAACAACTGTTCCACGACCAGTGATTGTGAATACGTCTTCAATACTCATTAAGAATGGTTTGTCAGTATCACGTTCTGGAGTTGGAATCCATTCATCAACTGCATCCATTAATTTGTCGATAGCAGCAACAGCATCTGGATCTCCTTCAAGAGCTTTTAATGCTGAACCTCTGATGATTGGAGTGTTGTCTCCATCGAATCCATATTCATCTAATAGACTACGAATTTCCATTTCAACTAAGTCTAATAATTCTTCATCATCAACTTGGTCACATTTGTTCATGAATACTACCATCTTAGGTACACCAACTTGGCGAGATAGTAAGATGTGCTCACGAGTTTGTGCCATAGGTCCGTCAGTAGCAGCAATAACTAGGATTGCTCCATCCATTTGAGCAGCACCAGTGATCATGTTCTTAACATAGTCAGCATGTCCTGGACAGTCAACATGGGCATAGTGACGAGTTGCAGTTTGATACTCTACGTGTGCAGTATTAATTGTAATACCACGTTCTCTTTCTTCTGGAGCCTTGTCGATATTAGCATAATCTACGAATTCTCCACCAAATTTTTCAGCTTGTCTTTTAGTAATAGCAGCAGTTAATGTTGTTTTACCATGGTCAACGTGTCCGATAGTACCAATATTAACATGTGGCTTACTTCTGTCAAATTTTTCTTTTGCCATTTTAAAATCCTCCTTTTTTTAATTACTACTTTATTTTATCTAATAATTGAATTTTTATCAACTATTTTTCTATAATAAACAAGTTTTCTTACTTGTTATTATCATTTTGAATTAATTACCACTCTTTTTGATAATTTCTTCAGCAATATTTTTTGGAACTTCTTCATAATGATCAAATGTCATAACGAAGTTACCACGACCTTGGCTGTTACTTCTTAATGAAGTAGCATAACCAAACATTTCAGCAAGAGGTACCATTGCTGATAATTGAACAGCATTTCCTCTTTGTTCTTGTCCAAGTGGACGTCCGCGTCTACTTGTCAAATCACCCATAACGTTACCAAAATATTCATCTGGAACTGTTACATCAACTTTCATTATAGGTTCTAGTAATACTGGATTACATTTTTTCTTAGCTTCTTTTAAAGCTAATGAGGCAGCAATCTTAAAGGCCATTTCATTAGAGTCAACATCATGGTAAGAACCATCAAATAATGTTGCCTTAACATCGATCATTGGATATCCAGCTAAAATACCACTTTCCATTGCTTCTTGTAATCCTTTATCAGTTACTGGAATATATTCGCGAGGAACAACTCCACCAACGATAGCATCAACGAATTCATATCCTTTGTCTGGATTTGGTTCAAATTTAACCCAAACGTGACCATATTGTCCACGACCACCAGTTTGTTTAATGTACTTACCTTCACAATCTCCTGCTTGTTTGATTGTTTCACGATAAGCAACTTGTGGTTGTCCAATATTAGCTTCAACATTGAATTCTCTTCTCATTCTATCAACTAATACGTCTAAGTGTAATTCACCCATACCAGCGATAACTGTTTGACCAGTTTCATGATCAGTATGAACTCTAAATGTTGGATCTTCTTCAGCAAGTTTTTGTAATGCTAAAGCCATTTTATCTTGGTCAGCTTTTGATTTTGGTTCAACAGCTAATTGAATAACTGGTTCTGGGAATTCCATAGATTCAAGAATAATTTGTTTCTTTTCATCACATAGAGTGTCACCAGTAGTAGTATTTTTCAATCCAACAGCAGCAGCGATATCTCCTGTATAAACATCAGATATTTCTGTACGGTTGTTAGCGTGCATCAAAAGGATACGACCAATTCTTTCTTTTTCTTCTTTAGTAGAGTTCATAACATAAGAACCACTACTCAAATGTCCTGAATATACACGGAAGAATGTTAAACGTCCAACGAATGGGTCAGTCATAACTTTAAATGCTAAAGCACTGAATGGTTCATCGTCTGATGGATGTCTAACTAATTCCTTATCAGTTCTTGGCTCAGTTCCTTTAATTGATTCTACATCAGTAGGTGCTGGTAAATAATCAATAATAGCATCTAGTAATGGTTTAATACCCATATTTCCTAGAGCTGTACCACACATAACTGGGAAGAAATCAACATCAAGTGTTCCTTTACGAATAGCTTTCTTTAATAAATCAACAGGAATTTCATCTCCTTCAAGATATTTTTCCATTAATTCATCATCATAAACGGCAACTGTCTCAATTAAGTCAGCGCGTTTTTCTTCAGCAATAGATTTTAAGTCAGCAGGAATTTCAATTTCTTTAGCTTCCTCTTCTTCCTTACCATCATATTCGTAAGCTTTCATTGTTACTAGGTCAATAACTCCTCTAAATTCACTTTCAGCACCAATTGGCCATTCGATTGGTTTAGCATTAACACCAAGTCTTGAATCAATTGTTTCAAGTGTATATAGGAAGTCAGCTCCCATTTTATCCATTTTATTAGCAAATATTAATCTTGGTACTTTGAATTCAGTAGCTTGACGCCAAACTGTTTCAGTTTGTGGCTCAACACCGGCTTGTGCATCTAGTAATGCAACAGCACCATCAAGTACTCTTAAACTACGACTAACTTCAACTGTAAAGTCGACGTGACCTGGAGTATCGATGATATTAAAACGATACTTTTTCCAGTAAGCAGTTGTAGCTGCAGAAGTGATAGTTATACCACGTTCTTTTTCTTGTTCCATCCAGTCCATTTGTGATTCACCTTCGTGAGTCTCACCAATTTTATGGATTTTCTTTGTATGGTATAGAATACGCTCAGTACAAGTAGTCTTACCTGCATCGATATGCGCCATAATACCAATATTTCTTGTCATCAATAATGATGTTTCACGTGCCATACTCTATCTCCTTCCTACCAACGATAATGAGCAAAGGCCTTATTAGCTTCTGCCATTCTATGTGTATCTTCACGTTTTTTAACTGCTGCTCCTGTACCATTTGAAGCATCAATTAATTCACTTGCTAGATTTTCAGCCATACCGCGTCCACCTCTAGCTCTTGAGAATTTAACTAACCAACGAATTGCTAATGCTTGTCCACGAGTAGCATTTACTTCGATTGGTACTTGATAATTTGAACCCCCGACACGACGAGATTTAACTTCTAGTTGTGGTGTAACATTTTCCATTGCTTTATTGAAAACTTCCATTGGATCTTGCCCAGTTCTCTCTTTAACAATATCAAATGCTTTATAAAGAATTGTTTGAGCGATTCCTTTTTTACCATCTAACATAATAGTATTTATAAATTTTGTAATTACTTTTGAATTATATATTGGATCTGGTAAAACATCTCTTTTTACCGCACGTCTTTTACGCATATTTTTGTCCTCCCTTCATCTATTTTAATCAATCTTAATTTTTAGGTTTTTTAGCACCATATTTACTACGACCTTGTTTTCTATCTTTAACACCAGCAGTATCTAATGTACCACGAATGATATGATAACGAACACCGATTAGGTCTTTAACACGTCCACCACGAATCATTACAACGCTGTGCTCTTGTAAGTTATGTCCGATACCAGGAATATAACAAGTTACTTCCATACCATTACTCAAACGAACACGCGCATATTTACGAAGTGCAGAGTTTGGTTTTTTAGGTGTCATTGTACCAACACGAGTACATACTCCACGTTTTTGAGGTGAATTTTGATCAGTCTTCTTCTTTTGAATACTATTCAATCCAACTCTTAAAACTGGTGATTTAGGTTTTCTAACTTTGTTTCCTCTACCTTTTTTAACTAATTGGTTAATTGTAGTCATATAAAATAAGTCTCCTTTCTTTACACATACCCAGGTGTATCATATTTAATCTTAAATATAAGTCTTGCCAAAGCAAAACTCAATTTAACAAACATAGATAATATAACATTAACTATATTTAAAGTCAACTATTATTGAAAGAAATTTCAATAAAATGTTATGAATTAGCGCGAACAATAACACTTATTGTCTTAACCTTTTTCTTATCTTCTTCTATTCTTTTTTGTTTCTTTTCAGCTGAAGTAATAGTATGTTCCAAAGTTTCAGCAATCGTCATAGGTCCAACTCCACCAGGAACAGGTGTATAAGCACTAGCTATTTCATATGCTTCTTTTGATACATCACCAATGTTTCCTTTGTTGTAACCAGCGTCAACAATGACAACGCCTTCTTTCAACCAATCTTTTTGGACAAATTCAGGACTACCACAAGCAGCAACAACAATATCAGCTGTTTTCAATATTTCAGCAATATTTTTTGTCTTAGTATGACAAATAGTAACAGTTGCATCACTATTTAATAATAGCATGGAAACTGGTTTACCAAGAATAGGACTTCTACCAACAACAACAGCATGCTTTCCAGAAACATCTATATCATAATATTTTAATATTTCCATAATTCCTGAAGGTGTAGCGGATGCAAAAGCATCTTGTCCCATTGTCACAGCACCAAAACTCTTACTATTGACACCATCAATATCTTTTTCAAGAGCAATCTCATCAAAACATAATTTTTCATCAATTGTTCTTGGTAGCGGATGTTGAATTAAAATACCATCAATATCCTCATTATTATTTAATTCATCAATCAAAGAAAGTAGACCTTCAGTAGTAATAGTATCATCTAAAGCAATAACACGATTATCAATACCAACACGATCACACGCTTTTGATTTCATCTTAACATACATTTTTGAACCTGGATCTTCACCAACTATGATAGTCGCAAGAATAGGAGCTTTTCCATATTTTTCAACATATTCTGAAACTCTATTACGAACACTTTCTTCTAATTCTTTTGAAACCACTTTTCCATTTAAAATTTTTGCTTCCATAAAAACCTCCCAAATAAAAACACTTATATATATTATATTTAAATTTATTAATTTTTTAAACATAAAAATTAAAAATATTACAAAAATACGAAAATTGACTATTTACTAAAAATATGATATAATAGCAGGCATTATTTAGGGGATGGTAAGCATGAAAAATTTTAATCTTCGAACTGGTGCCGTATCACTCGCACTAGCTGGTAGTCTTGTTTTTTCTTGTGCTGGATGTAGAAATCCAAGAAGAGTCGAAAAGAATGAAGTAAAGACCAAAATAACGAGTATGGATATGAATTATGACAATGGGCATGACAATATCGATTATGGTAAAACAGAGACTAGAATATTTGAACCAGGAGAACATATCTTGATGTTTAAAGTTGATGGTAAAATGGATTATGATTCACTAGTTCAAGTTGATCCAATTGATGGTTATGAAATAATTGATGCTAATTACCAAGAAAATCCTGTTGGTAGTGCTGGTCTTGTTTATTCTTTCTATACATTTACGTACCAAAATGCGGATACTGTCGAAGCAACAGGTTATTACGATAAAGATAAAGACGAATATGTCTATAATCAATTTGGTACAGTATATGAAAAAGAACATGTTAAAATAAGATAAACACATAAGTGTTTATTTTTATTTTGAATTAATATATAATAATGCTTGGAGGTTTATATGAAAAAAATTACAGTTGATAAAGAGAAATTAACAGAAGAGTCTCGTGGTCTATTCAAAGAATTTAAAGAGTTCATATCTCGTGGTAATGTTATGGACTTGGCTGTTGGTGTCATTATAGGTACTGCTTTTAGTAACATTGTAACAGCATTTACAAAAATGCTAACAGATTTAATAGGAACGGCTTTTGGAGGAATTGATTTCCGTGGATTAACTTATACCATTGGAAAATTGACAGTTGAATATGGTACATTCTTACAAGCAGTATTTGATTTTCTAGTTACAGCTATTTGTATCTTTATAATGATTAAAATCATTAATAAATTAGTTAGAAAAAAAGAGAAAGAAAAAGAAATTACTCCACCACCTAAGTCAGAAGATATAGTGTTATTAGAAGAAATTAGAGATTTATTAAAAGAAAATAATAAAACAAAAAAAGCAAAATAATTGCCTTTTATTTTTTTACATTAATTGTTGATAACTAAAAATTATTTGTTCAATAAGAAATCTACTATTAAATTGATTTACTAAAACAGCAATCAGCAATAAAAAAATAAAAAATATGAGTAAGAAGATTAAGAAGGTTCCTAATCCCCAACCTTTATTATTAAGTTTCATCGTTATCACCACACCAAACATTTTACTATAAATGCTTATTAAAAGCAAATTCAGTATATATTTATATTATATTACAAATTTATATTTTTGTATTAAAAAAGCCGAGTTTTTTTCTCGACTTTCTTTTTTAATCCATAAATTCTTCTTCTAATTTATCAAGAGGTTCCTCATCAATGAATTGAGAAGATAATTCATATTCAACGTTACGATAAGTTCTAACACCAGTACCAGCTGGAATTAACTTACCAATAATAACGTTTTCTTTTAATCCTTCAAGTTTATCAACTTTTCCCTTAATAGCTGCATCAGTTAAGATTCTTGTTGTTTCTTGGAATGAAGCAGCAGCTAAGAATGAATCAGTTTCAAGAGAAGCTTTAGTAATACCAAGTAGAACTGGTTTACCAACAGCTGGTTTCTTTCCTTGAATGATTGCTTCTTTATTACCATCAGTAAATTCTCTAAAGTTAACTAATAATCCTGGTAAGAACAATGTATCTCCTGGTTCAACAATACGCATTTTAGAAATCATACGTCTTGCGATAATCTCAACGTGTTTATCAGAAATATCAACACCTTGTCCACGATATACACTTTGTACTTCTTTTAAGATGTATTCTTGCGTAGTTAATGGATCAGTTACAGCAAGTAATTCTTTAGGGCTAATAGCACCTTCAGTTAATTTATCTCCTGCTTCTACTTCATCACCAACAGCAACTCTTAGTTTAACACCATAGTTAGAAACGTGTTCTTTTGTTTCAAGATCATTCTTAACACTAATACGATATTTACCATGATCTTCATCAATCTTTTTAACTTTACCATTAATCTCGGCAATAGTTGCTTTACCTTTTGGCATTCTTGCTTCAAACAATTCTTGAATTCTTGGAAGACCTTGTGTAATATCGTCTCCACCAGCAACACCACCATTATGGAATGTACGCATTGTCAATTGTGTTCCAGGTTCACCAATAGCTTGAGCAGCCATAATACCAATTGCTTCACCTATTTCAACTAAGTTACCAGTTGCTAGGTTACGACCATAACATTTCTTACATACACCATTAACAGTGTTACAAGTTAAGCAAGTTCTTATTTCAACTTCAGTAATTCCGGCATCAACTATCTTTTCAGCAAGTGATTCAGTAATTAAATCTAGTTTTTCACAAATAACAGCTTTTGTCTTTGGATTAATGATCTTCTTATTAGCAAAGCGACCAACGATACGATCATATAATTTTTCGATTACTTCACCAGTCTTATCATTAACAAATTCTTTAACGACAACACCATTTTCTGTACCACAATCTTCTTCTCTTACGATGATATTTTGTGATACATCAACTAAACGTCTTGTTAAGTATCCAGAGTCAGCAGTCTTTAAGGCTGTATCAGCTGAACCTTTACGAGCACCATGTGTTGACAAGAAGAATTCAGCAACTGATAATCCTTCACGGAAGTTAGATGTAATTGGAATTTCAACTGGTGTACCATCTGGTTTAGCCATGATACCACGCATACCAGCAACTTGTGTAAAGTTAGAAATTGAACCACGAGCTTTAGAGTGCATCATCATGAAGATTGGGTTATCAATATCGGCATCAGCTTTTTGTTGAAGTTCTTTTTGTACTTCATTCTTAGCATTATCCCAAGTTGAAATAACTTTATCAAATCTTTCTTCTTCAGTAATTAGACCACGATTGTATTGTTTATTGATTTTATCAACCATCTTGTTTGCTTCAGAAATGACATCATTCTTCGTATCACTGATGACGATATCACTAATTGATACAGTAATACCAGCAATAGTTGAATAGTGGAAACCTAAGTCTTTCATCTTATCCAACATTATAGATGTTTCAGTAGTTCTATAACGCTTAAAGATTTGCGCAATTATACTTTCCAAAGTTCCCTTAGCGAAAGCTTTTACAAGTGGCATTTCTTTAATCTTTTCTTCAATATTTTCGCCCTTATCAATAAAGTATTTATTAGGAGTAATATTTTGAATGTTATCAGCTGTTGGTTCATTAATATAAGCAAAGGAATCTGGTAATATTTCATTGAATTTAATTTTACCAACAGTAGTAACTAAATACTTACCTTTTTGATTTTCAGTAAATAATTTATGTTTAAATGAGTTAACAGGAACAGCAATTCTTGTATGAAGAGTAATCTCTTTTCTTTCATATGCCATTAATGCTTCGTTAGTATTTTTAAATACTCTTCCTTCACCAGGAAGTCCAGCTTTTTCCATTGTTAGATAGTAGTTACCAAGTACCATATCTTGTGATGGTGTAACGATTGGGCTACCATCTTTTGGACTTAGGATGTTATTAGCACCAAGCATTAATAATCTTGCTTCAGCTTGAGCTTCTTCAGAAAGTGGTACGTGCACAGCCATTTGGTCACCATCGAAGTCAGCGTTAAATGCAGGACAAACCAATGGATGTAAACGAATAGCTTTACCACCAATTAGAACTGGTTCAAATGCTTGAATACCAAGTCTATGAAGTGTAGGAGCACGATTTAACATAACTGGATGCTCTTTAATTACTTCTTCAACAATATCCCAAACTTGTGGATCTCTATTTTCAATTAAGCGTTTTGCTGCTTTAATGTTGTGAGCAATATCTTTCTCAACTAAACCATGAATAACGTGTGGCTTAAATAGTTCAAGAGCCATTTCTTTTGGAATACCACATTGATACATCTTTAAGCTTGGTCCAACGACGATAACGCTACGACCAGAGTAGTCAACACGTTTACCTAATAGGTTTTGACGGAAACGACCTTGTTTACCTTTTAACATACTAGAAAGTGATTTCAAAGGACGATTTCCAGCACCAGTGACACTACGACCGCGTCTTCCGTTGTCAAATAGAGCGTCAACTGCTTCTTGTAACATACGTTTTTCATTTTGAATAATGATTCCAGGCGCATTTAAATCTAATAATTTCTTTAAACGATTATTACGATTAATAACACGACGATATAAATCATTCAAATCACTTGTTGCAAATCTTCCACCATCCAATTGAATCATTGGTCTAAGTTCAGGTGGAATGACAGGAATGACATCAAGAATCATCCATTCAGGTCTTTGACCAGACTTATAGAAAGCATTTAGAACATCTAATCTCTTAACAAGTCTTGTTCTCTTTTGACCTTGAGCATTTTGTAACTCTTCTGTTATAGTATCGATTTCTTTTTTCAAATCAACTTTTTTAAGTAATTCTTTGATTGCTTCAGCACCCATTCCAACTTTGAAACCATTGCCATATTTTTCATAGTATTGGCGATATTCTTTTTCAGAAAGGGTTTGTTTATCTTCAAGAGGAGCAATACCTTTATCAATTACAACATAACTGACAAAGTATAATACTTCTTCCAAATCTCTTGGGCTCATATCAAGCACAAGACCCATACGAGATGGAACACCCTTGAAGAACCATATGTGCGAAACAGGGCTAGCAAGTTCAATGTGACCCATTCTTTCACGTCTTACTTTAGCACGAGTAACTTCAACACCACATCTGTCACAAACGATATTTTTATATCTTACTCTTTTGTACTTACCACAAGCACATTCAAAGTCTTTGGTAGGTCCAAAAATCTTTTCACAGAACAATCCATCTCTTTCAGGACGTAATGTTCTATAATTTATTGTCTCAGGTTTCTTTACTTCACCATAAGACCATTCACGAATTTTTTCAGGGGAAGCAATTCCAACTTTTAATGCTTCAAATTCATTTACAGCTATCATTATGCTTCATCCCCTTCCATTAATTTATTTTCAAAGTCACTTTCAAAGTCTTGATCAAATTCATCATCATCAAGTGAATCAAGATCTTCATCTTCGAATTCATCTTGTTCTTCATCTTCGTTATAGTCATCATTTGTTTCTTCTTCACCAATTTGGTGAGCAGGTATTTCAATATTATCTAAGTTAGGATCAATATCTTCTTTATATTCTTCTTCTTCGATTTCTTTCAATTGAAGAACTTCATTCTTATCATTAACGATACTGATATCCAAACCTAATGCTTGGAATTCCTTCATTAATACTCTGAATGATTCAGGAACACCAGCTTGATTAATATCTTCACCTTTAACAATTGATTCATATACTTTAACACGACCAACAACGTCGTCTGATTTAACAGTTAAGATTTCTTGAAGAACGTGTGATGCACCATAGGCCTCTAATGCCCATACTTCCATTTCACCAAATCTTTGTCCACCAAATTGAGCTTTACCACCAAGAGGTTGTTGTGTAACCAAAGAATAAGGTCCAGTAGAACGAGCATGTAATTTATCATCAACCATGTGATGTAGTTTAATCATATACATGACACCGACAGATACACGATTATCAAATTTTTCACCAGTACGTCCATCGTATAGAACAGTCTTACCATCAGGATCCATTCCGGCTTCTGCCATCATTTCCGCAATATCTTCAGTTTTAGCACCATCGAATACTGGGGTAGCAACATGAACACCTAACTTTTTCGCAGCCATACCCAAGTGTAGCTCCAAAATTTGTCCAAGGTTCATACGAGAAGGAACACCTTGTGGGTTCAACATGATATCAACAGGAGTACCATCAGGTAAGTAAGGCATATCTTCTTGTGGAAGAATTAGTGAAATAACACCTTTATTACCATGACGACCACTCATCTTATCTCCAACTTGGATTTTTCTCTTTTGCGCGATATAAACACGAATTACTTTGCTGACACCAGCTGGTAGTTCATCATTATCTTTACGAGAGAAAATCTTAACATCGTGAACAATACCATCACCACCATGTGGAACACGTAATGATGTATCTCTTACTTCACGTGTCTTTTCACCAAAGATAGCGTGTAATAATTTTTCTTCGGAAGTTAATTCAGCCATACCTTTTGGTGTAACTTTACCAACTAAAATATCTCCTTCTTTAACTTCTGTACCAACGATAACGATACCATTTTCATCAAGATTCTTTCTTGCTTCATCACTAACATTAGGAATATCACGAGTAATTTCTTCTGGTCCTAATTTAGTTTCACGACATTGCATTTCAAAGTCTTCCAAATGAATTCCAGTATAAACGTCATCTTTAACTAAGTTTTCATTTAATATTACAGCGTCCTCATAGTTATAACCATTAAATGTCATAAAGGCAACAACAACATTTTTACCAAGAGCAAGTTCACCTTGATCAGTACTTGGTCCATCAGCTATAACAGAACCACGCTTAACTTTTTCACCAACTTTAACAATTGGTCTTTGATGTTGACAAGTACCTGCATTAGAAAGTTCAAAGTTAGATAGATAGTATTCATCTTTTCCACCTTTTGTCGTAACAACAATCTTTCTTGCATCAACATAGTCAACAACACCATCTGCTTTACAGACTACAACAGCACCACTATCACGAGCTGCAACATACTCTACACCTGTACCAACAAGTGGAGCTTCAGCTTTTAATAATGGAACTGATTGACGTTGCATGTTAGCTCCCATCAAAGCACGAGTAGCATCATCGTGTTCTAGGAATGGGATACAACTTGTCGTAACAGCAACAACTTGTTGAGGTGAAACATCGACATAGTCAACTTGTTCAGGTTTAACTAAAATATTTTCACCACGATATCTTGCTGGAACTAAGTCTTCAGTCATAACATTATTTTCATCTACTTTAACAGTAGCAAGCGAAATAATGATATCAGCTTCTTCATCAGCAGTTAAATATTCAACTTCATCAGTTAATTGTTTATTAACAACCTTACGGTAAGGAGTCATAATAAATCCATAGTCATCAATCTTAGCATAACTTGCTAAAGATGTAATTAGACCAATGTTTTGTCCTTCTGGTGACTCAATTGGACAAATACGACCGTAGTGTGATGCATTAACGTCACGTACTTCTGTACCTGCTCTATCTCTTGATAATCCACCTGGTCCTAATGCAGATAGACGTCTCTTATTTGTAAGTTCAGCAATAGGGTTTGTTTGATCCATAAATTGTGATAATTGGCTACTACCAAAGAATTCTTTCATTGCGGCTGTAATAGGTCTAATATTAATTAATGTTTTAGGAGTTACTTCTTCCATCTCTTGAGTTGTCATTCTTTCACGAATAACTCTTTCCATACGAGATACACCAATTCTAAATTGGTTTTGTAAAAGTTCTCCTACTTGACGAATACGACGATTTCCTAAATGGTCAATTTCATCAATATTTCCAAATCCTTTTAATAAGTTTAAGTAATATGAAACAGAAGCGTAAACATCAGGTATAGTAAGTCTCTTTACCTCTGTTGTTTGATCATTACCAATTAATGTTAAAACATTCTTCTTATCAGTAGGATCATATACTTTTATTGTTTGAATCTTATTAAGATTATCTAAATCTTCATTAATTTTTACTTCACTAACATTATATCCGTCAGCAAAAATAGGTTTTAAAGTATCAAGAACATCTTTATTTATAACTGTTCCTTTTTCAACAACAACCTTTTTATCAACTTTAATATCTTCAGCTAGAGTTAGTCCAAGAACACGATCAAGAACATTTAATTTACGATTAAATTTATAACGACCAACTTTGGCTAAATCATATCTAAATTCATCAAAGAATCTAGTAATGATTTGGTTCTTAGAAGAATCCAAAGTAGCTGGTTCTCCTGGTCTCAACTTTTCATAAATTTCAATTAAAGCCTCATCAGTATTACGAGTTGAATCTTTAGCTAAAGTATTCTCTAAGTATTCATCTTTTCCAAATACTTTAAGAATTTCTTCGTCACTAGAAAGACCGAATGCTCTTAAAAGAGTTGTAATAGGTACTTTTCTAGTTCTATCAATTCGAACATACAAAACATCCCTGGCATCTGTTTCAAATTCAAGCCAAGTTCCACGCGTTGGAATTATTTGTGATGTTAGAGATGTACGACCACTCTTGTCAACTTCACGATTAAAATAAACACTTGGAGAACGTACTAATTGCGATACAATAACACGTTCTGCACCATTGATAACAAAAGTTCCACTATCGGTCATAATAGGCATATCACCTAAAAATATCTCTTGTTCTTTTACTTCTCCTGTTTCATGATTAAAAAGACGCACTTCAACCTTTAAAGGTGCAGCGTAAGTAGTCTCTCTATCCTTACTTTGTTTAATAGAATATCTTGGTTCATCAAAATGATAATCACCAAATTCTAATGATAGAGTACCAGAAAAATTTTCAACGGGGAATAAATCTTCAAAAACCTCTTTGATACCAGTATCAATAAACCATTGATATGATTTCTTCTGAATCTCTAATAAATCCTTTAATTCATAAGTATTTTTTATTCTTGAAAAACTTCTTCTTTTACGGTGGTCACCACAATTAATTATCTTATATGCCACTAAAATTCACCCCTAACAATATATTTAATCAAAGAACATAATTATTTAAAAATAACACGTTGCCAATTTATATTAATAACATATTACAAGCAATAAGTCAATCTAAATCGCACTTAATTACAAAAAAATTTTTAATCTTATCAAGTACTTGAACGTTATATATTTCTTCTAAATCACGAATCATTGATTTAGCTCCCTGTTCTTTACGAACAACAATAAATAATGATCCTTTTTCTTTTAAATAGTTTTTTGCATTCATAACTATTTCATAAACAACTTTTTTACCAGCCCTAATGGGTGGATTAGTAATAATAAAGTCATATTTATCTTTAATGTTTTGATAACAATCACTCTCTAAAAAGGAGACGTTATCGACTCTATTTTCTTTCTTGTTCATTTCCGCAAGATGTAAGGCTCGTCTATTAACATCAATTCCTAAAAAGGTAGCATCTACTAACTTTCCCAAAATGATATCAATGACACCATAACCACAACCAACATCTAAAATATTACCCTTTAATATATTTAAAGGTATTGTCTCAATTAAGACCCGCGTTCCAAAATCTAATTTGCCTTTGGAAAAGACACCATTATCCGTATAAAAAGAATAATGATTTCCTAAAATATCAACTTCATACTTTTGAATATTACTTTTCAAATCGTCATTAGAGAAGTATTGTCCCATATTCACCTCAAAAATAAAAAGAGTTAACTAATAACATTATATAGTTAACTCTCCTTTCGTAACAAATATAATAATACCTCAAAAACGCTTATATTTCAAATGTTTTCTAATCAAGTCAATACTTTTTTGGTAATTTGACACAAACTTTACAAAAAAAGAATCACCTAAGTGATTCTCGTAACTAAAACAGAATTATTTAACTTCTACTTCTGCTCCAGCTTCTTCTAATTTAGCTTTGATTTCATTTGCTTCATCAACAGAAATACCTTCTTTAACAGCTCCACCGTTATCAGCGATATCTTTAGATTCTTTTAAACCTAATCCAGTAATTTCTTTAATTACTTTGATAACGTTGATCTTAGCAGCTCCAGCATTAACTAGGTTAACACTTACAACACTTGGAGTGTCATCAGCTGCAGCAGCTCCAGCAACTGGTGCAGCAACAGCAACAGCACTTGGATCTACTCCAAATTCCTCTTTCATTGCATCTACTAATTCTTTAATTTCTAAAAGGTTCATTTCTTTTAAAGCACTTATAAATTCATCTTTTGTTAATTTAGCCATTTTCTTTTCCTCCCTATTTTTATTTTAAATTTCTTTTTTCCCCTTATTATTCTTCTTTTTGTTTAGCATATAAGTCTAAGCAGATAGATAGGTCTCTTGCGATACCAATCATACCACCAGCAAGCATAGTAAGTAGTCCTTCTCTTGAAGGAATTGTTGCCAAAGCAGCTAATTTTGCTTTGTCAGATATTTCTCCATCAATGATTCCAACTTTTAAAACTAATGCTTGGTTGTTCTTAGCAACGTCTGATAATACTTTAACAGCACCGATTTGATCTTTACCAAAGGCCATAGCACTAGGTCCAACCAAACTATCAGTGATGTCAATCTTCAAATCAGATAAAGCTCTAGCCATTAAAGTATTTTTATATACTTTATAGTCAGCATCGTTTTCTCTTAGTTTAATTCTTAGTTCTTTGATTTCAGCATCGGTCATTCCACGATAATCAAATAGAACTACAGATGAACTATTTTGAACACGATCCTTAATCTCATCGATTATTTCTTGCTTTTTTGCTAGAATCTTTTCGTTTGCCATTTCTTCACCTCCTATTATATTTAAAAGTGCCACAAAAAAGGTCTCTACGTCATAGACATAAAGACCCAATAGTTCTATCATTTAAGTCCTCGGTAGGATTTATTTTTATACCTACTGTCTATGGCACCAAAATCAATATATATTATATATTACTAAATACTATTTGTCAAAAGAATTTATACTAACTTTAATTCCAGGACCCATAGTACTAGAAATAGCAATGTTTCTTATGTATTCACCTTTTACAGATGCAGGTTTAATTTTTAATAGATTTGCTACAAAAGCATCCATATTTTCAACTAACTTCTCTTCTGTAAAATCGGTATTACCAATAATTCCATGTACATTACCGAAAGTGTCAGTTCTATATTCAACACGTCCAGATTTAACATCATTAACAGCTTTTTCAACATCAACTGTAACAGTTCCTGTCTTAGGGTTTGGCATTAGTCCTCTAGGTCCTAACACTCTACCTAATTTACCAAGAAGTGGCATCATATCTGGTGTTGCGATCATAACATCAAATCCAAACCAGTTTTCTTTCTCGATTTTTTCTAGGATATCTACGTCTCCTACGAAATCAGCTCCAGCAGCTTCAGCTTTCTTAGCATTATCACCTTTAGCTACTACTAGAACTTTCTTATCTTTACCAGTACCATTAGGAAGTACAATAGCACCTCTTAATTGTTGGTCAGCTTTTTTAGTATCTAAGTTAAGTCTAACAGCAATCTCAACTGATGAAACAAACTTACTAACGGATGTTTCTTTAACTAATTTTGCTGCTTCTTCTTTAGTATATGCTTTACCTTTTTCTATTTTAGATACGGCTTCAACATATTTTTTTCCTCTTTTTTTCATTTTCTTTTCCTCCTTATGTGGTTAAGCGGATCATCCTCCCACATAGGTATAAACCTATATGTATAAATAAATTACTTTAATATTTTATATTTTATATCTTTATTATTCTTGAATAGCAATACCCATATTACGAGCAGTACCTTCAACAATCTTCATTGCTGCTTCAATTGTATAAGCATTTAAATCTGGTAATTTGATTTCTGCAATCTCTCTAATTTGCTCTTTTGTCAAAGTTGCAACTGTCTCACTAGATCCTTTAACAGAACCTTTATTGATTTTAGCTGCTTTCTTTAACAAGAAGGCTGTAGGTGGAGTTTTAATTACGAAATCGAAACTTCTATCTTCATAAATGGAAATTTCAACTGGTAATATATCTCCCATCTTATCTCTTGTTGCATCATTATATTTAGTACAGAACTCTTGTAGGTTAATTCCTGCTGGTCCTAAAACTGTTCCAACTGGTGGAGCAGGTGTAGCTTTTCCAGCTTGAATTTGTAATTTAATCTTTTTAACAACTTCTTTTGCCACGAAAAACACCTCCTATTTTTTAATTTCGTTTTCGCGAGTGGTCCAAATAGCCAAAGTCCGCGCTTCCCACTTAAATTTTTCTATATAATTCAATATAGCGCTTCAATAATAACATATTCAATTATAAAAATCAAGCACTTATTGGAATTATTCATTTGATATTTCTATTTGTGATAATTCAACTTCAACAGATGTTTCTTGTCCAAATAGATCAACATTTAATAATAATTTTTGGTTTGGAAGATCAATACTATCAACAACACCAAACATACCTGTGAATGGTCCAGCAATAATCTTGACCTTAGCACCAACTTCTAATTCTTTATCAACATCAAGACGACTGATACCCATATTATTAAGGATATTATCTACTTCGTATGGTTGTAATGGTGTTGGTTTAGCTCCTTTACCACTTGATCCAATGAATCCCGTAACACCAGGAGTATTTCTTACAACAAACCAAGCTTCATCACTCATAACCATTTCAATTAAGACATATCCAGGAAACATCTTCTTTATCTTTTCCTTAGTAACACCATCTTTTACTTCAATTTCTTTTTGCTCTGGAATAACGACTCTAAAAATGTAGTCTTTCATATCCATTGATTGAGCACGCATCTCTAATTTTTCTTTAACTTTACTCTCATGTCCTGAGTAAGTATTAACGACATACCATTGTTTCTCCATAATCAACTTCTCCTATACGACAATATTATCTTTCAACCATGCCATAAGCACTTCTATCCCATAAAAATATAGTGCAAAAGCAATGATAAATATGATAGTTGCAATAGAATATTTAATCATATTTCTTCTTGTAGGCCATACTACTTTAGACATTTCATTTTTAACACCTTTGAAAAAGTTAAAGATTGATTTAAAGAATCCTACTCTTTGCTTTTTTTCTTTCTTTGGTTTTTCTTTCTTTTCTTTTTTGTCTTTAATTTCTACTTCTTTTTCAACAACCTTTTTTTCTTCTTTTTTAGTTACTTTTTTTACGTTCTTTTTCTTAGTTGTTTCTTTTTCTTGTTTTTTCATTTTATCCCCTACCTATTTTACCAAAATAAAAACACTTTTACGTGTCACCTATAAAATAACATAAAAGTGTTTTGAAGTCAACAAATATTTATTGTTTACATATGTTTATTGTTGAGCACTTGTTGGTATTGAATTTCCAACTGCACTAATTGTGACATTATATTGATCATCAAAGCGTGATTGTCTAGCTTTATAAAGGAATAGTCCAAGACCTGCTAAGAACATTACAACGGATACTATTTGGGCCATTCTTAAACTTCCAAGCATTAGACTATCAGTTCGAAGTCCTTCAATTAAGAATCTTCCAACACCATACCACATCATGTATATAGCTGTTGGTTGACCCGTATGAATATATCTAAATCTTCGAACGATTACCAAGATTATAAAACCAATTAAATTCCATAAGCACTCATAAAGGAAAGTTGGATGATAGTAATTAGCACCAATTTTCATACCATTAATAATGAATTCTGGCAAATGTAAGCTTTGTAAAAAAGAAAGACTTACAACACTACCATAAGCTTCTTGATTGAAGAAGTTACCCCAACGACCTATTGCTTGACCAAGAATTAAGCCAACAACAATAATATCAATTACTTTTAAGAAACGCTTATGTTCTCTCATACAGTAGAAGATTGTAAACAATCCACCACCAATCATAGCACCATGAATTGCTAGACCACCATTCCATATTTCAAATATCTCAACAAAGTTATTACTATAATATGACCAATTAAATATGACATAATAAAGTCTAGCACAGACAATCGCAATTATAGTTCCATAGAAGATTAAATTGATAAAAAAGTCTTCCTTTAATTCTTGTCTTCTACCTTCGCGTATAATAACAATTATTCCAAAAAACAAACCTAAAGCAATCATTATTGAATACCAATAGATTTGAATAAATCCTAAATCTAAAGCAACTCTACTCATAACTCTTCACCTTCTTCATAACTGGTTTAACAATAGTATTTTCAACTATTAGATTAAATATTGATAAAACAATTGATATGAAAAACAATGTCGTCAAACTTGTAAATTCTACTTTATCATTCATTATAAATTCCACTATTTTTAAAATGATCATATTATTGACAAAATAGAACAATCCAAGAGTAAGTCCAGTAATTGGTAAAGTCAAATGAAACAAAATTGGTTTTACTGTTTTATTTAATACATAGATTAATATAACGGCAATAAAAGAATACAAATATAAATGTGTCTCATCTATTATAAAAGTATCAAAGATGTAATTAACAATTAGAAAAACGCCAGTATAGGCAAACATATATAGAAGTCCTTCTATAATGCGCATTAAATAACCATTGAATTTTTCTTTCTTTGACTTTTTACTCATCATACCACCCTACATTATCTTTTTTAAGAATTGGCCAGTATAAGAATTTGGACACTTAATAATTTCTTCTGGCGTTCCTGTTGCAATCACAGTACCACCGGCGTCTCCTCCTTCTGGTCCCAAGTCAATTATATAGTCAGCAGTCTTTATCATATCTAGGTTGTGTTCGATTACGATAACTGTATCTTTATTATCTACTATTTTTTGAATAATTGCAAGAAGTCTTTTGATGTCATGAATATGTAGACCAGTTGTTGGTTCATCCATTATGAATAATGTTTTACCAGTTGCCTTTTTCTGTAGTTCTTTAGCAAGTTTAACACGAGCGGCTTCACCACCAGAAAGAGTTGTGGCACTTTGTCCAAGTTTTACATAACCAAGACCAACATCTTCCAAAACTTGAAGTTTATTTTTAATGCGTGGAATGGCATCAAAGAATTCTAATGCCTCACTAACACGCATATCAAGAACTTCAGCGATATTTTTACCCTTATATTTTATGTTTAAAGTCTCACTATTATATCTACTACCTTTACATACTTCACAAGGAATATAGACATCAGGTAAGAAATGCATTTCAATTTTTTTAACACCATCACCACGACAAGCTTCGCAACGACCACCTTTAACATTGAAAGAGAAACGATTCTTTCCAAAACCATACATTTTAGCTTCTTTAGTCGTTGTAAATAAATCACGGATATCGTCAAAAACACCAGTATAAGTAGCTGGATTACTTCTAGGCGTTCTACCAATTGGATTTTGCGTTATTTCAACAACTTTATCGATATTTTCAAGGCCAATTATCTTTTTATGTTTACCAGGTTTTTCCTTTACTTTATAAATGGCATCTCTTGCTGCACGAGAAAGAATGGACATGATTAAACTACTCTTACCACTACCACTAACCCCACAAACACAAGTAAAAGTTCCAAGTGGAAATTTAACATCAATATTCTTTAAATTGTTTTCACTAGCACCTTTTACTTCAATGAACTTACCATTACCTTTACGACGCTTTTTAGGTATTTCAACTTTTAATTCACCACTCAAATACTTTCCAGTTATACTATTAGGATTTTTCATGACTTCTTGCGGTGTTCCACAGGCAACTATTTCACCACCTTGTTCACCAGCAAGCGGTCCAATATCAACTAAATAATCACAAGCAAGCATTGTATCAGTATCATGTTCAACAACGATTAGAGTATTTCCTAAGTCGCGCATTCCTTTTAAAGTATTAATTAGTTTTTCATTGTCCCTTTGATGTAAGCCAATACTTGGTTCATCTAAAACATATAAAACACCTGTTAATCTTGAACCGATTTGAGTTGCAAGACGAATTCTTTGACTCTCACCACCAGATAACGTTCCCGCCATTCTATTTAAAGTCAAATATTCAAGACCAACATTTTTTAAGAATAGAAGTCTATTTTTAATTTCAACCAACAATAGTTTCGCAATTTGTTCTTGCGACTCTGTTAGTTTTAATTTATCTAAAAAGATAAGCATATCTTTAATACTCATACAAGTCATTTCATAAATATTTTTATTACCTACTTTAACTGATAAAACCCAGTCCGCAAGACGTGAGCCATGACAAGTTTCACACTCTGATTCAACCATATAGTTTTCTAACCAGTCTCTTATCCAAGTACTATTCGTTTCCATATATCTTCTTTGAAGATTATTGATGACTCCTTCATAGTAATCTCTTTGGTTGTATTGATTACCACTTCTAGTCGCATACTTAAACTGGATGATATCAGGACTTCCATATAAAACAATATCTTGTAATTTTTTAGTCAATTTACCAAAAGGTTTATTCATATCAATTTTATAATGTTTGCAAACACATTCTAGTTTTTTATAATCAATACTTTCTTGGTCATCATTAGATGTAAGAATACAACCATCATTAATTGATTTTGTCCTATCAGGTACAACTAAATCAGCATCAATATTCAATTTAATTCCTAAACCATTACATTCAGGACAAGCCCCAAAAGGAGCATTGAAACTGAACATTCTTGGTTCTAATTCCGGAATGGAAAAATCACAATAAGGACAAGCAAAAGACTCTGAAAACAAAATCTCTTTTTGACCTAAAACATCAACAATAACTTTACCATTAGATAGTTTAGTAGCGGTTTCAATTGATTCGAAGAGACGACTTCTAATTCCCTCTTTTAAAACAAGACGGTCAATTACGACATCGATGCTATCTTTGATATTTTTTTCTAGAATGATATCATCATCTAAATCACGAATTTCACCATTGACACGAACACGTGCATATCCTTCACTTCGCAACTTATTGAGTAAATCTTTATGGGTTCCTTTTTCCCCATGAACAACTGGTGACATGATGACTAACTTCGTTCCTTCTTCGTACTCTAAAACTCGATTAACTATTTCATCAACACTTTGACTAGATATAGGAATATTATGATTAGGACAATAAGGAACACCAATACGAGCATATAAAAGACGTAAATAATCATAAATTTCTGTCACTGTTCCAACTGTTGATCTTGGATTTTTACTAGTTGTCTTTTGATCAATACTAATAGCTGGTGACAATCCTTCAATAGAATCAACATCAGGTTTTTCAGTACCACCTAAAAATTGTCTTGCATAAGCACTTAAAGACTCAACATATCGTCTTTGTCCTTCAGCATAAATAGTATCAAAAGCAAGACTACTTTTACCACTTCCACTAACTCCAGTCATAACAATAAATTTATCTTTAGGAAGAGTTAAATTAACATTTTTTAAATTGTTTTCACGAGCTCCTTTTATAATAATCTCATTCATAGTTACCACCTTTTTACCTTTACATAGGCATCTTCTTCACCCTTTTGATAATAGTCAAGATGTTGAAGTTCCATCAAGCGATGCGTTTCCAATAATCTTTTTTCAAAACGTTCAATCTCTTCACTATTAAGTCTAATTGTTGAAATATATTTTCTAAAACGATTATCTCTTAAATCAATACCATAATTGACAATTTCTTCACGCGTTAATAGTCTTATTATTTCCATTGTTTGAAAGGCATACATTTCGTAGTCATAATATTCATCATACTTATAATCAGATAAACCACTTCCTCTTACAAGACAAACATCAAAATCCCCTTTACCTTCTTCATAGAAATAACGAAAAGTATCTTCCATATGTTCACACATATGAAAACCTTTACCATTATTTCCCGCAATAATGGGACCAGTAGTTGAATAAGTTTTACCCACTTCAAAAGGTTTACCATAATTATTAACTAATCCTTTATTGAAGCTTTTATATCCTACTAACATAATACCTCTCCTTTTTTTCTTGCTATTATATCATTAAATTAACGATTATTAAACCTATTTTTAAAATTGCAATGCTTACACAGTTCTTCAATTGATTGATTATTTCTAAAACCAGTTAACATATTTTGAAAACGGGAACTACTAATAACTTCTTCAAGATTATCTTTAAATATATTACCTAATATGATTTTCCCTTCACCATCTAGACAACAAGGAACAATACTTCCATCTACTAATATCGCAATGTGGCTAGATAAAGCATGACAATAACCAATATTTTCTTCCTCTAGATTTAAGTCAGGCCAAACAAATAAATTTTCTTTTTCCACAAAAGTGTTAATATCTATCGTTGTTGTACGATTATTATAAATTTTATCAACAACATCTGGGGATAAATTATAAAAAGATTTAATTTTATTAACAATAGTAGTGGATTTTTTATCTAATTTGTTATTTTTTAAAGTCCAAAGGCGATAAGAGATATAGATCTTTTTAGATAATTTTTGACAAGTTGTAAAGACTTTTTCAAAGTAGGTAGAAGAATTTTGTTCACAATGAAGAGATACATTTATTTGGCGAAGACAAGAACTGTGCAAAAACAAATCTTCATATTTTTCTAAAAGTGTTCCATTAGTTGTAATATTAACCAAAATATTATTTTTAGTACAAATTTCAAGAATTGTCTTCAAATCGGAATGAAGTAAAGGTTCTCCTTTAACGTGCAAATAAATGTAATCAGTATATGGCTTTATCTTTTTAATAACTTCTAAAAACTCCAGACAACTCATTTCTTTTTTTGAACGAGTAGTATTACCACAAAAAGAACAATTTAAATTACAACGATTAGTTATCTCAACATATATCTTTTTAAACTTCATCTTCTACTCACTTTTCATCTCGAATAAAATATCACGAAGTTCCATAGCACGTTCGAAATCGAGGTTTTTCGCAGCTTCACGCATTTCTTGTTCAATTCTTTCAATAGTCTTTTCGCGTTCCAATTTAGTTTCTTTCTTAGTTCCTTTGCTCTTTTTACTACTATCTTCATCGACATTAGAAATTAAGTCTCTTATTTCTTTATTAATAGTTGTTGGCGTGATGTTATGGATACGATTATACTCTTCTTGAATACTACGACGTCGAGCTGTCTCTTTCATAGCATAATCCATGGAATCAGTGATGTTATCAGCATACATTATACAACGGCCATTACTATTACGAGCACAACGTCCCATTGTTTGAATAAGACTGCGACCACTACGCAAGAAACCTTCTTTATCAGCATCCAAAATAGCGATTAAACTAACTTCAGGAATATCAATTCCTTCACGAAGTAAATTAATACCAACGACGCAGTCATATTTACCAAGACGCAAATCACGAATGATACGCATACGTTCCAAAGTTTTGACTTCGGTATGCAAATAAGCAACTTTAATATCAATTTCTTTTAAATAATTGGATAACTCTTCAGCCATTCGAATAGTAAGTGTCGTAATTAAAACACGCTCGTTCTTTTCAATACGATCTCTTATTTCACCAACTAAATCATCAATTTGTCCTTCAGTTGGACGCACTTCAACAATCGGATCAAGTAAACCAGTTGGACGAATGATCTGTTCAACATAATGATTGTTAACTTTTTCAAGTTCATAATCTCCTGGTGTTGCGGAAACATAAATAGCTTGATTAATTTTCTTTTCAAATTCTTCAAAACGAAGAGGACGATTATCCAAAGCACTAGGAAGACGGAAACCATATTCCACAAGGTTCATCTTACGGGCTCTATCACCATTATACATTCCTTTAACTTGGGGAAGAGTAACATGGGATTCATCAACAACTAAAAGGAAATCTTTAGGGAAGAAATCAATCAAGGTTGTTGGGGGTTCCCCTTCTTTACGACCAGACATCGGACGAGAATAATTCTCTATTCCTGTACAAAAACCCGTTTCACGAAGCATTTCCATATCATAATTAGTACGTTGTTCAATTCTTTGCGCTTCGATTAGTTTATTCTCTTTTTTAAAATAGGCAATTCTTTCATTAAGTTCTTCTTTAATGCGCACTAAGGCTTCTTCCATCTTCTCTTCACCAACGACAAAGTGACTAGCAGGAAATAAAGAAATGGTCTTTTTATTAACTTTTATAGCACCAGTTAAAGTATCAATTTCACTAATACGATCTATTTCATCACCAAAAAATTCAATGCGATAACCATTAGTTCTCTCACTGGCAGGAATAATTTCTAAAACATCACCTCTAACTCTAAAAGTACCTCTTTTAAAATCATAATCATTTCTTTCAAATAACATATCAACTAATTTATTTAAAACTTCATCACGATTAATCTCTTCACCAACAGTTAAAGTGAGCATCTTACTTTTATATTCATCAACTTCACCAACACCATAAATACAAGAAACAGATGCAACAACAATGACATCATCTCTTGAAATTAAAGCACTTGTTGCTGAATGACGAAGTTCATCAATCTCATCATTGATTGAAGAATCTTTTTCAATATAAGTATCAGTTGAAGGGACATAGGCTTCTGGTTGATAATAATCGTAATAAGAAACAAAGTATTCAACACGATTATCAGGAAATAGTTCTTTTAATTCGGAATATAGTTGTCCAGCAAGAGTCTTATTATGAGCAAGTACTAAAGTAGGTTTATTGACCTCTTTAATAACGTTAGCAATAGTAAAGGTTTTACCCGTTCCTGTTGCTCCTAATAAAACTTGTTCTTTTTTACCAGCTTTAATACCATCAACCAACTCTTTAATAGCTTCTGGTTGATCACCACTAGGCTTAAATTTTGATACCAAATTAAACATAGTCCCATCTCCCTAAAAATTCATACATATTTTATCATTTATTTATCGATAAAACAAGAAAACATAATTACCAATTACTGTTAATCATAACTTTTCCAAAAGATTGTTCTTTTGTTCTTTTTCTAATTCTTTAAGACTTTTATCCGGTGTTGGTAAATCTTCGGGCATTGTTCCACCCAGTTCTTTTATTGTTTTTCTAACTGCTTTACCTACTTTATAATGTGTATTTATAGCTACTTTTTCACTATTTTCAACTTGCTTATTTAGTAATGATTCTGTTTGCGTTATCCTAAATATATTAGCCCCTAGTTCTACACTTCCCATATTATCTAATATATCTTCACGGTATCTTAATCCCTTTCTCTTAGCAATGTCATCAGCAGTTTCCCCATTGTATAAACCTTTATAACCAGAATTATGGAATTTATCAAAGTTTTTTACACCGACTTTTTTAGCTGCTTGATTTAAGGAATAATTTCCCTTTCTTGTCAAATTTCTTTGATAAAATCTTTTTTCGTCTTCAGAAAGTTCACTATATTCTTTTTCATTAAGTTCTTGCTTTCGCGTTTGGATAGCGAAATAAGTTTGCGCAAGCGCAATACTCTCTTTTCTACTATCGCCATTTTGCGCAATCAAATAACATGCATACCTACTTAGCTTATAATCATCAATTATTTTGCTAGCACCTTTTGGCATTTTTATCGTTTTACCGACGTCGGCAAAATGATCAAGAACCATTAAATTACTACTTATACAAGCATTTTTAGCTTTATTAATAATTAAATTAAAATTACTCCATTTGGTATATTCCAAAGCCAACATTAACTCTCGTGCATACCAAAATTCTTTACCGTTTTCATCAACGTGTTTTATATTTTCAAAAGTTTTTATATTATATTCTATATTTTTCATACCTCTACCTCCCACTATCCATTAATTAATAACCCTTGTTCACTATTAGTGAACTATCAACATTATATAACTAAAACAAATGTTTGACAATAAATTTTTTATATAAAATTTAAAATAATTATTTTTTTCAAATTTATTAAAATATATAATGATGTATATAAAATTTTTTTTAATATTTTGTAATATTTTTCTTTTTTAAATTGTTATTATAGTGAAAGCTTTCAAATACATGGAGGTAGTTTATGGATGATGAATTTATAAGAATATTCAATTTATATAAAAACGATATTTATCGTCTATCTTATAGTTATACTAAAAACATTTCTGATAGTGATGACGTTGTTCAAAACACATTTATTAAACTATATAAAAATAATGAATTATTAGAAAAAAGTGATAAAGAAATTAAAAAATGGCTAATTAGAGTAGCCATCAATGAATGTAAAAATCTTATTTTATCAAGTTGGAAAAAGAAAATAACAGCTTTAACAGATCGCGAAGAAAATATTGGTGAGAAAGTTGATCATAATGAAATATTAGATGCTGTTTTTAAGTTACCGAAAAAATATCGTATTGTCTTATATCTATATTATTATGAAGGATATAAAGTAAAAGAAATATCATCGATATTAAAAATATCGGAATCAAATATTCAAGTTAGACTACTTCGTGCTAGGAAACAATTGAAAGAAATTTTAAAGGAGGCATATAACTATGAAGGATAAAAATTTTATAAATGCTTTTAAAAAAATCAATGTTTCTAATAATTTAGAAAGGAATATATTAAATATGACTGTTAATAAAGAAGTTAAAAAAAGAAAGTTTAAATTGGCTTATCTTGCTATTATAGCTGTTCTTATAACTGGTTTTTCTCTATCTTTTGTCTACGCTAAAGAAATTAAAAGTTTAATTAAAGATTGGTCATTAAAAATTGGTCTTGGTAATGAAGAAGGAACAGTAGTTGATTCTAAAAGTAAATGGGGAAACAAAATTGTTCCAGACGATATAAAACAACGTGAACTCTTTGACTCATCATACAATGACGGAATTGATATCACTTTTAAAGAAGTTGAAGAGATGCTAGGATTCAATATTTTAAATCTTGATAAGTATGCTAATGAGAAAGTAAATTATTACACAGTAGCCAATGAAGAGGGTAAAGTTAAAGATATTAATATTACATTAAGTATGCACGATGACATTGAAGAATATACTATTTATTTAGAAGAAGAGAATAGAACATTCGGCACTTACCTTCATCTCTATGCTGAAATCTTGACACAATATGCTGATGAAAATGACTTTAAATGGGTCGAAGAAAATATAGCAATTATTGGTGGTAAAAAAATAGAAGAACCATATCATTCAAAAAATCTTGATATTGATATAACTTTTTATACACAAGCTGAAGATTATATGCCAAATGATTGGGCTATATTTACTTATGACAATGTTTTATATCGAATTGGTGGTAATGGTGTAACTCGTGAAAAACTAATCGAAATAATTGAAAACTTAAAATAAAAAGGTGTGAAATAAAATTCACATCTTTTTCTTATTCTTATATCTTTGCCATCATCAAATTACTTGAAGAATACTTTTTTAAACCTTTATAAAATACTAAGAAAGCCAATATGACAATAAATATTGTTGCCATAATAACTATTAGAAAAGAACCTAAATTAAAACTTACCATTACTCTAACGGGAATATAATTAACTATACCTACTGGTATTAGAGTAAATAATAATATTTTAACAATTCCTTTAAAGATACCATCTGGATAAGTAGCAAAGTTAGTCATTAAACCATTACCAGTATCTGCAATTATATCAGATTTACTAAACCAAAAACTTAAACTTGATAAAATGATTGAAATACTTGTTAAAAAGATTCCACCAATTATACAAAAGAAAGTGAACAATAAAAAGTTAGGTAAAGTAACTCCATAAATAAATAATGTTATATAAGCATAAATCATATCTCCTAATGCTGAAGTATCAATATCAGTCGTTATAGCTGAAATTAAAACATTTTTTGGTTGAACTAAATAAGAATCTAATTTTCCAGTATTAATAGTATCAGATAAACTAAAAGCTTTTTTAAAGAAGAAATGAGCAACACCATAAGTACCAGAAGCAATTCCCCAAAGTAATAATACTTGTTTAAAAGTATATCCTCCAACATTATCTTTTAAAGAATAAAGAATTATCCATTGAACAATAAAACTAGCATTATTTAAAACCATGAAAATAATATTAGTTAAAAAAGTTGTTTTGTTTAACATTTCACGAATTAAAGCATATTTAATAGATAACCATGATATCTTTAATTGATTTTTAACCACCATTAACATTTAAATTCTTCACCCCTTTCTTATAAAGAATAGCACAAAGACCATAAGCAATTAAAATATAAATTAATTGCCAAAAAATAATTGTTATAAAGTTTGGCCAAGAAAATTCAACAAATAATTTGGCTGGTCCATAAGATACAACATATATTGGACTATACTTCAAAATTGTTTGCATTACTTTTGGAAAATACTCAATTGGAAAAATGGTACCAAGCACTAGCATAGCTTTACTATATAACCAATAAAAGGGATTAGAGTCTTCGATGATGAATGCTAGTAAACCGATAAAGATAATTAAAAGAGTACTTATAATAGTCGCAAGAATTCCTGATAATAGGACAGCTAATATACTTAAAATATTTAAATTAGGAAAACTACCTAAGAATATAAATCCTAAAATCATTCCTAAAATAATATATAGTATTCCCCTAATAGTCGCAGATCCTAAATGACTAAAAAGAGAGTAACCAATATAACTATATGGTTTATTTATGTTGTAAGCAATATTACCACCACGAACATCATCACATATCTTACGACATAGTTTTCTTCCACCTAAAGAACTCCATAATATTTCTGTTATAATTACATACCAAATCATTTGATTCATGTTATAACCATTAATTAGTTCATTAGGATCATTATAGATATACTTCCACAAATTCAAAAAAATGAACAATATGATGACATATCCTATAAAACCGATGAGAATATTGAATACATATTGTAACTCACTCATTATCTCGGATTTGTAGATAAATAAATACTTTCTCACTCTTTTCCCTCTTTTTTATAAATATCACTAATAATATCTTCTAGAGGTACATTAGAAATATTTATATCAATAATATTATCGGGATTTAAAAGTTTTAGTGCATCGGCAACACTTCTTTTTTGAATATCAACTTCAATCTTTAAGTTATACCCTTTATCTTTAAGAATAGTTATACCATCTTCATCATCTAAATTTACTCTTTCTTTCATCTTGGCATCAACAATTTTCTTATTCAAGTAATGGTACTTCAAATTTTCCATTGTATCATCTAGAACAACTTGTCCATTATTAATAATAATTACTCTTTTACAAAGTTTTTCAATATCTGATACATCATGACTTGTCAAAAAGACAGTTGTTTTATATTCTTTATTCATTCTTTTTATCAAAGTTCTAATGTTTTCTTTAACGACTGGGTCTAGACCAATTGTTGGTTCATCTAAAAATAATATTTTAGGTTCATGAATTAAAGATGCAACAATTTCACAACGAATTCTTTGACCTAAACTTAAGTTACGAACAGGCGTATTGATAAAATCATCTAATTCAAATAACATCTTTAACTCTTCTATCTTTTTTTCAACTCTTGATTCAGGGATGTCATAAATAGCACCAAAAAATTTAAAGTTATCATATGGTGTTAAATGTGTCCATAGTTGTTCTTTTTGTCCAAAGACAGTACCAATTTCATAAGCTAATTTTTTTCGTTCTTTTTGTGGATCAATTCCTAAAACCTTAATAGAACCATTATTGGGATATAAAATACCTGTTAACATCTTAATAGTTGTACTCTTACCAGCCCCATTTGGTCCAATAAAAGCAATCATTTCACCTTTCTCTACTTCAAAACTAATATTTTTAACTGCTCTTACAATTTTATATTTTGGTTTAATTATTGCTTTAAGACTGTTTTTTAAACCTTTTTCTTTTACTTTTACTTTAAAATTTTTAGATAATTTTTTTACTTCTATAATAGCCATATCTATCACACTCCTATACTAAATAATTCTTTTATAACAGAGAAAGTTTATTCTATATAAGTATATCATAAAGAATATTAAGATAATAAAAAAGCACGAAGTTCTACAAAAAATAGTGACTCCGTACTTTCGTATCGTGTAAGATTCTTTTAATCCCTATGTAGCTCAGTAAATTACTTTATACATACTCACAAGTATTATTTTTTCTTTTCTTCCAATTTTTTAATTTTAGGAAAATCAAAGTTCTTTGGTTCTCTTGGAACTAATTTACCAGTTACGTATGCACCTAATAGGAAAGCTTGTTCCCCGTAATCCAAACTTCTTGAAAACCTACCATATATCTCTTGAAGAAGGATGGGATCTACTTTTGTGTAATCAACATTATCTTGGGCAATACCAACAATTCGGTGGTATGAAGAAAGCCCTAAATCGAGGTCATTACGAGCAATGTCAAAGTATGTTCCTGAATGACCATCTTTTAATTCTTGAATTAAGGAAACACAACTTTTAATATCATCTCGCGTCTCGACATCTTGTAAATAACTACAAACATACGCAATTAATTCTTTATATAGATATGTTCCAGCTTTGTCCATTGGAAAACCAAGGCGTTCCAATAGTTCAAGTATTTGCATATCTCTTTTTCTCTTTGGGGTAAATCTAATTTCTCTGTTCTCTTTATACTTTTGATAATCACGACGATCTTGTAAGACAAAGTATGATGTGACATCGATATCATCCAAAATAGTAGATAACTTTTCTTTAGCACCCACTTGCTCAATAACTTTTAACATGATATCCCTCCTTTCATTATGTGATGACTTTTATTAAAGAACGAAAAAAAAGTACAAAGTCATCATTTATTTCGTGACTCCGTACTTCTAACAAAGTTCGTGTAGGCTCAGCACCTGGAATAGCTCACCAATTGGCTTATATTCCCTCACTTGTCTATGAATTATAATACTTCAAAATCTTTTTGTCAAGTTAAGGTACTATATTCTTTTTCCTTTTTTAACTAATTGTTTTGGCTTTTCCATTGGTAAATCTGTTTCAACTTGTGTAGAAAGAGCAACACTATCAGCAAGACTCTTTAAAGAGTCAGTAACTCCTTCAATTCTTTTTACTGTTTGTCCTCTATTTTTCATATCTAAAGCATAAATGTCTAAATCTTGTTTTTGGATAGCAAGAACTCCTAACATTAAATCAACAATAGCTTTTTCTTCAGGTATCTTAATAGTATGTTCTGGTGGCATTACTTTTTTCCAACTATCTGTAAAATCATCTCTAAAATAATCACCACAATATTTATTTAACATAACATAAACATTATTGTTAAACTTTTCATTTAATGTTGGCCATGGATTATAACTTTCAGGGCACTCAATACCTAGTTTATCACATTCTGTCTTTAATACTTTATCACGAACACTTTCATCAGCAATGAAGAAAACGATTGGATGAGCTCCGTTTTCAAACTCACAGTTATGAGCAAGATAATGAGCCATTATTTCGTAAGACTCATATTCATTACCACCGCCACCACTTTCAAGAACTATTTTTTCAAGCCAAGAATCAATCTCTAAACCTTTAGCTGGTGTTCCAATTTGGATTGGATAAGAATCGTATTTAGCATCCCCAACAGCACAAATACAAATATCAAAGTCTTTTAAATATCCTTTTTGTTCAATCTCACCATAAAACATTGGTAACTTATCATATACTAAACGAGCAAAATTAATATTTGAACCCGTAACATCAAGAGCAATGATAATTGGATTTTTACTCTTACTGACAATCTTTTTATCCTTTGGATCTAAATCCTTATCAATTGTTTTTCTCGTAAACTTTGTACTAGATACATCACTAGTCCCCCAACTACTATAACTACTTCCACTATATACATCACGATCGTAACTATAACTTCCCATTATTAATTCCTCCTAACTTTTTTCTTTTCTAATGTTTGAAATTTTTTAGTTCCGAATACATCTTCTCTCAATTTTATTAATTCATCCCATAACTTCCAAGCATCATTTTCATCTGGTTTTAATAGTTTTCTTATAAATGTTCTAATGCGAATATCACAATTGAGTGGTAAAGCGACACTAGAGACATCACCTCCTAACAAATCAATGGCTACTTTACCAACAGCATATATATCAACATTCGGTTTTATCCTTGCATCTTTACTGACATAAGATGGTGTATAATCATCATTGATAATTTTATAATGACTACTAGCATCATTAGCTTTATCAACACACAAGGTATAATCTTTAATAATGACATTATGATTTGGTACATCAATTAAAATATTTTCAGGTTTGATATTACCATGGATGAGGTGTTCAGAATGTAGATAACCTACAGCTGACAACATTCTTTCTAGTACCCAACAAATATGATATTGATTGAGATTTCCATATTCTTTTTTTAATTCTTCAAGGGTTATTTCAGGACCTTTTTTAAAGATGATAGCGTCTCTTCCATTTATCTTTAGTCTTGTTAATACTTGTGGTAATGATAAATGTTTTAAGTGCGTTAGAGTTTTAAACTCGTTGTCCATCAAAGTATTATCATTTTCATCACTAGCTATTTTCATAGTAACTAACTCATCTTCACATAAGCCCAAATATACATCCGCAACATCTTCACTATATAATGAACGATAAAAAGCATAATGTTTTCCTTTGATATCAAACTCAAACATAACGGGTTGATGCTTTAACAGTTCTTTTTCATCAATTATGTTATAAGTACCTTCTTGCATCTCTTGTAAAGCTTTTTTATATAATTCATTCAATAACTTAATAGTTCTTTCCGCTAAATCTTTTTGATCTTCTTTAACGATATCAGGATGACACTTTTTAACATAAGATTTATATATCTTTTTTAATTGTTCTTCATCAACATCACCAAAGATGTCTAATGGTCTTTGAACATCTAATAAAAGGTTCGCAATTTCTTTAAGAGACATTTTGCATCTCCTTCCTTTTCAATAATGACATTGGCTTGATATCTTTGTTCTTGAATATGTGTTTTATATATACTCATAATTACCTCTTCAAAATATTTTTTTATTTCATCTTCATTCGTTCCATACAAAGATTTATCACGCCTTATTCTTCTTTCAAGACAAGTACTTGGTGGAGTATCAATAAATATTTTTAAGGAATCACGCAAGTCTTTTAAAGCATCTATTGCATGTAATCCTTCAAAAATATTAAATTGGCTTTTTGTTTTTACTTCTTTTTTAGAAAGACGTCTATTGTTTGCAACATCATATTTAGGATAAAGAATTGAGCCTTCCGCCAATAATTTTTTAGCATCACTTGAAAATTCATCTAAATGGTAAGCACTTGGTAAATCCATTAAGTAATAATTTCTTCGAACAGGAATGTTTACTCGATCCTTCATATAATCATCTTCACAAATAATTGTGGAATTAGGAAACTTCTCCTTAATGCTCATAGACAATGTCGTCTTACCGCTACAAGTCATACCAGCAATAATAATATTCATTTTTTAACACCTCCGTTTTAGTTTTTGTTTGCGTTTTGGTCCAACACCAACGAGTGTTATTCTAGTTCCTGTTAGAACTTCAACAGTATTGACAAAATTAATACATTCATCTGGTAACGAATCATAATCCTTAATTTCGCTAATATCTTCATCAAAACCATTTAACTCAATATAAATAGGACGACATCTTGCTAAATATTTGCGAAGACAATCAGTGTTTTCTTTAATATCGGTAACAATTGTTTTTTTACCATCTTGGAAATATTCAAAAGTCTTCTTGAAATCATCATCAATTTCACCAGTATATAAGTATTTATCACAAATTTTAATTTTTCCAAGATTTGATAGACGGTCCAGTGCTGACATAAAGAGTTCATCATTAGGAGAAACCTTTAAAGAGTATCGTAGTAACAATGTATCAAACCAGCCGTACCTAGGACATCCCTGATAGAAAGAAGGCATTTGGTTTTCATCAAAAATACGATCTTGTAAATATTCATCATAGGTTGGTAATAAGCCCATTCCATGACGACTAGTAAGAGAAGAAATACAACCAATACGTTTAATTTCGGTACCTAACTCTTGGGCTAATTTAACACCATAATGATTAGTAGTACTAAGTGATGTCGTATTAGGTCTTATGCCATATTCACGATCAATCAAAACAGCTTGCGAACCTTCAAACAAAATATCTTCACCTTGATGAAACTCTTTTATTCCAGAACAAATATTGAGAAGTCCACTATCCAACAAATTATGGTAACAAGTAACTAAATATTGTTCATTTTTAGGATCGATTAACATTTCTAATTCTGCTATATCTAAATACTTTTTAATCATTTGTGGATTAATCTTATCGCGATTTTTAAGAACGTATTCACGTGTATAATGATATAATTCAATCAACTTATCTTTGCTCTTGCCATCGAGTAAATCACTAACCTTTAAATCTAGTCCTGTTTTTTCTTTTACTTTATAGACTTCACTAACACCAGTTCCCACACTACCAGTTCGTTTATTTTTATCACTTAACTCCCGAACTTTATTGATTAGACTATGATATGGTGTAACAATACTTGCTTGTTCTGACAAATAAATTCTCTTTAAAATCTCTTCCATAGGAAGATCAATTTTACTTGATAATACTTTGGCTTCTGTTACTAAATTAAAAGGATTAACAATTGTATTTTCTGATAAATATGTTCTTATATCATTAGTTAGAAAAGATGAACCCAATTGACTAAACTTGTGTTTAACACCATCAATGATAACAGTGTGACTTGCATGACTTCCACCATTATAACGAACATTTTCTTTTAGATTGTGAGTGTTTGCTAGATAATCTGTTATCGTTCCTTTTCCTTCATCACCAAATTGACAACCACTAACGATATAACTCTTATTCATTAGTAAACTCCCTCCAAACGGACATTGCTTTAACTAGTTTATGTCCACGAATGTCATCACCTAACATAAAGGTACGATAACCATATTGATACATCAATTCCAAGTCTTCATAATCAGCTAAATTAACTTTACCATTAGGACCAATTGATGAAAAAATCTTTGAAGCACAAATAGCATTCTTATCATTTAAAATTATTTCTTTTAAATGCTTTAACATTTGAATATTACGACCTGTTTCATTATATAGATCATCACGAGCAGCCATTAAATTAAAATGTTTTCCATAATCTCTAACAAACTGCATACCCTTTTCTGATTCGATTTTAGCGATTATTTCCGCATGAGGATTTAGTCTTACAATATCACCTATATCTTCCATTCCTTCAACAAAAGAAGCCATATATCTATTTAGTCCATAATCTTTACCGATAGTAATAAGCTCTTTATCTTGTTTAGTTAAATAACCTTTTATCGTAAGTGATTTAGCTAAAATATTAACGGATTGTCCTTTACCAACAGCTCTTTCCGGAGGTCGATCTAAAACTATTTTATTTTTTAAAGTACGAACAATGTTTGCTTCATTTGATCCTCTAAAAAGTATTTTGGCAGGATACTCTAATTCAATTTCATGATTTAATTCAACAGCTTCATATAACGGATCAGCCCAAGCAAGAATTCGCAATTGACGACCCTTTAAGTCAATCCAAATTGGTTTCTTATACCACTCTTCTAAAATTTTTAATTTTTCAACTATTTCTTTTGGCGTTAATAATTCGCTAACACCACTATTTAGTCGTACACCACTTATATCAGGACAACGAAGCATTTCATCAATGGAACGATCATCATATAGACTTGGTAACGTACCTATTAACTTACAATCTTTTTTCATAGCTCCTCCTTTTGTGTATTTTTTACGCATCAAATAGTATTTTTTTAAAGCATTAACTGCTTTTCTTTAAAATATATTAAATATTATTGATAACTATTTTTTAAATCTTATCTTCTCCCTTCCACAATTTAATTATATGTGTATTTATTACACTTTGTCAATATATTTTTTACAAAAAAGAAAAAAGTTATAAATTAATATAACTTTTTAACTTTATCCTTTATATTCAAATGATAACCATTGATTATTAAAAGCATTACTCTTTGTCATTTGCCAACTAGTACTACCACCACTCTTAAAATTCATTTTCAAGAAATAAGTCATTACTCCATAGTACATAGCTTTAGTTTGTGTATATGTACAATCAGTATTAATATTACTTGTACCAGCAGATGGATCTTTTCCACTATAATGACATTTACCATTTGGTGAAAGAGTAATTGTAATACTTATATTATCCATAGGCAAATTTTTATATGTTCCATATTTTAGGCGATATGGTCCTATTGCATATCCTTTCGCAAGTTCTTCAGCTTCTTTTTTAGCTTTCTCTTCTTCCTCTTTCTTCTTAACTTCTTCTTCTGCCTTTTTCATTTCTTCGTGTTTAGCATCTACTTGCTTAATAGTTTCTTCAATCGCACTTTTTACTTTTTCGGTAATGATATTTTCTTGTGGTTGATAATTTTCAACTCCTGCTGTTATTTCCTTTTTTAATTCTTTTTCACTCAACTCTAAGTTATAGTCAATTGATTTATCTTCAGTTTCAACCTTAACAAATGTTTCATCAAATTTAGGAATTGATATTTCATTACCATTGACATCAGTAATAGAAGATTTTTCATCTTTCTTAAACGTATAATCTTTTAAGGCTTCTAAACAGTTCTCTTCTGTTCCTTCTTCATTAGAACAATTAGTTGGTCCATTAGTATAGCTTTCTACTTGTTTACTCAATGAAGAATATGTGTCACTATCTTCATCGTACCTATGAATATAATAATCATATTCTTTATCCTCTATATTATATAAAAATTCAACAGTTGTTTTACCATAATAGACCAAAGTATTTACACTCTCATCTTTTATATAATATATGTTAGTATGTTGTTCTTTTTCTACTTGCTTATTTTCTTTATTGATAACATCTTGTTCATAAGTAATTGTCATGACTGGATCTTTTACACTTTTAAACTCATAAAAGTTTATTTTAGCATTCTTCATATCAGTTGGAAGTTCAGCTTCCTTCGCTTTATTATTTTCTTTAACATCTTTTAGATATAAATAATATGTTTGTCCCCAAATTTCATCTATTGGTTTCTTCAAATCTAAATAATCTTTCAAGAAAAAGCCACCAACAACAAGACCAACTATTAAAATAGGTATAGTTATCATTAAAACTGTTTTTAACGTACTCTTCTTTTCTTTATTCTTTCCCATAATTATCCTCCCAAAATAATAATACTACAAACTTAAAAATAAATCATTAAATTATTTTATATCTTAAAACACTCTTTTATTTAATAATTTACAATTTGCTTGTACAAATGTGTATAAAAAACGATATTAACATTATCCTAAATAATTGAAGTGATATAATTAAGAAGAATAGGAATGATAAAATGAAAGATGTTAATAAGAAGAAAAAAATTATTTTTATTACTAGTAGTACATTATTAGTTATTGCTTCTATTTGTAGTTCTTTAGTAATATTTAATAAACTTAATAATAAAAATAGTAATGAACCAAAAGAAGAAGAAAAAGTTGATGAAGCACCTAAAGAAGAAAATATAGAGATAGATGCACCAACAGAAGAGGAGGAAAAGAATACGGAAGAAAAAACAGAAGAAGAAAATAAAGATGAAACAACTATTGAAAAAGATAACGATGGGAAAACGGAAAGCACTTCTAACGAAAAACCAACAACAAGTACTGATAAAAAGCCATCTCCAACTACTAGTACTAAAAAAAAATCATATGTTGAGGCTTTAAGTACTAAGACTATTATGAGTTTAGATGAAATAAATTCTTATAATAAAAAGATAAGTTCTAAAACGGATGCTTTATACAATGTAAAAGGAATATCTTCAATGACAGCTAAAAAGATAACTAATTATATTACAAGTTATAAAGCACCAACACTTCCTAAATATAATGGTAGTAAAAAAGTTACATCTAGTGAATTACAAAAAATATTAGATAATCGTAATCTTGATGAGGTAAAGGATCAAAATACTATTCAAAAAGGATTGATTGTTCAAAGAAGTAATTTGCGTTCTCTTCCTACTAATGTACATTTTTATAGTAGTACGAGTAAAAAATATTTAGATAATATTCAAGAAACAGAATTATTAGTAAATACTCCAGTATTGATATTACACGAAAGTTCTGATGGCGATTGGAACTTTGTCTTAGCTCCTAACTATTATGGGTGGGTTGAAAAAAAGAATATTGCTTTAGCAACAACAGATGATTGGAATTATTTTTTAAGAGATAGTAACTTTGTTGTTGTAACGTCCGCAAAAGTCACAGTTGATGGGATAACATTAGATATGAGTGTTAAATTGCCTTATAATAGTACTAATGGTAGTAGTTATAATATAGTTTTACCAAAACGTGATAGTAATGGTAAAGTAACGAAAAAAAATGTTACTATTTCTAAAGATAAAGCTAATTTGGGATATCTTCCTTATAGTCAAAAAAATGTTTATAATCAAGCCGTAAAATATAAGGGAACAGCATATCAATTTGGTGGTTATACAGGTGGCGTTGACTGTTCTAGTTTTGTTGCAAATGTCTTTCGTACTTTTGGATTTCAATTTCCAAGAAACACATCTAATCAAAATTCAAGTGTTGGCGAAATAATATCTTTATCTAATAAAAGTAATAGCCAAAAGTTAAGTTTAATCGAAAAACACCCTGCTTCTCTTTTATATCAATCTGGTCACGTTATGATTTATTTGGGAAAAGAAAATGGAAAACATTATATCATTCATGCGAATGCTACTACATTAAATGTTGCTATTACAGTTTTAGATGGTTCCAAAAATTTATCTAATATAAATAAAATAGTTTTAATTGAAAAATAAAAAATGATTTAAAATGTTTTTAACATTAACAAATCATTTTTTTATTATCCCATTATTTGTCCACCATTATTGTGAATAACTTGACCTGTTACATAACTAGAATCATCACTTGCTAAAAAGACAAAGGTTGGCGCAAGTTCGTAAGGCATAGCTCCTCTTGCCATTGCCGCATCAGCACCAAGAGATGGTATTTTTTCTTTAACCCAACAAGCTGGTTGCAATGGTGTCCAAAAGAATCCTGGGGCAATCGCATTAACACGAATATTTTTTAAAGCTAAGTTTCTTGCTAAAGCACGCGTAAAGCCAACTATAGCTCCTTTAGTTGTAACATAATCAATTAATTGGGGATCCCCATAAAAAGCTGTTACTGATGATAAATTAATAATAGATGCTCCTCTTTTTAAATGTGGTAAAACTTCCTTAGTTAAATAAAACATCCCATAAACATTAACTTTCATCGTACGATCAAATTGTTCATCACTAATACTATTTAATTCATCTTGTTGAAATTGCACACCAGCGTTATTAACTAAAATATCAATTTTACCAAAATTATTTAGTGCTGTTTGTACTATTTGCTTACAAAAATTCTTATCAGTTATATCACCACTTAAAAGAACACATTCACCACCCAAACCTTCAATATAGGCCTTCGTTTCTTCAGCATCACGATATTCATTATAATAAGGAATTACTAATTTAGCTCCCTCTTTGGCAAAGGCAACAGCACACGCTCTACCTAAGCCACTATCACCACCAGTAATAATCGCAACTTTATCTTTTAACTTGCCAGTACCACGATAATTAGGGTTATCAAAGATAGGTCGCGGATTCATTAGATATTCCATTCCTGGTTGCATCGGTTGTGATTGTTCTGGAGCCATAATCTCATACTCTTTACTTTGAATACCTAATGGATCATAATAATTATAGAATTGATTTCCATACTGATAATCGTAATTCATTTCATCCTCCAATAATAATATATGAAGATGTAAAAAATGAGTTCTTTAACTAAAAAACATTTCATAATGAAATGTTATTTTTTCTTTTCTAATAAAGATTTTAATTTACAACGAACTTGTTCATCTTTAGGTTTATTCTCATATAGTTTTAATTCATAGCATGCTTCTAAATTGGCGACCTTAAATCCTTCTATAATATCAGTAC
The DNA here is from genome assembly GCA_947585665.1 of uncultured Bacilli bacterium. Classification (GTDB taxonomy): domain Bacteria; phylum Bacillota_I; class Bacilli_A; order RF39; family UBA660; genus RUG11788. The sequence goes on along the minus strand of CANPXE010000007.1, from coordinate 7,622 downwards.
GACTAAGATCATAAAAAGAAGGAGCTATTTCAAAATCAGCAAAATATTTTATTTCTTTTCCAAAGTAACCGATTTTTTTAGACCAATTTAAATTATCATAAGTATCTTTAGAACAGCTTAAATCAATATCATCAGTTTCTTTTTTTATACCTTGTAAGACTAATGCTGCGCCACCAATAACCATAAATAAATCGCTATTTATTTCCAATTTATTTAATTTACTTACTATTTCTTTCTTTTCCATAAAATCATCCTATCTTTGTTTTAACTTTATCCTTATCCAAAGTAATATCTAAATAATCACATCCATTAAAAACTTCATTACGAATATGGACATCAGGACGATGAAAACATAGTCTTCGAAATTTTCTTATTAAATTTTCTGTCTTATTTTTACTAATGAAATCTTCTTTATCAACGATGTGTTCATACCAATTCTTTTCCCATTCATATTGTGCCTTTAAATTATTATCGCTTTTAGTAGCTTCAATACTATCTTTATTCCAAGTCCTTGGAAAATTAACTTTATTCATTGTGCTTAAGATTTGATGGTACTCATAATTTAATACTTGAAGAAGAGGTACTTTAATATGATTTATACCTTTTTCTTTCAATATATCAGTAAAGATGATAAGTGATATAACAGCATTTGGATGAACATCAGAAATATTTTCAGGATAATACGTACTTCTTCCTTCAATATAATCTATATACTCTTTAGATTCTGTTTCTTTAACACCTTTATTTAATTTATATATAGCTCGCTCTATTTTCGAATTTCTTATTCGTTCATAACGATCATTTTGCACAGCATATACATAACAAACTTTTTCGCCATTTTCATTTCTAATGTCAAAATCAATATTGGGAAGTGTATGACAATCACCATTTTCACCAATTAAGCATAATGCCATATGTCTAGTCGTTTCATCATAATAACTATTAGGACAAATTGTTGCTTTAACTTTATACCCTTCATAATTAAAAGGTACATTTACGACTCTAACTAAATAATTATTATCATAATAAAAATCCTCATAAAAAGTATCATCTCTTATAAAATCTAATTGTTTATGTAAAAATCCTTCAACATCATCAAAGTCACTTGGACTCATACGCAACCAAATATAATGAAAAATATTGGTAGCAAGACTACGAGCTAATTGACGACGATCAAATTTATTTGTTGCATTTACAATGTCTGTTAAATATTGAAAAAAGTATTGATAGTCTTTAACAAAAATAGTTGGATGGTCATCATTATAATGATTCTTACTACGCAATAGTTGAATATCTCTTTCTTCAATGTTAGGTGTCCAATATCCTTTTTTTTCAAAAGGATGATTTTTAACATACTCAAAATATTCAAAAGCATCTTCCAAAAAAACAAAATTAAATTGAGGTGATTTTTCAGACAAATAAAGATCTGGTATTATTTTACTAACAAATAATTCAACTACTTCTTTATAGTCTACTCGATAATCTTTATCCATACTACACCTCCATCTATATTAATTTTAATTATTTCTTTCTTTTAATATTTCCTAATATGTAATAAACAATTCCAGGCACCGTTTTTATAAGAAAATCATATTGACTAAAATACATTATAACTTCTGACGAGTCTCCATTACAATAATATCCTTCTTCAATATCCTTATTTTCTCTCATAGTACCTTTAAAAAACTTTATAAAATTAGGATTAGCTTTATTTATTCTATTTAAATATTCTTTAGTTTTATCATCATTTCCTTGTTTATAATAAAGTATGAACAATGGAAACAACATCACTAACTGTTCCTCAGGATATTTTTTATATAATTTAAGCATATCATTTTCTTCTTCTAAAAATGCATATATTGCCATGAGTACATATCTAGCACCTAGATTATCATTTTCATTTAATCTAAGAATTTCTTTACAAACAGCACAAGCTTGCTTCATCTTACCATCTAAAATTAAATAATTTGCTTTATCAAATAGACCTCTTATATATGGTCTAGTTTCAAATATTCCATAAAAATGACCAACATTATCTTTATCAAAATATCCTTCATCTTTTAATCTACATTTTTCATATTCTAATCCATCTTCTAACAATCTCCACATTTTTAATGGATTATCTTCTAAATGTACTTGAAATAGTAATGCATCAAGGCAAGCTGGGCACATATCATATGCTTTTTTAGCATATTTGATAGCTTGTGTTTTAGATTTAGTATTTTCAGCCTGTTCTAATAATTCATAAGCATCATCCAATATTGTATTTTCATATTCTATTTCACCAGCATTATATTTTTGTATAAATTCTTGTAATTTTTCATTTAGCTCTTCTTCAGTTTTAGCATCAGTATTTTCTAAAAATTCTTTTACCATATTATTAAATTTATTATCCATTTTTTCACCTACAATTTTTTATTTTTTCATTTCAATTTCTTTTTTGTCAACGTATTCATAATTTAGAAAATTATCATTAGTAACTACACTCTCTCCTATTTCCGTTTCCAAATTTTTTCTTGTATTACTAGCAATTTTGCCACCACGTCTTGCTACCTCAATATTTTCATTTAGACCTTGCGGTTTCTTCTTTTTAGCAATTTCCCTTGTTGCTAGTTCGCCTAAATCAGCAAGAGCCACCTCAATATCAGACATATTATCTCTTAAAGACTCTTTTCTTAGTCCCTTAAAAGATTTATATTCATTTGCAGTCATACCAGACCAAGTTTTATATATTTCATTAGTTAATATAGCAAATTCTCTACTTTCAGTAATGCCATTTTCTTTCCATATATCAGTAAGTTCTTTTCTATCCTGAATATTCTGTATTCTTTTAGTAATCCATCTTTCATCATAACCTTTTGCTCGATATAAATCGATTGATCTTTGAGCAGCAAGTGAAGGATCAAATACTTCATCAATTCTTTCACTTCCTAATTTCGCCAACCATTGTTTGATAGGTTCAGCATTTTTACTTGGAATTGATTCAATAATTCTAAACATTCCTTCGATATCAACAACATCAGTTAAACGATATTTACCATCTTGTGCTTTTAATTTCAACTGGTCACAATTTGTGACCGTTTCATTTCCTTCATCTTTTAATCGCCCCTTTAATACATTCCAGTAATGTCTAGGATCTTTACTATCAGTTAAAACTCTTACAATATCAACCACACTAATATAATATTTTTCTTGTTCCTTATCCCATATAGTTCTTATTGTTTCATTATTAAATATTTTATTTACTAAATGCATTTTATCTTGATTCATATATACCTCCTTTCATAATTATTATCAAACATTTGTTCTTAGGTCAACACTTATTCAATTATTTTTTATTATTTTTCAAAATAATAATACTTCTAATTTTTTAATTATTAATCCCTATATCGGCATATTATAACATAAACAATTCTATTTGACACAAAAATAATAAAAGTATATTCTTTTCTAGGTAAATAATATTTAATTATGTTATATTATTATTAGATATATTTTAATTTATGGAAGGAATAAAATTATGATTTATATAATTATTATCGGTATTATTATATTATTTATTATATTGGGATGGTTTTTATCTGTATCCAATAGATTAAATCGTACTCTTGTAAAGATTGATGAAGCAAGTTCTGGAATTGATATTGCTTTAACAAAAAGATATGATGTCTTAACTAAATTAATGGATGTTGTTAAAGCATATTCTAAACATGAAAAAGAAACTTTATTTGAAATAATAAAGTTACGTAAAGATATGACAATAAATGAGAAAAAAGAAGTTAATGAGAAGATGGATTATAATTTTGAGCAAATAAAAATTCTTGCCGAAAATTATCCTGAATTGAGATCAAGTGAAAATTATAAACAATTACAAGAAGCTATTGTTGATGTTGAAGAACATCTTCAAGCAGCAAGAAGAATGTACAACTCTAATGTTTCTATATTAAATCAAGATATTGTAACATTTCCAAATAACATTGTTGCTGGAATGAAAGGTATTACGAAGAGAGAATTTTTCGAAGCTGAAGATATTAAAAAAGAAGATGTAAAAATTGATTTATAAAAAGACTAATGATTAAATTTCATTAGTCTTTTGTTTATTATATATATTTTAAATTTAGTTTAACTATGATATATTAAAATTGGTGATAGTATGATAGATGATCGTTTTTTGACAATTGAAGATTTGGAAAAATATCGACAGGAATTAGTAGTATATAAAAGCGAATTTATGAAATTATCAATAATATCTATGATTGGATATTTTGTACTATTTATTTTATCTTTGTATATATCTATTGCCTGTAATAATATAATCTTATTGCCTATTCTCTACATTATTTTTATGACAATTATGCATGTTATACTTTATAAGATTAAAAATAGTAAAAGATTTCCCGAATATAGGGATGAAAAATTATTTATAAAAAACTGTAAAAAAATAATTGTTGAAAGTGCGCTTAATGAAATATTTGACAATGTTGATTATCAACCTGATTCTGGTTTACCAATAGAAACTTTTAACAATCTTTCAATAAATACATTTGATGTTTATGAATCTAATGATTATTTTTCAGCTACATATAATGATTTGTATGTTGAAAGAGCTGATGTTTCAATAAAAAAGAAAACTGATAGTGATCATTGTCAATATGCACCAATTTTAGAAGGACAATGGTATATAATAAAATTTAATAGAACCTTTTATTCGAATATATGGATATTTCAAAAATATATTATTAATGGCCATCCAAAAATTCTTTTAAACAAAAATGCAATTAATATTAAAACTGATAACGAAAAATTCAATAATTCATTTAAAATATTTAGTGATAATGAACAATATGCATCTTCTGTTTTAACAAGTAGTATTATAGAAAGAATTAATGCACTAAACCAAAAAGAAGATAGTAGTTTGATTGTTTGTTTTAGTGGTAATTCTCTATATATCAGTTATAATAATTTTGAAGATATGTATGAATTTATAAATATAAGAGAACCAATAAAATATGAAGAGGGAAAACAACTTGCTTATAATGAAACGAAGCCACTACTTGATTTAATAAATGAATTAGAAATGGAAGCAAAAATGTAAAAAGACTAATGAATTTAATCACTAGTCTTTTTTATTATTACTATATTTTTATTAATTTCCAATATACTTTTTACAAATTTCTAGATATTTATTAATGTTTTCTATTAATTCATCGTAATGGCTATTTACGAATTCAACATCATTAGCTTTACTTTTTAATTCATGTTCATAATTCATATCTGCTAAAGCCATAATACCTAGATATTTACAATCGCTCTTTATAGCGTGAACTAAGATAGCATAGTTAGGCATATCACTATTATCTTTATATTCTTGTAGTTTAGGAAGACGACTTTCCATCTCTTTAACAAAGTCAGTCATCGTTTCATCATATAATTCCATATCACCTAAAAGTTCAAGTCCATGATTAACATCTATATTATTTGACTCTAGGAATTCTTTAGTATGATTATTTTCAGTTGTTAAAACTGGAGTAGGAGCTGGTTTTACCTCAACAGGTGCAGTCTCTTCAATAACTTTTTTCTCATTAGTATTATCACTATAAGTAACATTAATTTCTAAACTTGTTTTTTCATCACGTTTTTCAGTAACAGGAGTTGACTTTTTAAAGACAAGATTAAAGGATTTAATCATTGCTTCTTTTTCAATTGGTTTAGATAAATAATCAGTAAATCCTTCACCAAGATATTTTTCACGCATACCTGTTATAGCATTGGCTGTTAAAACAATAACTGGCATATTGAAAGAGGATATTTCTTTTAGTTTTTTAAATGCTTCTGTTCCACTCATCTTAGGCATCATATCGTCCATTAGAATAAGGTCAAACTTTTCACCAGCTTGTACTTTATCAATACAAGCAAAACCACTTTCACAACATTCAACAAGAGCATTATATCTTTGAAGAAGTTTGGTTGCTACTTTAAGATTCAATGGATTATCATCAACAACTAAAATGTGCTTATTACTTAAATCTATTGTATCAGGAACATTAACTTCTTCTTTTAAATCAACATTATCAATTCTTTGATCAAGAGTTGCCGTAAATTTAGATCCTTCACCATAAACAGTGTGAACAATAATATTACCACCCATTAATTCAAGCAATTGTTTAGTTAAAGCAAGTCCTAAACCAGTTCCTTCAATAGTAGTATTTCGATCTTCATCAATTCTTTGAAACTTAGTAAATAACTTATCAACATTTTCAGCTTTCATTCCACGACCAGAATCTTCAACAGAAATGATTAAACGACAATTATTATCTTTTTTAACACAACTAACAGTATATTTTACAAAACCTTTATCGGTGTACTTATAAGCATTACTAAGTAAATTAGTAACAACTTTCTTAATATTAGCTTTATCACCATACAAAGTATTAGGCAAATCATCAGCTATTGATACTTGGAAATCAAGAGCCTTCTCTTGCATTTTAGGAGTGATTAATTTAGCAAGATTAGTAAATACTTCTTTTGGATTATAATCAGAATTAATAATTTCTAATTTACCAGCTTCAATCTTTGAAATATCAAGAATACTATTAACTATTTCCAATAAAGTATTTGAGGCACTAATAATATCTTTAGCATTTTCTTTAGCATCTTCTAAAGTAGATGATTGTTCTATTTCATCACTAAAACCAACAATAGCATTCAATGGAGTACGAATTTCGTGTGACATATTACTTAAGAAATCAGTCTTAGCAGCATTAGCTTTATCAGCAGCATCTTTGGCAATTTCAAGTTTTTGAATCATTTTAACATCAGGATTTTCAATTGTGAAGTACATTAAACATGTTACAAAAGCAAAACTACCATTAATTAATAATAACTGTGGATTTATCAATCTAATTATAATAACAAAAATCATACATAGTATAAATATAAAAAATGGTAAATACTTTTGAGCTTTTACTTTTCTAAAATTTAAAAATACAGACAAACAATCAATAAAAATACATATTATTGCGACAATGTATAATATATAAACAGCTGGCCCATACGAATAAGCATTGTTACTTGCATCATTATAAAAATATATAGGTAACATCGATATTAAAATGCAACAAATTATATATGCAATAATTGATATTTTATTTAACAAATTAATTTTAACATTATTATTTTCTATTTTTTCCTTATAAGATACATAGAATATATATCTAGTAAATAAAAATGACCACGATAAAATATAAATTAAAAATAGTTTATTGACTAGGATATTTGGAAATGTAGATATCAAACTAGGATATTTCCAGGTAACAAAGCAACAAATAAATTCAAGTATTTGTCCAACAAATATTAGTAAAAGAATTCCACTATAAATTTTATTTTCAACATTCTTTACCTTCATTTTTGAAAAATATATGATTGCAACTAAAAGACAATATAAAAAACTACAAACTATTACTGTCATTCCGATAATCATAACATCACCTACATTATGAATTATATCATATAAAAATAAAATTCTATACATATGTATAGAATTTATCAGACTGTTGACAAAGTTCAATGGTCTTTTCTTTTTTTAAAATATGTTGTATAATGTATTCGTAAGGTTGCTTTAT